>NZ_KB905691.1 GCF_000380965.1 Paenibacillus ginsengihumi DSM 21568 | reverse complement strand
CCTGAATTTCGAAAGTAATCTCTTCTGAAAAAAATAAAAAGTGCTCCAAATCTTTGGTAGAATGGTGTTTGCTTACATCACATCACCCAAAGAAAGGAGCACCCTTTAGGTGAAGTTTATCACGCCCATCAGCAAAATCAAGACCGAATTTTCGTTGCAAAACGCCACAAGCGTCGGAGGAAGCAAAATCTTTCTGGAATATCTCGAAAAAATCAAGCTCGGTAAGGCTTTGCAAGAATTGAATTGCGTCAAACAAAGCAACTCCCAGTTTCCAGTGTTCCGCATTCTGCTCTATCTCATTGTCGGCTGGACACTCGGATGCGAGCGCCTCTTTCATTTCCGCAAGCTGCGGTACGACGCGCTCATTCGGCGGTTTCTCGGCGGGCGTTGCCCGCATCATTCCCTGCTGTATAAGGAACTGGAGAGACTCGGAAAGACCCGCCCAACTTTAACGCTGGATTTGCGAAAGCTGAATCAGCAGATTATTGCACCTTGTCTACCTTCCGAACTTATCGTGGATCTGGACTCCACGGTAGAAACGGTATACGGCAGGCAAGAGGGAGCGGCCGTCGGTACGAATCCCCACAAACCCGGACGGAAAAGTTATCATCCGCTGATGGCGTTTGAGGGCCAGTCACGCCTGTGCCTGAATGCCGTACTCCGCGCCGGGAATACGCATGCCTCCACCGATGCTGCCGCCTTCCTTCGTCAGACCTTTGAGTTGCTTGGCGACCGTCCGGTAAAGTACGCCCGGTTTGACAAGGGATTTGGAGGCGAAGACTTTTACAGCCTCTGGGAATCCAAACGAATTGGGTATGTCGGAAAATTGAAATGGACCCAGCGGCTTCAGGCAGAAGTGCAGCAGTGTCGCTACTGGAAGCGGTTTGTCGATGAGGATTGGGTCATCGAGGGGATTACCCTGATCTACAAAGCCACCTCCTGGAAAAAACCGCGCCGCGTTGTGGTGATTCGAAAAGCGCAGGTGTTTGACGGCGATCAAGCTCGGCTTCTCCTCGATACGGACTGGCAGTACGAAGCGATCGTCACCAATCTCGAGTGGGAGCCGATTGACCTTTGGCGATTTTACAACCAGCGTTGCTGCATGGAGAACTATATCAAGGAAGCCAAGCGCGGCTTTTCCATCGATCGAATCGCTACCGGCGACTTTACCGCCAATGAAATCGACCTGATCATCAAGCTGCTCGCCTACAATCTCTATGAGAGATTCAAGCGAGACTGTTGCGAACCGGTCCATCAAGGGTATACGATTGCCCGGTTTCGTCTGGAGTTCTTCTACTGTGCAGCTACGATGATTCAGCATAGCCGACAAGTCGTTCTGAAACTG
>NZ_KB905690.1 GCF_000380965.1 Paenibacillus ginsengihumi DSM 21568 | reverse complement strand
GTTTTTCTATTTTGGCAAGCTGGCTATTCAACAGACCTTAAACCCGCTCTACAATTGGTTTTACATTGATTTTCTAGGTGCGAAAGTTGAGTTACAACAACAAGATAATTGCCGAGGCGACGAAAAGAGGCGGGGATTTGTTCGAGAACCGGGTCCTTATCTCATTGTGTGCATTCCTAATTTTTCATGGCAAAGCAGGAGGCGAAATTCCATGCCGTTGTTTACTTTCATTGCTTATTCCGCTCTGATCGTGGCCGTCGCGTCCTTCATTCTGGCTCTCATGGGGAAGCATCTGTTTTACTGGGCCGCCGCTGCCGGCATCTATGTATTCAGCTTCATCGCAGGCTTTTCGATCGGGCAGCTGACTGTCGGCCTCACTTTTGTTCCGCTGACGATGGCGATCGGCTATACGTTCGGATGGATCAAAAACCGGGCGCACCGCACCGCTTTTCTTTGTTTTGGCGCGCTGATCGGAGGGTTCCTGGTGCTGTATGCAGGCGACCTGTTGTTTTATCCGCTATTTCCGATTTTTGACTGAGATTGCCCCTGCCTCTCCGGTTTTCGGCCGCGCCCCGCGGACGTTGGGCGATGAATCCTGCAGAAAATACAACATTATCCCATCATTCGCAAATCAGAGCAGGAAATGTTGCATTTCGTGCAACAATTTGGGGGCGATTGGCTTCAAATCGAGGAACATCGCCCGAAATTTTGTATTTTCTACAACATTGACCTGCCAATGCGGTTCATTCCCCCGTTTTAGTTGTATAAATTACAACATTCGCTGATACGTCTACGGAGCCGGAGACCTCTTATACCCGCAAAGATTCTTTAGCCCGCCTGTTTGACCACTTGAATACGGGGATGCCGGGATGGGGGGGCCGTGGATCGGCTCGAAAGTTCAGCGTTTCAGCAGATTGGGGCACGGGCCCTGTTGGGCACGGCCCCTATCGAAAATCTAGCAAACCCATACGTTGAATGCTGATACTTCCTGTTTTTGGGAGGGCGTTCAGAAGCTCTCTTTCCTGCGCGCTCATGGAGGCTAAAAAGGTCAAACTGCCTTTCGATAGAGGAAGGCTTGAACAAGCACGAAATTCGATCTTATCCCTTAAAAAAATCAGCGAAACGCCAAAAAAAGAACGAATTTCGTTCTTATCTCGGTGAAATCGATCCGCTTTCGGGGTCAGCGGCTCGAATAAGGTCGTTTTTCGATCTGCTATGAACGTAAATGTCAAGCTCCACATGTTGAGCATAGGTGAGACCTGCATTTTTAAAATTTACGTGCGCTAAAGGAGCTCGGCACGGAGGCAAAATGTGAGCGACGGTCGGCACACTGCTATCCGTGGGTTGAAACCACA
>NZ_KB905689.1 GCF_000380965.1 Paenibacillus ginsengihumi DSM 21568 | reverse complement strand
TGTCAAGGCCGGATTTAAATTGACCCACTTCGCCGGTTTAAATTTGACCCACTTCGACGAATTAAGGGTCTAGACTTGCTGATTCTCCCTGCAATCGAACGTTTCATTTCTCCATCTCTGTCAATCTTGGCGTCATTACAGCTATGCTTCGACAGACACGGAATACGCGGAGCGCGGATGCAGAATAAACCGGGTTTTGTCGGGCAGTTCCACATACCAGGTCGTGTCCAATTCCAGGCGACACCCTACATAAGTACGCCCGATCTTAAGGCCGAATCGTTCGCCGCAGCTCATCCGATACCAACGGCCTCGCAGCTTCACGCCCCACTGGTCTTTCGACGGATCATAGGTCAGGAAGGCGTTTTTCCGCATGGTTGGCCTCCTTCCGTACGGAACGTGAAGATACCGGATCCGGGGGCGTCCCGTACACACCGGCTTTCATCTTGTCTTTCAGCCGGTAACTTTGCCCGCGAATGTTGACGATGTGCGCATGATGCAGCAGACGGTCCAATATCGCCGAAGCCAGTACCGAATCTCCAAACAGTTCGCCCCAATCCCCAAAGCTCTTGTTGCTGGTGAGAATCATGCTGCCGCGCTCGTAGCGGGTGCTGATGAGCTGGAAGAACAGATTCGCCGCAAGCGAATCCATCGGCAAATACCCGACTTCGTCGATAACCAGAATCCGCGGTCGCAGGTATTGACGCATTTTCGCATCCAGACGATTGGCGTGATGGGCACGCCGGAGTTCTTCCACGAGCTGCGTAACGGTCGTGAAATAGACCGAAATGCTCTTCGTTAACGCCTCTACGGCCAAGGCGATCGCCAGATGGCTTTTCCCTACGCCGGGTGGACCGAGGAAGACCACATTGGCCGCCTGACGGACGAAATTCATCGTGGCCAGTTCATCGATCAGCTTCTTGTCCACGCTGGGCTGAAAGGCAAAGTCGAACTCCGCCAGCGTCTTCTGGTAAGGCAGGCGCGCCATGCGCATCTTGGTTTGAATATTGCGCCTCAGCCGCTGTGCCAGTTCCTCGCCGAGCAGATCGACGAGAAACGACACATACGTCCACTGCTTGTCCGTCGCCTGTTGCAGCCGGCTTTCCAACACATCGGCGGCGGCAAACAGTTTCAGCTCCTCCAATTGCCCGCGCGCTTGATCCAGCTCTAGCATGAGCCCATCACCGCCAAGGCCTCATACTGCGCAAGGGAACGTTTCTCGACTTCAGGCGCCCAGACCTCGCGGCCCAGCGGTTTCGGTTTCAGCGCACCTTCCGCGGCTTTCAGCCCTTCGTATTGTCCCGGCAGTCTCACCATGCCGCACCACAAATTCGACTTCTCATGCACCGCGATGCGCTCG
>NZ_KB905688.1 GCF_000380965.1 Paenibacillus ginsengihumi DSM 21568 | reverse complement strand
GTCGCATCCCGTACGGGGTGCGTGGATTGAAATAATCCTCGTCGGTGAAAGATAAGGAGGTAATATATCGTGAATGACGATTTACTTGGAGGGATTCGTATCAAAAGACGGCATGAATCCTGAAAAAGAAAAACCAGGAAATTGTCCGTTTTTCGATAGTCCAAGGGAGCTTGGAGGATCTTTCTACTGAGATTCATTTCGCAGTCGAAGCTCCTTCTCTTCTTCCATATAAATTGAATTTAGATGATCTGTTGAGATGGCTGCATGGGCGGTTCATTCCAAAAAATCGCAGATTTGCCAAGGAGGTCATGGAGACTCTGCCCATCCTTGACGCTCCGTTAATAAACCTCCTAAATATCACTTTAGGGCTATCTTTAAACGACGACTATTGGATAGTCCCAGAATGGGCTGCAGGACTTCAGTGGGAAGATTACAACTTGTATCAGAATGAGTTCTCCGAAACACTGGCATTAGTAGCCTTCACGGGCTACGGTGACAAGGTAAACAATATTGTATCTTCCCCTGAATACACCACGGATGGGATGCTTCGGAAATGCTGGCGTCAGATCAATAACCAGGTTTACTTGTATAAGGCCGGCTCGGAGGGTGCAGCTAATGCCGGGCGGGAACCTTACTCGGAATACAGCCGCGCAGGTTGCTCGAGTTATGGAATTGGATCACGTCGATTATGACCTAGAAAATTGGAAGGGGTTCCTTTGCTCCGTCTGTAAGCTGTTTACCTCGGAGCAAGAGTCTTTTGTACCTGCCTATGTGGCTTATCCATTTCAAAAGCCTCAAGAATTTTTGAGGAATGCCAAGGATTCTTCCTTTTACGAGCCTTTGTTGGATCTTCTAGTGTTTGACGCCGTTATCGCCAATCAAGATAGGCATTTTGGAAATTTGGTTTTATTCGGGACAATGCTAGTGGGGAACTATTGCGAATGGCGCCGATTTTTGATAACGGTATGTCTCTTCTGCACCAGGCTATGGAGGACGATCTGAACGATTTAAATTCCTATTTGGGCTAGCGGACCTTTACATTTTTAAACTATCAGAAATGGGACTCGACGATCTTACAGAGATCATTACACCAAGGCAACGGAAAAAATTACGCAAATTAGTAGACTTCGAGTTTTCTAAGCATCCGGTTTACAATTTGAACGATTCCCGGCTGGCTTTCTTGAACCGTTTCGTCCAGGAGCGCGCCCGGCGGTTGTTAGTATAGTTTCGATCGTCAATAAATTCTTGGGTACCGAAGATGACGAAATTTTGTTGTAACTATTCAGGTACTCAGATCGACACAACACAAATAGGGGGTGCGGAGCACCCCGATGGGAAGTGAGAAAGGGTTATTGCAAAACCGGTTGTT
>NZ_KB905687.1 GCF_000380965.1 Paenibacillus ginsengihumi DSM 21568 | reverse complement strand
GAGAAGGCGGCACGGGAGGCAGACCAATCCACCCCGCCGAAACAGGACACTGAGGGGACGGGTAACGCAGTCTTCAATAACGGTAGAGTCACTGTTGAGGCAATCAAATCAAATCCTACTGCATTCAAAGGCAAATCGGCAGACGAAATCGCCCAAATGCTAAGAAATGAAGGATACGATGTTACTGTACAAGATTCCACTAAATCAAGTTCAGGGGCAAAAATTATTAAGATAAATAATACTGGCGGAGAAAGGAATATTACTCAAGTCCAAGTATCGCCCGGAGGTGGGAGACATGGAGGAAGCCCGTATGTAAAAATTAGTACGAATGACCAAGGTATCATAAAGGTAGTTGATGGTGCTGAAAGTGCCTATAAGACAGATGGAAAAGAAACAGCAACAATAATCTTCATAGGAGGTAATTAACTATGGTGTTGTTGAATGCCCCTATTGTCCCGTGGGAGGGAATGGGTGGAGTGAAACTTTACAGCCATATTAGCGAATTTTATGACATAATTAAAAATCTCAACGATGCTGATGCTCTATTAGGAAAGTCTCTAGTAAGATATGAAATTAAAGATGAAGTTTGCTTGTGGTTTAATTTATTCAATGGGAAGTTGTTCAAAATTACCGCATTAAAGAACTATACTGGAAAGTTATTTGATGTAATTCATATTGGCATGTCTATTGACGAAGTTTTGGAAATAGAGCCAAGTTTTAAATATGACGATTTCGAAGAAGTATATTGTAGTCCTAAAGGGATTTATATTGAGACTGACCCTGTTGAAAATACTGTATTATGGATTTCCGTGTACATTAAAGAGATTGATAATGAGGACTTTGATAAAGGGAACTGGTAATGTGATTTTACCTTGATTGGCTTCGTGCCTTTCAAGGTTTTCTTTTTGGTGGGGGCTACCCAGTACCGAGTGAACACACTTTTCAACCAATAACACATATAACCCATGTATTACCTGTATAAAAAATTCGTCATTTTGATTGTACGCACAAGCAATGCTTGAATTTTATAACCTAAATAACGCTATTCCGTTGTATTGAACAGGTCGATTATGGTCAGATACCTCCATGATAGACCTGTTTTTTGTTATCTTCGTTTTCTCACAGGTTTTTGAACATAATCGCAACTTTGCGAATAGATACAGCGATGGATATAGTGTCAGGCACATCGCAACTAATCTACCGGATAGTCCGACCACTATATTGTCAGGACATATCTGAACAAACGGGAAGGTCATGTGTGAAAGGCTAGCCACCGATTCCCTCATTCCTATAATCTAAAAGAAGGGAAAAATCCTGATTTCCTAATTGAGGGGAAAGTGTTTGATTGCTATGCTCACTAGCTTTGCAAAGAAGCTGACATCATATGGTTAAAGCCAGGGTAATTACTTTTTAGTCCAGAGGAGCATCGATTTTCCAGTCACGATTTCCG
>NZ_KB905686.1 GCF_000380965.1 Paenibacillus ginsengihumi DSM 21568 | reverse complement strand
GCCCGGCTCCAAAAACGCATTGAAACAGGCATTCCGTAGTGCGATGGCGGGTTATCCACAGGCCTGAGTTATCCACATTCCGATTTCATGTTTAAGCCAAATCCTCCGGCAGGAGAATTTAACGTCGCCCCCCATTTTTGATCCGCTGGTAACCACTTCGACCGTTTCGCCGTTTTCGGACAAATTAATGATGGCGCATAAGCTGGATATGTTTTCGATGAGAGTGCGCTCCTATGGCAATGCCCTGGCCTTCTCCGTCAGACATGATTTAGCTGCAAAGTATGGACGCCTCCTATTGGAAGTGGGCAATTACGTCGAGGACGGCGCAAACATTATGATCGAGCACGAATGGATGGAGCGGGTACCCCAAGCAGCAGACCGCGAAGCACTGATCAAGCTTTAGCCATGAAACGGAGCATGCGCCCTGTCCAGATTCGAACGGTTGATCGGCTGGCGTGGTGCGCGCGAAACAGCCCGAAGCTGCTGCCGCATGGCTCGATATGCCCGGCGCCTTGTCCTTCATGCTTGACGCCTTGTCCTTCGTGCCCGGCGCCTTGTCCTTCGCTAGGTTTGGCGGTACGGCGCGGCCCCGCTTCTGCCGCATTTTTGCGATATTCGGTCGGGGAAAACGCTCCATTTGGGGAACATCCGCGAAAAATAATACAGCTCCAGGCCGATCTCCTCGGCGATGTCCGTCACGGACAGTGTGCTGCCTGACAGCAAATGCGAACGCACTCGCCGCTGCCATGCGCCTGCTCGATGTAAGCGGATACCATATCCAGCAAAACCGTCTTTATGCGCAGCGGCACCATCAGCGAAGGGCTGAACTCCCATCGATGATTTCTAACGCTGGTGACAAACGCTATTTTGCTAAATCGAGCACTTTTTAAAATGTAACGAAACGTAGTAACGCTATTTGCTCAGAAACGCTGAATCGGGTAGCCCAAAATGCCGAATAAGGCTGCTCACTTGCGTAAGAATTTCATATGGAGCGTTTCGAGTGAAATAAGCTCTCTGGCTAGCGTTAGCACTTACTCCGTAACGCTTCGCTTAATTTTCACTTTTTCCGGAAATAGTTGCTCTGTCAGACGTTGGTTCAGTCCAGGAGAGAACCGCATCACGAGGCCGGGAAGTCCTTCCTTTTCATAGGCGTGCAAGGAATTGCAAATCGTTTTATCCGAACGACCGATGATTTCGGCAATCTCAAGCACAGACCTGCCCATTAAGCGCAAACGCACGGTCTGAAGTCGCTCGTACATGCGACGGTCCTTCGTTACTCTAATTTGCTCTTCTACTGCAACTAGGGCTTCCTTGTTATCGGTTTGTTGGTTTAACTGTACGATCTAATTAAAACTTTGTAAACCTAGGATTTGTGTCAACGCCGGAATTAATTTGACCCACTAGCGCCGACTTAAAATTGACCCACCCACAGTCTCACGTGTCCTTGTTGGCAAGTTGCAGACGATC
>NZ_KB905685.1 GCF_000380965.1 Paenibacillus ginsengihumi DSM 21568 | reverse complement strand
GGCTCTTCGCCACTAGCGATGCTACCAGCCAAAATTAGCTCTACGAATTTCCAGAAAACCTTTGAAAATCGGACAAGGGAATTGGTATAGATGCTTCGCTCCACGTCCACCATCTGTTGCAGCATAAACAAGACTACAAATGGGCATACTGGTGCTGGACAAGGGAATTGGTTCAGGTGCGAGCGATGCGTGGCTCCATGCTGTTGCCAATTCTTTTCTTATTTCAAGGCGAAGTTCAGCTTTCCTGCCAATACGTAGACCATAGCGATGATGTTCTTTTCGGAGCGGTAGCCTCGGGCCTTCCGTTTGGCCGCTTGAAATAAGCTATTTACGCCTTCGAGCAGACCGTTTGTCAGTTTGGATGAAAACCATCGGACGACGCCATCGTAGTGGGTTTGCAGCATTTTGGCGACTTCGACCATTGGAGCCAGTCGACAACGCAGTCCCCACTGAATCCAGTCTTGCAGCACCATGGGTGCGATTGCAGCCGGATAGCGATAGATCTCCTGGAGGATCAGCCGCATCCGGTAGGCTTTGGCGGTATCCAGATCGCAGTCCTTCAGTTTCGCCATCGTTTCTTGTTGCGCAGCAGTCAGATTTTCCGGGTTTTTCAACCACATATATCGCGTGTCTTTTAGTTCTGCGCAGCTCTTCCGTTCGGTACGGCGGACTTCATCAACGGCTTCGTTTGCGGCTTGAATGACATGAAACTTATCGAAGGTGATTGACGCTTTTGGGAAGTTCTCCTCTGCACCCTTGATGAAGGCGGGTGACATGTCCATGCAAACCTCTGTAATGTTTTCTGCGTTCCCGCCATGGGCTTCCAGTTGCTTTTTACATTCGCCCCATGTACTAGAGTCCTTGCCTTTGGTCACGCAGATGACGTTCTTTTGCTCCGGATCCATGAAGATGGTGATGTAATTGTGCCCGCGTTTGGCGGACGTTTCATCGGTGTTGATTTTCGTGACATACGTTAGATCTTGCGCCGCGATGGCGTTATCGACATAATGATGGAGAATCCGCCACAAGCGCGTGTCATGCTCACCTACAAAACGGCTAACAGCATTCATGGGCATATCCTTAGCTAGTGCAATAATGAGCGCATCGAAGTGCAGCGTAAAGTAATGCTTAGGTTTATCCAAGGCCCAAGGCACATTGACTCGGGTGATGGTATTACACTCCCCGCAGTTGGTTCTGGGAAGTTCAGCATGGATGTAACTCGGATACTCGAAAAAGTTGAGATGACGCCATGTACGATCATGATTGGCGATATCTCTTACCGGTTGGTTTGGGGCTCCACACTTCGAACAAGGAAACAACGCCCGCTCACGAAACTTGACATACACGTCCAACTGCTTGGCTTCCAGGCTGAAATCAACCCGATCGATATACCACGGCTCGGGAATATGAAGCAGTTCTTCCAACTGACCTTCCTTAAGATTTGCTACAAACATATGAAAACACCTCATCCTCTACTGGTCTCTTAATTTCCAGTATTGACAGGTGTTCGCACTTTAAACAGCGAAGAAGC
>NZ_KB905684.1 GCF_000380965.1 Paenibacillus ginsengihumi DSM 21568 | reverse complement strand
ATAGACGCCTATGACGAGCGCTTCCTTACGTCATCGGTCGTCACCTGCGGTGTTGAAATTTTGTCGGCGTATATCGCCAAATTTTCAAGATAGACCCCCATGCCGCTGGCGCAGCACCATCAGAAGATGAAAATGTGCCGCACCGCCCTGGGCTATTTTCAAGATAGATAATCCCGGCCATATCCCGTTGACTCCTTCGATGCCGGGTCCTTTTTTACTCGATATATTTTTTCGAAAAAGGGATTGACCTTCACGTTACGTAAAGGTGTACCTTAAAGCTGTCAGGAGGTGAACCAAATGGAATACACTGTTCAGAAGCTGGGGAGGCTTGCGGGGGTCAGCACCCGGACACTCCGATATTACGATGAGATCGGCATTCTGAAGCCGGCCAGAATGAGCTCGTCGGGATATCGGATCTACGGGCAGGCGGAGGTCGATAAGCTGCAGCAAATTTTGTTTTACCGGGAGCTTGGGGTCAGCCTTGAGCGCATCAAACAAATCGTGAACTCCCCTTCCTTCAATGCTGCCCAGGCGCTGAAAGAACATCGGGAACATCTCCTTGACAAACGTAAGCAACTCGACACGCTGATCGCGAATGTGGAGAAAACGATCGCTTCTCACGAAGGGAGAATGACAATGAGCGACAAAGAAAAGTTCGAAGGCTTCAAGCAAACACTAATCGCGGAAAACGAGCGGAAATACGGCCAGGAAGTCCGCGAAAAATACGGGGATGAGACGGTGGACCGTTCGAATGAAAAGCTGATGAGCATGACGCCTGAACAACATGAAGAAGTGCAACATTTGACAGACGAAGTGCTGGCCGCGCTGGCCGAAGCGTTCCGCACCGGCGACCCTGCCGGCGAAGCGGCGCAGCGGACGGCCGAGCTGCACAAGCGGTGGCTAACCTTCTATTGGAACGAGTACAGCCCGGAGGCGCACGCCAACATTGCCCAAATGTATGTGGATGACGAACGCTTCAAAGCCTACTATGAGAAAGAGCCGGGGATGACGGAATTTTTGCGCGACGCGATTCACATTTATACGGGAGCCAAGGCTTAAAGAGGCCGGCTTTGTGGGCTGCTTCGTTGGCTGGCTTCGTGGCTGAACGCCTGGCATGAGGCCGAGACCTGACCCGTCTTGCTCTCTCTGAAATCGCAGCCCTCGTGGCCGCATCGCTGCCGAACAGGCCGCGGTGCGGCCTTTTTTGTCATCAAAGCGAAGAGCGACTGATGAGGCGGTATTCGTTCGCTATAGGCGTCCAGCCGGATAGGGCTGGGGCTAGGGCCCCGTGCCCTAGGGTGGAGCCCATGCCCTTGGCTGGGCTTGTGCCCAGGCTCGGTTCCATGCCCAGGGCCGGGGCCTGTGCCCCAACCTGCTGTGAATTTTTCAAGAGAGTTCGCAAATGTTGTATTTTGTACAGGAAAACCGGGGAACTAAACCGCATTTGCGGCTCAATGTTTCAGAAAGTGTAGGCCTGTTGATTAACCACAAAATGGTAGAAAAAAGACCGCTCATTCGGTATAGTGTTTGTACCCTTACAAAAACTTTACCGGAGAGTGAGACGGTCCTATGAACAATCGTACA
>NZ_KB905683.1 GCF_000380965.1 Paenibacillus ginsengihumi DSM 21568 | reverse complement strand
CCTGAATCCGTGACCTTGCTTTAGCCCGAGTTGCTGATTTGGTATTTTGTGGATTTCTTTGGTGGTTTATCAGGAACAGGGACTAATATCGAATGATCATTTTGTGCCTTTCAGTCTGCCTCATTCGTTTTTAGGCATGCCAAATAAGCCTGTCTTTTTGCAGGTATTCCATTTTTTACGAACGGCCCGTCGCTTTTTAAACAAATGCTTGGTAGATGCGTCTTGCGGTGAGAAACCAAGGACTGTTGCTGCCATAGTTAAGAGCGATTCTGCCTGCATGACGGACAAATCGTGCCGCCATGTAGATGATGTTCTGGATTACCGTGCGAATCCGTCTGCGTTTCACATGGCCGCGGATGGGCGCATCGTCTTCACGGAGGCTTTCTTGACCCATGATGCGCAAGAGATTGTACGCAAAGACTCCCGCGTGCAGCACCAGATCATTCGTTGCGAATTTCCCGGCCGGAAGGCGTTCCAGATCCAGATCGGTCTTGATTTCGCTGTGAAATTGCTCGCTTGTTCCATGGTCGCGATAGAGTTCAATCACACGCCAAGGCGCACAACGCAGGGATGTCCAGTACACATGCACCTCAATCTCGGGAACGAGGAGCAGTTGACCATCTGGATCCATCGTCCGTTCGATGACGTGAAAGACTTGCCGCAGGTTGTGTTCGAACCCTTTTTGGGCAAACTCGATAGCGCCAACATATTCGATTTTGCCTTCCCGCTGCTGGCATGCGATTCCCTTTGTTTTTGCGATGGAAAGCCATGTTTCTTTTGGCGATTTGCGCAGGTTGACCTTGATGATGTAATCGGTGTCCGGATGCCGGTGGCAGACATGCAAGTTGTCCAGACTGTCATTTCCCGCATCCATCCGGACGAGCAGCTTGCCGTCGGTGACACGCCGAGCGTACCGAATGCTTTGTTCCAGGAAGACATCCGTTTCTTTTTGGCAATGCACGCTGCCTTCCCGCAGCTCCACGTTGATGCCATACCCTTCCTGGCCGAGGTAGGCGAAGATGGGGGCATAGCCGTCTGTCCCTTTGTAGGTACGGGATACACCTTCCTTCTTGGTACCCGAATTGTCGAAGGGGGAAACATCCAGATCAAGCGGGATATAGCTTTCTTCGCCTGCAAGCAGACCGGTCAACGGAGCCTGGATCCGACGCAGGAGGTCGGCAGATTCCTCCAGCAAGATCCGGTTCCAGTCCGCTTTCTCGGACGAAGCAGCAGCATCCAAGCGCTGGCGGAGGGTAGGACTGGACGGAACCTTATTCAACTGCATGCAAATGGAAAAGACATCATCTTTGCGGAAGGGTTCGATGTGATCAAAGTCGCTCTTGCCCTGACAAAGCAGACCCAAGTAGCTTTTCATCACATCCGCGTGGGAGTGAAACGGATGTTCAAAATCCTTAATAACGGTATGATTTAATCGTTTCGTTAACTTTGTATGAGCAAGCAGAGCGCCGACTGTAGCCAGCCCCGCGTGAGTGGTTAGAATGAGCTCTTTGGATCGTACAAATTGGATTTTCATCAATGCACCTCGATGGTGATAGTTGGAATCTAACGAATATCCTACTATTTCTCCATCGATCATTGATTTCCTTTCTTTATCTCACTATTTTGATTTTAAAGATCACGGATTCAGG
>NZ_KB905682.1 GCF_000380965.1 Paenibacillus ginsengihumi DSM 21568 | reverse complement strand
CCTGAATCCGTGACATGGATTTAGCCTAAGTTACAGGTTTGGTATTTTGTGGATGATTTTAGTGATTTACCTGGAAAGAGGAGTTCGAATGGATCATCATTTTGTGCCTTTCAGTCTGCATCATCTGTTTGTAGGCATGCCAAATAAGCCTGTCTTTTTGCAGGTCATTGCATGGGGTTGGACGGCATTTCGCTAGTTTAAGCAAATGCTTGGTAGATGCGTCTTGCGGTGAGAAACCAAGGACTGTTGCAGCCAAAGTTAAGAGCGATTCTCCCGGCGTGACGGACGAACCGTGCCGCCATATACACGATGTTCTGGATCACCGTGCGAATACGTCTACGTTTCACGTTACCGCGAACAGGGGCATCGTCTCCCCGGAGACTTTCTTGACCCATGATGCGCAACAGATTGTACGCCACGACTCCCGCGTGCAGCACCAGATCGTTCGTGGCGAATTTCCCCGCCGGAAGGCGTTCCAGGTCCAGATCGGTCTTGATTTCGCTGTGAAATTGCTCGCTTGTGCCATGATCACGGTACAGTTCAATCACACGCCAAGGCGCACAACGCAGCGATGTCCAGTACACATGAACGTCAATCTGGGGAATGAGAAGCAGTTGACCGTCAGGCTCCATCGTCCGTTCGATGACGTGAAAGACTTGCCGCAGCTTCGGTTCGAACCCTTTTTGGGCAAACTCGATTGCACCCACATATTCGATTTTGCCTTCCCGTTGCTGACAGGCGATTCCCCTTGTTTTTGCGATGGCGAGCCATGCTTCTTTGGGCGATTTGCGCAGGTTGACCTTGATGATGTAGTCGGTGCCCGGATGCCGGTGACAGACATGTAAATTGTCCATACTGTCATTGCCTGCATCCATCCGGACGAGCAGCCTGCGGTCGGTGACACGCCGGGCATAGTGAATGCTTTGCTCCAGAAACGCAGCCGTATCCTTTTGACAATGTACGCTGCCTTCCCGCAGCTCCACGTTAATGCCATAGCCTTCTTGACCGAGATAGGCGAAGATGGGGGCATAGCCGTCCATGCCTTTATAGGTTCGAGATACTCCTTCTTTCTTAGTGCCAGAATTGTCGAAAGGGGAAACGTCCAGGTCAAGGGGGACATAGCTTTCTTCACCGGCAAGAAGACCCGTCAATGGAGCCTGGATCTGACGTAGGAGGTCGGCAGACTCCTCCAGCAAAATCTGGTTCCAGTCCGCTTTTTCGGACGAAGCAGCAGCATCCAAACGCTGGCGAAGCGTCGGACTGGACGGCACTTTATTCACCTGCATGCAAATGGAAAAAACATCATCCTTGCGAAAGGGTTCGATGTGGTCAAAATCGCTCTTGCCTTGGCAGAGCAATCCCAGGTAGCTTTTCATCACATCCGCGTGAGAGTGGAACGGATGTTCAACCTCTTTGATCACCGAATGGTTCAATCGTTTGGTTAACTTGGTATGGGCAAGCAGGGCACCGACCGTAGCCAGCCCCGCATGAGTGCTTAGAATGAGCTCTTTGGATCGCACAAATTGGATTTTCATAGATGTACCTCGACGGTGAAAAGTAGAATTGGGCTATAATCCTACTTTTTCTCCATCGTATACGTATTTCCTTCAATTTTCTCGTTTTTTAAGCGAGAAGTTTCACGGATTCAGG
>NZ_KB905681.1 GCF_000380965.1 Paenibacillus ginsengihumi DSM 21568 | reverse complement strand
ACATGACCTATGCACTTCAATCCAGTAACTGGTAATCATTCAGCGTGTCATAAATGTTGAAAAATGTTCAAAAAGCATTGAAAAAATCCCTTGACTTTTCGAAATCGACCCCATAATCGCGAAGGATACCTTTATTTCCAAGGTATATCTTCTAGATTATAGGTGGTCTTCCAATGTCAGCGTTGCAGAAACCGAGATTCAAAGCATTAAATCACAGCGAATGCGCCGGAGCCCCCATATTAAAGAATCTGTGGAATCGATTCGACTTTTCTTTGTTGCTTGCCCAATCCGGCATGATGAAACGCAATGGCACGCCTTCATGGTTACTCTGTTTCCTCTATGTTGTCGGTCTCGTTTCCAATTGCCCCTCCGTTGCTCAAATGGCGCAGTTGGCCGACAAAGACGCTTTGCTGAAGGAGATGTTTCAGCCTTGGAAGATTGCGCAATATACCTTGAGCCGCTTCTTTACGAATAGCTTTGCATGGACGACGTTTGGCAAAAAACGTGTTGCGCGCTTGCAGCAAGATCCTGTAACCGCGCTGGCCGATGGGGATGTTGTCAATCTCGATGACACCCACAGCGCACATCCTTATGCCAAACAACTCCCGTTTCTGCACTGGCTCTATGATCATTCCGCCAAGACCTATGTTTGGGCTATGAACCTGGTGGTTCTGCAGGCTGTTCTGAAAAGCGGATTAGAGTATCCGCTATTCTACCGGATCTGGCACAAGCCCGAATCGAAAGGGGAAGGACTGACGAAAATCGATCTGGCCAGGCAAATGCTGCTCATGCTGCGTGAATCCGTTTCGTGCCGGTTGTGGGTGGCCATGGATCGTTGGTACCTGTGCAAACATTTCTTTGCGTTCCTTGAAGCAAACCACTTTGACTGGGTCACCAAGGCCAAGCGCAACACCGCTTTGTTTCGCAAGGTCATGGAACCCGGCACCCGTCGGGAACGTTATGTGCCGCTTACTCCGGTAATGCTCATCCGAGAAGTCTATAAGAAGCTGACTCGTCAGACGACATCCGGTTTGAGCTCCATTTCGATCCCGGACATTTACATGAAGCGTTCATACACGACGGTGAATCGGAAAGGAAAGCAAGTGACGAAGCACCGCTATGTTCCTGTGGCTGCGGTTGTTGCCATGCGGCTTAAGGAAGATGAGCTCACAGAACCAGACTCGATTCAAGCCCAACAAGAAGAAGCGTTGGCCACTTACAAAGGCGCATATTTGTTAATCAGCAATCGCCACGATGTTCCGGAAGACGTCGTGCGGACCTATGCCAAGCGCTGGCGCATCGAAGTGTTCTTTCGAACCGCGAAACAAGAATTGGCTTTTGAGAAATGCCATTCGGAATCCGAAGCGCATCACCACGCCCATTTCGAGCTATTGTTTGCCGCTGAAACCTTGCTGGCTGTAGCGCTTTTTGAACTGAACAAAGAAAAAACGAGTGCTGATGAAGGCTACACCCACGGCGAAATGGTTCGCGGCCTCTTCCACACTCGTTGTCAGGTTCGCGTGAAAAACCACAAAGGCATTCCGCGAATCTCTATTGATTGTGACACACAAGTGCAGCAATTTGCAAGACTTATTGAACTATTTTGGCCGGAACATTATTTGATGCTTCTTTGGGATGTGCCAAAACCGAAAATTTACCAAGTATTACCTCGAAGTGCATAGGTCATG
>NZ_KB905680.1 GCF_000380965.1 Paenibacillus ginsengihumi DSM 21568 | reverse complement strand
TTCCTTGGTCGGAAATCTCTGAGAGAGAGATTCGCTGAAGGTGGGTCATTTTCATTCCGGCGCCGGTGGGTCAATTATAACCCGGCTGTGACAACGGTGTACAACGAGCTGTAGGGGCAAAGCGAGCCGCCCAACTGCATCACATAGCCAGCAAGTCCATCGGCCTAACAGAAGGTGTAACGGCAGCCAAACATGAGCTAGCCATGTGCTTGGAGCAGTACACCATGCTGTCTAGGCAGCTTGATCAACTGATGGAGCTTGTTGAAGCGTTGGTCAGACAGATTCCTGGGGCCGAAGCTATGATGAGTATCCCCTGTGTGAAACTGACCACTGTTGCAGGGTTTCTAGCGGAAGTTGGCGATCTCAGCGACTACGATCATAGCCAGCAGATCGTGCGTCACGCTGGTCTTAGCTTGCGTGAGAACAGTTCGGGGGATCGCAAAGGAGAGACGACCATATCCAAGCGAGGGCGTCGTCGGCTACGAGCCTTGTTGTATCGGGCGGCGCTTACCTTGGTAGCGAAGAATCCGGAATTTCGGTCACTGCATCTTTATTTCACGACACGCAGGGATAATCCGCTCAAGAAGAAGCAATCGATGATTGCGGTGTGTAACAAGCTCATCCGTGTATTATTCGAGCTTGGTCGCAAAAAAAAGTACTATGATTCAAGCAAAGTCCTTGGCCCCCATCGGGAGGCTCAAATGCAAACCGCGGTTTAATTGATTCATAGGTTAGCAACTCAATCGTTTACTTGCTTTATCCACATGTTGATCTTTGAAAAGCGAAGCACGGATAGGCTGGGAGGAATTTTCACCATTAGGGCATCGACCCCGCAAAGGAGCTTGCCTGGCCTCCACCCCTTGAGAGGTAGAACGAAGGAATGTAAGGGCTGTGACCCAGAGAGATATGGGAGGGTAAACCGCAAGGGCAGATGTGGAGATCCATATGCGACCATACGGCTTTTTAAACAAGGTAACCACCACCTCTATTCCCGTCAACAGGTCGATCCCATATATTCACTCTTCGTCAAATATTATCCTCAAGCGCTTCGTGAGTCGAAAATGAAATCATGTGAAATAGCGAGAAAAATGGAGGAAACATTAATTTATTGAGGGAGGATGAAACGGATGGCAAAACGTGAACAGCTAGGGGCAGAAGGATTGAAGGAACAGCAGCCAGCCCAGGAAGAAGAAAAAGAAGTGAGGTCTATTGCCCGGGCTCGCGCAGCATACGAACAACTTATGGAAGAAATACGTGGTTACTGTCAGCAAGCAAGGCAATTGCGTGAACAGGCGGCAGGCTTGCAGCGATCAGGACGTACAGACTTTCAGGTTAGAGGAGAGATTCAGCAGTTGTTGAACCGAGCGGAGCATTTAGATGCGGTAGCAGATCAGAAGGATGGA
Organism: Paenibacillus ginsengihumi DSM 21568; assembly: GCF_000380965.1. Taxonomy (GTDB): domain Bacteria; phylum Bacillota; class Bacilli; order Paenibacillales; family NBRC-103111; genus Paenibacillus_G; species Paenibacillus_G ginsengihumi. The sequence continues at coordinate 327 of NZ_KB905680.1, read as the reverse complement.
TTGCCACGCCAGCAAGCCCTAGAACTCATAGACAGACTAGAACAAGAAGCATTAGATTGCAAGCAGCTTATACGGTATAACGAGGCGGTTCAAGCACGGCAGGAGCAAGAACTTGAAAGTGCAAAGGCAGCAGCGGCGAAAATGATTCAGGATGCAGAAGAGCGTCTGGCACAAACAAGGCAAGTATTGGCTGAAAAAGTAGCTCAGCTTGCCGAACTGGAGGGCTAGGTGAATTGTTACTGCCAACCCATATTGGCCGGAATATGACAGTGTTAGGTGTCCAAGGTTTGCCAGAAATCGTGTCCTTAGTGAAGAGATAAGAGGAAA
>NZ_KB905679.1 GCF_000380965.1 Paenibacillus ginsengihumi DSM 21568 | reverse complement strand
TCTCCACTAGGCATGGGAAACTCCTACATTTTTACATCTTAAGTCGCCATTGCTTTAGCATCTTGCATTGATCTTATGCGCTTTCGAAATTCAGGTTTATTATACCATTCATTAGCCTTTTTAAGAATTTCATTAATAAAGTCAGCCTTGCGCTCTGAGTATTCTAATAAATTGTTTACACCTTCGGATATTATCATCTTTTTCAACTCTGAATATCTCATTGCTTCATCTTTATTACTGCGCAAAAAGTCACGTAGAAGAATATTATTGTTCCAAATCAAGTTCCCGAATTGGGTAATGTGTACATTATATGCCTTGGGAAATCTCTTCCGAAAATAAATCCTTCCACTTACTCCTGCTTCACCAAGATATTCGTAGCCTAATTCTATGACTTTACAAATCTGAGATTTCTCCAGGGGCAAAGACTTTACACCTATCATAATGTCAACTATCGGTTTTGCCCAAATTCCAGGAATAGATGTGCTTCCTATATGTTCAATACCTAACCGCATCACCAAGAGCATTGCATAATTGTTCTTTTTCATATTCATACTGTCCGGCCCATTCAGGGTTATATTCCTCAATATAAATTTTCTCATTTATTTCCATTGGTACACCGCCTTCAAACACAGTGCTTCACCTCCGCCTTCATTTCATTCTAATATTACTTCTTTCTTGCCGACACAAGCAGCATCATTGGCCGGCGCAGTTCATCCAACATTCCAGGTACTGTATTAAGCATATTTTCTGCTGGCTTTGGTTCAACAACTCCTGTTATTTCAAATCCTAATTTTATGAGGCTGTTTAAGTATGTAGTAAGTGTCCGGTGATATTTAATAACTTCCTCACCTAGAAATTTAGCATTACGAATACCTTCCGTGAAATAATGGTCAACTGGCCAATGCAGAATATTACCTTTACCATCATAATACCAATCCTGAGGACCTTGTGCTGTAAAAATGGGATGCTCTACAGAAAATACAAAATCTCCACCTTTTGAAAGACATTTATATACTCTGACTAATACATCCTCTAAGGATTTAACATAGTGAAGAGCCAGGGAACTGATAACAACATCAAAGGATTCTTCAGGAAAGTCTATGTCCTCTATTGGCATACAGATATACTCGATATTCCCATATTTTGTTTTACTCTTTGCTTCACTTAACATCTTTTGTGAAATATCAATTCCAATTACTGACCTGGCACCGTTCTCTACAGCATAGCGACAATGCCATCCAAACCCGCAGCCTAAATCTAAAACCCTTTTATCTTTGAAGTTAGGCATCATCTTTTTTAGTTCATGCCACTCCCCCGCACCTTCAAGACCATTTTTTGAACGGTTCATGTTGCTATATTTATTGAAAAAGACATCATCATCGTATTTGTTTTGTTTCATTATAATTATCCCTTTCTATTTGTCATAAATCCAGCAATAGTTAAAACAGTTATATATACAAATGCTAATTCGAACTATATACCTATCTTTTTTCTCACTCTATCGCCCCTAATAGCATCTTCCAGCCACTGCCTATAAAATAGATTGAAAATGCTACAATAAATATGCCTAACAATATAATTATCCATCGATATAGGGTATCACTTATCAGTTTCTTTCCTCTGGAAAATGCCGTGGATATTGCTGTATACCATACAAAGTCCGATAGGATATGCCCTATGAAAAAGAACAAAACACCAATTAACCCTGAAGTATAAGACTGGCGTATTGATTCCATACCTGTTGACGCCCACCAGAGAATAAAATACGGATTGGTAGCACTTACAAGCGCTCCCGCTAATGCAAGATTCCTCACTCCGGCACTATTCCCTGCTCTTTGGCTCTCCAAAGAAACTGAGGCTCTTCGCCACTAGCGATGCTACCAGCCAAAATTAGCTCTACGAATTTCCAGAAAACCTTTGAAAATCGGACAAGGGAATTGGTATAGAT
>NZ_KB905678.1 GCF_000380965.1 Paenibacillus ginsengihumi DSM 21568 | reverse complement strand
CGGTGAGGGCGGCGGAAGCGTCGGGAGTGGCGGAGTCGGTGAGGGCGGCCGGAGCGGTGGAAGCGGTGAGGGCGGCGGAAGCGTCGGGAGTGGCGGAGTCGGTGAGGGCGGCGGAAGCGTCGGGAGCGGCGGAGTCGGTGAGGGCGGCGGAAGCGTCGGGAGCGTCGGGAGTGGCGAGAGCGGTGAAAGTAGCGAGAGCAGCGGGAGCGCGGCACGGGAGGGGGCAGGCTCATGAATCGGGAATACGCTTGTGACATCGCCGTGATTGGCGGCGGAATCGGAGGCTGCGCCGCTGCGTTGGCCGCCGCGGAGGCCGGGATGCGGATCGTGCTGACGGAGGAGACGGATTGGATTGGCGGACAGTTCACGAGTCAAGCCGTTCCGGCGGATGAGCACCGCTGGATCGAGCAATTCGGCTGCACCCGCAAGTACCGGGAGTTCCGCAACCGCGTTCGCGGGTACTATAAGGCGAACTATCCGCTGACCGCGGAGGCGCTGCGCAGCGACCGGTTTAATCCGGGCGCGGCCATTGTCAGCCGCCTGTCCTGCGACCCGCGTGTCGCCCTTGCTGTGCTGCAGGATATGCTCGCCCCGCACATCCATGCAGGACGCATCACCCTGCTGCTCAACGTTCGCCCGAGCGGGGCGGTGACGGACGGCGATACGGTCCGCTCCGTCACGCTGGAGCATACGCCATCCGGCGGCTTCGTCGCCGTCGGGGCGCGCTATGTGCTCGATGCGACCGAATGCGGCGACCTGCTGCCGCTGACCGGCACGGAATACGTGACAGGGGCCGAATCGTCCCGGGATACCGGGGAGCCGCATGCGCTTGCCGGGGAGCCGGAGCCGCTCGACATCCAGTCGGTGACGTGGTGCTTTGCCCTCGATTACCGCGAGGGGGAAGACCATACGATCGAGCGGCCGGCGGCGTACGCGTTCTGGCGCAGCTATCAGGCTCCTTTTCAGCGAGACCGGATGTTCAGCTGGACGCCGCTAATGACGAGCGAAGCGGTGAAGCGTTTTTCGCTGTTTCCCGAACCCGGGGCTTTCTCGCTCTGGAATTACCGACGGATCGTCGACCGCTCGCAGTTTGCGCCGGGAGCGTTCGACAGCGATATAACCATTGTCAACTGGCCGCAAAACGACTACTGGCTCGGCAATATCTACGAGGTGCCGGAGGAAGAGCGGCAGCGGCATTTGGAAGGGGCCAGGCAACTCAGCCTCAGCCTGCTGTACTGGCTGCAAACGGAAGCGCCCCGACCCGACGGAGGGGCCGGGTATCCCGGGCTGCGGCTGCGCGGCGATGTGACGGGGACGGCGGACGGGCTGGCCAAGGCGCCGTATATCCGCGAGTCCCGCCGCATCCGCGCGGAATTTACGGTCAAGGAGCAGCATATCAGCCCCGAGGTTCGCGGCGTTGGCGGCAGGGCGGAGCCGTTTCGCGACAGCGTCGGCATCGGCAGCTACCGGATCGATCTGCATCCGACGACAGGCGGCCGTGAAGGCTTCTATATCCCGAGCCTGCCGTTTCAAATTCCGCTCGGCAGCCTGATTCCCGTGCGGATGGACAATCTGCTGCCGGCCTGCAAAAACATCGGCGTCACGCATTTGACAAACGGCTGCTATCGTCTGCATCCGGTGGAGTGGAACATCGGCGAGGCAGCCGGAGCGCTGGCCGCCTACTGCTTGCAGCGGGGAGTTTCGCCGCGTCAGGTGCGCTGCGATCCATCCCGGCTCGCCGACTTCCAGGACGCGCTGGTCCGGCGCGGGGTGGAGCTGGCATGGCCTGACCTGGGCCCGGTATAGCCTGGACCAAGGGACCGCGGCCGGGTTGTCATTCGCCAGCAAACGAAGCGAGCCTTCGCCGCTGCCAGCGGGAGGGCTCGCTATTTTGAGGCTCGCGAATCTGAAGGGGGCGCGAATCTGTGGCTTGCGAATCCGGG
>NZ_KB905677.1 GCF_000380965.1 Paenibacillus ginsengihumi DSM 21568 | reverse complement strand
TGCAGGGAGAATCAGCAAGTCTAGACCCTTAATTCGTCGAAGTGGGTCAAATTTAAACCGGCGAAGTGGGTCAATTTAAATCCGGCCTTGACACCTACGCTGATTGCCACTGTCTGTCCTTGCACTTCAGGCGGAATCGCCGCATAATGAGAACCGTCTCCCCAGATCACAATCGTGCCATCGGCTTTTAATGCCAGAGAAAACTCCTCCCCCACCTCAATGGCGCGCACATCTTGCAAATCGGCAGGAATCGCAAGGCGATTGTACAGATCGCTTCCCCAGCCGAGTACTTGGCCATCGGAGGTTAACGCAAGCGAATGGGTTGTCCCGGTAGCCAATTGTTTGGCTTTCACACGGTCATGGATATGTTCCGGCACGTCAGTCTGACCTTGACCATTATCCCCCCAGGCAATGATCGTCCCATCCGCTTTCAAGGCAAGCGAATGTCCGTATCCCGCTGCAATCGCGATCACACCGCTTTTCGCAGCTTCGGGTACAACCGTTTGTCCGTTGTCTCGCCACGAACCGTCTGAAATGCCCCAGGCAATGACAGAGCCGTCAGATTTCAAGGCCAGAGAATGTTTTTCCCCTGCCGCAATGGCGATAACGCCGCTTTCCGCCTATAGTGGCACAAGAAGTCAAGACAGTTTTTTTTAATTTTTAAGGTGTGAAATCATTCACGAAGCGTTCTTTTGATATATTGTTGGAGGGGAGATCCCCCGCCGGGAACTGGAAAAAGTAATGTGTATAATTACTCAATGATAATGTCCACTGGTGGAGGACAAAGCCCAAGCGAAGGCGCGGGAGTCACCCTCTGTGGATATGTTATTCCATGTATACAGTTGCAGGTGTTCGGTAATCTAACGACTGATGTGGCCGATAATGATTGTAGAATTCAAAGTACCGATGAATGCCGCGGCGCGCTTCTTTGGGCGAGGTATACTCGTGCAAGTAGACTTCCTCATACTTCAAGCTGCGCCATAGTCGTTCCGTAAAGATGTTATCCACAGCACGATTCTTTCCATCCATGCTGATTCGGACTTGGTTGCTATTCAGCAACTCGATGTACTGTGAACTGGTGAAATGACTGCCCTGATCACTGTTCATAATTTCGGGCCGGCAAGCGCTCAGCGCACGACTTACAGCCTCCAGAACAAAGGGCAGTTCCAGGCTCTGATCCAACTGCCAATCGATCACGTATCGCGAGTACCAGTCCAAGATCGCTACCAGATACATCCAACCGCTCTGCAGCCGGATATACGTGATGTCGATCCCCCACACCTGGTTCACACGGTCGATCGTCAGCCCGCGCAGCAAATAGGGAAAGATGCGATGCTGCAAATTGCGCTTGCTCAGGTTGGGGCCGGGATAGATCGCCGCCAGTCCCATTTCTTGCATGTATTTTTGAACGGTATTGCGATGGACTTTCACTTTCTCTCGATTCAGAATCGCTGTGATCCGCCGGGAGCCCAGAAACGGATACTGCGTGTAGATTTCATCAATCCGGTGTTTGATGCGAATTTCCTCCGGGGAGGGAGGTACCGGCTTGTAATACAGGCTGGAACGATTGAGGCTGAGGATATCCGCCTGTACGGTTAGAGGCAGCTCTGTGCTTTGCCAATCCAACATGGTCAATCGCTGTTCACGAGTTTGGTCCATAGCCAGATTTTTTTTTGATCCACGCCAATTGAGTGGACAATTTTCCGACTTCGGCATAGAGTTCGTTGATCTGCTGTTCATAATCATTTTTCATTTTTCGTGATGCCTTTGCGATCATCTACGAACAGCTGATGCAAGTTCTGGATCGCTTCCGTTTTCCACCTCTGGAGGACATTCGCATGGATTCCATGCTCGGAGGACAGCTGCGAAATTGACTTATCCTCCTTCAAAATTTCCAGTACGATTTGTGCTTTTTGCTCTGGTGTGAACTTTCTCCTCATCGTTGCCATACAACTAAGAAACTCCTTTTTTGCTGTCTAATTTTCTTAGTCCATTATAGTCTCTTCGAGCATAACCGATTCATACAGTTCCTTTGTCGGCATATCCCGAGAGAATGGTGAACGAGCGAGGCCGTAGAAGGACTCAAACATGGC
>NZ_KB905676.1 GCF_000380965.1 Paenibacillus ginsengihumi DSM 21568 | reverse complement strand
TGCAGGGAGAATCAGCAAGTCTAGACCCTTAATTCGTCGAAGTGGGTCAAATTTAAACCGGCGAAGTGGGTCAATTTAAATCCGGCCTTGACACCGTTCCTCTTCCATGTCGCCACGATAGTGGTTTCGCCGGCTTGAACCACCTCATGCGGCAGGGGGAAGTGCTCCAGTGTAATGAGCGAGGCTTTGCCTTCCCAGTCCTTAAACACTTGGGTATATTCGGGAAAGAAGCGATCCAACCAGTTGTGGATTCGTGCCTTGGCACGATTAAGATCTTTGTTTAAGCGATCCCGCTGGTTCATGTAGACCCTTAGATCGGCATAGATCCCTTCCGGCAGCTGCGGCTTCGTATAGCGACCATCGATCACCAGCTTTCCGATGACCTTGGCATCCTTGATGTCGTTCTTCGTTGGCGAGTTGTCATCCAGTTCCTTACTCTTGTTCACATGATGCGGATTGATCAGCACCACCTCGACCTCGCGGCACTTCATGAAGTGATACAACGAAAACCAGTAGTGGCCTGTGGGCTCAACCCCCATGATGATGTCATTCAAGCCGTGCTCTTCCAGAAGACTTCTCGCCCAAGTAAGTAATTTGTTCAAACCGTTTTCGTCATTCGTGAACAGACAGCGCTTGCCAAGCTCAATCCCTCGATAGTTGAAAGCACGTGCGACGTGATTTCGTTTGGCAATGTCTGTACCGATGACTAGTGTTGTTTCAGAAATTCGCAGGATGCGTTGATTTTGCTTGCTAGATTGGTTATGCTTCATAGTGAGCGTCCTCCTTTTAATTAGGGCAGTGAATGTGCGTCATTCCGAGACCCAGCATACAGGAGGCGCTCTTTTTGTTCAAACCTCAAAATTAATTAATTACAGGAATGCTCCTTTGATTTTGGGCATGCAAAAAAAAGCTCGTTCCTACTCATAAAACAAGTTGGAAAGAGCTTTTGAAGTTTTTCAAGTGTTGGAATCAGTTAGTGTTTGGTTTGTTGGTTGTATTGTACGATCTTGAAGTTGGGATTGTAAATGGGTTTAAACATCACCACATCTCTTCATATTCTTCAACCTTAGTAGACCAATACCCTTCACTATTTTCCATTGCTTCGGGATCAATTTTCTCAAATTTTTTCCGCACCGCTTCTCCATACCTATTGCATTCTTCTACTTCTTTCAAATTATACTTTTTAGCTTCTTGAAAAAAAATCAGATGGAACAAGAAAAAGGTTTTTAAATCACGATTCAGAAGAACGATACCATTTTCTGATTCTTTTACTAACTTGCCACTACCTAAATGCACATAAATTCCATTACTCGTATAATCATGTGGTCGAAAAATACCTACTTGAACATATTGTTCATCGGAAAATACACAAGTTTTAAATTCTTCCGGTTCAAAGAAAGTGAAACCTAGAAAATTGTACGGGACACCTATCTGACTCATAAAAAGGGCATCACTCTCTATAAAACCTTGCTTAATAAGATCGTCATAATTGTATAACCGGAAATCATCGTAATATTTCTTAACAATTTCTATATTATAATCCATAGTCGCTCCCTCACTAATTAATCCCAAATAGTTGTTTTAGTGCCTGCTTAAGTTTTTTGTTTCCTCTATTCCGCGATTTTTGATCTCCATATTCAAAACTATAAGTCACTTCCGTATTCGGGTACTCTTTAGATAACAACTGCTTACAGTTATGTCCATCCAAGATACACGGCTCCCTTTCCGAATACAACCGTTTGACTTGGTCAGGGCTTATTCCCTCTTTCTTCATTATATCATCAAAAATTTTCTCAGAATGTGTGATCTTTTCAACTGTCTCTTCTCCTACAACAATTTCTTCTCTTGTACTAACGATTTGATATCTCTTTACTACTCCGTCCACTTCAACTTCAGCTATTAATACATTCTGTCCACCTGTAATATTATTGTCAATACGAAATTGCTGAGCAGCCTTACTTAAATCATCACTTCCATATTCAACTTGTTTAACATTAAGTACACCTTTACTTCCACTCGAGCCAGCTTTACCCGTCCCCTCAGTGTCCTGTTTCGGCGGGGTGGATTGGTCTGCCTCCCGTGCCGCCTTCTCGGCTGCCTCTTTCTTCTTATAAAACTCATT
>NZ_KB905675.1 GCF_000380965.1 Paenibacillus ginsengihumi DSM 21568 | reverse complement strand
CATCCTTTTCCTTTTCTGTGATACGGTCATTATATTCAGCAACTTCCGGACAGGCAATCCCATCAACAATTGGACGTTATGCTTCAGCGGTAACACTCTGTCCTCTGTTTCGGTTGAGCCTATAAACCTAAGAACTCTATTTTCTGTTGGACTCTTTAACTGTTTGACCTGTACACGAATTGAATGTTTTATCTGCTTAGCCCTCCAATTCCGCAAGCTTTGCCATCTCGTAAGCTAGAAGCCGTTCTGTTTCCTGTACTCGTTCCTCTGCCCGTTGAACCATTGCCACCGCTTCTTCCTTTGCCTCCTCCAGTTCCTTACGCTGACGAACTAACACGCTTTGGTTGTGCTGTACAGTTCCCCTCAATGCAGATGCTTCACGCTGTAAATCTTCAATGAAACCAATTGCTTCTTGCTTTTCATGACGGTCTTTCTGATCCCCTAGCAATTCAAACCGTTCAGCTTGATCTAATAACTGCCGGATCTCTGTTCCTACCTGTGCATCTGTGCGCCCCGACAGTTTCAACTCTGCCGCCTTCTCCCGCAAGTCCCTTACCCGTTGCCAATAACCTCGAATCTCATCCATAAGCTGTTCATAGTCCGCTTGTGCCTGAGTGATTGAGCGTACCGTCTCCTCTAGGACTTCCTCTACTACCGGTTCACGTTTTGCCATTCATTTCGTCCTCCTTTGATTTTGTGCATGCAAAAAAGCTCATTCCTACTCATGGTTCAAGTTGGAAAGAGCTTTTGAAAGTTTATCAAGTGTTTGAATTGTTTAGTGTTGGTTGTATTGTACGATATTGTCGTTGGGAAAGTAAATGGGCTTACCAAAATGCTTGACAAACCCTATTTATCTTGTTCCTTGCGCAAGGAATCTAATAAATTGTCATTTTGCTAATGAAGATATTATCCTCTCATCTGCTCCATTAACCACCTTTTAATATCATCACCGTCCAACCTTATTGGTTTCTCTTCAGTTCCAACAAAAATATGTTTGGCAGACACTTCATCAATCCCGTTTATTTGTTCAAAACTAGTTCCATAAAGAAGTGCCCCATCAAGTAGAGCGTTTGTTAAATCAACATTAGAAAACTTTGCGTGGCTTAAATTTGCTCTTCGAAATGATGCTCGCCTCAAGTCTGATCCAGATATATGAGCAAAGCTAAGGTCTGTATCATCAAAAGACGCTTTTATACCTACACAATTTCTTATATTTGAATGTTTTAGCGATGCGTAATCAAATACTGTTTTACTCAGTATACATTCCGAGAAATTCGTTTCTTCGAATGATGTACTTAAAAAATAGCAATCACTCATATCATTATTCGTAAAAAACGAATTGTTCATATTTGACTCTACAATTTCTGAACAACTCAGATTCATCCCTGCAAGATTTAGTTGTTTTAATTCTTCTTTTACAATTTCTAATTTCTCTCCCATATCACCATCCGATTCTGCCCAATTATGATGTTTTAAAAACATACTATCATCCATATAGTACTTCCTTTCGGATATTTTATGGCCACCACAGCAATTTATCACTTAAACCTAATTCATTTACTGCTTCGCGTACTTCGTGTATATGTTCTGGGAACATTTTTGATGAATCGATGATAACATTCTCACCTTTTGAAAGAGACTCTTCTATATCAGCAATTGCCTTTTCCAGTGTATAACCCTTTGGTGCAAATTTTGAATACCATCCTTTAACGTCCCACTTTACACCTGTTGCATCAATAAATTCTGCACCTGCTGGGTTGGTATCTCTAACTATAGGACCAGGTAAGTCCCCTCTCGCCTCTAACTCTAAGCCTGCTAGTCTCTCAATTTTTGACTTTTCGTTGATTTTAAAGTTTTTTGCTGGATCTTTTGCCAAACTCTCATACTCTTCTGGAGACCTAGCGTAGTATCTTCCCTTATCCCCATACTTGTCTATCAATTCCTTATAGTAATCCGGCGCAGTTTCTCTAATTTTGTCTAAATCAGCTTTAGGCATCCCCTCAGTGTCCTGTTTCGGCGGGGTGGATTGGTCTGCCTCCCGTGCCGCCTTCTCGGCTGCCTCTTTCTTCTTATAAAACTCATTCCACTTTTTCTGTACATCCGTCTCAGGCAACTTTTCTTTGGAATCCATATGCATGACTTTAAGATCATTCGCATCAAGCTCGATTCCTTCAGGGGTTACCGA
>NZ_KB905674.1 GCF_000380965.1 Paenibacillus ginsengihumi DSM 21568 | reverse complement strand
TCCTTTCTTGTGGTTTACGCACACTCCAAGATACCCTACTTTTTTTGCGCCTGCAGGTCACAAATTCTGGTTACACAAACTATTGTACATCATCCTTTTTTTTCTTTATCTCCGAGTTTAAGATAACAACTTTGGGGACGACCTAAAATAAAAAATTTTGTCGAGACGCTGCGCTACACGTATGATGCAGGCGGCAGGCTGTCGAACCTGGTCTACCCGGATAGGAAAAGGCTTCAAAATACGTACAATCTTGCAGACCAACTGACAGCCGTAACCGACTGGGCAGGTCGCGTCACCCGTTATGCCTATGATGAAAACCACCGCCTGATCCGAACCGAACGACCAAATGGCACCGTGGAACACCGCCAGTACGATGCCGCCGGACAATTGCTTCGCCTGTGGGATCAAAATGCCCAGGGTGTCTTGCTCCAGCAGTATCGGTTTGTTTACAACGAACTGGGGCAGATCATGCAGGAGGAAGAAAAGCAGTACACCTACGATGCCTTGCGCCGTTTGACAAGCGGAGCGATGCCGGGGCGCAAGCTCTACTATACGTATGATACAGGTGGAAACATCACCTCCGTTGGCGAGTCGTCTACCCATCCCCACCTGACAATGAGCTACACCAAGGACAACCGCCTCGAGACGGTAAACATGCAGATTCGCGTGGCAGTACGACCCTGTTGACCGACAAGCATGGTCGCGTTACCGACCGTTACACGTACGGAGTATACGGCGAACTGGAAGCGCACGAAGGCTCTACCCGGCAGCCGTTCTGCTACAACGGTCGGGATGGTGTCATGACAGATCCGAATGGGCTGTATTACATGCGGGCGCGGTATTATCACCCAGGCTTGAAACGATTCCTGAACCGAGATGTGCTGCGTGGGGAAATAACCGATGGGCAGACGTTTAACCTTTTTGCGTATGTGAATGGAGATCCGGTTGGCTTTATTGATCCGTTGGGGTTGATGAAGTATAGTAAGGATACGAATAACAATACACATGATACCGAACCTGACTGTAAATTAGGAAAAAATCCGACGAGAAAACAAGCCTTTAATCAAGCAAAAAGAGATGCTGGAATACCTACTTCTATGAGTCCAGTTAAGCAAGGATGGGTTAATGTAAATAACAGAGGTAAAACTGGTGAACCTATGAAAGTATACCAATTCGTTGTTAAGGAAAGTGAAGGATTTGTAGAGAAATATATTATCGAGCATCGCAATGATCCAAATGGTCGCGGTTTGCATTTCCATGTAGCAACAACAAAGTATGACGGCCAAAATCTGTTCCAAGAAGGTGAGAGGTATAAAAATTTAGGTAAAGATCCTGATCATCCTCATGTTCAAGGACATTATCCTGAAGATAAGGATGGTTTTACGGAGGGAAGAAAACGACGTGGAAGATGGTAAAAGTAGGATAGAGCAACTTATTCTTCAGAAGAAAATTCATTCCGAGCGGATAAAGCTTAAAGAAAAGTATAGAAGCTTATTTAACTATCATTTGGTTGACGATCAACTTATTAATTATGAGGAATCAAGAGAAATAAAAAAAAGAGCTTATGAAAGAATTTTTAAAGAAGACAATATTTTATGTGGAACTTACCAAGAGGTTTTAGAGGTCAGTGAAGAGATTTATAAGAGAGTAAGAGATGTTAGTGATCAGCCAGTTATCTTATTTTATTTAGATGGAAAATATGGAGGTGGGGTAAGAATCCGAATAAACGATGTATTCGATTGCATTATAAGCAAGTTAAGTGATTTAAAAGTTGATTTATTATTTGTTTCACCAGATCTTAACAAAGGGTTTTGCATTGAGGTTGAGGAATACAATTTTTTAATTACAACATGGGGATTCTAGGGATTCAAATGTGCTTTTGTCGTTTTGATTAAAGATTGGTCTAAAAGGAGCTTACCTATCTCAGTAATTGACAGGTATAGCTCCTTTTTGTTACCAAGAGAAGGTCATGGAGATTGGCTACACTGAATTGAAATGACGCTTATGGTGAGGCGAACGGATTACTGCATTCTCGTATATTTGTAAACGAATACTCCTGGAAACAGTTTCTTTAGAAATATAGTATCAAAATACCGATTTATAACACAAGGAGAGCCTTTTACTCCACTACGGGAGAATAAGATTCTCCAAATCCCTTGAGGTCACCATGCTACGGAAGAGAGGATATTTTCACTTTGGATTGCTGACTGCAGCCACCATCCATTTGATCTTATATTGTTACCGCTGAAGCATAACGTCCAATTGTTGATGGGATTGCCTGTCCGGAAGTTGCTGAATATAATGACCGTATCACAGAAAAGGAAAAGGATG
>NZ_KB905673.1 GCF_000380965.1 Paenibacillus ginsengihumi DSM 21568 | reverse complement strand
AGAACCCAGGTGGGTTCGTCGAAGCATAAGCTTCGTTAGCGATACTTCGCAGTCTCGCAGTCAGCGGTTAACGAAGTAATCGCACGGAGGGTTTTCCGAAATTTACCTCTTGCATATTTGCTCAAAACAGCATATAATATGGCTCGGTAGCTCAGTTGGTAGAGCAGAGGACTGAAAATCCTCGTGTCGGCGGTTCGATTCCGTCCCGAGCCACCATTACAGCTTAATAATGCGCCGCTGTAGCTCAATTGGTAGAGCAACTGACTTGTAATCAGTAGGTTGGGGGTTCGATTCCTCTCGGCGGCACCAGTTACGGAGGCTTAGCGAAGTGGCCAAACGCAGCAGACTGTAAATCTGTTCTCTTACGAGTTCGGTGGTTCGAATCCATCAGCCTCCACCATTCAATCATAGGGGCATAGTTTAAAGGTAGAACAGCGGTCTCCAAAACCGTTAGTGTGGGTTCGATTCCTGCTGCCCCTGCCATATTCTGAAGTGAGCCGGTTTGGCGGTCGTGGCGAAGTGGCTAACGCATCGGATTGTGGCTCCGACATTCGAGGGTTCGATTCCCTTCGATCGCCCTTGTATATTGGGGATTAGCCAAGCGGTAAGGCAACGGACTTTGACTCCGTCATGCCTAGGTTCGAATCCTAGATCCCCAGTAATTTTATATGCGGAAGTGGCTCAGGGGTAGAGCATCGCCTTGCCAAGGCGAGGGTCGCGGGTTCGAATCCCGTCTTCCGCTCCATATTGATGGCGCCATAGCCAAGTGGTAAGGCAGAGCTCTGCAAAAGCTTTACCCCCAGTTCGAATCTGGGTGGCGCCTCCAACGCGTGCCCTTAGCTCAGCCGGATAGAGCGTTTGACTACGAATCAAAAGGTCAGGAGTTCGAATCTCTTAGGGCACGCCATTTTTTTATTCTTTTGTCTTTGCTGGTGTGGCGGAATGGCAGACGCGGCGGACTCAAAATCCGCTTCCGGCGACGGAGTGGGGGTTCAAGTCCCTTCACCAGCATCATACAAAATAAGTGATGTCCTTTGGGATATTATAACCCAAGGGACTTTTTTTGTTGTTTTAATTTGCAAACCTCAGCTCATGTCATGAGCGAAAGTGATTTTCATGCTGACATCCAGCAGGGCATCAATGTTGGCGGTAGTTCAGAAATCGCTAGAACTGGCACAACGATGCCACAGATATCAACGTCGATAGGCAAGGTTTCTGCTTTCTTTTGGTTTCCTTTGACGGTCAGCCTGTCGTCAAAACTCGCGAGAACCAGAGTGCATTCGTGCTGATCAGCAGCGTCAAAGGAACAATGCGAAAAGAGTGTACTTAGTTTGCTGCGGCGCTACATACACATAGAAGTGTATCTGTGGAAGATTTACCGTTTATCTTTGAAAAGGTCTTTACGGGAAGAAAAGGCACACAAGAAAATCGACGGGTATGAGACTATTCCTGGCAAGCTAGACTTAGCCATTCAATTGGATGCGACATCAGAGCCTGGTTCGGATTGTCCATGTCGTTAATATTACCGCATGCGAAATCATAAGTATTCATAAAGTAATCGGCAGAGCCGAGCATATCGGGATTATTTCCTGACATATGCTCGGCTTTTCTTTTTGAAGCAGGAGACAGCAAATCTTATGGTCAGAAAGTATAAGTTTGTTTATTGCAACACACTTTAAAAGTGTATATAATGTGCATATATACATTATATAAAGTTGCATAGATGACGTGCGGATCGTTCTTCAATCACCCTCCTTGAATCGATGGACGCCAACTGCTCTATTTGAGGTTCGAAATTAGCGTGAGAGGAGAAGAGTTCAATGTCAGACACAGAAAAATCAATTTACACGGATCGAGCCAAGCGATGGCTGCTCACGATTGGTATATTTTTAATTGTTCAATTGATCTTTATGTTCGTTGACGGCACTCCACTGGAGCCGAATATTAACGATGGCGGCAGCTTGATTGCCAGGATAGGGAGATGGATTCTGGAATCGAGACTATTCACAGAATGGATCACCCCTTATTCCTTTCCCTTCTTTAATATGTTCATGACCATTCACCTTGCAGCGATACTGATTCAGGCCGTATGGGAGATTAAATCCATGATGTTCTCGAAAAAATAAAGAAGAGGGATGGACATGCAGATCATTATTTCCAACAGTTCCAAGGAACCGTTTTATGAACAAATCACGAATCAGATTAAAGCGTCCATTTTGGCAGGTGAGCTGCAGGAAGGGACAGCGCTGCCTTCCATACGTCAGCTCGCAAAGGATTTGCATATTAGCGTTATAACGACGAAACGAGCCTATGAGGAATTGGAGAAAGCGGGCTTTATTTATTCGATTGTCGGGAAAGGTTCTTTTGTCGCAGAGCAAAATCTGGAGGTCATGAGAGAGAAGAAGTTGAAGGCCATTGAGGAGCAGTTAAACGCGGTCATAACGAATAGCAGAGAAATCGGATTGTCGCTGGATGATCTGCAGCATTTGATGAAGATTTTGTATGAGGGGTGAGAGCATGGAGCATGTGGTTCAATTCAAAAATGTCATGAAAAAATTCAAAGATTTTTCGGCTCTATACCAAACATAGTGCTTGACAACATGTAGAGCCAAAATTGAAAAACATCTGTACATTCCATAAGATGGTTGTGCGACCAATCCAACTC
>NZ_KB905672.1 GCF_000380965.1 Paenibacillus ginsengihumi DSM 21568 | reverse complement strand
TTGCAGGGAGAATCAGCAAGTCTAGACCCTTAATTCGTCGAAGTGGGTCAAATTTAAACCGGCGAAGTGGGTCAATTTAAATCCGGCCTTGACAATTTCTCATGAACAACCGCTTCTCTCATCTGCAACTGTTCCAGTCTGTGGATTAAGTGATTCATGCCATCTCCCCCTCCGTAACAGTAATTGAGATTTATGTAACGCCATACCGCTATAATTCTATTATATATCGTATCACCGTTGCAATCAACTAGATTACAATGCTATAGTTGAAGAAAGTTTGGTGATTAAATATATCGGATAAGCGTTATGCTTGGAGGGATTATCGTTGCCTATTCGGTTACGGCTAAAAGAAATCTTAGAAGAAAGGGGAATGTCTCAACGTGAACTGGCTCGTTTAATGAACATCCGCCCCAATACTATCAGCCATCTTTGCTCCGATAAGGTCAATGCCGCCTATTTCGATACACTAGAGCAGATTTGTCGCACTCTGAATATTGACTTACATGACCTGATTGTTCTGGAAGACGACTAAACTATTGCGGTAACGGTACTTTGCTCACCTTGCTAACCAATACAGCACATGGAATCGTGATTACCTTTTCCCAATATTCCGCCACCAAACTGTCCAAGTCGATTACCTGTTGTGACTGCATCTGTTCTAGTATTTGTTGACGGTAATAGTAGCTAATGCCTTGCGGCATGGTTTGACCATCCTGTATCTGTTGAACGAGTGCTCCTACTTTGGGTTTGATTTTTCCCATGTCTTGGATGACAGCACAGAAGTAAAGGTTCGCAAATTGTGGGGGGAACTGAACTAATGCTTCGAGTGGTATTTTCTTCTTGGGAGCGTAGACGATTTCCATTCGAGTTAGTTCCCCCTCGATTTTCTTCCCCTTCCTAGCCTCCAGTTCTGCCTTCTTGTCATACACACGACAATAACCGTGTTGCTGTCGTTGGTGTTTCCCGTTGTAATAACGAGTCCCACGGTAAAGACGCAATTGCCGACCTGTAAGCGACTGTGTGAAGATTTCCTTCATGTTACGGGGGATGTCAAATGCGACATCACAACGGACAAACAGGACTTTCTTCGCATGTCTCTGAATTTGCATCAACCAATCTTTAAAATACACAAGAGAATGGGGATACGCTTCGATTCGCAGGGTATGCTTGCGTGATTTGGGTGAGATAACCAGTTGATAGGAAATGTGCAAGAATTGCTTTCCCATGTTGATATTGATG
Organism: Paenibacillus ginsengihumi DSM 21568; assembly: GCF_000380965.1. Classification (GTDB taxonomy): domain Bacteria; phylum Bacillota; class Bacilli; order Paenibacillales; family NBRC-103111; genus Paenibacillus_G; species Paenibacillus_G ginsengihumi. The sequence continues at coordinate 1,580 of NZ_KB905672.1, read as the reverse complement.
TGATAACGAAACCCTTTTTCTGCTGTATACATCTTGACTCCGAAGTAGTGACATAACCGAAGCATGAATGGATTGAAGAAATCCCAATACACATCTGTAAAATCAATGACGATACGGTCGATGGATACACTGACTCCTTCCATGTGCCGCCCCTTCTCCCGATTTTTTTTCATGAATTTCGGGCTATATTAGAGGGCAGGTGGCTAGCCTTTCACACACGTCCTTCCCGTTGTCATACTCTCAGTTGATTCCTGACACTCTTTATGGTCGCTATATCTTACTGAAAAGTTGAGATATTTCTTTCACCATATCAATCGTTCTATGTACGTACATCGTTGCAAACATATTTGAAAAAACCGCAAGAAAACGAAGATAACAAAAAACAGGTCTTTTATGGTGGTATCTGACCATAATTGACCTGTTTCGTGTAACGCTATTACGTTAAATAGGGATACTTTTTCCAGACATTCTGTGCGTACATCTTAATTCGTGAAAATATCTTACAGGTAGAACAAAGGTTATGTTGGTAATGATGAGGTAAATTGATTCATTCGCTAGTGGGTAGCCCCACCGAAAAAGCTATCTTTCCTCTCTGCACAGATGAAGATATTGACCAAATTCAGGGAATGAGTCCCAATTTCTTGAAACGTCATCTTCGGTCTCTCGTTCCTCAACCTCTCCAGTCTTAGCGTCTCTTTGCTCCATAGCAATATAACCATTCTCTTGATAACCAAAAATCATGCTCTTTAATTCTGTTTCGGTATCTCCTTCATACTCCCAGTACATCACTGTCTTTAAAAATAATCTATTATCACCCTTAACAAGAAAATCATAGTGTAAATATTTACGTAGCAGGTCGTCCAGAAAACTTACTGAGACCCATTTGTCGGTGACATTTACTAAATATTTCGGTTGCCCACCGTCACTTAGAACTGCCGTATACTCTTGACGCCCCTCGTGATTAAATCTTGCTGTTTTCTCATCAATAATATTCCACGGCTTCTTTTTAATATTTGACCACTTATCGCAATAGTAAATCTCCATCAATTATACACCTTCCCAGTAATATCACGAATAATGATACCCTTCTTAGTAGCTTCGTCAAGAATTGCCTGTGGAATTGGTTTTGTTTGCACAGGAACTTCCAAAATTAATTCTCCCTCTAATCGACCACCTTTTAAAGCATTTGGGTTGAATTTTCCAGAAGAAATTTCTGAACCAGAAGAATACTTTTTAGTGAACTCACTCAAATAGCTAAGGGCTGTTTTTTCTTGGACTTCCGCAAGTTGGGTGTATTTCCTTGAAACTATCTCCTTACCCGGCACATATGAGTCAACAACGTATTTCTTTCCATTTGCTTCTTTAGCCTCTAACTCTACCTCATTATAAGGGTAACGAGGGCGATTTTCCTTATTAAATTTGTTTCCTTCTTCCCATTGTTTCTTTACAAAGTCAGGAAGGGATTTCTTTTTCGGTGGAATTTCTCCCGTCCCCTCAGTGTCCTGTTTCGGCGGGGTGGATTGGTCTGCCTCCCGTGCCGCCTTCTCGGCTGCCTCTTTCTTCTTATAAAACTCATTCCA
>NZ_KB905671.1 GCF_000380965.1 Paenibacillus ginsengihumi DSM 21568 | reverse complement strand
AAGTAGAATTGGGCTATAATCCTACTTTTTCTCCATCGTATACGTATTTCCTTCAATTTTCTCGTTTTTTAAGCGAGAAGTTTCACGGATTCAGGCAAACCAAAGATAGAGAAATCCTGCATTTTGTACAACAATTTTGGCCTTATCATCATCCTATTGATGATAATCGCCCGAAATTTTGTATAAAATACAACATTTGCTCAGAAACGAGGCTCATTTCCTAGATTTTGTTGCACAAAATACAACATTTGCTCTCATACCGCAGAATCATACTCACATACTGTGGTGCCATGCTCACATCCTGCGGCATCATGCTCCCTCACTGCGGCGCCATGCTCGCACACCGCAGTGTCATGCCCCCACACTTGCAGCGTCATGCTCGCACACCGCAGTGTCATGCTCCCTCACTGCGGCGCCATGCTCGCATACCGCAGTGTCATGCCCCCACACTTGCGGCGCCATGCTCGCCCTCGCCGAGATTTTTCGGGCGCATGGTTTCGCGCAGCGGGGGCATTTTGCGCACGAGGAGGACGCTTTCGTCGGCTAAGGCCCGATTTCTCGCGCTGCGGACAAGGTTCGCCGCGTCACCTTCGCGAGGAAGCCGAAAAAAGCCCCTTTCGACCGAAAGCGAAAGGGGCCTTGTCCGCGAATCCGCCGGTGCTAGGCAGCCTTGGTGTGCTGCGAGGCGGAAGCCTTTTCTTTTTTCACATGCGTAAAATAAAGGAACATGCCGGTAAAAATCATTCCGCCCACGAAGTTGCCCAGCAGGACGGGAAGCTGGTTCCACAGCCACCAGCCGCCCAGCGTGATGTCGGCACCGTACAGGATACCTGCCGGGATGACAAACATGTTGACGACAGCATGCTCGAAGCCCTGCGCGAAAAAGGTCAAAACCGGCAGCCACATGGCCATAATCTTGCCCGCCGTCGACCTGGACGTCATCGCCATGACGACGCCGAGCGTCACCATCCAGTTGCACAGCACCGCTTTGACGAATACGGTCAGCAGCCCGTCGGCGCCCAACGCCGCGTAGCCGTTCGTCTTGGCTTCCGCTGCGCCAATAATCGTCTGTACGATCGGATTGGCCGCATGCCCCGCGTTCGTCACTGCGATATAGAATAGCGCAGCGTACAAGGCTGATCCTGCAATATGGCCGGCGATGACCCAGCCGAAGTTGCGGAGCATGCCGCTGATCGTCGCTCTCCGGCGCAGCACCGCAAGCGGAATGGTGGCAAAGCTGCCGGTAACTAGTTCAAGGCCGAGCAGCACGATGATGACGAACCCGACGGGAAAAACAAGCGCGCCCGCCAGGCCGATCTCCGTCTGTGCCGAAGCCGTATAGGCAAGCGTCGTCGCAAAAGCGAGAATGGCGCCGCCCAGAAAACCCCGCAGCAGCAAATCTGGAACGGACAGGCGTGCCTTCGCTTCACCTATCGCCGCCATCTGCTCCGCCACCTGCTCCGGTTTTACGTAATCCACTGATCAAATCGCTCCTTCATTCGTCAAGCCTTCCCGTCGGTCGAAATAATCGGCGAGCGCCTGCACCAGTTTGGCCATCCGTTCCTCCTTCGGCACGACGACGCGCCCTACGCCTTCCTCGCGCAAACATTCTGCCGTGAATTTGCCAACAGCCGCCGCCACCGCATGCGTCCGGAACGCCTGCATCAGCTCGGGCAGCTGCCCGGTGTCCCTGGCATAAGCCAGGAGAAAGCGGACTTGCGGACCGCTGGTGAAGGCGACAGCATCGACGCCGCCGGAGATGATCTCCGCGGTCAATTGGCGAAGCGACGCCTCCTCCGGCGGGATGTGGCGGTACGGAAGTATTTCGCGGCAGATCGCCCCCCGCTCCCGCAAAAAGCCGACCAGCCGCGGAGCCGGATCGCCATGCAGCTGCAGCGCCACCCGACATCCGCTCAGGTCGAAGGCGGCAAGCTCGCGGATCAGGCCGGCCGTCGTGCCGTCGTCATCGCGCGCGACCGGATTCAGTCCCAGCTTTCGCACAGCGAGGACCGCCTTGTACCCGCGGGCGGCAATGCGCGCCTGCTGCAATCGCTCGTGGAAACGCTGCTCGAGGCCGAGGTTGCGGGCGCTCCCGAGCAGAGTCTCGACGCCGACGCCAGTCGTAAAGATGAACCAGTCGACAGATTCCTCGACCAGCCGGGCCAGCTCCCGCTCCACCTCCCCGTCGTCGAGAAACACCGTTCCCTGCGCCGGTCTGATCAGCGGAATGCCGCCCTGCTTCTCCACCATCCGGCCCATTTCCTCCGCTTTGCGCGGACCGGTCAGCGCTACGCGGATGCCCGCCAGCCTCTGCGTTCTCAAGTGACATTGCCCCTTCCTTCGCGGATCTAAGATGCTATGCTGCTATCCTCGCCCTGCTCCACGTACAGTACGATATGCCCCGTCTCGCCGTCGATCTCGGCGCGATACGCCTTCACGCAGCCCTCGTCCGGCTCCTGCACGAGCCCATCGTTCAGATTGATCTTCCAATCGTGCAGCGGGCAATATACGTGATGGTCGCAGACGATGCCTTCCGACAGCTTGCCGTTCTTGTGCGGACAGCGGTTTTCAATCGCCCGCACGCCTCCTCCCGACAGCTTGAACACGGCGATTTCGACGCCGTCAACGTGAACGACGCGCGCCCGCCTCTCTTCAATATCTGTATGATGTCCGATTATGATCCGTTTCATCGGCGCTCTCCTCCCCGGTATCTCTTCTCTCAGCGCTTCCCGGCGCTTCTCGTTTTCCTCATTGCTCCCCAGTTCTATTTGTTCCCTTTCATTTCCAAATGCCGCTTCTTATTGCCTTTCATTGTCTGCCATTGCCACTCATTGCCTCTCATTGCTTCTCATTGTTTTCCCGGCGGTTCCCATCGCTTCTAAGCGCTTATCGACTCTTCAACTCTGCTTCGACTGTATCCGCACGCGTACGCCTGCACGATCCGGTCAATTGACGGGCATCGTCTCGCGCACGCCTGACCGATTCGGTCAGTTGGCGGCCGTGGCCTCATGCATGCCT
>NZ_KB905670.1 GCF_000380965.1 Paenibacillus ginsengihumi DSM 21568 | reverse complement strand
GTAAACACTGAAGTAGTAAGACGTGGTGAACGTCATGATTTATTAGTTTCTGAAGAAGATATGTTTGAGTGGTTTCAAGTAATGAAAGAATTTTTATTTATTGATGAACAACTTCTTTTTTCCATAAAACTTAGGGTGCAAGAAGTCTTATCAGGTATTTTGAAAATGCGTACTGTATTACGAAATGAATTTGAAGCAATAGCTAATGGGCAACCAGTTCAAAAAGGATTTATTACTTTTTTGGAAGAGAAAATTGAAAAGGCCCCATTTACTTTTAAATTGATTGATCAAATAATGATACCTAGACCTGTTGGCGAAGTAGAAGATATTGTTCTTTCTTATATTGCTTTTGATGCATTGAATTTAATTGGAAATAAAAATTTAGCATTTCTAAAACATTGTGCTAATCCAGATTGTGTTCTACTGTTCATCGACGAAACTGGTCGACGTAAATGGTGTTCAATGAAGATTTGTGGGAACAGAAAAAAAGTGGAACGATTTCAACGCCGAAAAAATGAAAATAGATGAAGAGCCAACTTTCGATGGTTGGTCTTTTTTTTGCAATAATCATCTAACCCCTAAAATAGATATTGACAGGTTAGTTTGTTCTCTATAAAATAGAATCAATTAGGTAGTATCAAAAGTTCTATGAAAACTCATTAGGTGTTCAGCTTTTTCTGCCAAATATTTGGTGGAAAGGCCACGCAATCGCTCTTGACAAACACGCCAATGGTTTTAGGTAAGTTTAACAAGGGCGACGGGGACAAAAAGAAGGCATGCTAAATAGCCCTTGGTTTTTTCCATTTTAAACCATTGGCTAGTTCGGTTTGTCAAGAGTTCGCTTCGCCGATTGCTGTTTGGGTGTTCGAACCTTCAAGGGCTCTGCTAAACAAAAAGTTAGGCTAATTGTTCAATAATCCAGTCTTGTGCCAAACCAATGAGTTTAGACCATCGTGCAGGCATGTTCGGCAGCTGTAGTAACTCCGGATTGACCACTGGCACCTTACCTTCTAGTGCGGCGTGAGGCCGTAAAAAGTTAAAGTAAGCTACAAACAAGGTCACAAAAGAAACAGACCCATGTTCAGAACCAAAACCGTGTGTGGAGCGATAATTGCCCTTAAACGTGCGATTTAACCGTTCTATCACTTGTTTTAGTGGTCTATACTCTGTTGACACTGGATCTTCGTTTGTAAGCCCAATAACTTGCTTAATGTCGAAATGAATGTCGTGTTGGGCAAAAAAGTGCTGAGCTAAAAGGTAAATTGGATTACCGTCCACGACAAATGTTAGGTCATTTGGAATCTCTTTCAGCTTTATTAGGACATTATCAATGGCACGTATAGCTGACACGGTATCGCGATTAGGCGACACTGGATAAGACAGGATAATCTTTTTCACCGCATCAAAGAAGAAGAACAGGTAGTGCCAACGCCCATTCACCCTTATATAGGTTTCGTCCCCACAGAATTGATCTGATAGTTCGTAAGGATAGTTATCAACATAAGGCTTGGAGGACAAGGGCTACGGCATTCTCGTAATTCAAAATACTCTGATGTGATATAGAAACCCCGTGAACATCCTTCATGAGTGCAGCTGTCTTTCGGGCCGAAAGGCCGTAATTAACATGGTAAGTTAAAATAAGCCCCAATGTGTGAGGCGAAACATAAAGCTTTGCTAAATCTACCTTGGGCCTTATAGGAGAAGACTTAGACAATGGCTGAAAGTCAATGCGAAACTGCCGGAAAATGTATCTCAACTTAAAGGATTGGGGGTCTTTTTGAAACTGTTTCTTCTCCTTTGAAGACATTCCGTTTAGTTTCTGTTGGTAGTAAGGACAGTCGTTATTCTTACATTTATAAACGTCAAAGTCTTTTCGCTCCTTGATTTTCTCTAGGGTCTTTGAGCAGTGAGGGCACTTTAAAACAGCCTCCTTCAAATATCGATTCTTTTGACTAAAAAGACAGGAGCATACCTTACATTGATACTGCCCTTTATCTCCATTATTGGCGTAAAGATATTCCGATGGAGCACCACACTGCGGACAGCTCATAGATTTTGGCACACGTACTTTTGCGTTCTTACGCCTTTGAACAGGCTTTAACTGTTTACCGTTTTTCTCCAGATATTCAGAGAGAAGAACCCGGTAATCAAGTTTCTGTAGGGTTTCAATGATCGGAAGATCATCAACCTGTAGCTTACGATAAGGTTTATTTACAGGAGTCTTTTCAGGTTTGTCAAACATGCCTTTTCCAATAAGAAGGGTAAGCAATGTTCGAATTACCTGATCTTGATGCTTGATAAATTCCATTAAATAGGTTAATAATTGAGGGTACAAACTTGTCACTTCCAATCTAGGATGTTGTGTGTGTGGTAACCTCAATTATCCTTAGATTTTAGGGGGTGGCAAGTTTTTTGCATTTAAAGCCCTTTAAATCAAGGATTATTAACCTTTCTAATATTAAAGTTTTGACAATACGATCAATTAACGAGGAGTGATGGACATGGAAAGAGTAAAAGTACAAGAAACATCAAAGGTGTTACATGTTCCCTATTTTTCTAAAATGGTGGGCAGAGGGAAGAGTCCGTTGAAAGTAAATGGGAAGGATATAATAACAGGATTGGTTGGCGGATTTATAACTATTTTTACTCTGGCAATAATGACAAATTTGACATCAGCCGAATGGTTAATGGCTCCATTTGGTGCAAGTTGTGTGTTGGCATTTGGCATTTGGAATGCACCTCTATCACAACCAAGAAATATTATTGGCGGTCATCTTGTTTCTAGTTTTGTGGGTTTAGTGATTTATCATTTATTTGGCAATGATCCTTGGGCGATTGGTTTAGCTGTTGGATTAGCAATAGCGATGATGATGATGACAAAAACTACCCATCCACCTGCAGGGGCAGATCCGATTGTTGTTATGTTAGGGGAATACAGTTGGAGTTATTTATTAATGCCTGTATTAATCGGATCACTAATTGTTGTTTTCTTTGCATTGATTCTTAATAATTTACGAAGTAGTAGGCAATACCCAACGTTTTGGATATGATTACAGAAAAAACTGGCTCTATACCAAACATAGTGCTTGACAACATGTAGAGCCAAAATTGAAAAACATCTGTACATTCCATAAGATGGTTGTGCGACCAATCCAACT
>NZ_KB905669.1 GCF_000380965.1 Paenibacillus ginsengihumi DSM 21568 | reverse complement strand
GTCTTTTCGGTTGGACAATTGAGCCTCGACGAACAAATAGATGGAAGCAGCAAGCTTGAGCTTTTGTTTGCGATAATCGAGGAAATCGCAAACAAATTCGGGAATATTCAACCATTCAAGGCATTGACTGATAACGGTTTTTGAGATATTGTTACCCATATGGTGTCTCCTTTGTAAACGGATTGGGTAACACGCCCTCTACGTTTACAATAGGAGATTTTTTTGCGATTTTCCAGAAAAAATAATCAACAAAATACATTTATAGGAATATTTACTTTCATGTCAGGTTTGTTGCAAAGCTAGTGCGGATTTCACCCATTTTTGCGGCGATCAGGAAGAATTGTTGTACTGAGTGCAGCATTCTGGCCTCTTTCTTGCGAATATCGGAAGAAGTATTGTATTTTATGCAATATTCCCGTTTCGCACGCTTCATTTATTTGAGCCGCAGCACGTTGAAGCTGAAACCGGAGGGGACCCAGAGGAGGAGGAGAAGATTGTCTGCGGCTTAATTTCTCGTCCGCAGCGGTTCTTTTTGCACCGCGCGCCAGGAGCAGCGCGCGGTACGTCGACGCATGATAGCGATCCGCCCGGTCTACGGGTCAGTCTGCTAGTTTCATTTCGTAAGAAGCGCGCGCTGACGGCCTCGACAGCCCGAACCGGTCGCGCAGCGTCCGGCCTTCGTACTGCGTTCGGAACAGTCCCCTTCGCTGCAGCTCGGGCACGACAAGATCCACGAAATCCTCCAGCGCACCCGGAAAATACGGCGGCATCACATTGAAGCCGTCGGCCGCTCCTTCCTTGAACCAATGCTCGATCAAATCAGCCAGCTGCACGGCCGTACCGGCGAAGGTCAAGTGCCCGCGGGCGCCCGCCGTGCGGAGAATCAGCTCGCGAATCGTCAGATTGTCCCGGCGGGCCATTTCGGCCACGAGCTGAAAGCGGCTCTTGTTGCCGTTGATGTCGCGAACGTCCGGCAGCTCGGGAAGCGGTCCGTCGAGCGGATAGGAGAACAAATCGATCTGCAGCAGCTGAGACAGGCGGTTTAGTCCGTACTCCGGGATCGTCAGCTCGTGCAGCTCCGCCTCCTTTTCCTTCGCCTCGGCTTCGGTCGCGCCAATCACCGGGCTGACGCCCGGCAAAATGAGCAGCTGCTCGGGCGAACGGCCGCAAGCCGCCAATCGCCCCTTGACATCGGCATAGAACGCCTGCGCAGCCGCCAGCGTCTGATGGGCGGTAAACACCGCTTCCGCGAACTCTGCCGCAAACGCCTTGCCGTCTTCGGAGGAGCCTGCCTGAACGAGCACAGGGTGGCCTTGCGGCGACCTCGGAATGTTCAGCGGCCCCTTGACCGAGAAGGAGGCTCCACGATGACGAAGCGGCCTGACCTTGGCGGAATCGGCAAACACGCCGGCCTGCTTGTCGATGACGAGCGCATCGTCCTCCCAGCAATCCCACAGACCGGTGACGACCTGGACGAACTCTCTGGCCCGGACATAGCGCGAGTGATGCTCGGTGTGCCGCTCCAGGCTGAAATTTTGCGCCGTCGCGTCGCCCGAGGAAGTGACGATATTCCAGCCGGCCCGGCCGCCGCTGATATGGTCCAGCGAAGCGAACATTCGGGCGACATGAAAAGGCTCGTTATAGGTCGTCGTGACGGTGGCGATCAGACCGATATGCTCAGTTACCGCCGCAAGAGCGGACAACAGCGTCAACGGCTCGAGCCCGGTGACGACGCGATGGCTCACATCGCCCTGCAGCGCGTACCCGTCGGCCAGAAACAGCGAGTCCAGCTTTCCTCTTTCGGCGATTTGCGCCAGCTTCTGGTAATACCGGATATCCGTCGCCAAATGCGGAAACGTCCCGGGATGCCGCCAAGACGCCTCGTGATGCCCGGTATTCATCAGGAACGCATTCAGGTGGAGCTGTCTTTTTGCAGAACCCATCGTCCTCTACACTCCTTCGATACTGTATTGAAATAAAAAAGAGACGAGCGCGAGGTGCGCTTCGTCTCCGGTTATCCGGTCGCTCCGATCAACTTTAAGCCAAGGTCGCCGTGCCTTTCTTTAATCGCGGCGAATCCGGTTCGTACCGTTTGCGTTCCATTCGTTCGATCTGCACGATCCTGCCGTCATGCACAACAATTTGCACCGTGCCGTATTCGATGCCGTTTAAGCTTTGGGCGATACGTTCCTTCCATAATTCGTCGATTGTCAGCGGCTTTGCCATAGATTATCCCTCCGGTACATATTTTCGATATTCCCGATGTGTATACTTGGTTATTGTTTGTATGAAGTATATGCCTGAACAGAAGGGAAGTCAATGGCCTGACGAGATGTTGCCAAAATGGAATGAACGCCAGCGCAATCCATGTACGGAGTCGAATGCCGTCGGTCACAATGCCCGAAATTCCCCGTCAGCAGGCTTCCGGTAATCGGCAGAGCCGAAGGAGGCCGCTTCCCAATTTTGCAAGAAAGGCACATTGCGGCGCTCCTATAAGGCCCGGACAGCTTTGCCGGCGGCGTTTATCCGCGAACCGGCACGGCCGCTTACCTGAACTGCAGCCGATACAGCTTGGCGTACTCCCCGTCCCGCTCCAGAAGCTGCTCATGCGTCCCTTCTTCGGCAATGCCCTGCTCCGTGATGACGACGATGCGATCCGCATTCCGGATCGTGGACAGCCGATGGGCGATGACGAAGGTCGTGCGCTGCGAGGCCAGCCGTTCCAGGCTCTCCTGCACGGCCCGCTCGCTCTCGTTGTCGAGCGCGGAGGTCGCTTCATCGAAGATCAGAACGGCCGGATTTTTCAGGAACACGCGCGCGATGCTGATGCGCTGCTTTTGCCCGCCGGACAGCTTGATTCCCCGCTGGCCGACATAAGTATCGAAGCCGTTCGGCAAACTCATAATGAACTCATGCGCATGGGCATGCTTCGCAGCGGCGATCACTTCCTCCTCGGAGGCGTCCGGTTTTCCGTACAAAATATTGTCCCGAATCGTCCCCGCGAACAAATAGACGTCCTGCTGCACGATTCCGATATGGCTGCGCAGCGACTTCAGCGTCACGTTCCGGATATTCGCGCCATCGATAAATATATCGCCTTCCGTCGCATCATAGAACCGGGGAATCAGCTGGCAGAGCGTCGTTTTGCCGACGCCGGACGAGCCGACGAGCGCGACATATTCGCCCGGTTGCACGGAGAGATTCATATTTCGGAATACATAAGGGCCGCCCTCGTCATATTGAAAGCCGACACCGCAAAATTCGACACATCCCCGCACCCGCTCTAACTCGACGGCATCCTCCGCATCGGCGATATCCGGCTTGACCTGAAGCAGCTCTACGAAGCGCTCGAACCCGGCGATTCCGTTTTGCAAAAATTGCGTGAAGTTGACGAGTCTTTTCACCGGATCCGTGATCGTGTTCATATATAATAGAAACGTGATCAATTCGGTAAGCTGCAGCCGCTCTTGGCTGATCAGGACGGCGCCCGCCACCACGACGGCGATATTCATGAACGACATGAACGATGTCAGCCCGTTGAACAGCAAAGCTTCGGCCAGATAGCTTCGCTTCCGGCTCTCCAAAAACGATCGGTTCGCATCGCGAAACTTGGCTGTTTCGAGCGCTTCGCCCGTGAACGACTGCACGACGCGAATGCCGGACAAGCTGTCTTCCAGCTGCGCGTTGATGTCGCCGATCCGCTCGTTGTTCCGCTTCAGCGCATCTTTCACCTTCAAGCTGTAACGGTAGGCGAAGAGAAACATAAAAGGCAGAATACCGAACAGCGTAAGTGCCAGCAGCCCGTTCATATGCCATAGGATCGCCGCGGAGCCGATGATGCGTACGAGCGAAATGACGACATCCTCCGGCCCGTGATGGGCCAGCTCCGAGATCGTGAACAGATCGTTCGTCGCGCGGGACATCAGCTGTCCGGTCGTCGTCTGACTGTGAAACCGAAAGGACAGACCTTGTACGTGGCGGAACAAGTCGTCGCGCATGTCGGCCTCCATCCTGGCGCCAAGCATATGACCGTAATAGTCCGTATAAAAATGGGCTCAACATCAAAGTTAGTGCTTGACTTTATGTACCAAATCGTTCACGGTTACATTCGACCAGAAGTCCTTGTACGTAACGTTCCCGGTTCCGGGTGAAGTAATGTCGGCGTTGAAAGGCTTTCATTCGGTTGTTTCTTCCTTCAACCGCCGCATTGGTCCACCGACAGGAGTGATAATTGACGATCTCCGTTCGCCAGTTTCGCATCGTTTTGATGCAGGTGGCTACTGCCGGATGCTGAAAATGTTCCCCTTGTCCCAGCCAGCGGTCAAACC
>NZ_KB905668.1 GCF_000380965.1 Paenibacillus ginsengihumi DSM 21568 | reverse complement strand
TCGGCGACGCTCCGCAAGAATTTCAATTCGGCGTTCGCGGCGTGATTTTCGTTCTGGCGCATGGTTCGTTGCTTGTGGTACCATGTTGCTAGGGACACTTCCTCTCGTTGGTTATTCGTGGTGGTTTAACCTTTGACAAGAGGCTTGCAGTGTCCTGTTTATTTTGCAAAAAAATTGGCAACTTTTTATGACGAAAATGCCTTGTCACAACGTGAATCTCTCAGATTTTGGCTAGGCTACATTCCGAATTCATGTTTAATATAGTAAATCCAGCAGTTTAAAGGTGTATTGAATAAAAGCAATTACACAATAATAAACTATGAGTAACTGGATTTATGCAGGTGCAACGCCTACAAGCATAAAAGGGGTGATATTTTATGGAATCAAAAGACGATAAAAAAACAAGAAATGATGAAAATTACGAAATCCCCTCCTTCAATTCAGCGACTGATCACTACAAGACCATTATGGGAACTCCGACAAATAGAGTTGATTTGAAAAAAATGCCCCGTCCTCTTCGATATTTTGGATATTTCGTTTTTGTAGCAATGGCAACATGTTCAATAATTTTTATTATAATGCTTGTTTTACAAAACTTTTTTTAAAACATAAATAGCCCCTACGGTTGGAAGTTTCTTGGGTTAGTCTCCAACCGTAGGGGCAAATAGAAAGTTAGTCATTCAAAATACTTTTGTTGATTGTAACCTTACCTTTATAATTGTTAAGAAGTTCCTTTTGATAGGCCCCAAAGCTGGCACCGTCATTTTCAATTTTCCCTTCTTCAACAAGCTTATCAAACAGCTTGCCCATCAACAGGGCCTTTTCGTATTCATTTTTGATCTTGTCACTTTTCCAAAATTCATCTTCGGACAAACCAGTGATTCGTATGCGATGCTTCATAATTTCGCGCACAATTTCATTATTCTCGCCAGTAATTGAAGGGTCGTTTAGTGCGGATTTTTCAACTTCGATTACTTCTTCAATTTCTTGAGGACTTACTTTAAGTCCCAACTTTTTCGCATGACTCACTGTTATTTCCTTGGTCAACATTTCGTTAATCAATGCATCATCCGAAATAGAGGAGGAATTAAGAGATTGTTGATTTTGCAACTTCTTAATCATCTCCATATTACTTTTATAAAAAACAAAGTCCTGTTTGGAAATTTGAAAATCATCGCTCTGAGCTAACGGAACAGCAGAAGCAAGTTTGTTGTTTTGTTCCTGGTCAAGTTTTGCTTTCAAAGAATCAAAGCTTGAACTAATTATTTCCACCGTGGATGTTGATAAATTAGAAGCGAATGCAGAACCAATCAAAAGCAATGATAAGCAAGCGCCGCCCATAATCACGAATAGCCTATTTAGTTTCATCTGAATCTTACCTCCATTTATTAATGAGAGATGGTGAACGAATCTTTTACTGCCCCGCCTCCAAAACATTTGTCGGGCGCGGGTTGGACATAACCTTCATTGTCAACATTGACTTTATAATTTGTAACCAATGATTTCTTCCAATTACTACCGCTATTTTTCCCAACTATAGTTGTCCCGGGACTGACCCAGTAACTTGAGTTCTGTGTTAGGGAAACGGAAGCTCCGTCAAAATTGGTAGTTGCTCTAACAGCCATACTGCTGTTACAACTACTAAGTCCGTGAGAACTGCTGGATTTGATGCTTGCATCTGAATTTGTATAGGTGTTTTGATACATATTTCCACCTATATAAGTACTAGTATACGTTAGGATCGAACCTGTTGTGGCACTCACACTAAAGGTAACACCACCATCTGGACCATATTGAAAGATAAGCTTACTTGTTTCGTGCGTATCAACAGCTGCTAATGCAGCGTTTGGGAACGCAAGAGCTAATGATAAGCAAGAAAGAAGTGCCAAAGACTTTGCTTTTTTCATTGTACATCCTCCATTGTTTAAGATTTTAAAACCTCAGTTTTTTAATCCATTGTCAAAATCGTCATGCAACAACAGAACAATGCATCTTGTGCTGATCTTCATTCCGTTACTTGCGTTTCATTTTACGTCCCTCCCATGGATTCAACTCCATTTTTTTGATGTAAATCCTTATAATCAACTTCCGTTCGTGGTGTCTACATATATATCGATGTGAACGACAAAAATCTAACGGTAAATTTCAAATTTTTTTTTACTCAGAGAGCCGAGAGTAAAAAAGGTAAGACTCTCTCGACTTTAAGATATCCCAGCCAACTGCGTCCACCTGGCTTTCGGGCCGGTTTGATGTGCTGCTCGACCTCGGAAAGACGATCCTGCCTTCTAAAAGCCTTGTTCAAGACTTTGCGGGAGAGTTTCTGTTATCTTTTATGCGGATGCATCGATTCAGCTATTAACAAAACTTCAGCTTCGGTCAACTTTCCGGATATGGAAATTTTGATATCTTTCGCAAGCCATTCCAAGTTGACAAATCCTTCTGGTAGCATTACACACACAGCCGCGTTACCGTGAATCGTCGTTTCCTTGATCGTACCTGCATCCACTGCTACGTCGCTTTTATTATCGGTCGACCCCGGCTCAACATAACGCTGGCTGATCTTGAAGAGATCTTGAACATCATTTACATACTCTAAGTAGGCATTATGGTATTCTCCATCCGCCTCTTGAAAAATACGAACCACATCAAGCATGTAATTCTCTGGCACATACTCTGGGATAAGAAGAGAAAACATAAGCTTAGCTGCGGCGTCATCGAGTGTAGTTTCCTCAGGAATAGACGTTGTACCATTATTACTTTCTTCTGGGGGAGTGGTTAACGCGGCAGAATTATCCTGGTGTTCCGTTTTTGCAAAGAAAAATTCAATAATACTTTCCCTGACCTCCCGAAATAACGAAGAAACACTAGCGTAAGTTTTCGGAATATTGACGGTCAGAGCGACCTCCACAAGAAGAACGCCTGCAATTATAGCAGCTGCTATTTTAAATCGAAAACGTCTCTTCTCTTGCCGACGACGTTTTTCTAAATGAACAAGAACCTTTTGCCAAGAATCCGATTCGTCTGGGATTTCAATTTGATCATAGTATTCTTGTAGCAACTGTTTCATCAGTTTATCCTTCTCATGTTCATTCATCATGATCAGCCCATTTTCTTAGAAAATGTTGTAACAATTTTTTTCGTGCACGTGCCATCCGTTGATTAAGTACTGTTTCACTCAGGTTAAGCTCTTTACTAATTTCTCGATACGATTTACCTTCCAAATAACTCAACAGCATTACCCGATAGTCCGGCTTTAATTCATGAAGCGCTTGATAAAGCAATTCGTTCCTTACTTTTTTTTCAACTTCGTCGGCAATATCGGTTTCATCTTTTCTTACACATATATTATCGTATATGTTGCTGACAATCTGACGATCATTTTTCCACTTTCTCAAAAAATCAATGGCTGTGTTCCGAGCGACCCGCTTGACCCAGCCCGGAAGATTCTCATACGAACGTAATTGGGATCCTTGATCTGTTACTTTCAAGAAAGCTTCCTGTATAATGTCTTGAGTCAATTCGTGATCGTGGATAATAAAGAAGATATCTTTATAAACAAATCGTGAAAAGGAACGATAGACCCATTCCTGAGCAGTGACCTCCAAGTTGTGAATTGGACTTCTTAACAGATTAAACCATTCTCCCATGAAAGTCCCCCCGAAATGCCAACTGCTGTTTTTCTCTATTCGCCATATACTCACATCATATGGCAGATTCTATATGTAAATATTAGTATACCATATATAGGAGCAAGAGGAATTTTGGTGCGACTTTTGGAATGATTTTTCACAAAATTGTACGTTTTAAAGCCTAATTATTTATACGTTTACACGTGCTTTTACGATTCACATTCACTAAAGTTCCTAAAGGACGTAAGGAAGAAGCAATGGATTACGCCAGTTAAAAGTGATCCTGAAAATTCGACATCTACAATCTTGGATATAAAAACGTTAGATATTCGCCCCTTGCTTCGTTATGTAATTTGCAGGGAAAATTTGCTTCGAACTAATACGACAAGGGGGGACCATTTTCGTCTACTGGCAAGGTTAGAGCTTGTGTACTGAATTTTATATTGATAAAGGAGTCGTGACCTTTTGAACAAAAAAACATTTTCATTCCGAAGTGTGCTCTTAATGCTTCTGATTATTGCATTAATTCCAGCCCTGGGGTTTGCTCATGATGCTGCCGCGGCGCAAGCGAAAACTTCGCTGCCGCCATCGTCTTTCTTAGCTCCTAATACAATTTTCCACCCTGATTTCGATTTTCTTGAGAAAGGTCAAGGATACTTATCGTATCAAGGTGATAACAAAGTCAATATATGGGGTGAAACCTATGGAACCGTCCGAGTGAATGAAATCGGCATACAAGTAACTTTGCAACGCTGGACAGGATCAACTTGGACCGATGTGTACATTGGGGCCAGTGTCAAGGAAAGAAATGCTGCTTATGCATATACCTCTGTTCGCGATATCTCTGTATTATCTGGCTATTACTATCGTGTTAAGGCCTACCATTGGATACGGAAAGATAACACCACCGAATCCGGATATCGCTATTCATCTTCATACCTGATTCCAGAATGA
>NZ_KB905667.1 GCF_000380965.1 Paenibacillus ginsengihumi DSM 21568 | reverse complement strand
TCGGCGACGCTCCGCAAGAATTTCAATTCGGCGTTCGCGGCGTGATTTTCGTTCTGGCGCATGGTTCGTTGCTTGTGGTACCATGTTGCTAGGGACACTTCCTCTCGTTGGTTATTCGTGGTGGTTTAACCTTTGACAAGAGGCTTGCAGTGTCCTGTTTATTTTGCAAAAAAATTGGCAACTTTTTATGACGAAAATGCCTTGTCACAACGTGAATCTCTCAGATTTTGGCTAGGCTACATTCCGAATTCATGTTTAATCAAAATATCCGAAATTGTGGCGACGAACGACCAGCTATATGATTATGCCGTATCCAGCGTACAAATAGCCAAAGAGAGCATCGGGCGTCTATCTGCTCAAGGGTCGGCCGCCGAGCAATTCAATGCGATCAACGAATCTGTGTATAACTGGCTAAAATCCAAGCACGACGAGCATAAAATCAAAGATTTTGGTTATGTATTCGAAAAATACATCAATCAGTAACGAGGCTTTAGCCGCCATTTAGGCTTTCGCTTAGCCAGCGACAGACGAGACAACAAGAGTCTAGCCGCTTGAGAAGTCACCTGATGGCGGATTTTTTGTTAAAAATATCCTTTGCTAAATGCAACCTTCTCCCCCCTCGAAGCGTACATAGAAATATAAGCCTTAAGGGAGGAATTCATGTATGGCGGAAAAGGGATGTATCAAATGCGGAAGCAGAGATGCGAGGACGAAAGAGGTTGCCATGACCGGCACAGGACTTTCCAAATTGTTTGATATCCAGCACAATCAGTTTGTCGTCGTGTACTGCACAAATTGCGGGTATTCCGAATTTTACAACAAACAATCGTCAGCAGGCTCGAACGTTCTCGATTTCTTTTTTGGTTGAGAGTTAAGGCCGACCGATGAGGCAGACGGAAAATGCTGCATTTTTTTGCAGGATTCGTCGCCTCAAGTGCCCGGGGGAAAATCGCTAACGGTTAAATAAAACTTCGAAAATGGAGAAAGAAGCCTATGCGAAGCAGAGCGGTCCAATTCGTTGTTTTGTTACTCATCCTGATATCGATTGCCGTTCCGGGCATTTTCGGCTGGAATTTTTTCGTAAAGACGCTTTACGTGTTTAATTTGTTCATTATTGTATTTGCAGTTGCCCTTTGAGAGTGGTGAAGATGCTGATCGATGAATTGCAGAAAGCATCGGGCCTCGTCCTCCGCCAAGCCTTATTCGACCGTTAAACAATTGCGGGTTGCGCCGGAATCCGGTACAATGGCTCATAGCTGCAATTCGCATGCGATACAGGGGGGGGCCTTAAGGTGAAGCAGGAATATTGCACATCGACGCAGCACCCGAGATGGTTCGGCCTCGCGGTTCAGGCGCTTGCGGTTATGTCGCAGGAGAACGTAAATACAGCTTGTCCGAGCATCGAGCTGGCCAAATACCTTCAGTCGGAGCCTTCTTTGCTGCGCCGCATCCTGTCCGTTCTCGCCAAGGAAGGATTTATCGAGCCGCGGGAAGGGCGTGCCGGCGGGTACCACTTGAAGAAACCGGCGGAGTCGATTCGCTTGGTCGACGTATATGATGCATTCCGTCCGGGCAGCAGGCTGTGCTTCGGTATTGAGGAAACAGCGGGCACGCATCCTTTGGGCCGACAGATGAAATGCGCCCTGGGGAAAATCACGAAAGAAATGGATAGCAGCATGCGCGAAGTATTAAGCAAATATACGATTGCAGATATTGCCAATGAATCGGAATCAAAAATTTAATATAGGTCTAAGCATGCAGACCGTTGACAACCGCTTTTTCAGTGTCTATACTGTGCAATATAATCAACAGTTTAACGGAAGCGGGCACCGCATCTTTTTTTGAATTTTACTGTGCAGTTTCCGGCACAGTTTCGCTTGCCCCGGTAAGCCGTTGTTTTGCAACAGCCGGCTGTCGCAGAACACATTTTGCGGTTGTCGCTGTGCAAATGAGAATTAGACGCCGACGACGAACGATCCTTCGTCATCGGTCGGCACCTTCGATACTGACAATTCGCCGACAGATTCGTCGAATTTTCAGGATACTATTTTATCCATGGGAGGAATTAAAATGTCAACTACTCAAACCGGGGTTAATTCCCCGCTGTTCGCAGATGTCATCAGAGGGCGCCGTTCGGTACGTCATTACGACAAATCGGTTCGGCTGTCCCACGAGCAAATCACGGAGCTGCTGAAGGAAGCGACGCTTGCGCCGTCCTCCTCCAATATTCAGCCTTGGCGCTTCCTCGTTATTGAGAAGGAGGAGCTGAAAGAAAAGCTGCAGCCGATCGCCTTTAACCAATCCCAGGTGACGGAAGCGGCGGCGGTTATCGTTGTGCTGGGCGATACGGAAGGCTATAAAAGAGCCGACCAAATTTACGGCGAAGCAGCGGAGCGCGGCTACATGACGGAGGAAACCGCCAAATCGTTCGCGGAAAGAACGGTCAGCATGTACGGTTCGCTTCCGAAAGAGGTGCTGCACAAGATCATCCACACCGACGGCGGGATCGTATCCCAGCAGCTGATGCTGGTTGCGCGCGCCCATGGCTACGATACGG
Organism: Paenibacillus ginsengihumi DSM 21568; assembly: GCF_000380965.1. Lineage (GTDB taxonomy): Bacteria > Bacillota > Bacilli > Paenibacillales > NBRC-103111 > Paenibacillus_G > Paenibacillus_G ginsengihumi. The sequence goes on along the minus strand of NZ_KB905667.1, from coordinate 2,070 downwards.
TGCCGATGGGCGGCTACGACGCGGCCCAGCTCAAAGCGGCGTTCAACATCAGCGATCGCTACATTCCGATCATGCTGATTGCGCTCGGCAAAGCGGCCAAGCCGGGCCATCCGACGACAAGGCTGCCGATCGAAGACATTACCTTCTTTAACGAAATGCCTGCAGACAAGTAATATTCGGAGAGCAAGAAAGACCTTCAACGCGATGCGGATAGCACCGGGCTTGAAGGTCTTTTTTTCAATGGCTTTTTCAAGTTAGTAATAAGGCGAGATCATCATGTAGACGAGTACGCCCGTCAAGCTGACATACAGCCATAACGGCATCGTCCAGCGGGCCAGCCTGTGGTGCTTCGGAACGTTCATCTGAAGCCCCCGGACCGTCGTGAACAAGGCGAGAGGGACGATGACGGCAGCCAGCACGATATGCGTGATCAGGATGAAGTAGTAGATGCCTGCCCATACCCCGCTGCCGCCGTACGAAGTCGATTCGGACAACGAGTGATAGGTGAGATACGACACCAGGAAGAAAGCGGTCGACGTAAAAGCGGCAAAAATAAAGTTGCGGTGCCAGACGATGTTTTTACGCCTAATCATGATCAGCGCCAAAACGAGAAAGACGAAGGTGAATCCGTTCAATATGGCGTTAAACTTGGGCAAATACGTGTAGTCTTTGGCGGCGTCGCCCATTTGCGGCATAAACAGCAGGGCAAGCACCGTGCCGTTAATGACAACGGTCAAAGCGATCACGACGATGGTAATCAAGCGTTCCTGACGGGCGGCGATTGAATTGTTCATATTCGGATTCCTTTCCAATGAGCGTGCCTGACAGCCGATTGCTATAAGCTTAAACTTGGCGCATGGACGGTGTCAACGACGCTTCTGTGAACGTTTTATACGGCGATGGCGTCCTTGAAGTATACTTTTGCACAAACTGACGAACAATACTTCTCCTGTAAGAACGGGGCGCCATTACATATACTATATAGTGTGAAGATAAAATTCGACAAGCCCAGGGAGGGATGAGCCGATACTGGACGAACGCCGCACTGCTATATTGGCTATTTTGCAGCAAATCCCAGGTTCAGGAGACCGAGCGAACCCTAATCTAACGCTCGCTACAGAGCTTATTTCGCTCGAAATCACTGAATTGAAATAGTAACGCAAGTGAGCAGCCTTATTGGGCAATTTGGGATACCCGATTCAGCGTTTTTGCCCCAATAGCGTTACCCAGTTTCGTTACATTTTCAAAGGCTGCGTTTCAGCTAAATAGCGTTTGTCATTTGCGTTAGAGAGGGATGGTCATTCATGGCTCGCTTGTAGCCCTCGGTTTATGATCAGCTTCGAGCCATCAACCGGCCCCCCACCCAAACGTGAAACCCTTTGTGGCTATGACCCCAAGTCATGGAGCGGGCGCTCATCCTTGAATGGACGTCGATAGATGTTTTCATAATGTTGAACCCTGCTGCGCATCATGCAGCTGTTCCCGTTACAGCTCGTAAGCGTTGGCAGAGGCAGCGCGTTCGACGGCTATCCCCTTCTTCTCAAGTATAGCTAAGCAGACAAGGTTTGTGTTAAAAAAAAATAACGCCTCACGATGAAGCGCTTAAGAAGCTGCTGCAAACCTTTTTCAAGGAATTTATCGAATTGTTTTTTCCGGAATTGGATCGTTTGCTGGACCATCGCCAGACGCGATTTCTCATGCAGGAACTGCTCGTCGATATTGTCGGCCACGAATCCAGGGAGCTCGATCTCCTGCTTGAAACGAAGTATACCGAGCTTGATGCCTATGTGCTGATTCACTTTGAGCCGCAGTCTTATAGGGATGCGGATTTTCATGAACGCATGTTTATTTATTTTGGACGCTTGTTTGAGCGGCATCGGAAAGAGCATAAGCTGATCATTCCGATCGCCATTTTTACGGCCGACGATGTGAAGGATGAACCGGATTCTGTAACGATGGAAATTCCGGGGCATGAAATATTGCGGTTTCAGTTTTTGAAGGTCGAGCTGCGAAATCAAAACTGGCGGCAATTTATTCAGTCGGACAATCCGGTGGCTGCTGCCTTGCTTG
>NZ_KB905666.1 GCF_000380965.1 Paenibacillus ginsengihumi DSM 21568 | reverse complement strand
AAACCGATTCCTGACCAAAGTGGACTGGCATATCCGCAGAAGAATAAGTCTGTGGTGGAACAGAAAACACAAGAAGAGGAGAGCCAGTCAGGTAAATGTGTTCGAATTACTTCGGATGGCGGGTCTGAAAACCGTCGCAATTTGGGGCAAACGTACTGTCCAAGGTGAAGAACGTCGGAAAGCCGTATGAGGGAAAACTTCACGTACGGTTTGATGAGGAGGGGCTGGTACCCCCAGCCCTTCACTCTACAAAATCAGAAAAAACGGCCTCTTTATTGAATGAATGTTGTAAAATGTACACAATTTTGAACGAAATACATCGATTTTACTCCGATGAGGCGATTAATGTTGTACGGAATACAATATTCGGCCCGGCTTTTTCGAATATTGCACGAAATTGTGTATTATATGCAACATTCCCAAGTTCCCACTTTCGTTTGACTTTGTCAGCAGCCGGAATCCGTCCAGACAACCAGCATAACCGGAAGGGTGAGCGTGAACCGTGGGGAAACATCCCCTGTTCAGTAACTTGGGGGCGGCTACCTATGGGGCAACACCAGAGGGGAGTGCGATAACCGAGAAGCCGCTACCAGAAGGTCAACAGCCAAGGGGGAGCTCAGCAACGAGAAGCGGCTACCAGAAGGTCAACAGCCAAGGGGAAGCTCAGCAACGAGAAGCGGCTACCAGAAGGTCAACAGCCAAGGGGAAGCTCAGCAACCAGAGAGGACGGCAACCAACGCGGGCATGAGTCCCGGGGTTTCGCCTGCTCGACGACCATGCGGGGCGGCAGCCGGTGCCGTTGGCAGCGACGAAAAAACCGCGGACCAACGCGGCTCGCGGTTATTGAATCGTTTTCATCAATGAAATGTTGTATTCGATATGCCGCTCCATCTCTTCGGCGGCGCGGCTGCCGTCGCGGTCTATTACCGCCTGCAGCACCGCTTCGTGCTGGCTCGCGAACGTCTCGTTGACGCCTTCGATGCCGTGGGTTTGCAGCCGGATCGTGTACAAATTTTGCGGCAGCAGATCGGAGACGACGACCAGGATGTCGGACAGCGTATTGTTGTAAGCCGCCTTCGCCAGCAGAAGATGGAAGTCGAGGTCGGCCTGGATCATCTGCTCCAGGTCGTCGGTGCTTCTCATCCGCTCGACGGCGCTCGAGATCAGCCGCAGGTCGGCGTCCTTCCTGCGCTTGGCCGCCAATTTGGCGATGCCGCTCTCCAGCACCTTGCGGGATTCCAGCAGCTCGACCGTCGTTTCGGTCGGAATCGTAAAAAACGGCAAAAAATTGGCCAGCACCTTGGACATATGGGGAACCTTCAGCACGGTCCCTTCGCCCGGACGGGACTGGATCACGTCGTAAAATTCCAGGATGCGCAGCGCCTCCCGCACGGAAGAGCGGCTTACGTTCAGATGGCTGGCCATTTCGCGCTCGGTCATCAGCTTGTCGCCCGCTCCGAGATTTTTGGATACGATATATTCGCGAATTTGCAGCAGCACCTGCTCAAAAATGCGAAAGTTCTTGTTATTGGCATGAACGGCCATTCGGCTCACCCTTCGTCCTTCCCTTTGTTGTCGCGCTTTGGCAATAAATCGCCATATTCCAGCTCATCGTCTTCCATTCGCAAAAAACGGTCGCGGCATCGAGCCGTGCAAAACCGGTGCTCCCGTTCGGGAAAACCGGCCACATGGAGCACCGGCTTGCCGTCAATCCGTTTGAAGCATAACTCGCAGTTCTCCGTCATCATAACCACCTGCCATCGGTTCGTCAAGTCTTCGATTGAGCGGCACTCCAGACTGGTTCGCCAAGTCTTCGATTGAGCTGCACTCCAGAGCCGTTCGTCAAGCCTTTCATTTGGGCATGCACTCCATACCGGTTCGTCAAGTCTTCGATTCGAGCGGCACTCCAGAGCCGTTCGTCAAGTCTTCGATTCGGGCAGCGCTCCGTGGTACCGGGCCGGCGGCACCCAATTCGTCTGCCGATCGTGGGGGAAGCGGGTAAAGTAATATTTTCCGCCCGTCGCCGCCGTCAAGATCGGATGCAGCGCCGCGCCGGTAAGCATCGCGGCAAATGAGGCATAGAAGACCGGATACGCCCCCGCCACGCCCAGGATGCCGACGCCGACCCCTGCCGCCAGCGATACGAGTCCCGTCGGGTTCCACCGGTACAGGAACGGCCGGCGGTATTCGATAAAGTCGGTCGGCCCGAGGCGCAGCAGCTTCCGGCAGACGTAATGGTCGATCAAGGCGATGACAATCCACGTATTGGTTAGCACGCCGGTAATCGCCATCCACTTGTCCAAATACTGCAAAATGTTGAAGGAATACACCAGGCAGCCGACCGCATAGACGGCTACCATCCAAAACTGCCGCCCCGGCGTAAAGCGAAAGGCCAGCGAAAACGTATTGGACAGCGCCAGCGAGCCCGAGTACAAATTCATCACGTTGATGCGAAACTGGGTGATCAGGACAAAGATGACGCCCCATATTCCCATAATGGCTGGAAACACGTATCCCGAATCGGCCGCCAGCGCCCGGTTGCCGTCAGTCAGCAGCGGGAGCAGCGTGTAAGCGAACAGCGGTCCGCATAATATCGTAATCATCATCGGCAGCAGCATCCCGAGCATAATGACGAACGCGCCTCGGTAGCCGGCATCCTCCTTGGCGAACCGTCCGTAATCCGTCGCCATCAGTCCTTGAAAGACGACTTGCCCGTTAACCAGCATGAAGGCCAGCCACATTGCATTCTCCCGGCCGGCGTCCACTCCCCAGGCGCCGGGCCCCGCCACCTCGTACTGGTGAAACAGCTGAAACAAACTGTACCCGAGCAGCAAAGCATACAGCAGCACGCCCCACGTTTGAAAAATTTGCAGGCCTTTCATGCCGTACCAGACGAACAGCAGCTTGACCAGGCCGAGGGCGGCGAAGATCAGCGTTCCCTGCAGCGTGTTGAAATGCACGTTGAAATAGACAGAGATGGCGTGGGTCACGATCGTGCCCTCAAACAAAAAATAAAACACATAGTTGAGCCCGTAAATGAACGAAGTCACAGCCGAGCCCATATAGCCGAAGCCCATGCCCCGCGTCATCAAGTCGATCGTCAGCCCTTCCTTGCTGGCGAGCCGGATCATCAGCGTGCCGACGACGGCGGCTCCGGCAAACAAATAGGCGATCGGCCACAAGATCCGCGGCCATTCGGCGAGAAAGCCGAGCTGCGCGCCGAACGCGTAAAAGAACATCGCGGTCGAGTTGCCGAGCAGCACGGAGATAATCGCAGGGATCGGCCAGCGATAGTAAGAAGGAATTTTGCGTATTGCGTAATCTTCGATGTGCTCCGAGCGGGTCGTATGCGTCGGACCTCGAAACCAGTTCATAACTCGCGCCCCATGTCCCTGATGATGCTGTTGATTGACACCATATGTTTCATTATATCACATTTTTGGTCAATAGATTGCAAAAGCTCCTCGTTCTCCTGAAACGCGAATTTTGCGGATTCCTCGCATTCCTTCGGCCCGCAGCCCCTGAATTATGTAGCGCTGCTAAATTTTCCTGTGCTATTATGAAGTTAAGGCCGCCACAACTTCGGAAAGGAGCTTGGGAGAGTTGAACGACATGCAATTGCCCTCGACGCCGCTCTATATCGCTGGGGTCGGAGCTTCGGCTGGAGGGCTTGAGGCGCTGAAGACGATGCTGGATCATACTCCTTCCGATACAGGCATCTCCTTTGTGATCGTCCAGCATTTGTCGCCTAACCATAAAAGCTTCATGACGGAACTGCTGTCGCGACATACCGAGATGGAGATTATCGAGATTCATGATCACATGAAGGTCGAATCCAATAAGGTATATATTTTGCCCCCCAAGCATGCTTTAACGATTCAGGGGCGCAGGCTTCGCTTGACCGAGCTGCACGAGCCGCATAAAATCAAGACGATTGACATGTTTTTTCAATCGTTGGCTGAGGAAGAAGGCAGCCGGGCAATCGGGATCATTTTGTCCGGAACGGGCAGCGACGGGGCAAAAGGCATCGAATGCATTAAAGAAAACTGCGGCATGACGATCGTTCAGCATGAATCGAACGCCAAATTCGACGGGATGCCCAAAAGCGCGATTCAGACCGGGCTGACAGATTATATTCTCCCCGTCGAGCGCATCGGTGCGGAGCTGACGAATATCGTCAAGGCCGGACATCAAGAATTTCATTTGGAGGAATCGCACAAGCATATGGTGGATCTAAACTCGAAAGTTTCGGCGATCCTTGCGCTGATCAAGGAACATCTCCAAATCGATTTTGCCCAATACAAGAACAGCAGCGTCTTGCGGCGCATCGAGAAGCGAATGGCGGTTAACCGTATTTACAATATAAATAAGTATATCGAATTTCTTAAGCTCCATCCCGATGAGATCGTTAAGCTGAAAAGAGATTTATTGATCGGCGTCACCTCCTTCTTTCGCGACGCGCAGGCCTTCGAGGACTTGGCGCATCAAGTGATCCCGGCTATTTTTGAAAACAAGAAAAAGGAAAAAGAAATCCGCATCTGGTCGACAGGCTGCTCCACGGGAGAGGAGGCGTATTCGCTAGCCCTATTGTTTCAAATGTATATGGAGAAGAGAAAGGAGAAATATCATTCTGAATTTCGAAAGCGCATAAGATCAATGCAAGATGCTAAAGCAATGGCGACTTAAGATGTAAAAATGTAGGAGTTTCCCATGCCTGGTGGAGACGGAAGCTTGCGGCGGATGGTCTTTCCCCCTCCCCAATGAAGAGGCAGTCCTTATTTCCATGTAAAATTTTGCTATCATCATTCTAACTGCGCCACTCGAACCTCGATTCGTTTCCAGACATAACGGCTGGAAAAGTCCTTCCCAAGCTTTAGTATGACAGAGCGGCCATGCCGAATGAGCGTCGCGGCGCAATGAAAGAATTCCAG
>NZ_KB905665.1 GCF_000380965.1 Paenibacillus ginsengihumi DSM 21568 | reverse complement strand
ATCTGATGTTCATGGCGCTGGATCGGCAGGAGGCTCACTTGTTCTTTCAGTTGATCAACAAACTGTATGGGCAGGCCTCCATCATCCTGACGTCCAACAAAGGACCGGAAGATTGGGGAGAACTGCTCGGGGATCCGGCCGTCACAACCGCCATTCTGGACCGGATCCTGCATCGAAGCGAGGTGATTCACCTGACAGGAGACAGCTACCGGCTCAAGCACCGCCAAACCATATTTGGAAATTTCTAGTTGTTGAAAATAAATTCGCGAAATTTGTTCAAAGGTACTTGACGGTTACAACATTCTTACTTTCTTCCTCATTCATCAACATACGAGCCTGATCTGCCCGTTTCTTTGGAAGGCTGCCCCAGTCCATAATCACCGCTGCAAAGTATTGCTTGTTCTGTTCCGGTGGGTGATGCAGCAGTTCTGCTAACGCAATTCTTTTTTCTGGCTTGAACACATTCTCAATTCGAGTTAATTCCTGGTCAATCACAATATTTTGGTTCTCATATAATTCCAACTGCTTGTTGTATATCTTGCAATGACCGTTTGTTTTCCGTTGGTGCTTCTTGCCGAAGTAGCGTGTCCCTTTGAATTCCCTCAACTTTCGCCGACCATCCTGGGGGATAACCAGCACATTATCCATGGAAGTCTTTACATCGTAGGCAATATCACAGCTAATAAAGTAAATACCACTTGCGACGCGGCGCAAGGCATCCAGCAATTCTTTAAAATGAAAGTAATACTCAGGTCTTGTTTCCAGCCGCAACGTGTATGACATACCTTCCGGCTCGCTCCAGTTTCGGTAAAACACATGTAAATATGCACCATCAACTTTCCGCAGATGTAATTGATACCCATACCCCTGATAATTCAATCTCTGTTTGCACAACTCACCGCTTTTAACAGCCTTGCTCACTAAAGCATAGTAAACACTTTTCGGCACATCCGCATATTCCACCACAAATTTGTCGATAGATACCTTCGCTTTCATCGCCTGCTGCCCTCCCACACTTGCACGCTTTTTACAACTTGTGATTGTATTTTTTTAAGACTTAATCGACTAATTATATAATTATCGGACTTGACTGCTTTCAGGTCATTAGACGCAAAAAAAACACTTGTCGCCAATGAATGGCAAAGCAAGTGTTCAAAGTTGAAAGTTTATCGTTTACAAGTTGATAGAAGGTTGATTAAAGTTTGCTGAACAGAACCAGCGTCAACGCTGTGAGGTTATTATGACATCCGGGCAGGCAAGAGTCAACAGTCTACACATGTCCAAGGTTCGGGTATAGTACTGCTGCTTCCCTGTGATCGCCAACGAGCTTTCACGATCTCGCCGTTTGCTACCTGCCTCGGTGTCTTTTGTGGTGAATACCCTTGAAAACGTCAGATCACCGGGTTCTCACAAGGCTGCTGCGATAATCGTTTGCGTTCTCTCGCCTTGTTCCATAGCTGCCGGCTAATGATTCGGGGGAATACGTCTTTCTGCCGGATGCCGTTTTGCTCCTTACTGCCGTGATAGGTATTGAAGCCTGTATAGGTTTCATTGCTGAGTACATTCTGCACCTGTACGACCGTCCATACCTTGCCTGTCTTCGTTAGAATGCCAGCTTTGTTCAGTAGCTTGGCGATACGGTAAGGATTCATTCCTTCTACATATTCTTGAAAAATGTATTTTACAGTGCTGGCTTGCTGCTCATCCAGCACCATGTTTCCGTCCAGCAGTCTATACCCATACGGAATACCTCCACCAGCATATTGATTCTTTCTAGCTGTGGCAATTCGTCCGTTTTTCGTGCGTTCATTGATCGTGGCACGTTCAAACTCAGCAAAACCGCCAAGCATTTGCAAGAAAATCTTCCCCTGCGGCGTCGAGGTATCCATTCGCTCCGTCACACTAATGAACGCCATACCGCTTGGCTCTAGTTCCTCTTCGATCAAGTCCAGCAGATGATTCAATTGACGGTGGATACGGTCTGATTTTGTCACGACAATCCCGCCAACCTCATGTTCAGGCTGCTGAATGTAGTGCAACATCTCTTGATAACCATCTCGTTCTACTGTACTGCCGCTAACTCCTTCGTCCTTGAAGATCGCTGCCAGTTGCCAGCCCTGACTCACGCAAAACGCTTCAATCTGCCTGACCTGTTCACTAATGGATGTGTTCTCCATCTGACTGTCCGAGGAGATACGCACGTAGCCTACCCATTTCTTGACCTTCGTTTCCTTCATGTAAATGCCTCCCGTTTTTTGTAACACCATACGACCTTACGGAAGGCAATTACAACCCTCTTTATCCTTTTCGCCACTCGTTAACCGTGATTGTGGTAAGACATTTTTATATTCATTTTTAGCTGCCACGCCTAATGCGTTAGTAAAAAGGAGCGAACAAAGCAATGCTCTGTCTGCTCCTGCTATCTGCTATTCTCTTTGCCGTTCCTTTCTCGCTCGTTCTAGAATCTCAACTAACTGGTCTAATGAGCCGTCGCTTTTCTGCTTCTGCATATCCCTGAGCTTACCGTTCTCCCGAATCAGTGCCGCAACATTCATCTGGACTTTGGTGATGGCATCTTCCATGGCTCTGATTTCAGCAGGGTCTGGCTTGTCCTTCTGTTCCTCCTGCTGAATACGTTGCAGCATTCGCCTAATGCGTAACGCTGAAAGTCGATACTCGCTATCCACCTGTACATTCGGGTCGGTTGAAACCCGATGGTACAACTTCCTTTCTTCCTCCGTTAGCGTATCTAGCCAGATGGTTTCATACAGTCCGTGCTTCAAGGCATTTTTGTTGCCCTTTAGGCTCTCGCTATGTTTTGCCTTGTCCTTCGGCCCCGTGGATTTCCCACCATGAAACCTGCACCTTCCATTCACTAAAGCTGCTTTCTTGCAAGGCTTTCCGTTTCTCGTCTTCGCCCCGCATTGGCTTTTTTCCATCCTTTCACCGCCTAACTTCATATCATGGGGTATCGTTTCCCTAACCGGGGGGAGAGCATCTTGCCTCCAAACTGTTCATCTATCCATTTTCACTATGTTCAATATTCTTGTTCATCCTCAAGAAATGACTCTTCTATTGCTTTCCTATTCTCTGCTCTCTGTTTCTGATGTAATTGAAATGCCTCAAACTGATCTGTATTAGCGATGAACGTAAAGCAGTCAAAGTACATCCGTGTTAGTTCCGCTTTCGTTTCGATCTCGTGAAGTAACAGTTCCCATAAGATTTCTTCATGTTTCGTCATTGTGCTATTTCCTCCTGCGATTGTCGTATTTGGTTGCGCTCGTGGTTTCGTGCCTGCTGCGGTAAATTGTCCTTGGTTGTACGTTTGAATGGGTGCATCACCTAAGAGCGTTGGGCTATATATGCTACGCCTTTGATTGCTGTGCCTTGCGTTCCCAGTATCTGCGCTCGTACTCCTTCGCTTTCAAACGATTCTCCGGCTTCTGTCTCCATTTGCGCCGATACTCACGTTCGTATTGTCTTCTGTATTCTCGGCGTAATTCCAATGCTTCGGGGCTTAGTTGCGCCATTCGTCTATCCCTCCAATTCTTCCAGCTTTGCCATTTGGGAAGCTAGTAGCTGTTCCGTTTCCTGTATTCGTTCCTCTGCCCGCCGAATCATTGCTGCTGCTTCTTCCTTTGCTACGTCCAATTCCTTTTTCTGACGAGCTAACACACTTTTGTTATGCTGTACAGTCTCTCTTAAACCAGATGCTTCACGTTGTATTTCTTCCAAACGATGAATTGCTTCCAGTCTTGGGTGTCCGTCCTTATTGTCGGCCAATTGATCAAAGAAATCAGCCTGTTCGAGTAGCTGTTTTACTTCCTTCGCTACTTGCGGGTCGATACTTCCAGAGCGTCTTAACTCGTCCGCCTGTTTCCTCAGTTCCTGTGCTTTCTGGCAGAATCCCCTTACTTCCTCTACAATTGCCTCGTACTCTGCTTGTGCCTGAGCAATTAGACCCGCCTTTTCCTGTACTTGTTTTACCATTTCCCTTTTCCTCCTTTGATTTTAGACATGCAAAAAAGGCTCATTCCTCCTTATCGTTAAAGTTGGAATAAGCCTTTGAAAGTTGGTCTAAGCGTGTTTGTCAAGTTTTTTAGTGTTTGGTTTATTGGTTGTATTTTATTACCCTGCTGCTAAGATGTAAACCCTCTAAGAGACTCGATAACTTTAGTTATGCCAAACTACTGTTCCATCTTCTAAACTTATTTTGGATAAATTATCCCTCGCCGAAACCTCTATCAAACTTCCTGCAGCATATTTTTCATTTTGCTGTAATGGTTCCTGCAAGATTGACTGGATTTTAACCAAAAGGGCAAAGTATTCTTCGTAACCATCTTCGTCTAATTCTAGTCCATTATCCGTTTCAAAAATTGTGTCAAGCCAACCTTTGACCTTCCTGCCATTCATCCATTCTATCACTAACACGGTTCCACTTGGATATCCACTTACCTTCTGAATTAAACTATCCATTTCATACATTCTCCTTTACGGTCTTGCTGGTACAATATGCGCCCCATTTTTAGAATAGTGAATAATTCCTTTAGTGGTTTCAACAGCCTCACCCGTAACAGGGTCTACATATTTACCAATAATTTCACCAAAATCAACACGTTCTTTGTTTTGTCCAATCCATTCTCCTTTCCCTGCACATTTATCTAACAACTTCTGTGCATCACCAGTAAAAATACTTTTTCCTGGCTGATAGTTTGGATGCCCAGGAATATGTTTACCTTGTTTTCCAGCATGTACTGTTGCATCAAAACCATTTACAACTTTTGGCGTCCCCTCAGCACCGTTACTGCCATTTTTATTATTGCCATTATTGCCGTTATTCCCATTGTTGTAATTGTTGTTATTGCTATTGTTATTATTCTCGTTACCTCCTTTTATTTCTATAATCTTCAAACTCAAAATACCGGATGTTAGAGCTTTTCCCTTGACCTGCATACCCTAATTGGTACCCATCGTTTTTAAATGCGTTCGCGAAGTTTTCGGCGAAATCATTCATGCTATTTTTAAGATTCTCTTCAACATCTTGGAGACTCTCTTTTAACGCCTGTCTTGTTTGCGGGGCCTTATACCAGTCTACACCTTGCTGAATTCCTTTTTGTACTCCTTGCTTTAGAAATGCCGCTACGGGGACGAGCGCCATAGGTCCACCTGTAAACAGCGCACCAACCATTCCCGCTTTTACTGCTTCTCCCAAAGTTGGCGTTCGCCCATTAATCATTTCCGTTAGTGTGTAGTCCGTATAG
>NZ_KB905664.1 GCF_000380965.1 Paenibacillus ginsengihumi DSM 21568 | reverse complement strand
CTGGAATCGTCGATGCGATGCAGCAAAAGCTCAGAGCATTGGCCATAAGCTTCATTCCGACTCTACATGCGGCCTAACGGTTCGATTCATCCCTGGCCATAACGGCATTTCGACCTGTAAAAATCAGGTCTTCTTTGGGTTGTGCAAAAAAACGCAGGATCACATCAGAACGTAAGAAGACTTAAAAGCCCGGCTCCAAAAACGCATTGAAACAGGCATTCCGTAGTGCGATGGCGGGTTATCCACAGGCCTGAGTTATCCACATTCCGATTTCATGTTAAAGCTTTATACAGATCCTTGACCTGTTCAAGCTGCCGCTTATCGACGTCGATGGAGAAGCTCACGCCGCCGATCTGGAATTTAATCTCGACATCCAAATCGACCGTCCCCGCAGTTTCCAGGAATACATTGGAAATTTCATGGGTAGCATAGCTGTAGCGCCTCAGGACCCGCTTGCTGCTGATAGCGCTTTCCCCATCCAGATGGATCAAGGCGAGGTTGGTAAAGCAGTACTCGTCTTTCTTCGATTTAATGATAAAATAAATTTTCTCCCCGTCTTCATGCATGACATAGTCGTCCGTATCGACTTTGTCGAAGTCCTGTCGATCGATCACTTTACCGATATCGCTTAATCCTAATGCATCCGCCGCCAGTTTCTTGAACACGGTCCCTCATCCCTTCGAGTAAAAATGACTGATGTTAAATGGTTCCAATCCCCACTCTTATTTTATCGGGCATCAACTTGGCCGGCAATAGCCTAATTCGTTCGGAGCCGCATACGACCTGCCGCGAAGCCCGATGGGCGTCGTCAAATCGAAAAGCCACATGTTCACTGTGTCCGGGTGGAGGCGGGAGCCTAAAGCTGGCGAAATATAGGCTTTGACTAGTCTCGTGTCCACACGCCTGACAGTCCATTGCCATAAGATAAAGTGTGGTTTACGAACCATAGATAAATCCTGTAGGAGGTGCTCCTCAATGAGCGGTTATTCATGCGGAGGCTACGGCTTTACTTCCATCGGAGTTATTCTCGTACTGTTTATTTTGCTTGTGATTATTTTGACATCCTGGGGCTTCGGCATCTAAAGCAGATTGCAGTCCCATGAGGCTCTTATGAACCAGCGCCAAGCAAATATAGGTGGGAGGGGCATATCTTGACATGGATTGGCCAATACCCGCTTAACGAGTCGCATATCACCCCCTATATCGGGCGTCCGGTGGGAGCCGTGTTACCGGATGGCGAAGTGATTTGCGGGATTGTGGAGTGCGTTCACAACGGGAATTTGGTGCTTCGCCCGCTAGCGATTCCGGAAGCCGCGGTCTTGAATATCAAAAGCAAGCTTGCTTCCAACCCGCAATTTCGTGCGGCGAACCTCAAAGCTAAACGAAATATGAAGCAGATGACTCTTAAACAGAAAGCCACAATCAGAGCGTTTGGCGGCGGCTTCGGCTATCCATATGGCTGGGCCTACGGCAACTGGGGATGGGGAACCGGTTGGTGGTGGATTTGGCCGCTGCTGGCTCTGACGGCTTTAATTGCTCTCCCGTTCTTTTGGATCTGAATCCGGTTTAGCAATAATGGGCGTTGCCTTGAGGCGGCGCCCTTTTCCAGGCCCCAAAAAAGCCGCCAAGCAGCAAGGTCTGAACTGCTTAGGCGGCATTTTCTATACCGCAGGTGACGACGGATGGCGAAAGAAGTCACTCGGCATAGGCGTCTCCTTTAATATTCGGTCTGCAGCCATTCTTCGGCGCTCAATGCGACCTTGGTGGCGCCGGCATATTGGTTCACGGTCGATTCAACTTGAGCGAGCGGAACGGTCTGGTAGGAATAAGGCAAATGCTCATCGTACCCATAGGTGAACTCGAACGGCGTAGATGGCGGGTTCGATTTGCTCATGTTCTCGGCCCCGACAATGGCTGAAGACCAGGCCCAATTGCGGATGGTCGACTTGTTGTACCAATTAAATCCTCTGGTGAACGGATTGTTGCCGTTGCGATCCCAGCTGCTGCCGATATACGTTCCCTCGCTGTTCGTGATTTTGGAATTAACGATCAAGCTATGGTTGATGGCGTTCTGGAACAGCATATCGAAAGGCGGATTCATATTGGCGGTATCGTCGCCCTGGCGCTCCGCGCCGATGATCGGTTCGGAAAAAGCGACGTACACGTTGGTGTCGGCGGCAATGGAAGCGCCGTTCCTGGCGTTGATGCCGCGCGACAACCGATCGGTGCCGTATTGGGCGATGGCCGGCACACTTTCCAGGGCATGCTGATGCGTCGAATTATCGAAATAATTGTTAAACAAGTGGCCGACCCCTTGACGAATCATGGGCAGCCGCGACCCGACATTCGTATAACGATTGTAGGCCATCGTCAGGCGAAGCCGCTGGTTGCCGTCCTTCACTTCGATCCCGTTGGAACCGACATAGTTCACAAAATCTTTGTCGCCGGAGCCTACAAGATGCACTTTGGAGTGATAAGCAGCATAAGCCATAATCTCGCCCGGCGTCGCTCCCCCGCTGCGCATTTTATAATAAACGCTCTTCTCGGGGTCCAGCATGCCGGCGGCATATTTTTGCTCCATAAATTCGATAGACTTGTAGATGGAGCTGTCCGCAGACGGATTTTGATCCGCGATTAGTCCGAATTCATTCCAGGATAAGGTGACATTGGTCGAGCCGTTCTCCATATCGATCATGCCGTCGGCGGCAATCGAAAACGTGCAGTGGTCGATCCACACGTTGTTGGCGCCGTTCACCTTAATAAACGCCCAGCCTACCTCTTTATGCTGCCCGGAATCGTCCCACTGCCACATTTCGTCAAAACGGAGATTGCGGATGACGATATCGTTCGCAGAGCCCTGCAGCTTCAATTCGACATGCCTGATCGTTTTGCCGGTAGCGGAGAAAATCGTCAGTCCGTCGACATTCGCTATGTTTAATTTCGATACTCCGGATGCCTCCAGCAGCGGGTTCGTGAAACCGTTCGACGGATTCGGGTATCTGGAAATAAAGCTGTACAGCGACCTTTCTTCCGGGCTCAGAGCCAGCTCATTCCATCCCAGGTTGAGATCGCCCGTCACTTCAATGACCTTCACCGCGCCACTGCTTGCATCCAGGATCGCCTGCAAAAACTCTCTTCCATTGCTGACAGTGCGGTAATAGGAAGTTCCTATGTACTGGCTTCTATCGTTTACCCCTAGAGACGCATAGCCAGGCACTGATAAAAAGCTGCTGTCGTAACTCTTCTCCACTTTCGTCGTGTTCGGTATGGTGCGCTTAGGGACCGCCTCCGCCAAACCGCCTGAACTAAGCAAAGTCGACGTTACTAACAGACCGCACACCGCCAAACGGCTCCATCCTTTTTTCATCCTCATACCATTTCTCCTTCCATTTCAATTTAGCGTCTGCTTCGTCATGTTGGGCTGCCCAGTTTTCACCTCTGTTATAATGATAAAATCAAAAATTATTATAAATGATATTTGTAAACGGTTCCATAGATTTGGAGGATTTGGCATGATTGCCCTAGATTTGAGCGCTTCTGCCCAATAAATAGAGCGCTCAGGACTGTCAGCAGATAAGGGGATAAGAAAAGCTCCTATTCGGAGCTCTATCCACGATGTATGCCCCTGCGTAAGAGGAAGCTTTTCATGCCGTTTGGCAGACGGGAATGATATCGTTGCTGCGGGTGGAAATGGGCAGTACCGGACTGATCAGCTGCAGGTTGGCGAGAATCTGCTAAACATAGATGGATCTTACGGAACTGGGAGCCCTTATTGGGCCAAAATAGGCGGGAATACATTCTAGCGGAACTCAGAAGCGTTATTGATGCCGTTTTAGCGGTTTTTACAACAAATGGCTCCCATAGCGGCGCTCCGTTCCGTTACAGTGAGTAGTAAGTGACCACGGTGATTCTCACCGACGCTCAAGACCAACTTCATCCTATTCGGGTTTTCGGCGCGCCTGAGAGTTCGCATCAGGGGCTATACCGGTTGCTTCAAGTGAGAGATCCGTTCCAACGCGGGATATACGATAGCAGCACAAAAGGTTGCAGCGCAGGGAGTTGCTTTGCCACAGGGCTTCAACCTTAGGATCTCCACCCGTTATGTTAAAAAACCTCCGTCAAAGCTCGAATGCTTCGACAGAGGTCTTATCCGTCATGATGACGTTCTCTCTGCACGGCTTCTGTTTCCGGTAATAAGGGGGATTAGCAGCAACGTGCCGGCAACAATCAAGCCGCCGCTGATCGCATATACCGCCAGCAGGGACCACGTGTCCTTCAAATAGCCGGAGAGGAACATGCCGATCACCATCATCCCCATAAAGACAGGCATGATCGCACCCGATACCCGGCCGATGAATGCCCCTTCCGTGTTGCGCACAATCAGCGTCTGGACTCCCCCGTGAATGCAAGGGTAAACCAAGCCGCTGATCATTAAAAGAACGATCGTCAGCCCAATCATCGTCGACGCGCCGATTCCGACCGTGCAGACGGCGGTAACGAGCAGGCCTGCCATGAACAGCAGCTGCGGCTTTACCTTTTTGGCAATTCCCATGACAGCTATTCCGCCTGCCAGCATGGCCGCTCCATTCGTCATCACCAGCCACTGCAGAAACGGTTTGTCCCGTCCCAAATTCTCGATGACAATATAGAGCTGAAGCGGTTGAGTCAGCCCTGACGCCAATCCGACAACGGCAAAAGTCATACAGAGCGTTCTTAAGGACGCATTGTTCCCGATATAGCGAATTCCGGCCGTCAATTCCTTGATGAAGCTGCCTCCCTCAGCCGTTTTTGGTTCCTCCGCGTCGCGGGGAAGCGTCGATAAGATAAGCGAAGACCCGAAGAACAGAATGGCCGTCAGGACGAGAGCAGCGTAAATCCCGAATCTGATGAAAATAAAGGTGCCGACGACCGGTCCCAAAACTGTAAAAATAGCGACAAGCGTCTGGGACATCGCCATCACGCCCTGCAGCTGCTCGCCCGGCACATGCCGCTTGTACAGCTTCATGGCCGAAGGCTGAGCGAATTGAGAAAGGCTGGCGGAAACGAACGATCCGACGAGCAGCGCCATCCAACTGCCGTTCAAAAGCGCGAGCAGCACCGCGAATACGGATAAGGCGGACAGCAAATCGCTCCATACCATCGTCCGCTTCGGCCGCCACCGGTCGGCAAAGGTTCCGCCAATAAGGGCGAACAGAAAGATCGGAGCGAATTCCGCAACCGAAATCAGCGATACATACCTCGAATCATTGTTCGTCACATCGGTAACATATAGCAAAACGGCATAATTCCGGATCCAAATGCCCAAGTGCAGCAGCACCCGGGAGAGGATCACCGTTCGAACATAACGATTGGCCAACATATGAATACCCCATCATCCTTTGATTGATTTGAATACTTGCGCAGACGTTCGCTCATGATCTCGCCATCGCCGATCAGCGTTTCGCTGTTCAGCTTATATTTGGGCCGATGCATCAGTCTCTCCTCGATCGTTCCATCGGGATGTATCTTCATTACTCTCTCCGCCTTCCCGTTTACTAATTTACTAATTTAGTAATCGACTGAATTACTGCCTCATTTTATCTTGGATTTCGTCGTTCGTCAACCTGTTTTTTTGAAGCCGGGTGCAGGAGGATGATGTACAATTGTTTGTGTACCATGATTTGGAGCCTTCCAGGCGACAAAAAAGTAGGGTATCCTCAGAGATTGCGAAGTCACCTGAAAGGATGGAACCCTACTCATGACTACTGTACACGAATTAGGCCTCCCAGATCTACTTGAAAATCTTGTGAAGAACTTTGTTCAAGAGAAGATTGAGCTCCTCATGAAAGAAGAACTCAGCAACTTCCTTCAAGTTGAGCAACCTGATCAGCGGAACAGCCGCAATGGCTACTATGAACGCACTTTGGATACCCGTTATGGTAAAATTGAC
>NZ_KB905663.1 GCF_000380965.1 Paenibacillus ginsengihumi DSM 21568 | reverse complement strand
TGACGCCATGTACGATCATGATTGGCGATATCTCTTACCGGTTGGTTTGGGGCTCCACACTTCGAACAAGGAAACAACGCCCGCTCACGAAACTTGACATACACGTCCAACTGCTTGGCTTCCAGGCTGAAATCAACCCGATCGATATACCACGGCTCGGGAATATGAAGCAGTTCTTCCAACTGACCTTCCTTAAGATTTGCTACAAACATATGAAAACACCTCATCCTCTACTGGTCTCTTAATTTCCAGTATTGACAGGTGTTCGCACTTTAAACAGCGAAGAAGCAGACAATTTAAGTTTAGAAAAATTGTTAACAATTAAGCTCCCAATTCCACCTTTGGGAACTCAAAAGTATATAGCAGATTTACTATCAGCCTACGATGACCTCATTGAAAACAATCAAAATCAAATCAAACTGCTTGAAGAAGCTGCTATGCAACTGTATAAAGAATGGTTTGTAAAATTACGCTTCCCTGGATATGAAATAACGAAAATAGTAGATGGTAATCCTGATGGGTGGATATCGTGCAAACTACAAGATGTAATTGAGTTTAATCCAGTAACTAAAGATAAACCCAAAAAATCTCTACCGATGGCTGCGTTAAATACAAATACAATGATAGTAGATGAATCATTGATAGTTGAGACTACCTCTAATTCTGGCAGCAAATTTCAGAATGGAGATACATTATTAGCGAGAATTACCCCATGCCTTGAAAATGGGAAAACAGCGTTTGTTGACTTTCTTAATCCAGGAGAAGCAGCAGTTGGGTCGACAGAATTTATCGTTATGAGATCAAAAGTGTTAAATCCTTTTATGGTATATTGTCTTGCAAGAGATGATAACTTTAGACAACTAGCGATTAATAGTATGTCAGGAGCAGACGGCCGACAAAGAGTGAAGGTAGAAGTGCTTAAAAATGCTGATTTTCTCTTGCCGCCAAAACAATTAATTGAATATTGCTATAAACATATGGAACCGTTATTTAATAGAATTAAGAAACTTAACAAGCAATGTCATCAACTCCGCCAAGCCCGAGACAAACTACTCCCTAGACTAATGAGCGGTGAAATCGAAGTATAAAGGGGGTAAAACCGATGAGCTGGGAATATTCCGAAAACATACTTGTTCAAAACAGTGCAGGCAACCTGCTACGGGACGTTTTGGGCTGGGATGTTGTGTTCGCATACGACAAGGAAGTGCTTGGCGAACAAGGTACTCTTGGCCGGAAATCATATCGTGATATCGTCCTGCAACGTTATCTCAAGAAAGCCCTATTCGAAAATAACAACTGGTTGACAGAGGAATTGTGCGAGGACGCTGTCAAAACGTTGCTCTCCTATAATGCTTCCAATTCGCTCATGCAAATTAACCAGCAAACATATGCCATGTTAAGAGACGGGATTCCCGTCAATGTGAAAAAACCAAATGGTGAGATTGAGCCACGTCTGGTAAAGGTATTCAATTTTGATGACCCGTTGAAGAATCATTTTCTTGCAGTTAAAGAAATGAAAATTCATGGCAGCCTCCATCGCCGCAGAACGGATATCGTCGGGTTTGTGAATGGGATTCCTCTGCTGTTTATTGAACTGAAAAAACAAAATGTAGACGTAAGCGATGCCTATTACCTTAACTATACGGATTACCTGGATACCATCCCGCAGTTATTTCATTTTAATGCCTTTTTGATGTTATCGAACGGACTCGAGGCTAAAGTGGGCACACTTGGCAGCAAGTATGAGTTTTTCCACGAATGGAAGCGTTTGAAGGAAGAAGATGCAGGATCTGTTGATTTGGAAACGATGCTTCGCGGGATCTGTGACAAGACAAACTTCATGGATCTGTTTGAAAATTTCATCCTTTATGACCAATCAGGTGGAAAGACGGTAAAAATTTTGGCGCGGAATCACCAATTTCTTGGCGTCAACGAAGCTGTTCAATCATACAAAGAACGTAAGCTCAGAAAAGGGAAATTGGGCGTGTTTTGGCATACACAGGGCAGCGGTAAAAGCTACTCTATGGTTTTCCTTGCACAAAAAATACGCCGGAAATTTCCCGGTTCTCCTACATTCGTCATATTGACTGACCGAGAAGAATTGAATAAACAAATCAGCGATACCTTTGAAGCTTGCGGCTGTCTCGGCAGTTTGAAAGCGAAGCAATTTATTCCCACAAGCAGTACGAAACTCATTGAAATGTTAAAAGGGAATCCCAGTTTCATATTTACGCTGATTCAAAAATTCAATCAGAAGAATGTTGAACCGATTATCCCTGATCATGACATTATCATTTTATCTGATGAGGCACACAGGACTCAAAATGGCATTTTTGCTGAAAATATGGTCGCTTTGTTGCCGACTGCTTCCCGAATCGGGTTTACCGGCACGCCGCTTTTTTCTTATGACAATATAACCGAGCGTACGTTTGGAAGTTATGTTTCCATATATGATTTTAAACGAGCGGTGGAAGACGGCGCTACAGTCCCGCTTTATTACGAAAATAGGGCTGACATGCTGGAAATCACGAATCCCGAGATTAATGATAGGCTGCTTGATGCCATTGAAGCGGCTGATTTGGATGTGAACCAACAGGCAAAATTGGAACGTGATTTGGCAAAAGACATACATATCCTGACGAGCAAGAAGCGTTTGGATAAAATCGCTCAAGATTTTGTTAACCATTACAGTGAGATCTGGACAACCGGGAAAGCCATGTTTGTTTGCATCAACAAGATCACTGCCGTACAAATGTACAACTTGGTTCAAAAATATTGGGCCAAAAAAATCAAAGAGATCGAAAAGACATTGGAAAAATCCACACAACAAGAACACCAGGAAATCAGCCGCAAGTTAAAATGGATGAAAGAGACCGAAATGGCCGTTATCATCAGTCAAGAGCAAAACGAGATCGCAACCTTCCAAAAATGGGGACTGGATATTAAGCCACATCGTGAAAAAATGGAAAAACGCGAGATGGACAAAGACTTTAAAGATCCGGATCATCCATTTCGAATTGTCTTTGTCTGCGCAATGTGGTTGACCGGATTTGATGTTAAGTCTTTATCTGTCGTATATTTGGATAAACCATTGAAGGCTCATACATTGATGCAGACGATCGCGCGAGCTAACCGGGTTTACGAGGGAAAAAGCAATGGGTTGATCGTAGACTATATAGGCGTAGTAAAAGCGCTTAGAAAAGCGCTTGCCGACTACACTGCAAGGCAAGGGCAAAGCGGGGGAGCTACCGATCCTGCTCCCGATAAAGAAAAATTATTGGCGCGAATTTTTGAGTTGTTGAAACAGATCGTGGACTATATGAATGAGAACGGATTTGATCTGTCAAAGCTTGTTCGTGCTGCGGGCTTTGAGAAGCTGGCATTGGTACAAGCAGGTGCCAACGCTATGTGTGTATCCGATGAAGTAAAAAAGCGCTTCGAAATCATGGCCAGAGAGCTGTTCAAATTGTTCAAATATGTGGAACGGCATGAAGTAACCGATGATCATAGAGCTTTCAAAAATGCAATAAGTGCTGTTTATGAACAATTGCAAGTTAAACGGAAGCATTCCAACACAACGGATTTAATGGTTCAGCTCCACGATATTGTAAGTGAATATATAACAGTAATTGAGGATTTCAAGGTTGCTGAAGGGTCGAAGCGTTTTGATATCAGTAAGATCGATTTTGCCAGACTTCAACAGGAATTTGCCAAAGCACGTAACAAAAATTTGTTAATGAAAGACTTAAAAGATCTTGTTGAAGACCGGCTAGCAGACATGATGAGCCGAAATCCTGCCCGAATTAATTATTATGAACGTTATCAGAAAATAATTGAGGAATATAACGCTGAACAAGATAAGACAGCAATTGAAAAAACATTCATTGATCTCGCCAATCTAGTCAAAGATCTTGATGAAGAAGAGAAACGGTACGCCCGTGAAGGATTTGACAGCGACGAAGAACTTGCTATATATGACCTTCTGTTGAAAGAGTCATTGACACCGAATGAGATCAAGAAAATCAAACAATTGTCGAAGGTGCTGCTGGAAAAAATTAAGGCTAAAATCGCTGAACTCGATCACTGGATAGATAAAGAGGAAACGCAAGCGGTCGTGGATATCCTGATTAGGGATACATTATGGAACGAATTACCGGAAAGCTATGATTACTCGTCTCTGACATACTATAGGCAAAAAGTGTACGAATTCGTTTTATCTAGGTATCCTGCTGCTTAATCCTCACAAAACGTATCGTACAGGCACAGTTAGGCGCTTGCCCACATAAACTAGAGTGTCAAGAAAGTGGGAGAATGTCCAAGGCAACGGAAAGCCCTGGGCATTCTCCAATATTTTCTGCGGGGGGGCCGCGGCGAGAGAAATATTGAAACTGATCTTTTTAAGGTTTATAATTATATCATTCCTTCTATATGCTTCTGTTCCCAACGGAAGCCTAATGAGTGACCATCCTCTGGTCCAAATTATGTCCTCGCAGGACAGTTGATGATACCAATCCTCGAGCCAGATGCTTTCGGTATCAAATTCCCTTTAATGGTGCTTAATTGATACACGGGGGTAGTCCGTGTTAATAAAAATTGTTCATATAATGAACCCGAATGAAAGCATGTTTCCTTGCTGCATTCGGGTTCTTTTTGTTATTGGAGAAGATTGGAACATGCATCATTAAGCAGTTTTGCAGCATCAACGGGAGGGACATATCGCAAGGTTGTCGATAACTGCTTATGCCTGAGTTGACGCTTGATGGCGATGATGTCAATTCCGCTTCGTTGCATCAAGTATGCTGTTGTATGCCTGAAACTATGGGCAGTGACTTTCTTTTGGATACCTGCTTCTAAGCATAGTCTCTTAATGATTCTGTTTAATGATTTTGATGTGAGAGGACGATTGTTCTCAAAGAAAACCTCAGATTGCCCGGATTTCCGCCATTCTTCAATTGAAGTATGATGCAAGTATCGCTCTAATTCACCAATAAGCGAATCAGGCATATAAACGACATCGGAAGTGGTTTTCTGTCCCTTGTTTACCAGAATAACCTTCCGGTCAAAATCAATTTGGTCGTATGTTAACTGAATGATCTCTCGATTACGAAGAGCGGTCGTAGTCATTAACAAGAAGAGGGTATAGTATTTTCTCACGAAAGGATCAGCTTTAAGGGCTGCTTGAAATAAACGCCGACATTCGTCGATGGACAGAGAACGGTCGATAATTCGTCTTTCGTAATACGGATTTGGATAATTTTTCATGGGGTTCTGTTTTATCATGCCAAGCCCATGAAGTAAGGTGAAGAAATGCTTTAAATACACGATGTTATTAAAGAGTGTATTTTTACTCGCATGATATTTCTGCTTGAGAAACTGGACATAACCGTCAATGCACTCTGCATCAATGGGACGATATGTCTCCGATTCGGTGTCATAGTAAAATTTGTCGAAATCCAGTTCTCCCTCATAGTCAAGGCTTAGGTATTGCTCAAACTTCAAGAACTGGCGGCTGTATGCGTATTTTGCAGATTCCTTGAGGTGGCTGTGTTTCTTCCAGCTAGTATAGTACGGGGAATCCATCAATAAACGTTTCATTTGTTCTCCAGCCTTTCTTTGATTTGCTTCATCACTTCGCGGGCGAATGGATGCTTGTTAATTGCATGCTTTAACTGAACGTCGAACATCCGTGTCAAGGCCGGATTTAAATTGACCCACTTCGCCGGTTTAAATTTGACCCACTTCGACGAATTAAGGGTCTAGACTTGCTGATTCTCCCTGCAATCGAACGTTTCATTTCTCCATCTCTGTCAATCTTGGCGTCATTACAGCTATGCTTCGACAGACACGGAATACGCGGAGCGCGGATGCAGAATAAACCGGGTTTTGTCGGGCAGTTCCACATACCAGGTCGTGTCCAATTCCAGGCGACACCCTACATAAGTACGCCCGATCTTAAGGCCGAATCGTTCGC
>NZ_KB905662.1 GCF_000380965.1 Paenibacillus ginsengihumi DSM 21568 | reverse complement strand
AACTCTGCGTCAGCGTG
Organism: Paenibacillus ginsengihumi DSM 21568; assembly: GCF_000380965.1. Lineage (GTDB taxonomy): Bacteria > Bacillota > Bacilli > Paenibacillales > NBRC-103111 > Paenibacillus_G > Paenibacillus_G ginsengihumi. The sequence goes on along the minus strand of NZ_KB905662.1, from coordinate 6,093 downwards.
CGAACTCCGCTTTAACGTTCGAACTCTGCGTCAGCGTGCGAACTCCGCTTTAACGTTCGAACTCTGCGTCAGCGTGCGGACTTCATGTTAGCGCGGCCCCTTCCCATGCACACCCGGACACATGAGGCGGCGAATCCTGCAAAAAATGCAACATTTTCCGCATCCTTCGCGCTGGAGGGAGAGTAATGTTGTATTTTGTACAACAATTTGGGGGCGACTGGCTGCAAATCGGTGAATATCCTCCGAATTGTTGCACATTCTACAACAATGAGCCGCGAATACGGTTTATTGCCCTGTTTTTGTTGTACAAAATACAACATTGGCATTCCAAGAAAAACGACCGCTAAAACCGCGGCCGCTCCTCCTTGTAACGCCGTCAACAGAAAAAGCCCGATCGTGTACAGATCAAGCTCGTATGCGGAAGCATCCCTTGCGATGTTTATGCGCTGTCTTAGCCGCCGATCTGCGACATGCGCCGCAGCGTCGGAGCATGGCTCATCCGCTCCCCGGACAGCGCCCTGGCCATCTCGTGCGTCTCGGGTTTGGCGTCCAGCGCCTTCATAAACAACGCTGCGATCGCCGCAGGGTCGCCGATATGCTTGCGCACTTGATATTCATCCGCCCAATACAAGCAGGGCTTGATGTTCCCGTCCGCCGTCAGCCGCAGGCGATTGCAGCTGCCGCAGAAATGATCGCTGACGGGATGAATGAGGCCGAACGTTCCGGCCGCTCCCTCCAGCCGGTAGCTTTCCGCCGGGCCGTTGCCGTACACCTCCCGGGTAGCCGTATACGGCAAGCCCAGCCGCTCGCACGTCTCCAGCACATGGGTAAGCGGCATATAGCCCGCCTTCCACCCGGCCCCTTCGTACCCGACCGGCATGTACTCGATGAAACGGATATGAATCGGCTGCTCCAGCGTCATGCGCAAAAACGATTCGACTTCATCGTCGTTGACGCCCTTCATCAGCACCACGTTCAGCTTGATCGGATGAAAGCCGGCAAGCCGACTTGCCTGCAGACCCTTCAGCACCTTGCTTACATCACCGCCGCCGGTTATGCGCGCATACCTCTCCGGCACAAGCGAATCGAGGCTGATGTTCACGCGCGTAAGACCGGCTTCTTTCAGAGCGGGCGCGAACGCGGCCAAATAAATCCCGTTGGTGGATAAAGCGATATCTTCAATGCCCGGTATCGCGGACAGCATGGCGATCAGCCGGTCCAGCCCTTTGCGCACGAGCGGCTCCCCGCCCGTAATGCGCAGCTTCCGGACGCCCAGCGGCGCCAGCGCCTTGACGACTTCCGTGATTTCCTCGTAACGCAGAATTCGATGGTCCGGCTCGAACGTCATTCCTTCCTCAGGCATGCAGTACACGCAGCGCAAATTGCAGCGGTCCGTCACGGAAATGCGCAAATAGTCGTGAATGCGGCCATACTTGTCAACGAGTTGTGTCGGCATCGCCGCTCCTCCTCCCTCTCCCCTGTTTTGGCCATTCGCCAACAAGCTGCCTCAATTGACGGCGGGCTTCCGCTACAACAGCTTCAATCTCCTGCCTGGTCGGCTGATGCAGATGAATGCCCGCCAATACGGCGACCGTGCATTCCAGCGACCGCGCAGCCATCTCTGCCAGCTCGGCGGCCAGCTCCCCTTCCCGGTGGCCGGGCAGCGCCAGCGTGTCGACGCGCACGGTTCGCTCCTCCGGGTGATACATGGCGGTGGCCGCCGCACCGATATGCGCCGCGCCCCCTGTCACGAGGAAGACGACATCCTGTCCCATATCGATAGCGCGAATTGTAACGTTTGACATAGACTCACCATACCGGGCGACCGTTTTCAAAGCTATGACATTCATCACATCAGCCTGCCGCCGCCTCAGCCGCAGCCGCCCCCTATCCCGGCCCAAGCGGCGTGGTTCGCTACAATTACCGTCCGGCAATGTCGTCGGGATTGAGCCCGCAGGCATCGCACCGGCCGCCTCGCCCCGTCCCGCCTCGCGAGCATTGCACCAGCCGCCTCGCCCCGTCCCGCCTCGCGAGCATTGCACCAGCCGCCTCGCCCGTCCCGCCTCGCGAGCATTGCACCAGCCGCCTCGCCCGTCCCGCCTCGCGAGCATCGCGCCGCTCGCCTCGTCCCGCTCCGCAGGCACCGCCCGCTTGATCGCGCCGCCCGATCGCGCTGTCCGCCTGATCGCAGGTTCTGCCGCTGGCCTGCCAGAAGCCTGAGTTCGCCTTCGGCTATATTTCTTAAAAATTGTGATCCGGCTCACGAAGACGATGCATCGGCTGCTCTATAATCGGGATCAGAAAGCCACTTACTTTTCCGAGGAGGAATGAAGCATGAGTTCATTCGCCGCAACCATCCGCGCGACGGAATACCCGCCGCATCTGAAGCACAAGGTCATCTTCGAGACGTTCGGCAACCTGAAGCCGAATGAAGCGATGCTGCTTGTAAACGACCATGATCCCGTGCCGCTGCGCTTCCAGTTCGAATCGATGCATCCGGGCCAGTTCACGTGGGAGTATATCGAGCGGGGTCCGGCCACCTTCCAGGTGAAGATCGGGAAGCTGTAATGGCGAGCGTTCAAATCCTTGACGAGAGGACGATCCGAATTCAGGTGACGCTGGAGGATGCGGTCGCCATGATCCAGGAAGCGAGCCGCCATCTTGACGACTACGCTTCCGAGATCGTGACGATTTATGAGAAAATGCCGGAGTTTCAATACACGCATTTCTGCTTCTATGCTTATGACAGCGCGCGGCTGTTCGAGCACATGCTCGGCGTCGATCCGAAAGCGTACACCTCCTTCACCCTGGAAGCGCCGGATTCGTTCTTCTACTCGCTCTATGGCGGCATGGCAGGCTTGTATGACAGGGCTGTCCAACAAATGGGATGATAGCCGCCGGCAAATTGCCGGCAACGGAAGAGGTCGGCCGATGATGAAGCTTCGTTCAGGATCGGCCTCCAGGCAGCATTGAGCTTAAAGCAAGTCAGCGTCGGAATTTTAATGCCAAGCAGGTGAAGCGTATGAACCGTAAGGAGGCAAAAGTGGTCGAGCTGGACGTCAGACCCCAGCTCCGCAATAAGCTGGAGCCGTTTCAACTGATTATGGAGACGGTCAAAAGCCTGGGTAAAGACGATATCTTCGTGCTGCACGCCACCATCAAGCCGACTCCGCTGTTCGGCGTGCTGAAGCTGAAAGGGTTCGCAGGCAAAGCGGAGCAGGTCGGCGAGGAGCATTGGGTCTCCACCTTCGTCAGCAAAAAGAACAAGCACTGGCTGGACGAAACAGCCTCCGGGGAGCAGCCAGCCGCAGCCGCTGCGGACGCGGCAGAGGCCGTACCGCCCACGGACGGTACAGATGACGCCGGCGAGGGCGCCGGGGCCGCGCAGCGCGATCCCGTAACCATCTCGCTGGACAACCGGGGACTGGAGCCGCCCCAGCCGATGATTCGCACATTGGCCGCACTGGAACGATGCCGCCCGGGAGATGCCGTGACCATTCACAACGACCGCGTGCCGATGTTCCTGATCGAAGAGCTGCACAGCCTGGGATATCCCTACGAGGTGGAGGAACAGCCCGACGGCTCGGCCAAGGTCACCATTCGCAAAGTATAAGGAGGCGAGAACGATGTCCCGTCTCCCCTTTCTGTTTATCATTACGGGGATGATCAGTTTTGTGCTGTTTCAGGCGTTTTCCCTCGCCTCCTTATCCGGCTGGCTGGGGGAAGCGCTGCGCAGTCCGAACGGATGGTTTCATGCGCATCTGTTCGTGCTCGCTTGGGCGACGATGCTGGCGATGGGCGCGGTCTATCAGCTGATCAACGTCATCCTGCAATCCAGCCTGTACAGCGAACGGCTCGGTTACGTCCATTACGCAGCGTTCTCCGCCGGCACTGCGGGCCTGCTGTACGGCTTCATCCGCGGAGACCTCGGCTGGATCGCCGGAGGCGCAACGCTGGCGCTGGCCGGCATCCTGCTGTTCGCGGGGAATATCGCCGCCACCTTGCTTCGCGCCGGGAAATGGGATGCGATCACGCTGAGCGCCGCCTGCTCCGTGCTGTACCTCGCGCTGACAGGCATCTCCGGCCTGGCGATGGGGCTCAACCTCGCCTTCGGCTTCTGGCCCGCCATCCATGGACAGCTGTTCGGCGCGCACATATGGCTGGGGGCGGTCGGCTGGTTCGGCTTGCTCATTACCGGCTTCAGCTACAAGATGCTGCCGATGTTCTATCTGGCGCACGACTACCCGACCGGATTGCAGAGCGTTGTGCTCGTCTTGTGGAATGCGGCCGTGGTCGTCGGCACGCTCGCTTTCCTCGCGGACGCTAGCGCATGGCTTCTCTGGACGGCGCTGCTGCTGCTTGCGGCGGCTGCCACAGCGTACAATATCCATCTGCTGCAGATCAAGAAAAAACGCCACAAGCGCAATCCCGGCCTGGGCATTCAATGGTCGGTATACGCCAGCCAGGCTTTTGCCTGCCTGACCGTGGCTCTGCTGATTTATGCGCTCCCGAACCCGGATCGGCTGCTCGATGAGCGAATCGTGCTCGCTGCCGGTTGGAGTTATTTGGGAGGCTGGGTTTCCTTTACGATACTATGCTATGCGTCCAAAATCGTCCCCTTCTTATGGTGGACGTACAAATACGGAAAGCAGGCGGGCAAACCGGGAACGCCGATGATGGCCGATCTGCTGAACGAGCGCAACGTGCACATCGGACTGGCGCTTATTGCCGCGTTCACCCTGCTGCTCATCGCAGGGCTTGCGGCTGACTGGCAGACGCTTGTCGCAGCAGCGGGATCGGCCTGGTCCCTGTTGTCCATAGCCTACATCTCGCTGATCGCTCTCGTATTCGCCCGCTGAAGCGGATCGCTTCGGGCTTGGCCCGCTCCGGGTCTATTTTTGGAAAAAGAGGAGGAGGAAGAAGATGCGCGATGCCGAACATTTGCTCGAGCTGTTGAAGGAAGTGTACGATCCCGAGCTGAACGTCAATATCGTCGATCTCGGCCTGGTGTACGAAGTACGCGAGGAGCCGGACCGCATCTACGTGCGCATGACGCTGACGACCCCCGGCTGCCCCTTGCATGACACGATCGTCGGCGGCGCCCGGTGGGTGTTGGCCGAAAAAACCGGCAAGTCCAACGTGGATATCGATCTCGTGTGGGAGCCGCGTTGGTCCCCGTCCATGATGTCGGAGAAGGCGAAGGAGCAGTTAGGGTTCTTTTAAGTTGGACGCCTATAACAAGCGATTCCTTCGTCATCGGTCATCACCTGCGGTGCCTGAAAATTCGCCGGAGGGTTCCGTCCAATTTTTTTCAAGTCAGAATAACCGTGCCGGACATTCAAAAAGCGCCTTATCGGCGCTTTATCGCAGATCCATTCGTCTCCCTTCAGCTCCGGCAAGCTCTCCAGGCTGACCTTGACGCCGGCACGGCGCCAAGACGCGGGCCGCGCATTTGACCGGATTATTGTCCGGCTAATGCCATAAACTGCTCGGCCGCCAGGCGGATCCAGAACCTGCGAATCGAGCTGCATGCCCGGAGCTGCATGCAGCACTGCGCCCGGATGCATGTCGTAGACCGTGCCGTCCACACGCATCCTGGCCTTGCCGCGAACGGGAACCAACAACCCATGCCTGGCCGTCCTGAAGTCGCGCAATAGGCTGTGGGGCTGAATCACTAATCGGTATACCCGTTCTATTTGGCAGAAACCGCTGGCAAAAATCCCGGCTAATTTGTCCACGTCGACCATATACGCTGTCCTCCGGTTCTATGAATCCATAGAGCAGTATACACCAGAATCCACGAAGGCACACTGGCCCTGCAGGGGCGGATGGCCGCCGCACCGCCTCTCCGGCGTAGGAAATCGCGAATAAGCACGAACCGCTGCTTCTCTCTAAGCCGCGAAGCAAGCACGAACCGCTGCTTCTCTCTAAGCCGCGAAGTAAGCGCGAGCTGCTGTCTTCCTCCTAAGTCGCAAAGCAAGCGCAAGCTGCTCTTCCCCCCAAGCCGCAAAGCAAGCGCAAGCTGCTCTTCCCCCCAAGCCGCAAAGCAAGCGCGAGCTGCTGTCTTCCTTCCCAAGCCGCAAAGCAAGCGCA
>NZ_KB905661.1 GCF_000380965.1 Paenibacillus ginsengihumi DSM 21568 | reverse complement strand
TCATTCTGGAATCAGGTATGAAGATGAATAGCGATATCCGGATTCGGTGGTGTTATCTTTCCGTATCCAATGGTAGGCCTTAACACGATAGTAATAGCCAGATAATACAGAGATATCGCGAATAGAGGTATATGCATAAGCAGCATTTCTTTCCTTGACACTGGCCCCAATGTACACATCGGTCCAAGTTGATCCTGTCTGAACGTTGCAAAGTTATTTGTATGCCGATTTCATTCACTCGGACGGTTCCATAGGTTTCACCCCATATATTGACTTTGTTATCACCTTGATACGATAAGCATCCTTGACCTTTCTCAAGAAAATCGAAATCAGGGTGGAAAATTGTATTAGGAGCTAAGAAAGACGATGGTGGCGGCGAAGTTTTCGCTTGCGCCGCGGCAGCATCATGAGCAAACCCCATGGCTGGAATTAAAGCAATAGTCAGAAGCATTAAGAAGCCATTAAGAGCACACTTCGGAATGAAAATGTTTTTTGTTCAAAAGTCACGACTCCTTCGTAATTATAATACAAATTCCTCGCGTCTTGAAAGCATCCCCCTGGTTAAATATGTATAACGACTCGAGGCTCCAAAATATAACGATTGTTTTCCCCTCTTGGTGTACTCTTTTTGCTGCTTGGAATATTTGGATCATTGACTTTACTAGCGATTCATTTTGGGCTGACGGTTGGACAACTGCCCATGAGATAGGAGCAACGGGCCAGCCTCAAATTGAATACGATATGGACATGCACAACAACTCGATTGGACGCATGTATGCTACCATTAACGGTATAAGTGAGAACAGTTCAGTAACTGCAATGAGAAAAACTATCCATGATGCGTATGTGTCGGGCAGCCTTTGGCGCATTGTAGCGGATCGAATCAATATTTCACTGGCTCATCAGTGATTACATAAATTAATGGATCGAGTAGGAGGGGGCGGCTAGCCCGCGTCCTCTCAAATCACCTAGCATGCGAGTCCGCACTAGGCGGTTCCGTAAGGTTGACGAAGTTCCAAGTAACGAGAAAGCAAACTTTTCAGCCCTTTTGCTTCCCAATAGGAAGTTGGAAGGGCATTGTTTAGGTTTCGGGACATTTCCCACGGCCCACGGCGGGAGTTTGCCATGACGAAGCATACGCTGTAGAGAAAGCGTATCTCCGCCCAGTCCAAACAATCGAAGCACAACGACAAGCGATGTACGTATCGGAGGCTAATGCCAAAGCGACTGATCAAAATCACTGGAGAAATTCCGACTGGAGGAACAGCAATCACTTAGCAAGCGGCATATGGAGCAATTACGGGAATTGCTGTGGTTGGAGCACACTTACAACCTCATCCTCTTCGGCCCTCCTGGGGTGGGCAAAACTCATCTGTCCGTGGGGTTAGGATTGGAAGCGTTGGAGCGAGGCCATAGGGTCAGCTTTATCGCGATGGATGCTTTGATCCATCTGCTTAACACAGGACATTGCACGGACATCACAGACCCGGGTGAAAAGGATTCTAGCATCAGATCTCGTGATTATCGCCGATTTTATGTTTATGGCCATGGAGAAGAACGAGGCGAACTTATTCTTTCAATTTGTCAACAAGCTTTATGGCCAAGCATCCATCATTCTGACCTCAAATAAAGGTCCAGAGGACTGGGGCGAGTTGCTTTGTGATCCCGCCATCACTATCGCCATACTCGATCGGATCTTGCATAAGAGCGAGGTCATAAAACTGAGCGGCGACAGTTTCCGCCTCAAGCATCGCGAAACCATTTTTGGCAGTAACTAGGTGTTGAAAGTTATTTAGCGGAATCTGCTCAAAAGTACTTGACGGTTACACAATTACATCATCCTTATGATTCTAAAAAAACATCGTCATATTTTGGAGCCTCGAATCGTTATAGATACAGAGGCTCTAATTTCTCTCCTCATTTGGCCAATCGTATTAGAGATATTTGTAATTAGATTTTTACTAAAATAGTAAGCTACAATGAAGATAGCCTTCAAATTATAGGGGAGGTGAACACTTACTCATGAGTTGGATCTTTTGGCCAGAGCTAATTATCACATCTATACTCGTCCTTTTGCTTTTATTCGGCATTTATTATGTTGTTCGAAAATTCGTTAATATTCCTCGTAGAATTAAAAAATTGGAACAGACAGTTTATAAAGACGATGAAAAATAACCATCATTTAAAAAGCGGCTCTTGTGCAAGAGCCGCTTTTTCATTCTAATTCCTCTTCATTAATCCCATTCAGTAATTTCGCTAATAGTAACGCTATTCTCATCCGTATCAGCAGAATAATAAATTTGTGCAACCGGTGCAGAATAGCCATAAATCATAACGCCTGAAAAGGGTGTCGTCTTATCCATCGTACATTCGCTACGATTTGTACACTGGTTACTTTGTGTAAAATCAACTACTTTGCCAATAACTCCATCACTCCCAATTAAACCATAGCCAACAAAAGTATTTGTATTCGTAATTCGAGGTCTTACCTTACCGTCTCGATCATAGGAGAGCATATAAGTGCGTAAAGAATGATTGATTGCTCCTTTTGTTAATTGGAAGAACCCTTGAAGTCCTGCATCAATTAATCCGTTATTATTATAACCTTCAAAAAAATACGTTTCCGTTGCTTGAATTTGAACGGTTTCTCCTTCTTCAACATCACTCAAATTAATAGGGGCATATTTCTTAATAAAGTCCGCATCTTCTGGACTTAATGCTTCTCCAACCTCATACTGCTCTGCAATCCGCTGCAATTCAGCAGCAATTTCGCTACTTAAAGGGGCGGATTGAAGTTGAAGCCGCGATTCCTTAGATTGCTCGACACGTTGTTGCACCAAATCTTCGGGTGATTGATTGCCGTTGGCAAAAACCGAAGCTTGTACGGTCATCACTAATACAAACGCTAAAACCATCGATACGATCTTCTTCATTTGTTTTATCCTCCCTTATATTTTTTGTCGAAGTGACTAACAAATGTGAATGGTAAAATCCTTAGGAGTAGACGCCATCTTTCAATCAACGAATGTACTTCTCTTCCTCAACATATCGGATCTAACAATGAAAACCATGTAAGTCCTTCCGACATACCTCGATTTACTTAACGCTTAGTCATAAAAATAAAAAACACCTCCCGTTTTCCTGATGTGAGCTACCTTTCTTCTTACTATGGGCAAGCTACTATGTCGTATACAGCTTCTTGTTTGTACCTTGCTCAATACAAGTAAGATAGCTAAAAGATGCCTGATAAGCACAAGTGGTGATCTATTACTAAAACGACTTATCCTGACAAATGATGACGCTTGTTTCGTGATTTTTTTATAAAATAACCCTGAATTCATCCAAATGGTATTTTTATGGTAACCTCTTAGTTAGAGCCGAAACTTATTATCAGAAATTACGTCTCGTATATAAAGAGAGGATTTAGCGGGGTGCATATGGAACAGTGGCTGTATTTTCTACGCGGCAATTACTACGACTTAGACCGTGATGCACAAGAATTGGCTTACCGCGCTTATAGGGATTTGGTCTATCGCGACATTTTCTTTCTATTCCGGAATCACGAACTGGCTGAAGATGTCGTACAAGAATCCTTCTTTAAAGTGGTGGCAAAAGCCCCTAAACTGAAAAATTCAAAGCATTTGAAAGCCTGGATCATTAAAGTTGCTCGAAATCATGCTTACGATTTCTTCAAAAAAAATAAAAAATACCATCATGTTTCCGAGCCTAAAGTCGTTATAGATACGGAGGCTTCTTTTTCCTTGCCCACGGTGGCCGAGCAAGTGGAAGATCAGATTCGGAACGAAGTGCTTCATGAGTCTTTAAATGAGTTAAATCCTATGTATCGTCAGATTTTGTTCCTTTATTACATTGAAGAAAAACCGTATAGAGAAATTGCGCAGCAGCTGGGGACAACCGAACAGGCTCTAGCCCAAATGATGGTTCGGGCAAGAAAAAAATTGTTCCACTATTTTTCAAAAAGATGGGTTGATGGCGATGAATGATGACTTCAAGCAACACGATGAAAAATTAAAAAAATGGCTGAAACAAGTTCACCAATACGTGGATATTCCTGACGGTACGCAATCCTGGCTTGAAGTCAAAGCTCGTCTAGATAAGATAAAAAGACGGAAACGCTGGATCAACCGAATTAAAGTGGGCTCGTTGGTTGCCTGTACGTCTTTGATCATCAGCCTTATCATCTCGTCAGATTTACCCACTGCCTATTCTCAATTTCAAAGTTTAGTGAAACAGGTAAAAGAGGACATAGTTAATATTTTCTTTGATGACCCGGAATCTCAAATGGAGCCAAGTCCTGAAGCTAAAACGATGCCCCCACCTTCAGATATAGGTTCAAATCCAACAGAGAGCCTTTGGCAAGATACCACTTTAGAAGAAGCTCAGGGCAAAGTATCTTTCCATATTGCTGTTCCAACCTATACCCCAAAAGGGTACTCGCTTGACATTGTCCGTACCTATCAAGACGCCGACGGGGAATACCGGTCCGTTTTCATGGAATACGTTAATGAAGAGGGTCGGATTATTCAATTAAATCAACGCATGCTGCACGATGATTCTTCGCTCGAGATGACAACCGTTGACACCGATTCTGGAGTGATTAAAGACATTCGTATACACGACGATGTCGGGGTGATGATCACTTACAACAACGATTTTATTCACGTGGAATGGCTTACCGCCGACAATATCAAATTCACCTTGTTTGGTCTCCTGCCGGAGAAAGAGATCATGCTAATGGCAGAATCTTTGCAATAAAAAAAGTAGCAAGGGGAGCTTTTCCCCTGCTACTTCTTTATGATCAATCCGAAATGAGAATCGAGCCGGAATACAACGTACCCTCTTCTTTCGTGTCGCCATGCTCAATCCAGTGATAGGATTTCGAACGGTAATAATAGCCCTCAGCTACTTCAACTTCATGATTCGCGTATGTATTCGCCGAGGAAGAGTTGACCGTTTTCGGGCTGCGGTAAACATCAATCCAGGTTGATCCCGTCCATTGCTGTAACGTGACTTGTACACCAATAGAATCTACACGTTGTGTTGCCATGCTGTATCCAGTAATACTGGCCTTACCGTTCCCTGCATCGGCAACACTCGTTCCGCCAGTGAATAAATACTCGTAGTCAGGATCGAATGCAGAATTAATCGTGATTGGAAATTCATCATTAGGTGGAGACGATGTTCGAGCAATCTGTTGAGCAGCTGCAAATTGGGCTGAGAACATGGATACGAGCAGGGTGAATCCTAATAAAGACATAAATACCTTTTTCAATTTTCCTATCTCCTTTCTAAAAATGTATTCAACCCTATCCTATAAACGATTGCTGACAGGAAGATATGACGGTCTTTTTTGTAATACGTTATAAAAATAAATGATCTTGTGAAAGGATGACTATGATGTGGCTATTTCCGTTGATGTCCGGTATTCTTATTGTGATCTCCTTTTTATTGTCCACCAGACATAAGAAGAAGAGAGAAGGTTGGCTCCCCAAGTTATTTCTTGCTCTAAATCGGGTAGGCCTCCTCTCTCTCGTAATATTCCTTACTTTTTTCCTTCGGAACGAACGAATCGTTACAGACATACACGCTGCCGTATACTGGATTCTGATCGCCTTTGGTGTACTGATCGGCATATTTTCATTCGTTGTAAAATATGTGCCGGGTCACCTTACGGCTGCCGCGGTGCTTTTATTTTGCGGATTCGTAACTATTTTCTCGATCGGATTTATTTTAATCGCCTTGGCCGTGATTGAGATACTGGTTGCCGTCTTTCAATATAAAATGTGGAATCGAAAGCTTAACGAGTGAACTCACTGTAATAATCCATGTTACCGCCGGATTATAATTGACCCAGGATCGCCGGAAAGAAAATGACCCACCCCTGTCGAATAAAAGCCCTCTGAGATATCTCTACCATGATACGCAGAGGAGACTGTTATGCTCAGGAGTGGGACTGTGATTAGCTTACACGAACTCAAGGCAATGGGCAAGAGCATTCGCGAAATCGTCCGAGAGACCGGCATCGCCCGCAACACGGTACGCAAGTACTTGCGCTCAGACGGCATCCCCGAGCGCCAGCCGCGCGCCAAACGCGGCTCCAAGCTGGATCCGTT
>NZ_KB905660.1 GCF_000380965.1 Paenibacillus ginsengihumi DSM 21568 | reverse complement strand
ATTCTTTCATTGCGCCGCGACGCTCATTCGGCATGGCCGCTCTGTCATACTAAAGCTTGGGAAGGACTTTTCCAGCCGTTATGTCTGGAAACGAATCGAGGTTCGAGTGGCGCAGTTAGAATGATGATAGCAAAATTTTACATGGAAATAAGGACTGCCTCTTCATTGGGGAGGGGGAAAGACCATCCGCCGCAAGCTTCCGTCTCCATCAGGCATGGGAAACTCCTACATTTTTACATCTTAAGTCGCCATTGCTTTAGCATCTTGCATTGATCTTATGCGCTTTCGAAATTCAGGATTAATATTCTATTAAATGCCGCTTGTCTAAAACCCATTACTATGCTCAACATAGACTAAAATGATATTTATAGTACACCGAACGCTTCCTGGACAAAATGCATATCGTGATCCCTTGAAACAAGACTAAGCCAATAATCTATTGAGATGGCTATGTAATCGCAGCTGGTGTTTTAGGCTTGCGGCCTTTGCTTTATGTAATATTCGTTTTTGTCAAAATTGCACGTAAAAATTATTAAGCCGTTCATTTTCCTGTTTGTAAGTTAAATTCATTTAACTGATCCTTAATCTTTTGCACCCACATTGGGAGAGATTCTGCCTGATATTTCAGGACGTTATGTTCTGCATGTAAAACAATTTCACCGGACGCTCCGCTGTTGTCAATCACAATCAAATGATCAATAAGATGGAAGTGAGTCAGAAGATTTTGCATGGATGTGGTTTGTCTCCGAACGATGTCTTTAGTCGGTATATGATGTCCACCGGTTTGAACTCTGGCGGCAACACGTTCGATATTGAGCCGAACATCATTTAGACCCACATAAAACATCGTCACTTCAAAGCCGTTCGCCTTGGCATCCCGTATCAGTCGAATAGCATTGCCGCCAGCCAAAGTCGTTTCTAACGAAAAATCTCGTTTATGCTGAATACATTCTCTCGCAAGCTTAATCGCTTCTTTGCCCGCGGATACTTTGCGGCGATCCGGATGGTCAGAATCAATGCCGCGAGCTAAAGCGTCGGGATCTATATTGACACTGATACCAAGCCTGTCCACTATCAGATTGCGAATGGTGCTTTTGCCGCTGCCGTTATTGCCGGCGAATACAACCATCACTGTGGAGTACTCATTCATGATGAACCCCAGGATTGTCGATTGGCTCGATCACACCGTTTGAATATTCTTTGACAATCTGGCCTTTTTCCGTTTGATAGACAATGTAAGTCCCGTTCGCTTTTGCATCCAGTTTCGCGCGATCGCCCGTAAGTTTGATCAGTTTTTGCAAATCTTGAACACGATCCATCATTGATCACCACCGAATCCGTCTCCATTTAGACATTATTATAACATATTCGATTATGATCAAAATTACAGGTTTCGCATACCGGTTTGTCCACCCTCATCACAAAAAAATCCGCTGTGCACAAACCGCGTGACTTCTTATTCCATTATAAAGTTCAAAAACGGATCTTCCCCAACTCCTCCCGGAAAGCCGGTCTTCGCGGAAACCTGGTTAACAATTTTTGTGTGACGGTGAACGCTTCTTTCCGTCCGCCAACCTGTTGAAGCATTCGAATGATCCGGCAAACATCGGCGTAATCTCGCCTGTCTCTGGATTGATCCGCCCGGAATTCGATATATGCCACGAAAAGCGCCTTCACCTCCTCCGGGTAATGCGGAAGCAATTGCTCATAGAACGATTCAATTCGGTAAGGTGCCTTGCGGACATGTTCCAAAAGCCGTGCGAACATCTCCTCTTCCACCAGGATTTGGGTATACGTATGCTCTCCCCTCGGGCTCTGCTCCAATTGATCTAACATATCTTGCAGATACAAGGACCATTCTCCCTCATCCGAAAATGTATCCTTCACAGACCGGTAATAATCATATTCTCCGTTCATGATCAGCTCCATCCCGAGTTTCCGCTGCTGTTCGACTTGTCCTGTGCGATGGTATGCCTCATACCGATATTTCTTCCAGCGATAGACGAGCCCCGGCAGCCCCTGATCTTGAGCTTCCCCGGCCTCCGCCAATCGGATCGCTTCCTCGGCATCGCCTTGCTCAAGCGCCGCACGAATCGCAATCTCCCGGATTTCCGGGAAATGCAGATGTCTATACAAATAAGCTTTCGCCTGTTCTTCATCTGAACGTTCCAATATTTGACCATATCGGAGCACAGCCACCCGCTCGTCTGCGTACCTCTTCGACCAATTGCTCCCGGACATATGACCCAGGAGCGAATCCGCCGCATCATCCCATTGATGTTGCATCTCTTCCGACTCGATCAGCGCGCCCGCCGCCTCGAGGAGCGCGAGCTGCCAATCCGGCCATCCGTCATAATAAGGTTGATGTATCTCCTCCAACAACCGACGGAAAATCTTCATGCGTTCTTCCGCCGGAATATGATGGCGATCCTGAACCAGCTTGAAGATCGATTCCAGACAGCTTTCGATCACGATCCCGACTCCACCGTCCGAATCGTCGGCGGACTGCAATAATTCAATCATCTCTTCGATGATGCAAAACAGAATCGCCAGCCCGTGCAACCATCCCCCTTCATCGAAGGCGGCGAGAACCTTTTCAGCGACGATCTCCGCACCTTCCACCGCGCGGCTTACGTTCCGCCAAGACACAAAGCCATGATCATCCGAATATGTGTCAATGTAGGATCGAATCAACCGTCGGCAGGCGTCCAACTCCTGATCCGCGCCCCTTTTCGACAAATGAATTCTAATGCGCTCTTCCGCGGTATATGAATCCGATGCAATCGAGAGCAGCAATTCGATTAATTTCTCCTTGCTCTCTGCTTCCAACAGTTGCCGGAGAGAAGGCTCCGGTGAAGA
Source organism: Paenibacillus ginsengihumi DSM 21568 (assembly GCF_000380965.1). GTDB lineage: Bacteria > Bacillota > Bacilli > Paenibacillales > NBRC-103111 > Paenibacillus_G > Paenibacillus_G ginsengihumi. The sequence goes on along the minus strand of NZ_KB905660.1, from coordinate 3,314 downwards.
TGCCCCGTCTGCTTCTCTATTCTTAAGCTCGAGGAATACGGCGACTTGATGCTTGCATACCGGCCCGAAATCGTACGGACAATCGCATTCCGATTCCATTATGTTGTTCTCGTTGTCTAGCCTTACATAAACCTCATAATCCTCGTACCCGCGCACAACCGCAGTGTACTTTTCATCGGCAATGGACTTCAAGGAAATTACCCGTCCTTCGGACGCGTATTCCTTCCCTCTGTGTACAACTGCAGGATCTATGTATCTGGAAAAATCGGATAAATTCAAGAGGACCACCCCCTTTGGATGCTTCTTTCCATCTTGGAATTCCAATAGTCGATGAACACCTGATAAGATCGCACCGTGGTAAAGAAGGGAATATGTTGGTCTGCCGCAGCGTCTACATATTCATCTTTTAGAAATGGTGACAGCGACACAGGTCGTATATCGGTTGCCATTTGGAAAATAATCCTGCTCATTTGTTGCTTTTATGCTTAAGGATGTATGTTTTAGCCAAGTGGTTTAGATGGCCAACAGCAATTGAATTGGGATCACTCGGGTCATGCTTCTTCTGCATGGCACGTTCAAATTCATCAATCATCTTTGCAAAATCGCATACATTCTGCTCAAGACCAAATAAGCGTTTCATGTCTCGATAGTGTCGAAAAAAGACTGCTTTAGCTTGATCATTGGGATAACCTAATTGTTGAAGTTCCGAAATGACCGCTTGAGCATACAGCTTAATCATCGTCTGTCTTGTAGAACGTTTCACCGGTATCCCCTGCCCAAACATTTCTTTATTACTCGAGAATCAACTTCACTTCAATGGATTCGAACCAATCAGAAACACGTTTGCGATTCTGCTCTTCAACAAACTGGTAATACCGCTCTAACTGCTCGCTGTCGGAAGATAACGCATCCTTGAATCTTCGGAATATTCTCTTGCCGCCGCTTAATATGTGCATCAAAGTGGATTGCAGCTTTTTATCTTCAACCGTTTCCGCAAAATCAACCATGTCGGTATATCCTTCATCCGACTCCCGTTTCGGTATCCGAAAGTAAATTTCATTAAAGCCTTCTTCAATGATCTCGCTTAATTCTTCGTCCTCTTCATCCCGGTCAAACGTTCGCAACATGACAACATCTCCAGTTTCGATATTCAGGAAGGACTCTATTCCTTCTACGTACATGTCGTATGCATCCACAATCTCCTGAAACTGCTGCTTGGTCAATTTCAATTCTTTCATAGGTTCTCCCTCAGCTACTGTCGCTTTGATCAACTCGCCGCGTTGTTCCGCCTCATATTCCTCCCACGTGATTCCATACGGGAAGCCTCCATCCGTATATCCGGCGATAAAATAGAAATTCTCGTCTTGCTCCAACAGCCCCGTGAATTCCGCTTTCTGACCGGTCCGCTTATTTTTCTTCCTGCCGCGCATTAAGTTCCCCACCTAAATCCATCTTATTTGAGCGTGCAGATTAGCCAAATTGTCATGAAAACCCCAGCCGATCCCTTCTGTTTTCGAAACAACGGCTTCGAGACGTTCCTCGAATTCGTCGAACAACTCGGCTGTTTCATCTTCATTTACTTGATCAATGATATCGGCATACATGGACACCATGCTGTAGTAGAAGCGTTCATCAATATCCCCGTAGCTTAGGGTGAAATCAACTCCATTTTCAACGTAGACCAGCTTCAATTCCAGGGCGTACCTGGAATTTCCAGTCAATCTCTCGAATTCCGAAATCGCATGTTTCGCTTCCTGGAGTCTCAGCTTGCCAAATCCCCGCTCAGGGAAAAACTCTTTCTCAACCTTCTTGCAATACTCTTGAAAGAGAGACTCTACTGCTTCATCGCCCAGTATTCTTACAGCAAGAAACTTCTCCATATCTTTGCTGGCGCCATAACAAGCCTTCACCAAATCGATAAGCTGGTCGCTATTTAGCTGCTTCAGATGCTTATTCAGAGCAGACTTCGTCAGCTTCACAGGCTTTTTCCCTACCGGCCGCTTAACCAGTGACTTGGGGATCAGCTTGTCCTTCTGCCGCTCAAGCTCCTGATTCACTTCTTCGCAGGAGAAATGTTCGGGATCATATCCTTCTCGAACCCAGCCTATAAAATGATCCCGCTCCGGATGATTGGGAGTAAGCAGTACTTCCAGCATATGCTGATGCCCCCACACGCCTCCCACATCTTCCTGCGGACAGCCGCGGGCACCATCTAGACACAAGGGTGCCGGGTCGGATGTCGATGCGTCGATTTTGATCAACGTAACCGTGTGCTGCCAATCATCTCCAAAATCATACACGTATGTAAATACGGTGTTTTCTTCGTGAACATGCTTCTGAACGATTTCCCTCCGTGCATTCAGCACCTCGCGGTCTTCTATATGCTCGAATGTCGGATCGGGCAGACCGATCACCTTTTCTTTCACATGAAACTCGTATAAATGGTAATTTTCCCAACCCATGACCGATTGGATGATTTTGTGAAGCTGATGAAACGTCACGTCCGGATGAAATTGAAACTCCCGCCAAATCTTCGGGGCAATCTCATTCAGTTCGATTCTGCATCTATAAAGCATGATCGTCTGTTCTCCTTTTAAGTATTCCGAGTATATAAACAAACCCACTGTATCTCGGTTGGAATTACAATGGGTAGGCTAAATGGTAAACAGCGGCAAACCGAATGCTTCCCGAACAAAGCTCATATCGTGGTCCCTTGATACAAGACCAAGCTGGTGCTCAATAGAAGTTGCAATAATAATTGCGTCCGGAGTTTTAAGCTTCCGTCCTTTCGACTTTTGTTCCCTGCGTATGTCCCCGGCAAGTCGGGCAACACTGGAACTTACCTCAATACATCTTCGTGAATTAAACAGCTTGATTCCTTGCAAACGATAAGCGGATTCCAGCCCGCTAAACACTTCGCACTCCGTAATGACGGAGAAATAAATCGACATCCGATCGTCACTGGCTTGCCGAACAAAATCCAACGCGGCATGCTCACCAGCCAGCAGTGCAATGGCGATATTGGTATCGAGTACCTGAATCCGTGACCTTGCTTTAGCCCGAGTTGCTGATTTGGTATTTTGTGGATTTCTTTGGTGGTTTATCAGGAACAGGGACTAATATCGAATGATCATTTTGTGCCTTTCAGTCTGCCTCATTCGTTTTTAGGCATGCCAAATAAGCCTGTCTTTTTGCAGGTATTCCATTTTTTACGAACGGCCCGTCGCTTTTTAAACAAATGCTTGGTAGATGCGTCTTGCGGTGAGAAACCAAGGACTGTTGCTGCCATAGTTAAGAGCGATTCTGCCTGCATG
>NZ_KB905659.1 GCF_000380965.1 Paenibacillus ginsengihumi DSM 21568 | reverse complement strand
AACGTATCGCCGCCAAAGTCGCTGCCATAGAATGACGTTTACCACAAATTTACATGGAAACCGTTCAGCCCTGGCTTGTGGGGAGGGGGGGAGTTTACCCTCATTTCTGAATCAACGCGCCATCCGACTGGGAATTTCCCTGTTTATTACAGCAGTTACCGACTCGTTCTGCTACAAACTGACCGCCTTTTATGGGCTTTCGAAATTCAGGATCAATAAAGTTCTTTTCACTGGTCTGATTCCTCCTTAAAGAGGGTCGTTTTAATAAGTGTACAAAAACATCATGAACAAGTTCAAATTTAAACAGCACCAAAGCCAAGATGGGCTTTGGTGCTGCCTTATCTCCATTAAGCGCCTGAAAGCGGAAAGGCCGCCTTTCCCCGGCATAGACCGAAGGGGGCGGCCTTTCCTGCATTTTTCCGCATCTTCCGCACGGTTACAGCCGGACGTCGTTCGCCGGCCCGTTCGCCTCGAGCCGCTTCGCTTCTTCCAGCTCCTTCTCCCAGGTCAGGTGCCGGTATTCCGCCGCTTCCGCGGCCTTGTCGAACCAGTCCAGGAAGTCCTGCCACAGCGGCACCGTCCAGGAAGCGTCGATCTGCGCCGTCGTATAAACGCCCTCCTTCAGGCGAATGAAGCCGAATACGTCGCGCACCTGCGACTTCTCCGCCTGCACGACGGTCAGCTCGGCCAGATGCGGCGGGATGAAAATGACGCCGGACGGCGTGCCGAGCACGACGTCGCCGGGCAGGCAGATCGCCCGGCCGATGCGGGCGGGCGTGTTCATGCCGACCATCGTGCACTCCGCGATCGCGGTCGGATCGCTGCCCCGGTAATACACGTTGATGTTATCGATCCCGACCACCTGCTGGTTGTCCCGGATGCCGCCCCAGATGACGGCGCCGCCATGTTTTGTCCGGCTGGAGATAGCGGTCGACAGATTGCCCCCGATGTACGTGCCCTGATAAATCTTATCGTACAAATCGACGACGACGACGTCGTCTTCCTCCAAGGAATCGATCACCCATTGGTTGAAAAAGCCGCGCCTGCCTTCCTGCGTATGGCCGTAGTTCAGCAGCGTCTCGTGCAGATCGGGGCGCATCGGCACCATGACGGCGGTAACGGCGCGGCCGACCATCACTTTGTCGGGATGAATGATTTTGAAATCGCCTTCAAATTGGTACTTGTAGCCTCGGTTCCAGAGCGGTCCCCAAGCCTCCTCAAGCGTAATCTTGCGCATCCGGCGCAAAATGTCCGCAGACACCTTCGGGCGTCCGTTCGGGAACCGTTCTCCCTGCCATTGCGGCGTAAGCTGAAGAATGTCTTCCGCATGATCGAATTTCATCGCAGGCACCTCTTTCTGAAGGGAATGGGCTAGAGCTTTCCAAATCCTAAGTCTATTGTTAGGGACACACACGGTTTTGTCGATGCGACAATTTTACGGTGTTTCGCGCCCATTCGTAATTTATCCCACCTATCTTGAAAATTTGACGGTAGTCCACTGACAAAATTTCAACAATCGAAGGTGACGACCGATGACGAAGGATTTGATCGTCATAGGCGTCTATTTTGAAAATTGGACGAGGTCCTTCGGCGAATTTTCTGGCACCGAAGGTGACGGCCGATGATGAGAAGAATCGCTCGTCATAGGCGTCTCTTGAAAATAGCCCAGGGCCCGCAGACCATGAAATATTCGACAAACTGCCCAAGCCGTGTTCTTTTCAACAGCTGCTCCTTCCTGTGCTGTTCATTCCTGCGCTCCCACCGAAGCTTCCGAATCTCTAACGCTTGTGACAAACGCTATTTTGCTGAATCGTACCTTTTTAAAAATGTAACGAAACTGAGGAACGCTATTTGGTCAGAAACGCTGAATCTGGTAGCCCAAAATGCCAAATAAGGCTGCTCACTAGCGTTAGAATTTCAAATCGTCGTTTCGAGTGAAATAAGCTCTGTGGCTAGCGTTAGCCCGGCAAAACAGCATCGAGGCTAGCGAGTATGAAGAGAAACTTCTATCGAAGCACCTTCACCAGATGAGCGGGGCTGCGCTTGAGCGGCAGTTTTGCCTGGTGCAGAAAGCCACACTTCGAACTAACACATTAACGCTTTATCGAAATCAAACTTTTCTGGCAGCACTGAAAAAAAACTTGTCTTCGGCATGGCCCTTTATTGTGCAAATCTACACTTTACTGCGACGGAGATACTCAGCTGGCGGCCCCGAAACCCGCGTTACCGTGCGAACTCCAATGTTAGCGTTCGGACTCCACGTCAGCGTTCGAACTCCGAGTTAGTGCGGCCCCTCCCTGGGCACATGAGGCGACAAATCCTGCAAAAAATACAGCATTTTCCGTCCTCTTCGCACCAGAGGAAGGGTAATGTTGTATTTCGTGCAACAATTTGGGCGCGATTGGCTTCAAATCGAGGATAATCGCCCGAAATGTCGCACTTTCTACAACATTGAGCCGCAAATACGGTTTATTGCCCTGTTTTTGTTGTACAGAATACAACATTTGCTGACTCTCTTGAAAATTTGACGGTATCCACACGCTGAATTTTCAACACTGCAGGCGACGGCCGATGACGAAAGGAATCCGTTCGTCATAGGCGTCTGCCGCCCGTCATTTTCGAACCTGAAAAAATCAAACAATATCATAAAATCGCCGCCTGTGCATATGAAAGCGCTTTTGTTAAGTTGGAAGCACAGGAACTACAGATGCTCAGGTGCCCTGCACCGGCCACGGACAGGGCTTCAAGAGGAGGTTTTGCGGCACCATGTCCAAAACGACCGTGAACCGGGATTCCCCGGCGTCGCTCCTCGGCTCGCTATCGCTGAGGAGAATAAAAGCTGCGATGTCCACCCATGTTGCAGGCTACGTCTTCATAGCCCCCTGGCTCATCGGCTTTTTGCTGCTGACCGCTTGGCCGATCGCGCAATCCTTTTACCTATCGTTTACAGAGTATTCGCTGCTGGACGATCCGATCTGGGTCGGCACCGACAACTATGCCAACATTTTTTTGAACGATCCGCTGTTTCGCAAGTCGCTGGCGGTGACGTTTCTGTTCGTGCTGTTTTCCGTCCCGATCAAGCTGTTCTTTTCGCTCATGGTCGCGCTGTTCCTGAAAAACAACACCCGCGGCATGAGCCTGTACCGCACGGCGATCTACTTCCCTTCGCTGATCGGCGGCAGCATCGCGGTGTCCGTGCTGTGGCGGAACATGTTCAGCCTGGACGGCTACGTCAACCAGGTGCTCGCCTGGTTCGGCATTCAAGGGGTCGGCTGGATCACGAACCCGAGCACGTCGCTCGGCACGCTCATTCTGCTCAGCGCCTGGCAATTCGGCTCCACAATGGTCATTTTCCTGGCGGGCCTCAAGCAAATTCCCCAGGAATTGTACGAATCGTCCGCGGTCGACGGGGCCGGCAAAGTCAAGCAATTTTTCCATATTACGCTCCCGATGCTGTCTCCGGTCATGTTCTTCAATCTGGTGCTCGGCGTGATCGGCTCCTTCCAAATGTTCACCTCTGCGTTCATCATCACTAAGGGCGGTCCGGTTAACTCGACGTATGTCTATGCGCTGTTTTTGTACGAGAAGGCGTTCAAGCATTTTCAGATGGGCTATGCCTCCGCGCTCGCCTGGATCCTGCTGGTCATCATTGCCGTGCTGACGGCGATCAACTTCTTCGCTTCCCGTTACTGGGTGTTCTATGAATCGGATGGGGGGAAAGCCAAATGAACGCATCCCGGCTTCGCATCCAAAGCGTCGTCAACCACGTCTTGCTGTCGGCCATTTCGCTGCTTATGCTGTATCCGGTGTTCTGGTGGATCGGGGCGTCGCTCAAGAAAAACGAGGAAATGCGGCTGCCCACGATTTGGCCCGAGACGCCGATGTGGGAGAACTACACGAAAGGCTGGACGTTTTCCGCCGAATATTCGTTTACGCACTTTTTTGCCAATACGCTGATGATGGAGTTCTGGAGCGTGCTCGGCGCAGTTCTGTCGAGCGCGGTTGTCGCCTACGGCTTCGCCCGCATCCCGTTCAAGCTGCGCGGCTTCTGGTTCTCGATTCTGCTGCTGACGATGATGCTGCCGGGGCAGGTGACGGTCGTGCCGCAGTATATTCTGTACAATTCGTTCGGGCTCGTGGACAGCTATATTCCGCTCATTTTGCCGCATTTTTTCGGAGGAGGAGCATTCTTCGTCTTCCTGCTCGTGCAGTTCATCCGCGGCATCCCGCGGGATCTGGACGAGGCGGCGAAAATGGACGGGGCGTCGGTGTACAGCATTTTCGTGCGGGTCATCTTCCCGCTGCTGAGGCCCGCTCTCATCACGGTAGCGATCTTCACCTTCATCTGGAGCTGGGACGATTTCTTCGGGCAAATGCTGTATTTGAGCTCGATCGAAAAATATACCGTTGGACTCGCGCTGCGCATGTTCGTCGACCAGTTCGAGGTTCAGTGGGGCCAGCTGCTGGCGATGTCGCTGCTGTCCGTCGTGCCGTCGGCGATCGTCTTTTTCCTGGCGCAAAAGCATTTCGTGGAAGGCATCGCGACGACGGGGCTCAAAGGTTAATGTTTTCATCCATGGGAAGGGGAGTCGATATCGATGAAAAGAAAGCGTATCGGAATGCAGGCATTATTCGCTTTGTCCGCTGTATCGCTTGCCGTATCGGCCTGCAGCGGCGGAGGAACGGCGGAGCCGGACGACAAGCCGGGCGAAGGAAGCGGCGGCGGGAGCCAGCTCAGCATTATGTGGTGGGGCCCGGACGCGAGGCACCAGGCGACCTTGAAGGCGCTCGAGCTGTACACGCAGCAGCATCCGCAGGTGACCTTCAAGCCCGAATATTTGGCCTGGGAAGGGTACTGGAACAAGCTGACGACTTTGGCCGCTTCGAAGACGATGACCGACATTTTGCAGATGGATGCGGCGTACATTCAGGACTACGCGTCGCGCGGCACGCTGGAGGACTTGTCCGACATCGACTTAAGCGGCGTCGTCGATCCGAAAATTTTGGAAAACTTGAAGATCGGCGGCAAGCTGTACGGCATCCCGCTCAGTCATAACGGCCAAGGCTTCGCCTTCAATAAGACCGATCTGGAGGCGGCCGGCATCGCGCTGCCGAAGCAGGGCTGGACATGGGACGAATACTTCCAGTTCGCCAGAGACGCCCGGGCCAAGCTGCCCGAGGGCAAGTACGGCATCGCCGACTCGTCGGGCGATTGGAACTTCTATCAATATTACCAGATCGCCATGGGCAAAGGCCCGATGCTGACGGACGGCACGACGTTCAATCTGGACAGAGACACCTGGTTCCAGTTCCAGAACATCTACAAGCAGCTGCGCGAGGAAAAGGTCGTGCCGCCGATCGAAGTGTCGAAGGCGTTCGTGGAGAACGATCCGAAGGGCGACCCGATGGCGTCCGGCACGGTCATGACCCGCGGGGCGACCGTCGGCTCCGTCAGCGTGCTGGAGCAGCTCATGCCCGGCAAGGTCGGCGTCGTCAGCTATCCCGTCGGCCCGACCGGCGGGGGATGGGCGCAGTCGACGATCTTCCTGAGCGTCAGCGCCAACTCCAAGAACAAAGAGGCCGCCAAGCAATTCGTGAAGTGGTTCATCACCGACAAGGAAGCCGGTAAAACGCTCGGCCTGACGCGCGGCATCCCGATCAACGAGGCGATCTACAAGGAGTTGGAGCCGGCCCTGGAGCCGAAGGACAAAATCGCCAAGGAGCTGCTCGAGCAGGCGCTGCCTCACGCGCTGCCCTTCTATCCCGTCCCTACGGGCTGGTCGGAATGGGCGCAGGCGTACCCGAACGAAATGGACGCCGTCGTGTACGGCCAGCAGTCGCTTGAGGACGCCTTCAAGAAAATCGAGGCTTCGGGCAAAGCCGCTGCGGCGAAAGTGGCCGGGAGGAAATGAGAACGTGACGGCAGGAGGGTGGGCGTGAGCCCGGCTGTTTGAGCCACAACGCAAACGAAATATGGCACGGATGGGCCGCGGTGCGAAACGGGCCGAAAACGTACAAATCGCTGCTGCTGATGGTCCAACATAACCAAACCGAATAAAACCAATTCTGATGGCTGGCCGTATACAGGCAGCAAAGCAAAAGGCATTTCCTATCGTGAAAGGGCAGCGGGACGCTGGCTTTCATGGGCGGAAATGCCTTTTATTTGTGGTTGGCCGCTTCGACCGTGCTTGAAGCCGCCGGACAACGATGTTCTGTGAAATGCCGGTTGCCTTGCGATGACCTCGCAGAGTAAAAGTAAGTTACCGATACACCCTTTGAGCCATCCAGAGGGCAATGCCTACAGTCGCTATGAAAGCGAGAGAGACAAAGGCCGGCATAGCCGAGCTTCGTCTTCGTTACAGTGTGCCGATCGTAAAAGTCGGAGCTTCGATGGAAAAAGCCCGTCCACAATTCCGCGATTTAATGGAGGACGACCAGAGTGAAGTTTTTAAGGATGGTCATAGGAAGAGCACCTCGCTTGGAAGTGATATGTAAATTTAGTGACATTCAAAATAGATAAGAGAGTAAGTATTTTTGTGTATGCTTGCTCATTTACAGCTCCAACAATAATATCGTACAATACAACCAACAAACCAAACAATAAAAAACTCGACAAACAAACTTGATAAACTTTCAAAAGCTCTTTCCCACTTGAACCTTGAGTAGGAATGAGCTTTTTTTTGCATGCCCAAAATCAAAGGAGGATGAAACAAATGGCAAAACGTGAACAGGTAGTGGCAGAAGAGTTGAAGAACCAAGAAGAACCAAGAAGAGACAAAAAGAACCAGAAACC
>NZ_KB905658.1 GCF_000380965.1 Paenibacillus ginsengihumi DSM 21568 | reverse complement strand
AGTTCGTTAACCAAAGAGGGACAGAAACGACCTTGTACAACAGACTGTGATGCGGGCAGCGGCCGCCGAGAAAGCGCCTTAGCAGCGCGTCGCCTTGCAAACGACGGAAATGAAAAATCCGTTCGCAGCCAAGCATCCAGCCAACGATGAGATAGAGCAGAATACGGTAAACGGGGAAGAGTGAGTTACGCGCTTTGCCGCCGGAGAGGCTGCACATCGCCTCCGGCAGTTTGATTTTTTCGAGAAAGGCCAGGAAGATTTTGATGCCACCGCAGCTCGTTGCGTTTTGTAGTGAAAATTCATTAGAAGCGATACTTTCGAAATTCAGGGTTACTTTAATTGTGGGAGGTAATTCAAAGTGCTTGAAACGGAATTGACACGCGCTCTACACATCCGTTATCCCATTATTCAAGCGCCGATGGCGGGCGGTCCTACCACGGCCGACCTCGTTGCGGCTGTCTCCAACGCGGGAGGTCTTGGCAGCCTGGGAGCCGGATATTTGACGCCGGAGCAAATTCGCCTTGCGATTCAAGAGATCCGGGCAAGAACGGATCGTCCGTTTGCCGTCAACTTGTTTGTGCCTGAGCAGCCAACAGAATCGGAAGCGGCGATCGCCGAAATGACAGCTTACCTGAATGTTTATCGCGAGGCGCTTGGCATTCCGTCAAATCCGCTGATTCCGTCGTTTTCGGAGTCGTTCGAGGAGCAGGTTCGCGTTTTGCTGGAAGAACGGATACCTGTGCTCAGTTTTACATTTGGCATACCGCCGCAAGAAGTGATTCAAGCCATGAAGGACCAAGGCAGCTTCGTGATCGGCACGGCAACAACAGTGGATGAAGCCATTCGGTTGGAAGCGGCCGGCGTAGATGCTGTCGTGGCACAAGGAAGCGAAGCGGGGGGACATCGCGGGACATTCCTGAAGGACGCTTCCGGTTCCTTGATTGGCGCTATGGCCCTTGTTCCGCAGATGGCGGATCATGTATCGCTCCCGGTTATTGCATCCGGGGGGATCATGGACGGACGGGGACTCGTCGCAAGCCTCGCATTAGGAGCCGCTGCCGTACAGATGGGCACGGCCTTCTTGGCGTGTACCGAAAGCGGCGCGCACCCGGCGTACAAACAGAAGATTTTGTCGGAGAACGAGGACGCGACCGAAATCACCCGCGCCTATTCGGGAAAAGCGGCACGCGGCATTCGCACCGATTTTATGAGGGACATGCAGCAGTATTCCGGCACGATCCCTGACTACCCCATACAAAATGCGATGACCCGGGACATCCGCCAGGCCGCTGCAAAAGCGAATCGTCCCGAGTACATGTCACTCTGGGCAGGCCAAGGCCTTCGCTTAGCAAGCAGCCGCTCAGCCGCTGCCATTATCCGGCAAACCGTCGATCAGGCCAATGCTCTTGCCCAAAGGCTCACCGGTCTTGGAACGTCAGGACATCTGAAATGAAGAGGAAAATGGTAACTCGACTGGCGGGAATTCGCAAAGCAGAATCTTAAGGGACGGACGGGACGAATGGATCTTGCGCAATTCGGCAGGCGAAATGGTGACGGTCAAAAGTCCGCTGAAGCAAGCGAGAGATAACGCCATGTTCATCTCGGACCGGCTGAAGAAAGACAACAATCTGGTGCAGGAAGGGACTACTTTTCTGAAGTTCCCGTACGGTTATGGCACCGTGTTTACCCGGTTAAAGCAGGAGGATTTCATAAAATATAACCTGTACGAAGTGATCGAGCCTCAATTTGTGCTGTGCAGGGATGAGGTGGACCCCGACGACGAAGCTTTTTCGGCCGATATTCTGTTTGACAAAATTCACGGCATGTTTACGGTCTGGAATCGCCGGAAGAACGTCTTGTCCAATGATGATATCCAGGCAATCCGGTTCCACCTGTTTCCGGAGGTGCGGATCAGTGCGGAATTCAAGCCGCCGGTCAGCCGCCAGGATCAGATTCTGCTGTCGCTGCACAATATCAAGACGATGGATCTTCATCAGGAGAACATGGCGAAGCAGCTTGGCGACAAGCACCAGCTCATTCGCGGGGTTGCCGGAAGCGGGAAGACGCTCATTCTCGCCAGCCGCGCGAAAATATTAGCCAAGGAGCACCCCGATTGGAAAATTCTCGTGCTATGTTACGGAATCGCATTGTCTCGCAGCATCAGGCAAATGATCGACCGATGATGAGCGAACCGGAGGACTTGTTGGAGCTTCTGCCGCCGCCCCAAGGGGCGAATCGGATCGAAGTGTATAATTTCCATGAATGGCTGCGCAACCAGCTGAAGATGAAAGAAACCGAAATACCGGCACTGCTGGAAAAAGCGAGAAACCAAGAGGCGATCCTGCCGACCTACGATGCGATTATGATCGACGAGGGGCAAGATTTTGAGGCGGACTGGCTGAAATTGCTGTCCTGCTGCCTCAATCCGGATACACAATCGTTGCTGTTGGTCGAAGATCGGGCGCAGTCGATTTTTAAACGAAAAACAAGCCTGTCCCAAGATATCGGCCTTGATTTCCGGGGACGCTCCAAGGTGCTTTCGATTAATTACCGTAATACCGCACAAATCGTTCAGTTCGCCTGGGACTTTTATCAGGAGCATTCGCTCTTAAGGAGTAAAGTGCGGGAAGCGTCTGTGGATGGGATCGAGATCATCCCGCCGCAATCGACCAAGCGGAAAGGTCCGGAGCCGTTGATCAAGAAGTTCCGCCATATTCGGGAGGAAATGAATTTTGTCGCCAAGTCGATCACGTTTTTGCATCGGGAGAAGAACATCCCGTTCCAGGATATGGCGATTGTGTACCGGGTGAAAAACAGCCATCATACTTCTTATATTGATGAAATTAAAGATAGCTTGGCGCAGCATGAGCTGCCCTTCACATGGATAACCGAAAGCCCGGAGGCCAAACGGAATTTCAAACGGGACGAAGCTACGGTTAAAATTTCGACGATCGATAGCGCCAAAGGGCTCGATTTTCGCGCTGTGTTTATCGTGAACGTCGAGAATATGCCGTTTCCGCTCGAAGAGGTGGAGGAACGGGAAGTTTCCTTGTTGTACATTGCTATGACCCGGGCTTTGGAATGGTTGTTCCTTACATACAGCGGCGAGTCCAAGTTTACGCAGTATTTGGACAACGTGCTTAAACAGAGAGCCCGGCAGGCAGCCTCTCGGCAGCAATTCGGTTAGATGCGAGGCTCCATGTCCAATAGAAGCATGCGGCACCGCCAAGCGCTCAATCCGGGCATCCGAACAATACCCGCTGAATAAATAACGAGGCTTACCGAATGAGTTTAATCTCGGGCTATTCCATGCCGCACAAAAAGAGCTCACCTCCCATTCCGGGGTGAGCTTTTCTTGATTACTCCCTTATTTCCCTTCAAAAGCTCGGCGCAGCTCTTCCATGTCAAACTTCTTCATTTTCAAAAAAGCTTGCGTAACGCGTTCACGCTGCTCCGGCGTGCCCCTGGTGATCATGTCGTCCAGGACAGCGGGGGAGATTTGCCACGAAACGCCGTATTTGTCCTTGAGCCAGCCGCATTGCTCGGCCTCGGGGACGGCGGACAGCTTGCTCCAGTAATCGTCGATATCTTCCTGCGTCTCGCAATGGACAAGCAGGGAGATCGCCTCGTTGAATTGGAACGGGTGCTCCAGGGCGCTGTCCATAGCCGCAAACCACGTGTTCTCCAGCATGAAATCGGTGAACATCACCGTTCCTTCGCGGTTGGGCGCTTGGCCGGGGCCGTATCGAACGAGGCTGCCGGCTCTCGCATTGCGGAACACCGACAAATAGAATTCGCGGGCTTCCTCGGCCTTGCCGCAATTGTCGCCCACGAACAATAGCGAGGGGATGATCGTCGGCCGCGGCTCCCCTTCTGGATTCGTCAGCATGAGCTGCCAGGAGAAGCCGTACTTGTCCTGAATCCAGCCGTACCGCTGGCTGAACGGGTACTGATCCAGCGGCATCAGCGCGAAGCCGCCTTCGGACAGCTTGCTCCACACCTCGTCAATCATGGCTCTCGCGTTCTTGTCCCGGGACGGATCGAAGTTCACAATAAACGAGATGGAAGGATTGGGCTTGAAGTACGGACCTGCGGAGATGGCCATGAACGGCTGTCCCCAGACGGTGAATGTGATGAGATCGCTGTCGCCGGAAGGCGTGTCGCGCAGCGTCACCTCGCTCGTTACTTGAGAATCCGGGAAGACGGAGCAGTAGAACGTCGCGGCTTCTTTGGCTTCCTTGTCGAACCACAGGTGTGGGACGATGGAGGCAGTCGTCGAACTGCTTTTGACATCTGTCATGAATGATCCTCCTCTTTTCGGCTTGGCGTGGACTAGCGTTATCTTCATTATACTGCAAGGATGAATGCCGCGTTTCTTGCCGATTGCGGTTTTCCGGGTGGCGGGACGCGGCGAATGTTTTGGCGAAGCGGCCATCAGCGAAGGGCTTCATATGGCGGCTGGGGCAGCATTTTCGCTCTTAACGCGATTAGCACAACGCCGAAATTGTTCTATAATAAAGACATCTTCGCGAAAAAAACGGCAGTCGTCGAACCGGCGAAGGATAGACGTTTTTCTTATTTCTCCGCCTGAGGTGACCTATGAGCAAGCCATGGAAGGCAAGCTGGATTACAGATCCGGCATTTCTTGAGCTGAAGCCGCTCCCCACGCTGCACAAAGAGTACGAGCCGTCAGGGACGGCAGTCCACCCGGAAGCGCTGCGCAACCGGCACATGCTGGTCCGAAAAACAGTGGTGCTGCATGAGAAGCCGCGGCAGGCGGTATTGCGCATGACGGCTGACGATTATTACAAGCTCTACGTCAATGGCCGCTACATCGGGCAAGGTCCGGCGCAGGGGTATGTTTTTCATTATAACTATAATGAGTGGGATTTAACCTCGCAATTGCAAGCCGGCGAGAATGTGATCGCCGTGCATGTGTATTACCAGGGCCATATTAACCGGGCCTACAACAGCGGCGATCTGCGCCAGGGGATGATTGCCGAGCTTTATACGGAGCAAGGCTTGGCTGCCGCAACGGACAACACCTGGAAATATGCCATCGCCGCTCAATACGGCACGGCGGGAACGGTCGGTTACGATACGCAATTTTTGGAATGCATCGATCAGAGGCTGGCTATTCCCGATTGGCATACGGTCGGCTTTAACGACGAACACTGGGACACTGTAGCGGAGAAACCCGAGGCCGATTACGTGTTCGTGCCGCAATCGACGCCGGCTTTGCAGGTGTACCGCATCGAACCGGCCCATGTTCAAAGGCTCGGGGAAGGGCATTATTTGATCGATTTCGGCAAGGAAATTACCGGACAGTTCGAGATGACGGCGCGAGGCCGCTCCGGGGACCGCATTGAGCTCCGCTATGGGGAAGAGCTGGAGGCGGACGGCGCCTCTGTCAAGCATGAAATGCGCTGCAACTGCACGTATGCGGAGACGTGGACGTTGTCCGGCCGGGAGGATACGCTGGAGCTGTTCGAATACAAAGCTTTCCGCTATGCCGAGGTCATCGGGCCGCCCGAAGCTATTCGGCCGGACCGCTTCGCCGCGATTGTGAGGCATTATCCGCTTGACCCGGAGGCGTGCCGCTTCGAAACGGCGGATTCCTTGCTGCAGCAAATTTGGGATATTTGCGCGCGCGGCGTGCAGCTCTGCGCCCAGGAGAATTACGTGGATTGTCCGTCCCGCGAGAAAGGCCAATATTTGGGCGACAACACCGTGATGGGCCATGCGCATATGTACATCAGCGGCGATTTGCGGTTGTTTAGGAAGGCGATTCGCGATTTCGCGCTGTCCGCCGCGGTCTGC
This sequence comes from Paenibacillus ginsengihumi DSM 21568, assembly GCF_000380965.1. Lineage (GTDB taxonomy): Bacteria > Bacillota > Bacilli > Paenibacillales > NBRC-103111 > Paenibacillus_G > Paenibacillus_G ginsengihumi. The sequence goes on along the minus strand of NZ_KB905658.1, from coordinate 1,370 downwards.
CCGGGCCTGTTGGCGGTCGCTCCGGGCAGCTTCATGCAGGAAATCGCCGACTTCTCGCTTCAGTGGCCGATGCAGCTGCTCCTCTATTATCAGCACAGCGGCGACATGGATTTTCTGCAGGAAATGTATCCGGTAGCCGAGAACCTGCTGGCTTATTTTCGCAAGTATGCGCGGCAGGACGGTCTATTGGAGAATGTCAGGGAAAAATGGAACCTGGTCGATTGGCCGGACAATTTGCGGGACGGGTACGATTTTCCTTTAACGAGACCGGTGGCGGACGGCTGCCATAACGTCATCAACGCGTGGTATTACGGCTGTGTGCAAGCGGTGCAGGCGATCCGAACGATGCTCAAAATTCCGTATGAGGATGAGCTGCCGGCATTGAGACAGTCCTTTATCGCCGCCTTCTATCGTCCGGAAGCCGGATTATTCGCAGATAGCGTGCAGACGAATCACTGCTCCCTGCATGCCAATATGCTGCCGTTGCTGTTTGGGATCGCTCCGGATCAGGCTGTTCCCGCCATCGTCTCGCTCATTCGCCGGAAGCGGTTCAGCTGCGGGGTGTACATGTCCTATTTTCTTCTGAAGGCGCTGGCCGCGCATGGCGAAACATCGCTTCTGTACGAGCTGATGACCTGCGATGACGAGCGATCGTGGGCGAATATGGTCAAGGAAGGGGCGACCTCGTGCTTCGAGGCTTGGGGCAAGGAGCACAAATGGAACACGAGCCTGTGTCACGGCTGGGCCAGCGCGCCGATTCCTCTGCTGATCGAGGAGATGATCGGGATCAAGCCGGCTCGGCCCGGATGGGCGGAAGTGTCGTTCCGCCCGCGGATTCCGGACGGCATGCCGGATTTTACCCTCGAGTTTCGCACGGCGCGCGGATCGTTTCGGGTGGCTTATCGCCGCGGCGAGCTTTCGTTCAAGGCGCCGGAGGGCGTGAAGGTTGCGGAAGAATAATATGGGGAGGGACATCGTCTGGTTCATCTCAGCATTCTTAAGGGATTATCTTACTCCGGAGCGGTCGAATTGCTGCTGCAAGAAGGGTACCGGGAAGAAGCGGTTATTGAACGGGAGAGTGCAGAGGGCGGCCTGCTCTTTCTTTATCCCTATAGCTTGTATGATCGCTATCACAAACGGGTGGACCGCCTCTTTCACGCAGAGTACTGCATGAAGGATGAGCACGGCGAGTGGGAGGAGTACAAAAGCTTCTGGACGAGATCGGAGCTTCCCCTTTAAGCCGCAGAGGGGAGGACAACGGTTCGCGCTTGCTTCGCGGCTTGGGGGGAAGAGCAGCTTGCGCTTGCTTTGCGGCTTGGGAAGGAAGACAGCAGCTCGCGCTTGCTTTGCGGCTTGGGGGGAAGAGCAGC
>NZ_KB905657.1 GCF_000380965.1 Paenibacillus ginsengihumi DSM 21568 | reverse complement strand
GAATGTGACCGGTCTCAACTTCTTCATGATCTGCTTGATTCGGCGACGCTCCGCAAGAATTTCAATTCGGCGTTCGCGGCGTGATTTTCGTTCTGGCGCATGGTTCGTTGCTTGTGGTACCATGTTGCTAGGGACACTTCCTCTCGTTGGTTATTCGTGGTGGTTTAACCTTTGACAAGAGGCTTGCAGTGTCCTGTTTATTTTGCAAAAAAATTGGCAACTTTTTATGACGAAAATGCCTTGTCACAACGTGAATCTCTCAGATTTTGGCTAGGCTACATTCCGAATTCATGTTTAAATATTCATGTTTTGCCATCACCAAAATAATGTCCTTTCACCCCCGATATGTATTACCAGTATCCCAGCGTTCTTTACAAACTTTATTTTTTTCATCTGGGTCCATTTTAAATATGTTGCTCAGGGTATCCAACCTTATCGATTTCCTAAGAGCTTCGTAAAAACCGTTCGTTACTTACCATAGTTCTAAACTCGTGATATAACACACTCGTTATGTGCAGTCATTTCATTCAGTCACATCGTCTTGATTCCATCAATTTTTCCTTTTCAATCGATCACGTAAATGTCCGACATAAATTGAATTTGGATCGTTCGGATTATACTTGCGATTCATTGCACGTTCAAACTCATCGATTAACATTGCAAAATCATGTACATTCGGTTCAAGCCCAAAGGTACGCTTCATATCACGGTAATGACGAAAAAAAACGTCCGTTGCATGTTCACCTGAATAACCTAATCGCTGAAGCTCACAAATCACCGCTTGAGCATAACGTCTATTCATCTCGCGACGGCTCGCCATCCCACATCCTCCCTTCTCCGCCACTTAACCCAATTATAAACCAAAAGAGCGATCCATCGAGTAAGGTTGACACCTTCTCGAAGATCGCTCTTTTGGTAAGGTTCGCTTGTTTCACTCGAAACATCCATATTATAGCAGGTCATTTTATAAAATACTCCTATTATAATCCCATACGGATGAAAAAAAGCCGTGTATTAGAGCAACTGAAATGTTATAGTCCATAGTAGTGGTGTAAAAATCCTCAGAGCTTCTTGACAAGGAAAGCCACGGTATGAATTCTACTAAGTGAAGTGACGTACTGGCCTACATGGTTTTTTCTGGGGAGCATTGGCGTCAAATTCATTTTACCAGCCCATTAGAGCGTTTAAATGGCGAAATCCGTCGACGTTCAGACGCAACAGGAATCTCTCCAAAATGGGAATCTGTTATCCGACTGATTGGTGCCATCTTAATCGAGAAGCAAGATGAATGGACCGTCGCACGTCGTTATTCAGTCTCGAATCCATGGCGAAAATCGTCAAATGGGAGCAACTTCCTCTTACATCCACCACGCTTTTGCAGAAGTAAATCCGGGTCATGCAGCAGAAATTCATTTTACACCACTTGACGGGACACTGCCAAATATTAAGGTAACGGGGGCGAATAAACATGTCATTATTAAATGACTGTGAGAAAGTCGCTTTTTTAATTGATATTTTAAATCGCCATATTCAAAAGCTCCCATGTGGAGATACCTTTAGAAATTATCTTGAATCCATATGTGGCATTTTAAAGCATGATGATTCGTTTCTCCAGAAAGCTGCGTTTGCTAATAGTGAATTGTTTATAGACGCTCTTTCTAATATTTTGAGCAACCAGATTACTATTAAACACGCGACAGGTGCGTTAATAGCTGCATTCGATAAGGTTGGATATGTTGATTCAATGGACGCAGCAGCGATCATTCTTGAGTTTGAACAGCTTCTGAATCAAATGTCCATAGAAGAAGCTGAAAATCTATATAATGAACGTTGGGCAATAGATAAGTATCGGGGTTGAAAGATATGGAAGAAGAACAATCATTTTTTCACCTTATAGAATATTTAGAATCATACTTGTTGGAACTAGGTTTGGAACTTCAGCGTGATCCTGATGATCTCTTTCTTCAAGGGAAAATAAAGGGTATTCAGCATGCCTTAAAATATATAAGAATGCATGAGCATGCACGAAAAGGTGGCCATTATATCGATATTGAAATTGATTGATCCTAGATGTGTTTCCTTAAATAGAATGATCAGGCATGCAGGGAGCACGAACAAAGCAGCTCCGGACATGTTTGCTAGAGCTGCTTTGACCGATTCACTTTGATTATTCAAAGGAGGAACGTTTATACATTCATTACGGTTTGATTGCTTTGATTACGGCAGAGGCAATATAGTCCTCTACCTTCGATCCAGGAACCCAATCTTTGATAAACGCCCTGGATTCCTCTTTCGGCTCGACCACTACATCCTTAAATCCACTTTGCGTAAGCATCGTTTTCAGCTCGTCAACGGACGAGGCCCCGGATATACACCCAGAATATAAAACATCCAAGTCGTTTTTGATTTCCGCAGGAAGCTCTGCCGTCGTTACGACATCGGAAATGGCCAAACGCCCGCCGGAGCGCAGAACGCGGAATGCTTCATCAAACACTTGCTGTTTATCCGGCGAAAGATTGATGACGCAGTTGGAAATGATAACATCCACCGTTTGATCCGGGACCGGCAAATGCTCGATTTCTCCCAGCCTAAAATCCGTGTTCGTGAACCCGCCTTTCGCGGCGTTGTTGCGCGCGCGGCTCACCATTTCCGGCGTCATATCGACCCCGATCACATAGCCGGTTTCCCCGACTTGCCGAGCCGCCAGAAAACAATCGAAACCGCCGCCGCTGCCTAGGTCCAATACCACTTCACCCGGCTTAAGCTCCGCAATGGCTTGTGGATTACCGCAACCAAGACCAAGGTTTGCACCGTCCGGAACAGCCGTTAATTCTTCGGTTGAATAGCCCAACTGCGAAGAAACGTCATTGGCCGTTCCGCAGCAGCTTGAAGCTGGCGAGCAGCACGAACCCGGCTCCACTTCTTGCAAGGCGATTTCCTTATAACGACTGCGTACATTTTGACGAATTTGATCATTCTTTACTTGGTTCATGGATCATCTCTCCTTCAACTTTTTTATCAAATCAGCAGCAGCTAGGGGTACAACAAGCTGCTTTGTTTGCTATCGTGAGTTGCCGTCTCCGAAGGAAGCGGCTCGATAACTCCGTGGGATTTTGCCATTTCCAAGCTTCCCGTGCCGAGCGCTCTATTTCACGCTGCTCCTGTTTCATAAGGTATTCCGCGGCGAACCAATTCAGTTCATGGGAACTAGCCTCCCTAAAGGTGATTTTTCAGGTAACGCAGTAGCTTGCGAACAACATATTTCGCGTCCGGCCCCACCCCCCTTAATGTGGCGGAAGCAAAGGAACGCTGTCCTTCCAAACCGACATAATACAGTCCCGGAACGGAAAGGCTGATTCCTGCTGTCTGCAACGGTTTCCCTTCGGCATCAAGCGCCCCGATGGGCTGAAGGTATGTCAGATTGGGACGATACCCGGTCGCAAAGATGACGGTTTGTACCGGTTCTTCCGTTCCGTCTGGCCACACGACGCCCTCGGAGTAAAAGGAGGTAAACATGGACCGTTGATCCGGCTTCCCAGCCTTTAATCTTGCTCGGTAATCGTTCAAATCCGCAACAGAGCTCGAACTTGGAGGCTTTTTGCCAAATCGCCAGAATGGAAAGGTATCGAAGCCGACGGCTCTGATCCAAAAATGCAGATCAATTCCGAGTACTTTTGTTTTCGTAAACTGAACAGGCCGAAGCACGGCAAGCGATGTATGGCTGCTGTCGGCAAGCTCTACCGCAATTTGAACTGCAGAATTTCCGCGCCCGACGACCACCACTCGTTGCCCCCGGTAACGATCCGGATTTCGATACGATGAAGAGTGGAGGACTTCCCCTTGAAAGGCCTCCCTTCCGCTTATGTCTGGCATATAGGGATTATGAAAGGAGCCTGTCGCATTGATGATCGTTCTCGTCTGATATTCGTCTCCAGCTGCCGTTCGGATCGAAAAACCGTTATCGCTTTTCTCCACGGCAATAACCTTCTGGTTGGTGCGAATCGGCAAGTCAAAACGCTGGGCATACGCCTTTAGATACTGGATCACCTCGTTTCGCAATGGGTAGTGGGTTGCAACTCCGGGTATCTTCATGCCCGGCAATGATGATAAACGAGCTGGCGAAAACAGCTTCAGACTATCGTAATAATGTGGCCAAGAACCGGTTGCCTGCTCGCTTGCTTCCAGGATCAAAAATTGCAGCTCGTTCTTCTTCAAGTAATATCCGGAAGCAAGACCGGCTTGCCCACCCCCGATAACGATTGCATCGAAAATCGCTGACATTCCAATTCCCCCTCAAATAACTTGCAAATTGCAAGTAATTTAGAAAAAAGATCACCCGCAAGAAGGGGTTGAACAGCATTGGCCGGATTTCGCCATCGCTTCGTTTAATAGCTTGATCGAGCGAATGACGGTATCTTTTTCAAAATCGTTCATGTGCGAAAAGATTTCGTTTAAATAGTCGTTCATTTGTTGGTCAATCGACGCCGCAACATACTTGCCTTCCGTCGTTAGGGAAAGCAGATTTACCCTCCGGTCGTCTGGATCGGGCGTTTTCTTCACTAATTTCATCTTGATTAACGATTGGACTTGTCGGCTGAATGTCGTTATATCTGTCCCTAATGCCTCTGCTACTTTCTGGATGGACGGCTTATGCTGGCGATCAATTTCGTAAAGGATATGGCTTTGAATTAAGGAGATGTCGCAGCCACCGGCAGAACAGCAGTTTTTATTTAGAAAGCCAAAGCGTCGAGTCATGATTTGAAATAGTTCACGTACATTTTCCACAGTGCTTCACCTCATGAAACAGTTATAAAACATTTGATTGCAATTTGCAAGTATTGATTTACTTGTATCCGGAAAATGAGCTGTGAAAGGACGTACAAATTTCAATATTGACTTTTCACCATGCATAAATAACAATATGGTTATATAGTTTTATGCGAGGTGATCATCATGACAATGGAATTTGAAAAGATAGCGGATATTCTGAAAGCTCTTGCCGATCCGACAAGGCTGAAAATCCTTTCTTTGCTCCGGATTCGCGATTGCTGTGTATGTGAACTGGTTCCTATCTTTAACATTTCTCAGCCAGCCATTTCTAAACATCTAAGCCGTCTGAAAATGGCTGAACTGGTCCGCGAAACGCGAAAGGGGCAATGGGTGTTCTATTCGATTAATGAAAAGCGGTTAGAGGAAATTCGTTATGCTTTGTCCCATTTGCCTGATCTATCCGAGGAGCTGCGGGAATTGGAGCAACAAGGACTAACGGTTATATGCGAGTAAAGGGGGTGTACAGCAAGTGAGTAAACAAGAGAAAAAGCGACTTTCATTTCTGGATCGCTATTTGACGTTATGGATTTTTGTTGCGATGGCGATAGGAATTGGCTTGGGTTACGTATTTCCTAACTTTGTCGCCGGTTTGAATGAATTTCAAGTTGGAACCACATCGATACCGATTGCGCTTGGCCTCATTTTAATGATGTATCCGCCGCTGGCGAAAGTACGATACGAAGAAATCGGCCGTGTCTTTCGAAATGGCAAAGTGTTAACCATTTCATTGATTCAAAACTGGCTTATCGGCCCGATCTTAATGTTTTTCTTGGCTATTATTTTTCTCCAAGGCTATCCGGAATATATGGTCGGCCTGATTATGATCGGTTTAGCCCGTTGTATTGCAATGGTTATCGTTTGGAACGATTTGTGCAGAGGGGATGCCGAGTACGCGGCGGGACTCGTTGCTTTCAACTCGATCTTTCAAGTTTTGTTTTACTCTGTCTACACCTATATCTTTGTTACGATTTTGCCGGGATGGTTCGGGTTGGAGGGCGTCGTTGTTGATATTACGATGGCCGAAGTCGCCAAGAGCGTGTTTATTTATTTAGGGATACCGTTTTTGGCCGGGATGATTACGCGCTATTCGCTTGTGAAGGCAAAAGGGCGATCCTGGTACGAAACGGTCTTTATTCCGAAAATCAGTCCCATTACACTTATCGCATTGCTGTTTACGATTATCGTCATGTTCTCGCTGAAAGGCGAGATGATCATCCAATTGCCTTTGGATGTCGTGAGGATCGCGATTCCGCTATTGATTTACTTTGTCGTTATGTTCCTGATTTCGTTCTTCATGGGCAAAAAAGCCGGAGCTGATTATCCGGTGACTTCTACACTGGCATTTACCGCCTCGGGGAATAACTTTGAGCTGGCAATCGCTGTTGCCGTTGGGGTCTTTGGAATTCATTCCGGCGCTGCATTTGCGGCCGTGATCGGACCTCTTGTAGAAGTCCCTGTGATGATTGCCTTGGTCAACGTCGCGCTCCGATTTCAGCGAAAGTATTTTTCGAAAGCAGCTTAACATAAACAGGAGGAATCATCATGTCAGATAACAAAAAACTCGTTTATTTTCTTTGTACGGGAAACTCTTGCCGCAGCCAAATGGCGGATGGTTGGTTGAAGGCGCTCGGTAATGATCGGTACGAAGTAAAAAGCGCCGGGTTGGAGGCACATGGGCTGAATCCGCGTGCCGTCCAGGTGATGAAGGAAGCTGGCGTCGATATTAGCGGTCATACATCGGATGTTATCGATCCGGAGATTTTGAATCGGGCTGACTATGTGATTACGTTATGTGGCCATGCAGACGAACATTGTCCGGTGATTTCGAATAAAAACGTCGTGAAATGGCATTGGGGCTTCGATGATCCAGCCAAGGCAACCGGCACCGAGGAAGAAATCATGAGCCAATTTCGAGCGGTTCGGGACGCGATTAAGTCGCGTGTCGAAAAGTTTCTTGCCGAAGGTTGCTAAAATTACAGAAAAGGCGTGCAGCGTTATGGCACGCTTTTTTGTTTGGCGATCATCAGCCTTCGGAACGACGAAGCCAAGGCGGAGTCCTCGAAGAGCAGAAAATGATTCCCTATATATATCTACTTTGCGGGTAGTATCAACTTCGCTGGTTCTAAAATATTCAGGATCGAGATCCAGTTGATACCGGAAAATAAAGTATTAGACCGAAGAGATTGATCAATCGCTGCTTTACGAATTACAAATCTGTCAGTTCCAGAAGAATAAGTATTAGACTGACCCTTGAAGTAAGAACAGCAACAGCCATGGACTAGAAAATAAAGTCCTAGGGCGTGTTTTCAAACCTCAGGCTAACCAAATCATGGAAGAAGCCAGCTTTAAAAACGCGACAAAGGTACACGTCAATTTATCGAACCGTGTAGCGAGCCTGCGGTTATGCTTCAGCTTATTAAACAGGCACTCGACCAGGTGCCGCTCTTTGAACAACCACCAATCCGTTGAACGTTGAACCTTGCGGTGCTTGCGGCTGGGAATGACAGCGTTCGCCTGCTTTTCGATCAACAGATTGATGATGCTGTCGGTGTCATAGCCGCGGTCAGCCAACACATTTTTACCTTCAATGTC
>NZ_KB905656.1 GCF_000380965.1 Paenibacillus ginsengihumi DSM 21568 | reverse complement strand
ATAGACGCCTATGACGAGCGATTCCTTTCGTCATCGGTCGTCACCTTCGGTGTTGAAAAATTCGCCGGAGGGTTCCGTCCAATTTTTCAAGATAGACGCCTATGACGAGCGAGACCTTCGTCATCGGTCGTCATGGTCATCGTTCATTCATGAGCCTTGTCCGCAGCACAGCTGTCCATGCCATAGTTCTCTGCTTGCGTTGCGGCCAACGGCATGTTTGTCGGACACCAGACTCATGGTCCAGTATAGGCCATCAACTACGACAGCCTCTGTCATATATATTTGATATATTTTATGATGGTATCAGGATTCGTACCGAAGTACGGCTGTCGCCAGCCGACGTGGCCGACGGAATCGAACCGGATGGAGGCGCTTCAAGATGAGGGCGGATCGGCTGTTGTCGATTTTGCTGCTGCTGCAGCTGAAGGGAAAAATGACGACCGGGGAACTGGCCGAGCGATTGGAGGTATCCGAGCGCACCATTCTCCGCGATATGGAGGCGCTCAGCGCTGCCGGCGTCCCGGTCTATGCGGAACGCGGCTCGGCAGGGGGGTGGCTGCTGGCGGAAGGCTACCGAACGACGCTGACCGGGATGAATAAGGAAGAAGCGCGAACCTTGCTGCTCGCGCATGCCGAAGGCGTTCTGAAAGATTTGGGGATGAGCGGCGCGCTGGAGTCGGCCCTGCTGAAGCTGCAGGCTTCGCTTCCTCCAGGCTTTCGCCGCGATGCCGAGGATGTGCGCCGCCGCATCCATGTGGATGGCGCCGGTTGGCATAATCCGCTTGAGCCGGTGCCTTATTTGCCCCTTGTTCAGGAGGCGGTATGGGAAGATCTTAAGCTGCGTTTTCGTTATCCGCGCGGCGGGCAATGGACGGAGCGGACCGTGGAGCCGCTCGGCCTTGTGTGCAAGGCGACGATCTGGTATTTGGTCGGCCTGTCGGACGGGGAGCCGCGGACCTTTCGGGTGTCGCGAATCGCGGAAGCTTCCGTGATCGACGAGACATTCGAGCGCCCGGCCGATTTCGATCTGGCGAAATATTGGGAGAGCTCGACCGAACGGTTCAAGGCGGAGCTGCCGAAATATCCGGCGTTGATCCGTTTGGATGCCAAGCTGCTGCCGCGGCTGAAACAAGCCCGCTATGTGCAGACGGACGAGGTGCAGGAGGAGCCGGGCGGCAAGCTGCTGGCCCGGGTCGATTTTCAGACGCTGGAGACGGCCTGCGAACGGCTTTTGAGCTGGGGAGCGGCGGTCGAGGTCGTCGAGCCCGAGGAGCTCCGGCGCCGCATTGGCGAAGCGGCCGAGGCGATCGCCGCGATATACCGTTCAGGGGCAAGATAAGGGCTTTACACGTGCCGCAGAATCGGATATGATGAGTTTAACGATACTTGAACCCGATGTAACTGGCGACGAGTGGAATCGACCACAATGGAGCATCGGGATATACGGCCGGTCGCCTGGGCGAAAGAGCAGTGTTCATCTATAGGATGAGCCGTGCTCTTTTTTTCGTTTTTCCCCGAACATTAGGTTATAATGAACTTAATTATGCAAGGAGGCGAACATGAGTATGAAAATAGCTATGGCTGCGGACCACGCAGGATTTCGCTTGAAGGACGAGTTGAAAAGCTTCATTGAATCGTTGGGACATCAGGTGGAAGACTACGGCTGCCACTGCGCCGATTCTGTCGATTATCCCGATTATGCGCTCGCTGTATGCGAGAAGGTCGTTGCCGGCGAAGCGGACAAAGGTATACTGATCTGCGGGACCGGCATCGGAATGACGATCGCCGCCAACAAGGTTCCGGGCATTCGCTGTGCGCTCGTTCACGATTTGTTCTCGGCCAAGGCGACTCGCGAGCACAACGATTCAAACGTGCTGGCGATGGGCGAAAGGGTGATCGGCCCTGGCGTTGCCCAGGAAATCGTGAAAATTTGGCTGGAGACGGAGTTCTCCCAGGGTGAACGCCACAAGAACCGTGTCGGCAAAGTCAAGGCGCTTGAAGACAAATTCGGGCTTCATCCTTAAGGGGAAGCCGTGGAGGCGGGTCAAGCATGAGCGGGCAGCAAGGGACGGCAGGCTTCGGGGCGCCGAAGCTGCCAATCGATCTGGCGCTTGTCCGAAGCCAGGTGGAGCAGTCGCTGCGCGAGCTGGTGAAGGCAGGAAATGTTCAGGCAGGGCAGCTGCTGGTTGTCGGGACAAGCACCAGCGAGGTGCTCGGCGAACGGATCGGCACGTCGGGCAGCGCTGAAGTGGCGAGGCATATATACGATGCGGTTGCCGCGGTTCGCAGCGAAGCCGGCTTTTATCCGGTGTTTCAATGCTGCGAACATCTGAACCGGGCGCTTGTGATGGAGCGCGAGGCGATGCTGCGATACGGCCTTGAGCCGGTATCGGTTGTACCCGTCCCCAAGGCGGGCGGGTCGATGGCTGCTTGGGCGTTCAGGCATCTGCCCGATGCCGTCGTTGTGGAGGAAGTGCAGGCGCATGCCGGCATCGATATCGGCGGTACGCTGATCGGGATGCACTTGAGACGGGTCGCCGTGCCGGTGCGGCCGACGCATCGGCAGATCGGAGCGGCGACCGTGCAGATGGCATATACGCGGCCGAAGCTGATCGGCGGGGCAAGGGCCGTATATACCGTGGAGGAAACAGCGGATACGGGCCGCTGCGATTAACGGAAGTATATTACGACAATCACTTTCAGGAGGAATCTGGAATTATGGCGGAACATTTGCGCAAGGCCGATCCGAAGATCGTGGAAGCAATGAATTTGGAGCTGGGACGCCAGCGCGACAAGATCGAGCTGATCGCGTCGGAAAACTTCGTCAGTCAAGCGGTGCTGGAAGCGATGGGCACGGTGCTGACCAACAAGTACGCCGAAGGCTACCCGGGCCGGCGCTATTACGGCGGCTGCGAGCATGTCGATATCGTCGAAAATATTGCCCGCGACCGCGCGAAGGAACTGTTCGGCGCTGAGCATGCCAATGTGCAGCCGCATTCCGGCGCCCAAGCCAACATGGCCGTTTACCTGGCTGCGCTGCAGTCGGGCGATACGGTACTCGGCATGAACCTGGCGCACGGCGGTCATCTGACCCACGGCAGCCCGGTGAACGCTTCCGGCATCTTGTATAACTTCGTCGCTTACGGCGTCAGCGATACGGATTTCCGCATCGACTACGACGAAGTGCGCAAAGCCGCCTTCAAGCATAAGCCGCGGCTGATCGTCGCCGGCGCGAGCGCGTATCCGCGCATTATCGATTTCGAAGCGCTCGGCCAAATTGCAAACGATGTAGGCGCCCTGTTCATGGTCGATATGGCGCATATCGCCGGTCTGGTGGCGGCAGGCCTGCATCCGAACCCGGTGCCGCACGCGCATTTCGTTACGACGACGACGCACAAGACGCTCCGCGGTCCGCGCGGCGGCATGATTTTGTGCCGCAAGCCGTGGGCGGCTGCGATCGATAAGGCTGTCTTCCCGGGCACCCAGGGCGGTCCGCTGATGCATATCATCGCCGCCAAGGCGGTATCGTTCGGCGAAGCGCTGCAGCCGGAATTCAAAACCTATGCGCAGAACGTGGTGAACAACGCCAAGGTGTTGTCCGAGGCGCTGATGGCGGAAGGGCTGAATCTGGTATCCGGCGGTACGGACAACCATCTCATGCTGGTTGACCTGCGCAACCTGAACATTACCGGCAAAGCGGCCGAGCATTTGCTCGACGAGGTTGGCGTGACGGTCAACAAGAACGCGATTCCGTTCGATCCGACGAGCCCGTTCGTGACAAGCGGTATCCGCATCGGCACGCCGGCAGCGACGTCCCGGGGAATGGACGCGGAAGCGATGAAGACGATCGCCCAAATCATCGCCATGACGCTCAAAAACCCCGAAGATGCGTCCGTTCACGAGAAGGCGCGCGGCTTGGTCAAAGAATTGACGGCTCAGTTCCCGCTGTACGCCGGACTGACCTATTGATAATCGGATTTGTTTGCTTGGCTCCTCGCAGGGGAGCCTTTTTTGTATAAAAATTTATAAAATTCCGGGCCACAGACCGAGCTTTCGGGAAGGGATTGCTCGGTTGCTGCCTCGCGTTGCAAGCCTCGTTTTGCTAGCCTTGGGCTCACGTTTTACGGGGCTGGCTCGGGCAGACCTTAAGCTAACGCTAGCCACAGAGCTTATTTCCCTCGAAACCGTCGATTTGAAATTGTAACGCAAGTGAGCAGCCTTATTTGGCATTTTGGGGTACCCGATTCAGCATTTCTGACAAAATAGCGCTACACAGTTGCGTTACTTTTTAAAAAAGGTGCGGATTCAACAAAATAAACGCCTGTGACAGCGCTTTCTTCACCGCCGATCGATCGTCGCCTGTTGGAGTTGAAAGTTCAGCCTGCGGGTACTGCTGAATTCGGCAAAGCGAAACTGCGTTCTTTATCGGTCCATATTTATAAAATTTTTCTAAAAAATAGACGAATATGGGAACCGCCGTGCGATTCGGTGCGTCAAATCAGTTGCAAGGAAACTTTTTTGTAAAGGGGAATGATCCGATGAACGCATGGAGTAAACGGTTCGGCAGCATGTTGGTGGCGCTTGCGGTTGCTTGCACGTTCGGCGCGGGTTCTGCTTTGGCGGATGAGAAAGACCGTCCTCCGGCACCGAAGGAAGGCGTGCCGGCGGTCGGAGCTGAAGGTGCTTCGAAGATTGCCGAAAATCTGCTGGGTGTTCAGAGTACCGAGTATTTAAAAGTATGGAGGTCCTCGATCAATCAGTTATCGGGCACGAAAGTGCGCTTATCCGGATCGACGGACACGTATGACGATGTCAATCTCATCGAAGTCCACTTGTATCTTCAATATTGGAACGAAGGGGCGAGCCGCTGGGATGACATTTCCGGCCCGCACATATTTTCGAAGACCTCTTCTTCCAAGGTTAGCGGATCGGTAGATATTACGTTAAGCAGCGGTTATTATTATCGGACGAAGGCCGTACACCGGGCTACTTCCAATGCTGAAACGGAACAGCAGGTCAGCTTTACAGATTATATCTATATAGAGTGACAATGATCGCATATCGCACTACCCCGGATTACGCCCTTTGACGCCCCGCTTGCGGGGCGATTTTGTTTGGCTGCGGAAAGCAAGGCTGCCACGGCCTGCGGCCCTGCTTCTGGTTCGCGGCAAAGATTGCGGCAAAGATCGCGGCAAAGGATCGCCCAAGGCATTCGTGACCCGGCGGATCGAGCTGCCTGCAATCGATTGCTCGCTTCGTTAGCCTTCGAGTTCGATGGGAGGTTGCCCGGCTAACGCTTGCCACGGAGCTTATTTTCCTCGAAACGGCCGATTTGACATTGTAACGCTGGTGAGCAGTCTTATTCCGCATTTTTGGTTACCGGATTCAGCGTTTCGGACAAAATAGCGTTACTTCGTTTCGTTACATTTTTAACAGCGCTCGATTCGGCAAAATAGCGTTTGTCACAAGCGTTATTGCCTTCGGCAAGGTTTTATTGTGCCAATCCATACTTTACGACGACGGGGATACTCAGCCGGCGGACATCGCACCCCGCGCTACGTTAGTGGTCGAACTTCATGTTAATGGTCGAACCTCATGTTCGTGTTCAAACTTCACGTCAGCGCACGAACTTCGCATCAGCGCATGAACTCGCATCAGCGCACGAACTTCGCATCAGCGCATGAACTCGCATCAGCGCATGAACTCGCATCAGCGCACGAACTCGTATCAGCGCATGAACTCTGCGCCAGCGCACGAACTTCGCATCAGCGCACGAACTTCGCATCAGCGCACGAACTCGCGCCAGCGCACGAACTTCGCGTCAGCGTGCGCCCTCCCCGAGCGCATGTGGCGACGAATCCTGACAAAATGCAACATTTTCCGCAACTTTCGTACAAGAGGGAGGGGAATGTTGTATTTCGTGCAACAATCTGGGCGCGATGGGCTTCAAACCCGGGAGCATCGCCCGAAATGTTGCACATTCTACAACAATGACCCGTAAAGAGGGGTTATTCCCCCGTTTTTCCTGTAAAAAATACAACAATTGCTGGCTATCTTTTTACGGCAAGCGTTCGACCGATTCGGCGATGCGCACCGCATCGCTTTCCGGCAATCGGCTGTTCAGGGTGAGATGATAATCGCCCAGGCGCCAGATAAGCATGCTGGACCCGTCCTTAAATGTCAGGAGGTTTCCTTTCTCGCCGCGAATGTGAACGTCTTTCATTTCGGTGTCCACGTTATCGAAGCTGAACGTTCCGCCGTATTGATTGTGGATGACCATCTCCGTCAGATGGATCGTGGAGCTGCCGTTTTTGTAGACGAGCTCCAATTCGCTGCTTCCTGGCCTGCCTTGCGGTTGAACATTGACATAGCTGAGTTCAAAACCTTCCGGCATATAGTTGGGAAGCAAAATCGGGAAAGCGGTAATTTTCTCCGCTTCAGCCAGGCTGAGCTGCTGCCCGGCAGCTTCGGAAGGCTGCTCCACGCGAAGGCTTGGCGGTCCCTGGGACGAAGAACCGGCTGCGTCTTCGCGGGAAACCATCAAGTTCGTTACCGAGCCCTGAACTTTGGCAAAATATTTGGTGATCCACCCGAAGGCGTGTCCGTTCTGGGAAGGGGCTAACGCGGCGAATAAAGCCACGACTAACAACGCGGCCGCGGCCGTCTTCATGCCCCGGCCCTTCCACACGAAGCGCCTTGAAGCTTTCTTGGCGTTCACGCTTTGCAGCTCGCGGGCGATCCGTTCCCATGCTTCCGATGCCGGTACAGGCGGGGCCGGCGTTGCTTCCCAGTCCTCCCGCACCGCATCCGTCAGCGTGCGATCGGTAAAATATTCCCTCCGTTTCATTGCTATTCTCCCTCCTTTACCGCAGGCTTTCGCAAAGACTCCCGCTCCACTGACATGAGCAGCTTCTTCAATTGACGCTTGGCGCGGTGAACGCGGGATTTGACGGTCCCGACCGTCACGCCGAGCAGCTCGGCCGACTCGTCGTCGCGAAGGCCCTGATGATATTTAAGCAGCAGCACTTGGCGATACTCCGGTTTTAAATATTCCATTTGACGGCGAAGCTGCTCCTTCTCGAACTCCCGTTCGACCTCCTGCTCCACCGAGCTTGCCACCTCGTCCTGCTCCAATGCTTGCATTAATATAACGTCTTCGGTCGGCATTCCGTTCCACACTTTTCGTTTGCGCATATGATCGATAGCGGTATTGGTCGCAATGACCGTCAGCCAGGCGCCGATCTTTTCGGTTTCCTTGACGCGGTCCATATGCTTGTATGCCTTGACAAAAGTCTCCTGCAGCACATCCTGAGCCAAATGCCGGTCCCTCGTAATATAGTAAGCCGATCTGAACACACGTTCATGAAACATGTCGAACAGGATGCGGAATGCTTCCTCAGACGAGGGCGTTTGATCTCTTTTTTTGGCAAACCGATCGGCGAACAGTGTCGATCCCTTCTTTCTGTTTCAGGTTTGCAGTTCGCCTTACAATTTTATCAAATATTGGGTATGGACACTACTATACATGACCTATGCACTTCGAGGTAATACTTGGTAAATTTTCGGTTTTGGCACATCCCAAAGAAGCATCAAATAATGTTCCGGCCAAAATAGTTCAATAAGTCTTGCAAATTGCTGCACTTGTGTGTCACAATCAATAGAGATTCGCGGAATGCCTTTGTGGTTTTTCACGCGAACCTGACAACGAGTGTGGAAGAGGCCGCGAACCATTTCGCCGTGGGTGTAGCCTTCATCAGCACTCGTTTTTTCTTTGTTCAGTTCAAAAAGCGCTACAGCCAGCAAGGTTTCAGCGG
>NZ_KB905655.1 GCF_000380965.1 Paenibacillus ginsengihumi DSM 21568 | reverse complement strand
GAGGGCTTAACTAAAATGCTAAAAGCTGCAGCGTATGTTTCGTATCCAGTTTTCAGGGAGCAACATGGAACCCCACAAAGTGAAGAAGAAGCTGACGAAGTGAATTCCGAATACTTTGCGGGGGCCCCAGAGAACCTGAATACCGGTTTGGTGATGATGGCGGAAGGGAACCACGCGTACCCATACCGAACACGACCGTTAAGCCTTCCAGCGCCGATGGTACTTGGACCGAAGGGTCCCGGGAGAGTAGGACGTTGCCAGGCGGGCAAAGAACCTTGTTAGCTTTCGAGCTAGCGGGGTTCTTTTTATTTATGAAGATGATGCTTTTAACATACGTCGCAGACCAAGTATCTGATTGGTCGCGCCAGGCCAGGGATTGGGCCGTATCGTCGGGCATAACGGACGGAACGCGGCCCAAGGACGCTGTCACCCGCGAAGAAGTTTGGACGATGCTGTATAGAATGAAAAATGCTATCGGCTGAGTCAAGAAGTATTTTATTCAAAATTATGATAAAAAAAAGACAGCCTCTGTCCGTAAAGTACCGGCGGAGGCTGTCCAGAATTATTCTGCTATGAAAGATCCTCTAAAGGAGAAGTTTCCATATGTAAAAGAAGAGGGATAAATAATTGTAATCTCATTTTGATCGAAATCTTTCCCTACGATAGCATACCTATAATTATTCATTGCCCATCTAGCAGCATTCTCACCATAGTTACCGTTCTGTCTATATACTTTTATTGTTTCCCCTTTACCGTGTCTACCCATACAAGTATCAAGAGTATCACCGATTCCGCCGTCATCAGCATCTGCGCCAGGCGTAACATGATAAATCTTATAATCTGGACCTACAATTCCTACATGTCCAACTATTTGGGTCGATGATCCAAAAGTTTTACTTGAGTAAAGGACGTCTCTCACCATCATTTGAGCATTAATGTTAACGTCTGAAGTAGAAAGATTGAAACTTTCAATTGTGAAATCTGGATTTGGAATAAAAATTGGGGTAGCTTGGTACTTTAACACTTGGTTGCGCGTTTGCTGATACCGGGAGAATAAAACACAATAGTGCCAAAATAAAAGCAAGTAATCGTGAAAATTTCAAGGTCATTCTACCATCCCTCCCAAAATTTGATAGAAAATACAACCAAAAAAGGGGGATATTATGAAAAAAAGTTATTTGTTGGGATTTATGTTATTGTTTTATTATGTTGTATTTCTGTATACAGTTACATCAAGATCGAGATAAATAGATTGGAAAAAGACTTGAAAGATTATTTAATAAGAGAGGGGCACTATAATGACCTCCGGGGCACTTTGATTCGGGATACATGGATCGTTTACCATTCCTGAACGAAAAGCGGAAAGGTTTTTCTTGAGTGTCTTTTGGGCACATTATATTAAGGGAGAAACAGATTTGAACATCAGGAGTTACGTACCCAAATCTTACCCACAAAACACCTCCTGAAAATGCGGTATGGTTCCCTCTGATATCCTGTGATACCAGAAAAGCCTTGATGCAATTGAATAAATTTATCAAAGATGATCTATCATTTACTGCTCTGATTTGGTATGATACTCTATAAAAATATTGCAATAATATTCAGGGATATGCAAGAAAACTAAGGAGGATCATGTTTGTGTGGGATTCTAAATTTGGCAAAGAAGGCTTGACGTTTGACGATGTTCTGCTCGTTCCTCGGAAGTCGGACGTCTTCGGTAAAGAAATCGACATCTCGACGGAATTGTCCAGCAGCATCAAGCTGAACATTCCATTTCTCAGCTCCGCCATGGATACCGTTACGGAAGCAGCCTTGGCGATTGCCATCGCCCGTGAAGGCGGCATCGGAATCATCCACAAGAACATGTCCGTTGCACAGCAGGCTGAAGAAGTTGATCGTGTGAAGCGTTCCGAGAGCGGAGTGATTACGAACCCGTTCTTCCTTACGCCCGAGCACCACGTGTACGATGCGGAAGAGCTGATGGCGAAATATCGGATTTCCGGCGTACCGATTTGCGATGAGAATCGGAAGCTGGTCGGCATTCTGACGAATCGCGATTTGCGCTTCGTGCACGATTACTCCATTAAGATCAAGGATGTCATGACAAAGGATAATCTCGTCACGGCTCCGGTCGGCACAACGCTGCAACAGGCGGAAGTGCTGCTGCAGAAGCATAAGATCGAGAAGCTGCCGCTGGTCGACGAGAATTACACGCTCAAAGGCCTGATTACGATTAAAGATATCGAGAAGGCAATTCAGTTCCCGAATGCAGCCAAGGACAAGCATGGCAGATTGCTCGTTGGCGGGGCTGTCGGCGTGTCGAAGGATGTTATGGACCGGGTGGCCGCATTGGTGGAAGCAGGCGTCGATATGATCGTCGTCGACTCGGCGCATGGCCATCATATCAATATTCTCAACACGGTTAAAAAGATTCGCAGCGCATATCCCGATTTGGTCTTATGCGCGGGGAACGTCGCGACGGGCGAGGGCACAAAGGACTTGATCGAAGCTGGAGCGAATATTGTCAAGGTCGGCATTGGCCCGGGTTCGATCTGTACGACACGGGTTGTGGCAGGGATTGGGGTGCCGCAAATCACGGCAATTTACGATTGCGCGAGCGTAGCGAGAAAGTATAATGTGCCAATCATCGCCGATGGCGGAATCAAATACTCCGGTGATGTCACGAAGGCAATTGCGGCAGGCGCCAGCGCGGTCATGATCGGAAGCCTGTTCGCCGGTACGGACGAAAGCCCTGGCGAGTCGGAAATTTTCCAAGGCCGAAAGTTCAAGGTGTACCGCGGCATGGGTTCCTTGGGAGCCATGAAAGAAGGCAGCAAGGACCGCTATTTCCAGGAAAACGAGAGCAAGCTGGTGCCGGAAGGTATCGAGGGACGCGTCCCCTACAAAGGCCCGCTCGCCGATATCATTTACCAATTGATTGGCGGACTTCGCTCCGGGATGGGGTATTGCGGCGCAGCCAATATTCAATCGTTGATTAACGACACGACATTTGTACGGATCACCGGCGCAGGCTTGCGGGAAAGTCACCCGCATGACGTTCAAATTACGAAGGAAGCGCCGAACTATTCTTTATAATGAACACGAACAAGACGAAGCGACCGCTCCGTCTTGTTTTTTTACAGGGGTGGGACGTTATGGTACAATATAACGTACGTGTTTCGCACGAATTAAGAGCATGGGGTGAGATGGTTGTTCCGGTCAGTTAAACGCATATCCCTGATTTTGGCGGCAACAGTTTTTTTACAGTCCGTTTCCTTCGTTTCCTCGCAATCCACCGCACAAGCCGCGGAGGCGATCGATTTGAAGCTGGAAGCGAAAGCGGCGATTCTTATCGAAGCATCCACCGGTCAGGTGTTATATGAATATAATGCGGACGAAGCGCTGCCGCCGGCAAGTATGTCCAAGATGATGACCGAATATTTGGTCATGGAAGCGATCAAGAGCGGAAAATTAAGCTGGGACGAAATGGTCACAACCAGCAAATACGCTTCGGAAGTGATCGGTTCCGGTGATCTGTTGGCGGAAGGGGAGCAGGCATCGGTTCGAAGCTTGTTCGAGGCGATGTCGATCTATTCGGCGAACGACGCATCGGTTGCCTTGGCTGAGAGAGTTGCGGGAACCGAGGAAAACTTCGCGAAAATGATGAACGACAAGGCCAGAGAAATGGGGTTGTCTCCGCAAGCTCACTTCATCAATGCTACAGGATTGTCAAGAGCTGACCTAAAGCAGTACGCTCCGAAGGAGCTTCAAGGAGAGACGCTTCTGACAGCCCGCGACGCTGCACTTCTTGCTTATTATATTATTAAAGATCATAAGGAAGTACTGGAATTTACGAAAATACCGCAAAAGAAATTCCGCGAAAAAGACGCAAGCCCGATGGTCAACTGGAACTGGATGCTGGAGGGAAATAAAGATAATTTGTATTTGAAATCATACGCTTATCCGGGTTTGGACGGGCTGAAGACGGGAAGCACCAAGGAAGCCGGCTATTGTTTTACAGGTACGGCCGAACGCAACGGCATGCGGCTCATCAGCGTCGTTATGAATACACCATCGGAGCCGAAGCGTTTCCGAGAAACGGCGAAAGTGCTCAATTACGGCTTCGATAATTTCGAGTTGAAGCAGGTCGTCAGCGCCAATGCGGAAATAGATTCTTTGAAAACGGTCAATATTAAAAAGGGCGTCCTAACGAGCGTACCGGTCGTTACGGAGAAACCCATTTCGATCGTAGCGAAGAAAGGAGCGGCGGCTGAGGAATTCAAAATCGCGGCGGCCCCCGTCGGGGAAGAGAGCCTTGTCGCGCCCATTAAGAAAGGACAAGTGCTTGGTACGGCAAAAGTAACCTATAACGGAACGGAGCAGACCGTCAATCTGATCGCGGCCCAGGATGTAGAGAAGGGGAGCTGGTTCAGATTGTTTTTCCGGGCGATTAAAGACTTTTTCGTCGATCTGTTTAATGGCTCTTAAGGCATAAGAACTGCACAATATGGCTTGTTTATTTTATTTCGTTCATGTACAATTATTGTTTAGTTAGTTGATCGAAGAAGAAAATCACACTTTCAACGGAACCAATCTCGGGAGGAATCGGGTATGGAAACAGGAACTTCGCGCGTGAAAAAAGGGATGGCCGAAATGCAAAAAGGCGGCGTCATTATGGACGTCATGAGCGCAGAGCAGGCCAAAATTGCCGAGGCAGCCGGGGCTTCTGCCGTGATGGCGCTTGAGCGGGTGCCTTCGGATATTCGTGCAGCGGGCGGCGTAGCCCGTATGGCGGATCCGACCATTGTTGAAGAAGTAATGAAGGTAGTTTCTATTCCGGTCATGGCCAAGGCGCGGATCGGCCATTTTGTCGAAGCCAAAGTGCTTGAGGCGCTGGGTGTCGACTATATCGACGAGAGCGAAGTTCTGACACCGGCGGATGAAGTGTTCCATATTAATAAACGGGAGTTCACGGTGCCTTTCGTGTGCGGAGCGAGGGACCTGGGCGAGGCGCTGCGCCGGATCGGCGAAGGAGCATCGATGATTCGGACCAAGGGCGAGCCGGGAACAGGCAACATCGTTGAAGCGGTCCGCCATATGCGCATGATGGTGTCCCAAATCCGCAAAGTTCAAAACATGTCCAAGGACGAGCTGATGAATGAGGCGAAGCTGCTTGGCGCGCCTTACGAGCTGCTGCTGCAGGTGCATGAAACCGGACGTCTGCCGGTCGTCAACTTTGCCGCCGGCGGTGTGGCGACGCCTGCGGATGCCGCGCTGATGATGCATTTGGGGGCGGATGGCGTATTTGTCGGATCGGGCATTTTCAAGTCGGATAATCCGGAGAAATTCGCCAAAGCGATCGTCGAAGCGACGACCCATTACGAAGATTACGAATTGATCGCGAACATTTCCAAAAACCTTGGGACGCCGATGAAAGGCATCGAAATTTCCAAGCTGCACGCTTCCGAGCGCATGCAGGAACGCGGCTGGTAAGCCATAAGCCTGAAATCCAGAGAGAAGGTCAGATTTTCATGAAAATAGGCGTATTGGCTCTGCAGGGAGCTGTAGCCGAGCATATTCGGATGATCGGAAAGGCCGGCGGAGAGGGGATTGTCGTCAAGCGGACGGAGCAGCTCGAGGAGCTGGACGGCATGATCATTCCCGGCGGCGAAAGCACGACGATCGGGAAGCTGATGCGCACGTACGGTTTTATCGACGCGCTGAAAGCATTCTCGGCGCAAGGCAAACCTATCTTCGGCACCTGCGCCGGGCTGATCGTGCTGGCTAAAGAAATTGCCGGGCAAGAAGAAGCTCATTTGGGTCTCATGAATATGAGGGTAGCCCGTAACGCCTTCGGACGGCAAAGGGAAAGCTTTGAGACGGATCTGGAAATTAAAGGTATTGATCGCAATGTGAGGGCTGTCTTTATCCGGGCACCGTTGATCGAAGAAGTGTATGAAGGGGTGGACGTTTTGTCTACCTTCAACGGACAAATTGTCGCAGCAAGGCAGGGACATTTGCTAGCTGCCTCGTTTCATCCGGAATTGACAGACGATGAGCGCATGCATGCCTATTTCCTGGACATGGTACGTGAAACGAGGTAGGAGGGATACTCCTTGTTGGATGTAAAGCTGCTGCGCAGTGATTTGGATAAAGTCAAACAAGCGTTAAATCATAGAGGCAAATCGGACGAGGACCTTGAGCGGTTTACGAGCTTGGACAACCGGAGGAGGCAGCTGCTGCAGGAAGTCGAACAGCTTAAAAACCGCCGGAATGTCGTCTCCCAGGAAGTAGCCAAGCTCAAGAAGGAAAAGCAGAACGCCGATGCGCTCATCGAAGAGATGAGACAGGTCGGAGACCGCATTAAAGCCATGGATGAAGAGATCCGAACCTTGGAGGCGGACATCGACACGATCGTATTGGCGATTCCTAATGTTCCTCACAGCAGCGTGCCGGTCGGTTCCTCCGAAGAAGACAATGTCGAAATTCGCCGTATCGGCGATGTACCGGAGTTCGGGTTTGAACCGAAGGCTCACTGGGATATCGCTCAGGAGCTCGGCATTCTCGATTTTGAAGCTGCGGCCAAAGTGACCGGTTCCCGATTCGTGTTCTATAAAGGAGCTGGCGCGCGGCTGGAACGGGCGCTGATGAATTTTATGATGGATCTGCACGTCGATCAGCACGGCTATGAGGAAATGCTGCCTCCGTACATTGTGAATCGCGACAGCTTGACGGGAACGGGTCAGCTTCCGAAGTTCGAGGAAGATGTGTTTAAAATCAGCGATTCGGATTATTTTCTCATTCCGACTGCCGAAGTGCCGATTACGAACTATCACCGGGAAGAAATTCTCTCGGTCGATGATCTGCCGAAAAATTATGTCGCATTCAGCGCTTGTTTCCGTTCGGAAGCCGGTTCGGCCGGACGCGATACGCGGGGCTTGATCCGCCAGCATCAGTTCAACAAAATCGAGCTGGTCAAGCTGGTCGCCCCCGAATCGTCGTACGAGGAGCTGGAGAAGCTGACGGCCAATGCGGAAAAGGTGCTTCAGCTGTTGAAGCTTCCATACCGGGTTTTGACGCTGTGTACCGGAGATATCGGCTTCTCGTCGGCCAAGACGTACGACCTGGAGGTATGGCTGCCGAGCAGCGGAAGCTATCGGGAAATCTCGTCGTGCAGCAATTTCGAGGACTTCCAGGCGCGGCGGGCCAACATTCGTTTCCGCCGGGAGGCGAAGTCGAAACCGGAGTTCGTGCATACGCTCAACGGCTCCGGACTAGCGATCGGCCGAACGGTCGCCGCTATCTTGGAGAATTACCAGCAAGCCGACGGCAGCGTGCTGATTCCCGAAGCGCTTCGCCCGTATATGGGCGGCCTGGAGCGCATCGCCAACAATGGATAGGAAAGAATAAGGGCAGCTTCTTGAAAAGCTGCCCTTACCTATGTTACAATGCTTCTTGTCACAAGGAGAGGTGGTCGAGTGGTTTAAGGCAGCGGTCTTGAAAACCGCCGTGTTCGCAAGGGCACCGTGGGTTCGAATCCCACCCTCTCCGTAGCAGCAAACCAAACGATCCCGCAGGCGGGGTCGTTTTTTATGCGGAAACAGGCTAGGCGGGATGAGAACCCAAGGGTTCGTCGGAGCATAAGCTTCGGTAGGGAAACTTCGCAGTCGGCCACGAAAGTGGCCGCATCCCACCCTCTCCGTAGCAGCAAACCAAACGATCCCGCAGGCGGGGTCGTTTTTTTTAATGCGGAAACAGGCTAGGCGGGATGAGAACCCAAGGGTTCGTCGGAGCATAAGCTTCGGTAGGGAAACTTCGCAGTCGGCCAAACGAAAGTGGCCGCATCCCACCCAATTTTCTTGACACATAAGGTTTATTGGGATAGACTTACCCTAAAAGGTTTATTGAAATAAACCTGGTGGGGAGGCCATG
>NZ_KB905654.1 GCF_000380965.1 Paenibacillus ginsengihumi DSM 21568 | reverse complement strand
CCCTATCTGTCGCGGGCGTAGGAAATTTGAGAGGAGCTGTCCTTAGTACGAGAGGACCGGGATGGACGTACCGCTGGTGTACCAGTTGTCTCGCCAGGGGCATGGCTGGATAGCCAAGTACGGAAGGGATAAGCGCTGAAAGCATCTAAGCGTGAAGCCTCCCTCAAGATGAGATTTCCCCGTAAGTAAGACCCCTTGTAGGTGACGAGGTAGATAGGTTCGGGGTGGAAGCGCGGCAACGCGTGGAGCTGACGAATACTAATCGGTCGAGGGCTTAACTAAAATGCTAAAAGCTTCAGCGCAATGTTTCGTATCCAGTTTTCAGGGAGCAACTCTTTGTACATAGACATCTATGACGAGCGCTTCCTTCGTCATCGGTCGTCACCTGCGGTATTGAAATTTTGTCGGCGTATACCGCCAAATTTTCAAGATAGAAGGCCCGTTGGTCAAGGGGTTAAGACACCTCCCTTTCACGGAGGTAACAGGGGTTCGAATCCCCTACGGGTCATCCCTTTGAACGCTTAGCTCAGCTGGGAGAGCATTACCTTGACAGGGTAAGGGTCGGCGGTTCGATCCCGTCAGCGTTCACCATTATCGCGGGGTGGAGCAGTCCGGTAGCTCGTCGGGCTCATAACCCGAAGGCCGCAGGTTCAAATCCTGCCCCCGCAACCAATCTTACTGCGGAGCCGTGGTGTAGAGGCCTAACATGCCTGCCTGTCACGCAGGAGATCGCGGGTTCGAATCCCGTCGGCTCCGCCATGAATTACTTCTTTGCAGGGATGAGAACCCGGTTGGGTTCGTCGGAAGCTTCGGTAGCGATACTTCGCAGTCTCGCAGTCAGCGGTTAACGAAGTAACCGCACGGAGAGTATCCCGTCGGCTCCGCCATGAATTACTTCTTTGCAGGGATGAGAACCCGGTTGGGTTCGTCGGAGCATAAGCTTCGGTAGCGATATTTTATTATGAGCCATTAGCTCAGTTGGTAGAGCACCTGACTTTTAATCAGGGTGTCGTAGGTTCGAGTCCTACATGGCTCAGATGCATGCGGTTGTGGTGGAATGGCAGACACGCTATCTTGAGGGGGTAGTGGGCGTACGCCCGTGGAGGTTCGAGTCCTCTCAACCGCACCAAAACAATTGCGTTCGTGGCGGAATTGGCAGACGCGCTAGATTCAGGTTCTAGTGGTGTAACAACCGTGGAGGTTCGAGTCCTCTCGAGCGCATTGATTTGCGGAAGTGGCTCAGGGGTAGAGCATCGCCTTGCCAAGGCGAGGGTCGCGGGTTCGAATCCCGTCTTCCGCTTTTCTAAAATTTATGTGCCCTTAGCTCAGCCGGATAGAGCGTTTGACTACGAATCAAAAGGTCGGGAGTTCGAATCTCTCAGGGCACGCCATACATATTCGGGATGTAGCTCAGCTTGGTAGAGCACCTGGTTTGGGACCAGGGGGTCGCATGTTCGAATCGTGTCATCCCGACCAAATTCATAAGATTAACGAAAAGCCTTAATGACAAAGGCTTTTTTTCCGTTGCAGGAAAGTTTACCTTTGCTAAAGTAATTATTTGAATAGACGCCGATGACGAGCATTTCCTTTCATCATCGGTCGTTGCCTGTGGGGTTGAAATTTTGGCCCGTGGAATATCGTCGAATTTTCAAGAGAGTCCCCCATGCCGCTGGTGCAGCACCACCAGATGATGAAAATGGGCAGCAGCGCACCAAGCGCTATTTTCAAGAGAGTCAGCAAATGTTGTATTTTGTAGTATTTTGTACAACAAAAACGGGGTGATACACCGTATTGGCGGCTCAATGTTGCACTTTGTGCAACATTTTGGGCGATGTTCCCGAGTTTGAAGCCAATCGCCCCCAAATTGTTGCACGAAATGCAACATTCCCCTTCCTTTTGTGCAAAGGAGGCGGAAAATGTTGCATTTTTTGCAGGATTTGTCGCCTCATGTGCCCGGAGAAGGGCAGCGCTAACGCGGAGTTCGCATGCTAACGCGGAGTCTGCATGCTAACGCGGAGTCTGCACGCTAACGCGGAGTTCGCACGCTGAACACGGTTTCAGGAACCGTCGGCTCAGTCTCTCCGTGGCAGTAAAGTGTAGATTTGCGCAATAAAGGGCTGCTCCCAAGGCAGGTTTACTCAGCGCTGCCGAAAAAGCTGCCAGAAAAGTTCGACTTCGATAATGCGTTAAATCGAAGTGCGGCCTTCTGTACCAGGCAAACCGCCGCTTAAGCGCCAGCCGCTCACCTGGTGAATGCGCTTCGGATAGAAGCTTCTCTTCGTGCTCGCTAGCTTCGATTCTGTTTTGCCCGTAACGCTAGCCACAGAGCTTATTTCCCTCGAAACCATGGATTTGAAATGGTAATGCAAGTGAGCAGCCTTATTTCGCATTTTGGGCTGACAGATTCAGCGTTTCTGACCAAATAGCGTTACTCCGTTTCGTTACATTTTTAAAAAGGCACGATTCGGCCAAATAGCGTTGGTCACAAGCGTTAGAGATTCGGAAGCTTCGGTGGGAGCCCTGGGTACCGCCTATTTTCAAGATAAGTCAATATTATCCCTCTACGGCTCATTCACATTGTTTGGGGCAGATTACATAGGGGATGCATAGGAAGAGCAAACTATCCAAGTGAAGGAGCGTTCGTACAATGGGGCAGGATGAAGCGGTCAAGCCGCGCAAAACAAAGTATGCTGCGGCGGCTGTCCTGGTGCTCTTGCTGGTGGCTTCGCTGGTCGTCTATTTTGTTTTGGTGAAGTCTCCTGGGGAAGAAGTGCAGCCGGAGGATACGGCGCAGGGGGGCAGCCCAGCTCACGAAGTTCGCTATACCGATGAATTGAGCAATGCGATGGACGACGTTTTTACTTCGCGCAAGGAGTTGGCGCTCACATTCAACGGCATGGCGGACGGAGAAACGATGGACAAGCTTCTGCACGAGCTTGACCAATACCGGATCAAGGCGACCTTCTTCTTGCCGGGCATGCGGGTAGCTGAGGAGCCGGACGTGGCTGAGCGGATTTTGGCGGCCGGCCATCAGATCGAGAACAATACGCTCAATCTGCAGGATATGAGCACGATGAGTTATGAACAAATTTACAAAGATATCCGCCTCGCCAACGAGGTGATCGAGCGCGAGCTGGGGATGCGTCCGCAATACGTTCGCACGAAATCCGGGGAGTATACGGAAAATGTGCGCAAGGCGGCTGCCGCCCTGGGGATGAAAGGGGTCGTGCGCTACAGTATCAATCCGAGAGATCGCGATATGCAAAGCGCCGAAGAAATCGGGCAATATGTGGCTCGATACATGCGCAGAGGCTCCATTGTAACGCTGAATACGCACATCAACCCGGAAGTGCCCGGAGCGATTTCCTACATCGCCAAGGCGGCCGAAGTCAAAGGCTTTAAGCTCGTCACCTTGAATGAACTGTTGGACAAAGGGGTGCTGCGCAAGCCGCTTGAAGAGATTCCCGGATATGATGCGGCGAAGGTAAATCTGGACTACGCGAATGTCCAATATGAGATGTTCAAGCGTTTGCCCACGGGGAAAAAACAAATCGCTCTCACCTTCGATGACTGGGGGAGCGAGGACACGGTCAGCAAGCTGCTCGGGATTTTGGAAGATTATCATGTACAGGCCACCTTTTTCCTTGTCGGCGAAGGCGTCGAGCGCAATCCGAACCTGGCGAGAGCGATTTACGATGCGGGCCATGAAATCGCCAATCACTCGTACAGCCACAGGATCGTCACCACATTGACGCCGGAGGAGCTTCAGGAGGATATCGTTAAGGCTCATCGCGCCCTGACGAATGCGGTTCAGGTGGCGCCGCTGATGATCTTCAGGCCTCCGACCGGCGCGATCGACGAGGAAGCGGCCAAAGTGATCGCGGCGACCGGATACAAGACGATCGCCTTGTACGATGTCACCGCTCTCGATTGGGAACCTAGCCGCAGCGCGGCGGAAATTGCGGGCATCATCAAGCGGGACACCAAGGACGGCAGCATCATCCTGCTCCATCTTCACGATAACATCCATACTCCCGAGGCGCTCCCTGAAGTGCTCGAATATTTGCTGGCCCAAGGCTATACGTTCGTCAAACTGACCGACTTAATGCACAACGCGAAGAAATGAGCACGTTTCGGCGGGGACAAGCTGGCGGCAACCGAATCAGCCAAGAGCTAGTCCTCGCCTTTTTCCTGAAAATGCAAGGGATGGGGACGCGCGTGAAACGCCGTTCTCAATCCCAGTCGCTGTATTGCTCGGGAGCGTTGCCTTTCGATTGGATAACTTGAGGCTTCGACTGGCGCGAATCGACCGGGTCGGCGCTCTCGACGGTTACCTTGAACTCCCATTCATCGCCAAAGTCGAATACATACAGGAACGTTTGTCCGACCGACAAATCCAGTTCTCCGAGCTGAGCCTCGGTTACGACCTGCGTCTCTATATCGTTCGGTGAATAATACGCTTGCTTTCTCGACCAACGCTTTCCATCCATAAAAAATGCGTACAGGTGATCGTCCGCAAACTCGAACGCCTCTTGTATAGCGAGATGGAGATCATACAATGTGCAATGGGATGAAAGCCGAATGCGCCTCCAGCAGCTTCTGCTGACTGCTACTTTAAGCACATAGGTGCCGCTGAAGAAGGTGTTGAAAACCCGCGGCAGCCATCTCGTCAGCTCTCCTTCAGGGAAAAGCGGAATGAGCGCTTCAGCGAAAGGTTCCAGTTCTCCCACCTCGTCATCTTCGTCATCGTACTCTTCGTCTTCATACACTTCGTCATAGTAATCTTCATCATCGTCAAACTCTTCGTCATCGTCGAACTCTTCATCATCCTCATCTTCGTCAAACAGAAACATTTTGTCGGAGAAGATCGACCAACGGCTTGAATTCTGTTGATAAGGCATATTCCAAGATTCCGGATCTCTGGACCGGATCAGCTCTGGACAGAGCTGATGAAACAGCGGAGTCAGAGTGATCGATTTTACGATAAAACAAAATCTCTTCCCATAATTGGCCGTTCTTTGTGCGTCCTTTGTCGCCTCCCAAAAACCGAAGTAACGAAAATAATGTACAAAATAATCCCAACGCCATAAAAACTCGGAGATGCGCTCCCCGTTGATCTTATAGATCGGCTGCCCGGGAGGAAATTGCATCAGTTGATTGAAAAAGGAACGAACTGAAAGCGTCGGGCCGTGCTGCGACATGCTTTCCGTCATTTCATCCCAGTCTGCATCGACCCACAATGCCTCAAGCAAAGAAATATACTTTTCCGTCGGATTCAGCTCATAGAAAAGAGCCAGCCGGTCCGTGGGAACCAGCGCGTCTTGGCCGCCTCGCCCCGGCGCTGTCCGAAATAGCTTCGCTGCCAGCGCCAAATGATAAAAAAGGTTCAGCATCGGGTATGCATTTTGATCGGAATAGGATGTGATATCTTGCTCCGGTTCCGTCATCAGTGCATTGATCGCAAGCAAATCTTTGCGCTTCAGCCATCGCTGCGATTTCGTTAGCAGAACCTGATGGGTTTCCACATATTTTGCGAAAGTGGTAAAATCTTTAACAATCGGCGTTGGACTCGTTTCGCTAATGATAATCTTGGATTCGGTCTTCATCGGTTTCTCCTTCCTAGTATCAGGGCTATGATTATGATACGACATTATCAATCCTCATGTCGATATGCGGATTCATTGCGCTTCGGTCGCATTCCGGCGGACATGGCGTTGGCATTGCAAGTCGCTTACGATCATTCGATCGTGCCAATGATTAAGAGCGTTCGCACGGCAGCGCTGATAGCCCTACCGACGCCTCGCAATGACAACATGTGCTAGCTGCGGGCTTTCCATCCGTCCAAGACGCATTCCGGGCTGTACTGGCGTAACGATCGCGCACTTTTTTCCTGGCGTTTTTTGGCGGCATGATCAGGCAATCAGATCAAAGTCGCTCCGTTTTGAATTGAGGCTTGAATGTTGAATATGCTAGGTATAAAATGTTTGATATATCAATTGATGTATCAAGTAATGGGGGTGACGCGAATCGAACAGTCATGCACGGATCGGGAACGATTATTTTATCGTCTGCATGTGTTGATCAAAGAAATGGACCAAGCGTTTACTTCCGCTGTCAGCACCAGCTGCACGAAGCTGGAAATGATGGGCTGCTTGCATCAGCGCGCCGAGCTGAGCCAGCTGGAGCTGCAACGCCTGCTCGGTCTCGATGCGGCAGCCGTCACCAGGCATCTTAAGCAGCTGAAGCAGCAGCAGTTGATTGCCTGCCGGAAGCACGATCAAGATAAACGGATTTCGCTGGTATCGTTAACCGATAAGGGGGAAGCGGAGCTTATGGAGCTGACGGCCAAAAGAAAGCAGTTTCTAGAGCAGCTGACTGCCGATCTCTCCGATGCGGACATCGCTGTCCTGCACGCGTTTATTGAACGCATATCCCGCAATATTCGATAAATTGTGGCTGACCCATAAGGAGGCAAATGTCAAATGGCAGATCGGAAAGTGAAATTATCGATATTGGATTTGGCGCCGGTGTTGGAGGGAGGGACGCCTGCCGAATCGTTTCGCAATACAGTAGATTTGGCGCAGCACGCCGAGCAATGGGGCTACCAGCGTTACTGGCTCGCTGAGCATCATAACATGCAGGGAGTTGCCAGCTCGGCCACTTCCGTCATTATCGGTCACGTTGCCGCTAACACCCGCACGATTCGGGTCGGATCGGGGGGCATTATGCTGCCGAATCATGCGCCTCTTGTCATCGCCGAGCAATTCGGCACGCTGGAATCGTTATTTCCGGGCCGGATCGATCTCGGCCTCGGACGGGCGCCGGGCACGGATCAGCCCGCGACCCGGGCGATTCGCCGCAACGTATATAGCGACGGCAGCGAATTTCCCGAGCAGCTGTTGGAGCTGCGCTCTTATCTGAATCCGGCGCTCGGCGGAGCGGCGCCGGGAGTCCGGGCCGTACCCGGCGAAGGCCTCGATATCCCGATCTGGCTTCTCGGCTCCAGCGGGTTCAGCGCCCAGCTTGCCGGCCAGCTCGGTTTGCCGTTCGCGTTCGCCAGCCATTTTGCCCCGGACTATTTGCTGCCTGCGTTGGAGCTGTACCGCAGCCATTTCCGGCCATCTTCATCCTTGGAGAAGCCGTACGTCATGGTCGCGGTGAATGTCATTGCGGCACCGACGGATGATGAGGCAATCTGGCTGGCTACGTCTCAAGAACAGCAGTTTCTGAACGTAATTCGCGGGAGAAGCGGGAAGCTGAAGCCGCCGGTGGACAATATGGACCAGCTGTGGAGCGAACAGGAGAAGGCGGTCGTGCGCGGCAACATGCTCAAATGCTCGGCCATAGGCAGCCCCGATACGGTCAGATCCAAGCTTTCGGCCATTCTCGAAGAGACGGGGGCCGACGAATTGATTGCTACCGCCCAGGTGTATGACCATAAGGCCCGCCTGCGTTCGTTCGAGCTGCTGGCTAAGACGATGGGGCAAGTTCATTAATTATTTTAGAGCAGATCTAACAGGGAAGGGTATGGGGGCGGAAAAAGAACTCGGGCTTGGCCAGCGGCTGGAGCACCATACCCTTTCCCTTCCCAAGGCATATTAGTACCGCCAAGCACATCAATCTTTTAAAAGGACACCGCAAGGCTTCTTTCCGCTTCAGTCCTTCAAGTAGCGCTGATAAGCGGCATTATATAATTGCAAATATCCTGAATCCGTGATCTTTAAAATCAAAATAGTGAGATAAAGAAAGGAAATCAATGATCGATGGAGAAATAGTAGGATATTCGTTAGATTCCAACTATCACCATCGAGGTGCATTGATGAAAATCCAATTTGTACGATCCAAAGAGCTCATTCTAACCACTCACGCGGGGCTGGCTACAGTCGGCGCTCTGCTTGCTCATACAAAGTTAACGAAACGATTAAATCATACCGTTATTAAGGATTTTGAACATCCGTTTCACTCCCACGCGGATGTGATGAAAAGCTACTTGGGTCTGCTTTG
>NZ_KB905653.1 GCF_000380965.1 Paenibacillus ginsengihumi DSM 21568 | reverse complement strand
GAGCAGAATACGGTAAACGGGGAAGAGTGAGTTACGCGCTTTGCCGCCGGAGAGGCTGCACATCGCCTCCGGCAGTTTGATTTTTTCGAGAAAGGCCAGGAAGATTTTGATGCCACCGCAACTCGTTGCGTTTTGTAGTGAAAATGCAGTTTTGATTTTGCTGATCGTTGTGGTAGACTTCACCTAAAAGGTGCTCCTCTCTTTGGGTGTAGTGTTCCTTGCAAACACCATTCTACCAAAGATTCGGAGCCCTTTTCATATTTTCAAGAAGCGATACTTTCGAAATTCAGGCTAAAATAAATCGTTCCGATTCCAGGTTCGTCCGTTAATGCAAAATGTTTAATGGATTTTATTCGCGATTCGTCTCAGGGGGACCATGCAAGGAGGAATAAGTTTGTTTTTCGTTCCTATGGGTGAGATGAGGGGTTTGAAGCTTCTATACTTGCAAAATAGCTCAGGGCCCGCGTGGTTGGTATACGCCGACAAAATTTCAATACCGCGGGTGACGGTGCGCAGCCCCTTCCAAAATGTTCCTTCCTGCGCTCCTGCCGATGCTTCCGAATTTCTAACGCCAGTGACAAACGCCATTTTGCTGAAACGCAGCCTTTTTAACATGTAAGGCAACTGGGTAGCGCTATTTTGTCAAAAACGCTGAATCTGGCAGCTCAAAATGCGAAATAAGGCTGCTCACTTGCGTTACCATTTCAAATCGCTGGTTTCGAGGGAAATAAGCTCTGAGGCTAGCGTTAGCTTAGGGTTCGCCCGGCAAAACTGCACCCTAGGCTAGCGAGCATTACTAGCGAGCATGAAGAGAAGCTTTGATCGAAAGCACATTCACCAGATGAGCGGGGCTGCGCTTGAGCGGCAGTGTTGCCCGGGACAGGAAGCCACATTTCAGTTTAACACATTAACGCTTTATCGAAGTCGAACTTTTTTTCCGGAAGCGCCGAGAAAACGTTGTCCCGGAATGGCCCTTTGCAGTGCAAATTACGGTTCTGCTTGCCTCGGGAGGGAAAAGATGCGGAGGCGGACAGCCTCCGCCCGCAATTATTGCCCAGGCAATACGCCCAGGACGAAGCATTCCGCCGCCGTCCGCTTACATGTCTCCGATCCAGCGCGTCTTGGCCGCGACCGGTTTCCGTCTGCCTTCCGGGATCGCCATATCCGGATAGCCGACATAGATGAGCCCTACCATCTCTTCATGCTCGGCTAAGCCGAAAGCCTGCTTCATCCGCGCATGGTACATCGGCTCGCCGGAGCGCCAAATCGCGCCGAGGCCAAGCGCATGCGCAGCCAGCAGCATATTTTGGACGGCTGCGTGGGCGGCGGCGAATTCCTCGGCGCGGCTGATGCCGGGCTGCGCCGACGGCGATACGTAAGCGGCGATCACGACCGGAGCGCGAAACGCTTTGGCCGCTTGCTTGGCCCTCAGCGACGCGAGCTGTTCCGCATCCGCGCTGCCTGCATTCTCCGCTGCAATGTCCGCATAAGCTTCGCCCAGCACCGAGCGGCCTTTGCCTGTCAGCACAACGAACCGCCACGGCTCCGTTCCGTGATGGCTGGGCGCCCAATTGGCAGCGTCCAGCAGCCGTTCGACAAGCTTGCGGCTGACCGGGTCGCTCTTTACCCGCCCGACGCTTCGTCTCCCGCGAATCGCTTCCCATACGCTCTCACTAGTCGTTTCGCTCATTTGTCAATTCTCCTCTCCACGTTGATATCACTCGTTGATATCACTCGTCGATACCACTCGTTGATATCACTCGTCGATACCACTCGTTGATATCACCCGTCGGTAGATTGTCCCGTGCTTTCCTGATGACAATGGCCCGCGTCCCCGCCTGCAGCAAACATCCGGGGCCAAAGGCGAAGGCAGCGGGAGCCGTGCGGCCCCCGCTCGCGTCAGAAGCTATCGGCTCGTCACTTCAAAGATGGCGAATTTCAAGTAATCGCCTTCGCTCACGCCGAGCACCCGCGGATGGTCTTTGCCGGCGGCGCGAAATTCCACCAGCCTCAGCACCTTGCCGGCATCGACGGCAGCGGCGTGGATCGTCTCAAGGAACAAATCGGGCTTCATATGATAGGAGCAGCTGGCCGTAACCAAATATCCGCCTTCGTTGACCAGCTTCATGCCGTGCAGATTGATGTCCTTGTAGCCCCGACAAGCCCCTTGAACCGCGCTTCGCGATTTGGCGAACGCCGGCGGGTCGAGGATGACGACATCCCACGTCCGGCCGCCCGCACCGAGCGGCTGCGAGGTGTCGACCTTGCGGCGGTCCGCCTGTCCGCGCTCCCGCCGCAGCTCCAGCCCCTTCACCTGCTCGCGCAAATAATCGAAGGCGTCGGCGACGACGAACTCGACTCTGTCCGCAAAGCCGTTCGCCTCGGCATTGCGCCGGGCCGTGGCGATCGCATGCTCGGAGATGTCGAGGCAGGTTACTTTCTTCGCGCCGTACTTGCAGGCATGCAGCATGAAGCTGCCGGTGTGGGCGAAGCATTCCAGCACCGTCGCCCCGTCCCAGTAAGGAAACGTCACTTCCTTGCCGTTCGCGTTCACCGGCACGCGCCTGACGCTCCCGTCGTCTGCCGTCAGCTCCCTCACCTCAATGCCGCTGCGGCGCCCCCAGCCCTTCATCAGCGGTTCGAGCGAGGCGCGATTTTCCCGCTGATCGAAGAAATAGCCCGTTTTTTGCCCTTCGACGATATCGACCTCGAGCTGCAGCCCGTTCTCCATGATGGTCACCGTTTGCGGGCATTCCCCGTACAGCAGTCCCGTTCGCGGCTTAAGCCCTTCCAGCTCGCGGACCGAGGCGTCGCTTCGCTCATAAATGCCCGCCGGACGGACGACTTCCACCAAGGCCGATACGATCCGCTCCCGGACCCGGTCCATCCCCAGCGTCAGCAGTTGCACGACAAGGATGTCCTCGAACCGGTCGACGATCAGCCCTGGCAAAAAGTCCGCCTCGCCGTAAACGAGCCGGTACGAGCGGGCGCCAGGCACGAACCGCTCGCGATGCGCCAGACAGCGCCGCAGCCGCTGCACGAAAAAGTCGTGCGTCATCTCTTCCAGCGGTTCCCGGGAGACGATGCGGACCGTAATTTGCGAAGCCGGATTATAGTAGCCTGTCGCCAAGTATTGTCCCGCGTGCGTATGGACGGGCACAAGCGCGCCGGCCGGCGGCTCTCCCTCGATCCGCTCGATTTCCGAACGGAATACCCAGGGATGTCCGGCTTCAAGCCGCTTCTTGCGCTTTTTATGCAAAAAAACTGTCATCGGTTCTGTTCCTCCGCCTGCTGTCGAATGTCCTTCCACGGTCCGAATACGCTGTATTCATTCACAAGCCAATTGATGTGAAATATATGTATGAATACGCCTTAATACGCCGCTTCTCCCGAAGCCCCATTCATGATCGCCACGCCCGCGCTCGTTCCGAGCCGGTTCGCCCCGGCCTGAATCATCGCCAGCGCCGTCTTGAAATCGCGGATGCCGCCGGAAGCTTTGACGCCGAACCCTTCCGGCACATTCGCCCGCATCAAGGCGATGTCGCGAACGTCCGCGCCGCCCGGGCCGAAGCCTGTGGACGTCTTGACAAAATGCGCTCCGGCCTGGACGGCCAGCCGGCAGGCGGCGATTTTGGCCGCTTCCGTCAGCAAGCCCGTCTCCATAATGACCTTGACGATCGCCTGTCCCTCCACCGCGCGGACGACTGCCTCGATATCGCGCCGCACCGCCTCTTCCTCGCCAGCCAGCAGCCTGCCGACCTGCAGCACCATGTCGATCTCCGAAGCGCCCTGCTCTGCGGCAACAGCCGCCTCCCTCGCTTTGACCGACGTTTCCGCCGCTCCGAGCGGAAAGCCGCAGACGGCGGCGACGCCGACCCCGGTGCCCTGTACGATATCCCGGCAAAAAGCGACCCACGTACCGTTCACGCAGACGCTGCGGAAGCGGTAGCGCACCGCCTCCTCGCACAGCTTGCGGATCGCCGCTTCGCCTGCATCCGGCTTCAAAAGCGTATGATCGATCATGGACGGCAGCCGATTCCGGTCGAACGCCTCCGCCATCATGCTCCGTTCACCTCGAAGCCGAGCGCTTCCAGCGCCTTACGCAGCACGGAATCGTTGTTTCCGTAGCCGGACTGCACCTGCTGATGCCAAGCCTCCAGCGGATGAAGCCATTCGACGCCGCGAATTTCCTCCACCTGGGCCTGCAGCTTGCCGCCTGTCGCCTCGACCAAATAGTAATGCACTTCCTTGTCCACCGTTCCGACTCCCGGCAGCGTAAACTGATACGTGATCGTCTCCAGCGGCCGAATGATCGTGCCTTCGATGCCCGTTTCCTCCAAAATTTCCCTGAGCGCCGTCTGCTCGATCGTCTCCCCGGGCTCCATCTTGCCCTTCGGCAGCGTAATTTTTCCGTATCGATCCTGGATCATCTGCACCTGCAATTCCGTGCCGTTCTTCCGGTATACAACGCCTCCCGCTGAAATTTCTTTCACTTTCATCCTTCCTTTCCCCGTAAAATCGTCCTATGCCACACCGAAGGTGACGTCCGGCGACGAAGCAGTTGCTTGTCATAGACCGTCACTCTTTATTTGAAACGAAAGGATCTCATCCGGCCGTCCGGAATGAAATCCTCTCAAGTGAAGAAGTTATACGATCGCTTTGGTCGCACCGGATACGGTCAGCGGCGAAGCCGCCGGTGCCTCGACGAGGCGGCCGCGGCATTCGTTCACGCCGGCTTCCGTCAGCTCGACCTTGCACACTTGGCCGATCCAATCCTCGCTGCCTTCGAACACCAACTGCAAATAGTTGTCCGTATACCCCATCACGAGACCTTGGCCTGGGCTGCCTTTATAATCCCTCTCAGGGATGACCTCCAGCACCTGACCGACAAAACGCTGCGCATAGGCAAGCTGCATCCGTTCGGACAAATCGATCAGCTCGTGGACGCGGGCGTTTTTGAGCTCCTCGTCGATCTGGTCCTCCATCCGCGCGGCAGGCGTGCCTGTCCGTTTGGAATAAGGGAATACGTGCATTTCGGAAAACTGCATCTGTTCCATGAACCGATAACCGTTGCGGAACATCTCCTCGGTCTCGCCGGGAAAACCGACGATGACGTCGGTCGTAATGGCCGCGCCCGGCATGACCCGGCGAATATGCTCCAGCTTCTCCGCATACTCGGCCACCGTATATTTACGCCGCATTCGCTTCAGCACCGCATCGTCCCCCGCCTGCAGCGGAATGTGGAGATGGCGGCACATTTTGTCCGAGGCGTTCAGCACCTCGAGCACCGGGTCCGTGATTTGGCTTGCCTCGATGGAGCTGATGCGGATTCGCTTCAGGCCGTCCACCTTGTCCAAATCCCAGAGCAGCTGGGCAAGGCTGTAGTTCTCCATATCCTCGCCGTAACCGCCCGTATGAATGCCGGTCAGGACGATCTCCTTGTAGCCGGCTTCCACCAGCATGCGCGCCTGGCGGATGACGCTCTCCGGCTCGCGGCTGCGCATGAGCCCGCGCGACCATGGGATGATGCAGAACGTGCAGAAGTTGTTGCAGCCCTCCTGAATTTTCAGGAAAGCCCGCGTGCGGTCGGCGAAATCCGGCACATCCAGCTCCTCGAACGTGCGCGTCTTCATGATGTTGCGGACAGCGTTGATCGGCTGGCGCTCCCGCTCGAGCTGCTTGACGTACGTCATGATTTTGTCGCGGTCCTGCGTGCCGATCACCAGATCGACGCCGGGAATCGCCATAATTTCGGCAGGCGACGTCTGCGCATAGCAGCCGGTGACGGCAATGATCGCATCCGGGTTGCGGCGCACCGCGCGGCGAATCATTTGCCGGCTCTTCTTGTCGCCGGTGTTCGTCACCGTACACGTATTGATGACGTATACGTCCGCCGTCGATTCGAAATCGACCTGCTCGTAGCCTTCCTGCTTGAACAGCTGCCAGATCGCTTCGGTGTCATAGAAATTCACTTTGCATCCAAGCGTGTGAAACGCTACTGTAGGCATTACGTTGCCCCTCCCATCTCTCCAGATTCGTATAAAATGCAAGTAAGACCGACCAGCGCGGCCGTCTCCGTTCTTAAAATGCGCTTGCCCAAGCCAACGGTGCGGCAGCCCGCCGCCTCCGCCTCGCGCGCCTCGGCTTCCGTAAAGCCGCCCTCCGGCCCGACGATGAGCAGAATACGCGCCGCCGCGTCCGGCCGCCCGT
This sequence comes from Paenibacillus ginsengihumi DSM 21568, assembly GCF_000380965.1. Taxonomy (GTDB): domain Bacteria; phylum Bacillota; class Bacilli; order Paenibacillales; family NBRC-103111; genus Paenibacillus_G; species Paenibacillus_G ginsengihumi. The sequence goes on along the minus strand of NZ_KB905653.1, from coordinate 2,744 downwards.
CCAGCACCTCGCGAATCAGCTTCCGCAGCTGCTGCTTGTCTTCCTTCTCGTAACACAGGAAGGAGGCATCCGCCGCCGCGGCGAGCTTCAGGAGCTCCTTCCAGCCAACGGGCGCCTCGATCTCGGGAATCCGGTTGCGGTGCGCCTGCTCCGCGGCTTCCTTGGCGATTTTGCGCCACCGCTCCAGCCGCTTCGCTTCCTTCTTCGGCTCGAGCTGCACAATGGTGCGCTCGGAGACGAACGGAATGAACCGGGCGGCGCCAATTTCGGTTCCTTTTTGAATCACGAGCTCCATCTTGTCGCCTTTGGGCAGGCTTTGGGCGATCCATACGTCCACAGCCGGCTCGCTCGTCATCGCCAGCCATTCGACGACCTTCGTCTCCACCCGCTCCTTGCTGGCCGCGACGACGGCAACGAGCGCTTCCTTCGATACGCCGTCGCTGACGATGCACGTATCGCCCGGCTGCGCCCTCAGCACGCGGGACAAATGATGGGCATCCTCGCCTTCCAGCACGACGCGGTCGTCCTCAAACCGGTCCGGCGCTACAAAATACCGCTGCACTAAGCATCAACCTTCTATACAATAAACATGTTTTGGTAAGCCTGTATGCAAACGAATCAATTATTTTCATCATACATTTTTTAAAGGCAAAACGCCAGTTTTTCCACAGGAAAGCCGGCGCTGCCAATGATTGCTGCGCTCGGGCTATTGCCCTGCCAGTTTAATGAATAGCGAACCCGAAGATAGACTGCCCGACCCGCATGAACGCGTCGTATACATCATTTTGCAGCGAGAACACCGGTCCGATCGTGACCGCGCGCAGCGGCGGGATAAAAAACATAAGCAAAATGCCGTAAAACAGCCACTGCTCGTATGGCTTGATCTTCATCATGACGCGCCTTGGCAACAGGTCCTCCAAAATTCGGTAGCCGTCCAGCGGCGGCAGCGGCAGCAAATTAAGAATAAACAGGAAAATGTTTTGCGCGACCATCAGGTAAAAGAACAACTGAACGGCCACCACGATGCCGCGCGACGCGCTATCCAGCAGATGCGTCTGATACAGCGAATACCAGAGCAGCATGCTGACGAACGCCAGCAGCAGGTTGCTGAGAGGCCCTGCGGCGGATACGGCGATTCCCATCGCGCGCGGACGGCGAAACCGCGAGCGGTTGACCAGCACCGGCTTCGCCCAGCCGATGCCGATCAGCAGAAAAAAGATCATGCCGAGCACATCCAGATGCACCCGCGGATTCAAGGTGACCCGTCCCATGGAACGGGGCGTCGGATCGCCGAACTTGTCCGCCAGCCAGGCATGGGCGAATTCGTGCACCGTGAACCCGATCAGCAGCACGATAAAGACGAACGGCAAATATTCCAGCGGAAACGCGAAAAAACTCCACTCCATCTGGCATCAGCTCCCAGGGCGCTTCGTCGCCACGATCGCGACCCAGTCTTCTTCCTCGGAGCCTTCCTCGATGGCAAAGCCAGCTTCCTTCAGCGCAGCCTCAACCATCGCCCGCTTGTCGCGAATGACGCCGGAGACAACGTATTTGCCCCCATCCTCGAGCACATCGTATACATCTTTCACGAACTTGACGATAATTTCCGCCAAAATGTTGGCTACGACGACGCGCACCGGGCAGCGGACGCCAAGCCCCTCCGCCTCTTTGGAAGCCGCTTCGCCCAGCACCTGTAGCAGATCGCTCAGCTTGACCGTGATGCGGGACTTAAGACCGTTCAGCCGCACGTTCTCCGTAGCGCTGGAAACGGCGACCGGATCGAGGTCGAGCGCCAGCACATGCCGGGCCCCAAGCCTGGCCGCGGCGATCGCGAGCACGCCGGACCCGGTGCCGACATCGATCACGTCGTCCCCTTCGCGAATGACCCGCTCCAGCGTGCGCAGGCAAAGCGCCGTCGTCGCATGCGTCCCCGTGCCGAACGCCATGCCGGGATCGAGCTCGATGATTTGCTCCTCAGGCGATTCCGGCTCGTACGCTTCCCAGGTCGGCTTGATCGTCAGCCGCTCGGTGATGCGCAGCGGCTTGAAATACTGCTTCCAGGCGTTCGCCCAATCCTCGTCGTCGACCTCGCGCACCTCGATCGCCGCTTCCCCGGGATTGAGCCCGAATTCGGGCAGCTCGCTCAAAAACCGCTTCAGCTTATCCCGGATCAGATCGATGTCCGTGCCTTCGGCAAAATAACCTTTGATCACCGCGCATCCTGCGGGAATCGTGCTCGGCGGAAGCTCGTACCACTGCCCGAGCGACGTATCCCGCGGCTTGTCCGGGTTGTCCGCCTCTTCAATGGAGACGCCTCCGGCTCCCCATTCGTGAATCACATTCGCAATCGCTTCGACCGCTTCATCGGCCGTATGAACTGTCACTTCAAACCAACGCACCAGCGCAACCTCCTGCCGTTATTCGCAAAATACACATAACAAACAGGGCTCTATACCAAACATAGTGCTTGACAACATGTAGAGCCAAAATTGAAAAACATCTGTACATTCCATAAGATGGTTGTGCGACCAATCCAACTCGAGGAATGACAGATGCACAACCAGTATACTGATCTTTTAGTCAATTTACCAGAGGTAAATGTTCAACAGATTGTGGAAATTGATGAGCAAACGATCCATATTCAGGTTGTTCCAAAGTCACGCAAGCAGGCTTGCGCCATTTGCCGTTCGGATCGTTCGGTCATTCGCAAAGGCAGCAACCAAACCCGGAAAATTCGGCATGCT
>NZ_KB905652.1 GCF_000380965.1 Paenibacillus ginsengihumi DSM 21568 | reverse complement strand
TAGATGGAAGCAGCGAGCGTGAGCTTTTGCTTGCGATAATCGAGGAAATCGCAAACAAATTCGGGAATATTCAACCATTCAAGGCATTGACTGATAACGGTTTTTGAGATATTGTTACCCATGTGTTGTCTCCTTTGTAAACGGATTGGGTAACACGCCCTCTACGTTTACAATAGGAGATTTTTTTGCGATTTTCCAGAAAAAATAATCAACAAAATACATTTATAGGAATATTTTCTTTCATGTCAGGTTTGTTGCAAAGCTAGTGGCTCATTTGGCCATTTTGGGAGAAATAAGATCATTTTTCGCTCTTATTGCTTGGGGGCCAGGCTAGCGCTGGACTCGGTTGGCCCTGAGGTTAGGGGCACCCAGATTCGAGGGCCAGGCTGGCGCTGGACTCGGTTGGCCCTGAGGTCAGGGGGACCATTCGGGTAGCCCTGAGGCTAGCCTGCGCCCGGATTCGCATGGCCCTGAGGCCAGGCTGGGGCTTTGGGAGTCAATCTGCGGCGGAAAGAAAAAGCGCCATTCCGGGGCGGAATGACGCATCAATATCGCAGCAATATTATTGTTTTTCAAAAGCGATGATGAGCGAGGCTTTGCACCGTCGATCGTCGCCTAGGTTTGTCGCTTCTTATGATGCTTGCCGGTCTGCTCGCGCCTCTGATCGCTAGCAGCGACTTCGCCTAGCAGATCGATCCGTAAATACGTTAAGGACGCTGGCCGTAAATGCAATACTAACGGACTTCGCCGCCGTTATTTCGGTAAAATCAACGGGTTTCAAAATGTAACGGACACGACAGAGCTTAATTGGCACGAATGGGCCATACCCCGCCTTTTTCGAGCCAATAACTGCTCTCCTGTCCGTTAAAAATCAAAACGGCAGCTTTTCAGGCGATTAAGAGCGTTCACGTCCGTTAGCTTCCATCCGATCGGATCTGCCGTCGCCAATATCACGTTATTTAAAGCCATCTACTAGCCTTCACGGCGGCTTTCCAAGCTTTTGGCGTGACGCAGGCCTTCCATTAGAATCAGCAGCGTCAGCGCCTGGCCGTATGTCATCGGAGAAATCGGAATGTCCTTATAAAATTGCGCATCGTTGCCGACAGGCGTGCCGTAGGAAACGTCCAGCACGACGCCGCCCGCGTCGATGCGGGCGAGCACGGCCTCCAGCGCCTTGCGGCCGACAGGCAAATATTCCGGCTCCAGGTAGCCTTTGCGCACGGCCTTCAGGATGCCGTAGCCGAAAGCGGCCGTGCACGATGTCTCCGCGTAGGACGAGGCATCGTCCAGCACCGTATGCCACATGCCGTCGTCCGCCTGCAGCGAGGCAAGCGCCTGCACCTGGCTGCGCATCGTATCGAGCAAATATTGCTTGATGCCTTCCTCCAGCGGAACCATGTCCAGAAAATCGACGATGCCGCAGGTGTACCAGCCGTTGCCGCGCCCCCAGCGCACCGCTCCGTAGTTATGCCTTCCATTGAAATCCCAGCCGTGGAAGAACAGCCCGGAATGCCGGTCATACAAATATTTGATATGAATGAGGAACTGCTTCTTCGCTTCCTCGATGTATTCCGGACGCTTGAAATAAACGCCCGCCTTGGTCAGGAACAGCACGGTCATGAACAGCGTATCGATCAAGATCTGCCCGTCGTTCGGATCGCCGGTAATCATATGCTGGAACGCGCCGTCCCCAGTGCGGATCAGTCCGTTCTCCGGGTCCATGATCCAGCGGCTCCACTCGTCGCAGATGCGGATATATTCCTGGTTGCCCGTCAGCTCGCACAGCGAGATCAGCGTGAGCAGCGGCGAGCATGTATTGACATTTTTCTCGGGCAAGCCTTCCCGGATGCGGGCATCGTACCAGTCCTGCAAAAAGCGCAGCGTGTCCATGTCCTTCGTTTCCTCGTAATACTGGTACATCCCGTACAGTCCTACGCCCTGGGGCCATTCCCACAGATGGATATCGATGAGCCCGATCGGATAAATTTCGTCCAGCCCGTCGTTTTTCATCGACTTCATGGCGTCCGCCACGCGCCCGATCGCGCCGAGAATAATATCCAGTTTCATAGACTAACAGCCTCCCTTGTAGTTCGCGCAAGCCGGCCCTGGACGCCGCAGCCTTCAATCACCACAGCTTGCCCGTTTACGGTCAGCGGCGCTTGCCAGCCGAAGCGCACCTCGCCGTATCTGGCGTCCGCCAGCCGCACCTGCAGCGTGTCGATCGACGCTTCGCACGGCATCTTGCTCATATGGACCACGAATTGCTCGAACGAGCCGAATTCGCGGCGATCGCCGGCCGTCACCAGCCAGATGTTGCGCCGGCCTTTCGAGACGAGCTCGCGGCCGCGGTTGATGCCGGTTTCGGTCAGCTTGAGCCCGCCTGCGGCATAAACGGCGGCGTAAGCGTCGCCTTTCTCCGCGAAGCACCATGAGCCGCGCAGCTCGACCCGGTCGAACGCGTAGGTCGGGAAGTAAGCGTGCGTATAATCGGCATCATGCTCACCATCGATGTCGAACAGCAGAATGCCCAGCGCCTTGTGCTGCCCGACCTTCGGCAGGTAGCCGTTCCCGGCCCAGAAGCTCGGCCGTCCCGCGCCGTGCGCGTAAATTTCTCCCGGATGGTTGATCCAGATTTGCGCTACAGGCGAGAAGGCCAGATGCAGCACATGCTCCTGATAGCCTTTCAGGCCGGGCCGGAAATCGGCGATGCTCGACAGCACATAGTCACCCGTCCGGTAATGCATCAGCTTGGCATATCCATCCTTGCCCTGCTCAAGCCGGAATTCCAGCTCCTCCTCCGGGCCCAGCACCGTCAGCTCGACCGCGTCTTGCGGCGGCGTATAATCGGACAAATAAACAGACACATTGAACGACGTGCTGTTCACATTGCCTGTGCCGTAACCGACCCAGATCAGCGACGTCGTGCCCGCCGCATGGTTGCCGTTCAGCTCTTTCTCGTAGCTGCGGCCGAACGTCGAGGTCAAATAGCCGTCATGAGCTTCCGCGGCCATGTACTTGTACAGCAAGTCCATCGCCCGCTTGGCCTGCTCGCGCAGCGCCGGCAGCTCGGCCAGGTCGTACAGCTGGATCAGTCCGAGGAAATCGATCGGAATATAGGCGCTGGAATTCCATTCAGCAAGCCCTTCGGCGAAGAAACGCTCGAACCAGTCGATCAACAGGCGCTCCGCCTTGGCCTGCCGCTGCGCGCCCGTTTCCCCGCTGTTGCTGAACGTGTCGTCCGGGAACAGCTGGCCTGCCAGCAGCTGGCAGGTGTGGAACAGCAGCGCGTGATTTTCGCTGAAAAACCACATGACGTCGTCGCCCGGCTCGTCGATCCAATAGCGGAAGCCTAGGATCGTCTCCTTGACGCGGGCCCAGAACGCTTCGTCGAACAGGCCGCTGTCGCGGTAATCCCGCCAAAACCGGAACAAGGCGATCAGGTAAAAGTCGGCGCAGTCCCGTCTTTCCTCGATGCCGACCAGTCCGTCCAGGATCATGTCCCGCGACACCTCGGGGGCGCCTCCTGTCTTCAGCTTGGCAATCGCCGTATGAATGTTCGGAATACCGAGCGCGGCTACGCATTCCAGCGCCACCCGCTTGCGCTCCTCCACCGTCATCGCCTTGCTGTCCTCGGGCTGGAAGCGGCTGTTATGAATTTCGATGCCGAACCGCTTGCTGATCACGGCCTTGCCGACTGCGGTGCTGAGATCGAAATATTTGTAATCCACGCCAAAATCGGACGTATGGCCTAGCACCAGCTTGCTCCGGCCGGCTTCAAGCTCCCGCTGCATGCGGGACCGACCGCTGAAAAAGCTGCTGTAGCTTATATCGAACGCGATGCTCTGGCTAAATGGCTGCTCGAACACGAGGCCAATCTCTTCGTCCGTCACGCTATCCTTCGGAAAATAAGCCCGCTCGAAGGCGTCCTCCATAGCGGCGACGGCCTCGGCGCTCTCCGATTCCGTGAGCGGAATGCGAATTTCCAGCGGCTCGGAGCCGGTATACTCCAGCGTATAATGATACAGCGTATCCCGCTCCGCCAAATCCTCATGGCACACGACAAACTCGTTCTCCCCGGCCGCAAGCTCGATCTCCACCTGCGTCTTCTGCTCGATGTTTCTCGTGAACGGAGTGAAGTCGCAGGCGAGACGGCCGTTCACCCACAGCGCTACGCCCCCGCACGTTTTCAAATTGAACACCGCTTTATGCGCCGTAGGGCTGACGACAACGGTATAGGCATATCTCAGCATGTGCGTAGGCACATAATAAAAGCCGGACTCCTCGACCCGCGAATTGCCCCACGGGAAATAAATGTTCCAGCGCTGCTGCGAATCCCACAGCGATACGTCGTCTCCAAGCGCAGGGGCCTTGGGCAGCGACAGCTGCGGCTGCGCCGACCGCCTTGCTTCGACGAATTCCTTGCGGCAAGGATTTTCGTGAATGGAGAAGCCTTTGATCAGCCAATCGTTGATATCGCCTTCCATCGTCATCGGCTCGAACCGCACGCTGCGGGTGAAAATGCCGCTGACGAGCCAGCGGTTGATCACCCGATGCCTCAGCTGCAGCGGAGCATACGTGATATAGCTGCCGGTTGTCATCCTTATCATATCCCTTCGTTATCCTGTTGCGGCGTACGCATGTACGCTTTACTTTTGATGTATTTTGCGGTAGGTTTGCGGCGAGACACCGGCGTACTGCTTGAACATGCGGCTGAAATGCACCGGCGTGCTGAAGCCGAGCATCTCGGACATGAAGCCGACCGATTCGTCCGACAAGCGCAGCAGCTTTTTCGCCTCGTCGATCCTTTTGCGCGTAATATAGTTGTTAATGGAAATCCCCGTTATTTCCTTGAAGGAGTGACACATGTAGTATTTATTCAAATGCATCGCCTTCGAAAGGGTTTCCAAATTAATCTGTTTCTTGTAGTTTTGATTCAGATAGATCAGAATGCGGCGCACGTTCGTTTCCTTGGGCGACTGCGGCGGAGCCGTCAGCAAGGAGTACATCTCCTTCGACCTGCGGTAAGTTTTGATGAGCAGCTGCACCATCAAGCTTTGCATCATAAATTCGGTCCCGATCGCTTCCTTCTCCCGCTCGCTGGCCATGACGGCAAAATGCTCGTCGATCTCGCTTGCGCTCTTGTCGTCCCAGCGGATGAGCAGGCCGTTCGGATGCGAGAACAAGCCGAGCAGCTTCGCCTGCAACTCTTCGCCGGCCATCTCCTGAACGTAGTCCGCCGTGAAATTGATATAGCTTCGAATATACGGCGTATCTTGCGAGGGGTTCGGCCGATGCAGCACATCGCCGCTGAAGAGCAGCATATCGCCAGGCTGCAGCTGATAGATTTCGTTGCCGATAATCAGGTTGACATTGCCTTGGTGGAAAAAGTAAAGCTCATAGCCGTCGTGCGTATGAAGCGGCCAGCTGTCCTGCCATTCCGACACGCGGTGGCGAATATAGATGCGTTCCCGCTTCAATGCCGTGTTTGTGGGAAAATGGGCCTCATGCGCCACAGGTCGTCTCCCCCCTGACGATAGATTTGGGTTGAAAATCCGGCGTTGCCGATGCTCGAAGCGCTTCTGTAATGATCTTAACACAATGACTTGATGCGATAAGCATGAAAGTTGCCGTCTATTCTACATATCTTGCTGCCTGCCGGGCAGCCTTTACAGAAAAAAAGAAGCTGCCCCCAGGCAGCCTCTTCTACAGCACAGGCTTATTTTTTCGCCTGCTCGGCGATCACTTTGTTGATTTGCTCAGCCGTTTTGTCCAAAGCTTCTTTCGGCGTCAACTTGCCGCCGATCGCTTCAACGACATGATTTTTCAGATCGTTCGAGAATTTCGTCACGATCTCCTGTCTGGACCAATCGTTCGCGGCACGCGGCGTCGTATTGGCGAGTTCGTCCGAGAACACCTCGAACATTTCTTTGCCGAACGCGTAATCAAGCTGCGCATTGTCCTTGCGCGGGCTGATGAACAGCGATTCGCGGTTGTACTTCGCGTTGACTTCTTTGGACGACAAATATTTGATAAACTCCCCGGCTTCTTTCTCTACGCCCGTGTCTTTGAAGGCCATGACATATTTGCCGCCGGGAACGGAGGAGCGAATGCTTTGCTTGGGCATGTAGGTGACGCCCCACTCGAAATTGTCAATATCCTTGTAGCTGCTCAGCATCCAGTTGCCCGCCATATGCACCGCTACGGAGCCGGAACGGAACAGGTTGTTCGGATTCTCGGAGCCGAGCCATACCGATTGCGGAATGATGCCTTCCTTATGCAGCTTGACGAAGAACTCCAGCGCCTGCACGCCTTCCGGACTGTTGATGGCCGCTTTCGTGCCGTCCTCGCTGAGCATGCTGCCGCCGAACTGATACAGGAGGGTCGACCAGCGCTGCGGCGTGAAGTCCCAGACGAGACCGTACTTCGCTTCGCCTTTCTCCATGACCTGCTTGACCGCTGCGGCAAACTCGTCCCACGTCCAAATGTTGTCCTTCGTCGGCACCTGCACGCCGGCTTTTTCGAACAGCGTTTTATTGTAGATCATGCCGTTCGCCGTAACGTCCATCGGTGCGGCGATGACTTTGTTATCGACAATATAATAAGGCTTGATGGAATCAATATACTGGGAAGAGAACTCTTCCGCGCTGCCGACATACGGCGTCAAATCGAGCGCCTGATTGACGAACAGCCCCGTATCGGTCATGCGCGACAAGGCAGGCGGTCTGCCGCCGGAAATCATCGTCTTCAGCTTCGTGCCGAGATCCTTGTAAGCAACTTCTATCAAGTTAATCTTGATGTTCGGATTTTGCTTTTCGTAGTCGGCGATAATCCCCTTCATGACCTCGCCCTCGATGCCGTCGGTGAACCAGACATAATCGAGCGTCACTTGCTTCTTACTGCTCTCACCGCTGGCGCTTGAATCGCCGCCCGAGCTTCCTCCCGAGCATGCGGCAATGCTGAATACGACCATTAGTGAAAGCAGCAGCAACATGCCCGACTTCATTTTTCTTTTCATGCTGACACTCCCCAACTCATTTGTTATGTTAACGTTTACATAGGAATTATATCACAAACCGCCTCCTCCCGATTGATCGTTATTGCTTCCAATTTATCATATATTGCTTTTTCATATTTTTTCTATTTCTTTAGACCTATATTTTTAGTCTGGCTATCCCTATAGCAAAATGGTACCATAAAATTTCCTCGACAGTATCTCCTATCTCCTCATGGCATTCCACAATTAAAATGACCTCTGAATTTTTCCCACGCTGCAGACGCTGCCGCTTTTTGATGACCTTGTAATAAAAGATGTCAATGAGCAGCCCCAGCAAAAAACCGCCCGCCGTTCCTATAAGCCCCCAATAAATCGGGCCCCAGGCCAGCTTAAAGCCGACGCTTGCCCCGATGACCGCAAAGGCGGTGCCTAAAGCCGCGCCCGTGCTGATGAGCGAAATGCCGTCCGTGCTGTGAATGGTGTCGAATAATCGGCGTTCCGCTTTCCGGTTGGTCAATGGGACCGCAAAAATATGCTCCTTGGCGATCCCGTTTTGTTCCAGCGCGCTGATGGCAAGCTCCAAATTGAGCGAATGTTCGAAGGTCGAGAAAATTTGAATCACGGCTGTTCAACGCTCCACATGCCCTTTTTGATAGTAAATTGGGGACTCTGATAATGCTTGACGAGAAAATCTCTCTGTTCCGAGTTGAACAGTTTGTTGTTCTCCACCGTGTTCGCATAGGAATCGTAAACGGCAAAGCCCCACATCGAGGGCATATACATAAGCCACTGCATGTCCAACACGGCGGTCGCCTGGGCTATTTTCCCGAGAAACAGGTAATGAACGGCAAGCAGCGTATTCGAGAAATACAGGAAAATGATGGTCCAGATTAACGAAAAAAACGCAGTAACGATGCGGTCGATGTACAGATGCCCAAGCCCCGGCATGAACAAGGACCAGATGACGGACATCACCGGCTTGCGCTTGTCCAAATAATTGATTTCGAGCGCGCCGATCGTGAAGGAATTGAAGGGGGCATTTTCTCTTTCGGCCAGCAAATACATCTTATTCATATCGACGCTCGTCCGGTAGCTGTCCCATATAGCGAACAAATAAACGGGAATATACATCAGCACCCAGCGTATGTTCAAGGCTTCTTTGGCAAGCTGAATATCTCCGCAAAACGTGTGGACCATGGCCACGTTAATTTTGGCGTTGTTATTGACAATCACTTCCCAAGTGAAAAGCATCAGGCCGCGCAAATATTTGCTCAGCAATAGATGCCCGAACCCCGGAAAAGCCGCCGACCACCAGGCGATAATATAAGGGTTGCGCAAATGAATTTGAGTCGTTCCGACGATGTTCACATGGGCTTTATATCTTCGAAATTGATTGTCCCGATTTCTGAAATTGTCCATACGCCCTCCGGGTAGGTTCATTCACGAGGTTATTGTAACCATTAATAACAAAATAATACAAAAGCGAGGTCGCTGCCGCATCAGGCTAATTCACGCTTGGACAGCAGTTTTCTTACCAGCTTCCAATTGAACGCGAGAGCAACGTATATCAGCGGATAGCACATCCCGGAGTACCACCACTTCCACTCGGTATAGTAGATCATTCCATTAGGAAAGGCGATGCTTGTTTCGTAACCGATCGAGAAAACGGACCAGGCCAAAATATAGAGCAGCTTCACCCACGCCTGCTTCTCCGCCGGAAAAAAATTAACCTGAATTTCGAAAGTAATCTCTTCTGAAAAAAATAAAAAGTGCTCCAAATCTTTGGTAGAATGGTGTTTGCTTACATCACATCACCCAAAGAAAGGAGCACCCTTTAGGTGAAGTTTATCACGCCCATCAGCAAAATCAAGACCGAATTTTCGTTGCAAAACGCCACAAGCGTCGGAGGAAGCAAAATCTTTCTGGAATATCTCGAAAAAATCAAGCTCGGTAAGGCTTTGCAAGAATTGAATTGCGTCAAACAAAGCAACTCCCAGTTTCCAGTGTTCCGCATTCTGCTCT
>NZ_KB905651.1 GCF_000380965.1 Paenibacillus ginsengihumi DSM 21568 | reverse complement strand
GTCGAATGTGACCGGTCTCAACTTCTTCATGATCTGCTTGATTCGGCGACGCTCCGCAAGAATTTCAATTCGGCGTTCGCGGCGTGATTTTCGTTCTGGCGCATGGTTCGTTGCTTGTGGTACCATGTTGCTAGGGACACTTCCTCTCGTTGGTTATTCGTGGTGGTTTAACCTTTGACAAGAGGCTTGCAGTGTCCTGTTTATTTTGCAAAAAAATTGGCAACTTTTTATGACGAAAATGCCTTGTCACAACGTGAATCTCTCAGATTTTGGCTAGGCTACATTCCGAATTCATGTTAAAAGTTAAGTCTTAAACCGACAAACCAATCATCTGATAACTTTCAAAGGCTTAAAAACTGGATGAAAAAAAGTAAAAAAGACAGTATAAAGGGGCTGGCGAAAGTTTCGTGTAAACTTGGTTTACAATCCAAATAACAAGCTCGTACAATCAGACTGTGTTAGCCCGTCAGCCTTTTTGGTTAAAAATCCAGTCAATCTAACGCAGAAAATAGTGATTTGGAGGAATACCATGAAAGAACAAATATTAAATATGATCGAAGAGTATAGTGAAGAAAAGGACTTTTTCGGAAAAGTATCAGATGAGGATATTCGCAATGCTGAAGAAATACTTGGCTTAAGATTTCCTCAAAGTTATCGAGACTTTATAAAAAATTATGGCTCAGGTGGAATCTGTGGGGTGGAGGTTTTAGGCGTTCAAGGGAATCTTGGGGCGTCGGTCGTAAAGGCAACTGAAAGATGGAGAAAATTGGGGTTGGATTTAAAGCTAATTGTAATTGAGGATTCAGGAGAATTCGTTCGCTGCATGTTCTCTGCTGATATTAATGATGATAGGGTATTTAGTTGGGAGAGGGGCGGGAAAGAACCCTCTGTTCGTTATGATACATTTGATGACTATTTACTTGATATGTTTCAAGAAGGAATTGATAACTTATAGTAATTACTAAATGGTTCCGCACCGCACACCGTTCATTAAGCGGGCGAGAAACAACGAAGCTAAGCAAATTCGGCTTTTCATGCTCGCTTGAAGATTAATTTCTGGGGTTACGGAGTAATTTTTCTTGCCAGGACCAGTTATTATCATTAGTCAAGGTTTCTTTTTTGTTTAGCGATCTGGACTTGATCGTCGTCTATGCTCCTGAGTATCGGGAAGAAATCATGAACCAACGAATGACGATCGTGAGCGGCATGGGCTCCGTTTTGGCGGCGTTTACAGGCGAGCATGTCGGTGAGCCGCGGCTTGTGATCTGCTTGTACGAAGCTGCGGTTCCGCTTCATGTCGATTTTAAGTTCGTTATGCCTAAGGAACTGGAGAAGAGGATTGAGGACCCGATCATTCTATGGGAGCGGGGCGCGGTAATCAGCGCTAATCTTCAGAGGACGCCTTCCGCCTATCCGCATCCCGATCCTCAATGGATCGAAGATCGGTTTTGGGTATGGGTTCACTATGCCGCAGCCAAGCTGGGGAGAGGCGAACTGCTTGAGGTGATCGATGTGCTGGGCAGTCTGCGTCATGCCGTGCTCGGTCTGCTGCTGTTGGCCGGGAACGGGCGGCTGCCGAACGGAACGCGGAGACTCGAACAATATGCGGCCGAAGCGATTCCGGAGTTGAAGGAGGCTGTAGCGACGCATGATGTTAAGAGCTGCTGCCGCAATGAGAAGCGAGCAGGAAATGATGGAGCTGTTGATCGATTGCGCCAAGAAGGACGAGCGAATTCGGGTCGTCACGCTGGAAGGGTCCCGGACGAACCCAAATATCCCGAAGGATCGATTCCAGGATTTCGATATTTCCTATTTCGTAACGGATATGGATTCGTTCAAGGAAAACGACCGGTGGCTGGACATATTCGGACGCCGGGCCATGCTGCAGAAGCCGGAGGATATGGAGCTGTTTCCGCCCGAGCTCGGCAACTGGTTTTCGTATATCATTCTGTTTGAGGACGGCAACAAATTGGATTTGACGCTGATCCCGTTGAACGAAATCGACGAGTATTTCGCAAGCAGCGACGGCCTGGTCGAAGTGCTGCTCGACAAAGATCGCCGGGTGCAGCATGAGGTGGTCGCGAATGATCGCAATTATTGGATCATCGAGCCGACGGCGAGGCAGTTCGACGACTGCTGCAACGAGTTTTGGATGGCTTCGACGTACGTCGTCAAAGGCTTGGCCAGAAAGGAAATCCTCTTTGCGATCGATCTGCTGCATGAAGTCGTCCGCCCCAATCTGCTAAGAATGATGGCTTGGCACATCGGCTGGGAGCGGGGCTATACATTTAGCCTGGGGAAAAATTACAAGTTTATCGATCGCTATCTTCCGCCGGAAAGCTGGGAAGCTTTGCTGTCTACGTATTCCGGGAACAGCTATGATCACATGTGGAAATCGCTATTCACCTGCCATGCGCTGTTCCGTCAATACTCGAAAGCGGTGGCGGCGAACCTGGGCTATCGTTATCCGGACTACGATGATGCGATCTCCCGGTATACGGATACGGTTTACCGTTCCTTGAGCTGAAGCGGGTCGCCCCAATAAATTCCTTTTTACCCTTCCGCAAGGATACGAACGAACCTGATTAAACATTGCCCGATTGTTCGGAAAGATCATTGACAATATGCGTCACGAATCATAGAATAGGGGATGAAAAAGAATAATACAGGAATGACAGTTTCGTATAATCCCGGGAATACGGCTCGGGAGTCTCTACGAGATCACCGTAAATGATCTGGCTACGAACAAGAAGCGGTCGGCGTGCCGGACAAGCGTGCCGAATTTCCGTTTTTTGTCGAGCCCGGGGGAATGCTTCTCTGGGTTCTTTGCCGTTGTTCCTAAACAACCTTTCGGGAGGGTTTGCAGGAATGGATCGTTTGTTCAAGCTGAAGGAGAACGGCACGAACGTGCGCACGGAGATTATGGCCGGCATCACGACCTTCATGACGATGGCGTACATCTTGGCCGTAAATCCGAACATTCTCAGCGCGTTCGGCAGCGGAGCGACAGGGATGGACTGGATGTCCGTATTTCTGGCTACCGCCATTGCTGGCGGTGTGATGAGCATCATGATGGGCCTGTTCGTCAACTTCCCGGTCGCGCTGGCGCCGGGCATGGGGCTGAACGCCTATTTCGCTACGGTCGTTCTGTCGTCGCAAGGCCAGTTCACGTATCAGATGGCGCTCACAGCGGTGTTTATTTCGGGGATTATTTTCATTATCCTGACGGTGACGAGAGTGCGGCAGATGCTGCTGGTTGCCGTTCCGGACAGCCTCAAGCACGCCATTACGGTCGGGATCGGGCTGTTCATTACCATTATCGGACTGAAAAACAGCGGCCTGATGACGATTGCCGTCGAGGCCTCCAACGATATCGCCAAGGGCAAATATACGGACCTGTTGTCTTTCGAGTCGGTGATTCATATCGGCAGCATGCACGACAAGAACGTCATTCTCGCCGTAATCGGACTTCTCCTGATCTCCGCGCTGATGGTGATGCGGGTTCGCGGGGCGATTTTGTTTGGCATTTTGCTTACGACGGTTGTCGGCGCCTTCATGGGCATGGTCAACTTCGGTTCTTTGACCGACCCGCAGACGACATGGGTTCCGGATCTGGGCAAGCTGAATTTTGCCGCGTTTGATTTTGCCGGTATCCTGAATGCGGGCATCATTACCGTGATCGCCACCTTTACGTTCGTCGAGCTGTTCGATACGTTCGGCACGCTGGTCGGCACGGCCAACCGCGCTGGCATGATGAAGAACAAGGAAGAAGGCAACCGCCGCGTAGGCAGGGCGATGTTCGTCGACGCGATCGGCGTCAGCGGCGGCGCGCTCGTCGGGACAAGCACGGTAACGGCTTATGTCGAAAGTTCGGCAGGCATCGCCGAAGGCGGCCGCACCGGTCTGACGGCGGTAACGACCGGCGTCTGCTTCCTGCTGGCGCTCTTCCTGGCCCCGATCGCCGCGCTCATTCCCGGCTCGGCAACGGCTGCCGCGCTGATCGTCGTCGGCGTGCTGATGATGCAGTCGGTGCGCGAGATCGACTTCAGCGATCTGGTGCACGCCATTCCGGCATTTTTGACGATCACGTTCATGCCGTTCACTTACAACATCGCTAACGGGATTTCGTTCGGCATCGTGTCGTACGTCATATTGGCGACGGTCGCCAACATGAGCGGCAAAGGCGAGCACAAGGTGCACTGGCTCATGTGGATTTTGGCTCTGCTGATCGTGGCAAGGTACATTTTCCTCGTTGAATAGTGCCCGTTTGCTTAAACGCTAGTTTTTAGCATTCCGGTAGGAACGGCGAGACTTTTGGCGAAATTCAACAAAAACAGGTATTGACTTTCGTTTTCCGGCATACTATAATTGCAAACAACATCAAGGAAACGCCATGAACGGGAGCAGTAGCCTTCGAGCCTGTACAGAGAGCTGCGGGACGGTGCAACGCAGTCAGGGGTCGCGGTGAATCTCGCCCGGGAGCGGCAAGGCTGAATCGGTCGATGACGCGCTGCGCATCGTTGTCCGTATAGGCTTTGACGGGTTGCCTCCGTGATCAGGCGCTGAGCGGGCTTGGCCGACTTCCCAATATCGGCAAGCCAATGAGAGTGGTACCGCGGTAGGTCGACCGGCCTGTCGTCTCTTTGTAGGAGGCGGCAGGCCTTTTTGCATATATGCACATTATTGTTGGAAAGGCAATAAGCTTGAATCAGATGAACGCCATGAACGGGAGCAGTAAGGCATATCGGTTGCTCAGAGAGCTGCGGGGCGGTGCGACGCAGCCAGCCGGATGCCTGAACTCGCCCGGGAGCGGCAGAGCTGAATCGGAAAGCGCGGGCAGGTTCATGAGCGGCTTAAAGCGCGCAAAGCCGAGGCATGAGCCGGCAGGCTCCGAAGGTAAGCTTTGACGGCAACCACCGATATCGGGTTATGAGGCGGATCGGCCAGCGCAGTCCAGCAGGAGGAAGCGGCCGGTCAACAAGAGTGGTACCGCGGCAGAAAACGACCTGTCGTCTCTTGGATATCGATCCAGGGGGCGGCAGGTTTTTTTGTTGGGCGCATGCGGTGTGTCGTTGCAGGGCAGAGCTGGCCGTTTTGTGACGGGAGCTCTCTCGAGTTGATGGATGCAAGCAAGGAAGAATCCCACTATTCGGAAGGATGATGAGCAATGAACGCAAAACCGATGCGGAGAGTGTATATTTTTGATACGACCTTGAGAGACGGGGAGCAGGCCCCTGGCGCTTCGCTCACCCCGGAGCAAAAAATCGTCATTGCCCGCCGCCTGGCGAATCTGGGCGTCGATACGATCGAGCCGGGCTTTCCTATCTCGAGCCCGGGCGATTTTGCCGCGGTCCAGCAAATATCCCGCGAAATCCGCAATGTGGAAATATGCGGCTTCGCCCGGGCGGTGAAGGCGGATATCGACGCGGCGGTACGGGCGACGGAGGATGCCGAGCGGCGGCGCATTCATATGTTCCTGTCCTCCTCGAGCATCCATATCGACTTCCAGCTGCGCAAATCCCGCGAGCAGGTCATTGCCATTGCCCGCGAAATGGTCGCTTATGCGAAGCAGTTTGTCGATCGGATCGAGTTCTCCCCGATGGATGCGACGCGGACGGGAGATGAATTTTTGTACGAGATGATCGAAGCGGTCATTCAGGAAGGGGCAACGATTATCAACATCCCCGACACGGTCGGCTATGCGCTGCCGGACGAGTACGGCGCCATGTTCAGCCGGGTGATGCAGAACGTCCGCGGCAGCGACAAGGTGGAGTTCAGCGCCCATTGCCACAACGACTTGGGGATGGCGGTGGCCAATAGCCTGGCGGCGATCCGCGCCGGCGTCACGCATGTGGAGGTTACGGTCAACGGTGTCGGGGAACGGGCCGGCAACTGTTCGCTGGAGGAGCTGGCGATGGCGATCGAGACGCGCAAGGAGACGCTGGGCGTGGAAACGGGCATCCGGCCTGAGCATATCTACAAGACGTCGCAAGCGGTCAGCCGGGCGATGAGCTTCCCGATCGCCTTCAACAAGCCGATCGTCGGACGCAACGCATTTCAGCACGAGGCCGGCATTCACCAGGACGGCCTGCTCAAAAACCGCAGCACTTACGAAATTATGGATCCGGAGAAGCTGGGCATTCCCCGCAGCATGATTATTCTCGGCAAGCACTCCGGCCGCCACGCGATCAAGCATCGGGTCGGACAATTTGGAGTTCAATTGAACGAAGCGCAGCTGGAGCAGTTGTATACGTCCTTCAAGGAGCTCGCCGATCGGCAAAAGGTGGTCTACGACCAGCAGCTGCTGGAGTTGGTCGGCCAGGCGACGGAGCGGGTCATGGAGCCGTACACGCTTGTCTCGACGCAGCTTGTCACCGGCACGGCGGGGCATCGGATGGCTTCCTGCACTGTGCGGGATAACGCGAGCGGCCATGAAGCGGTCTATACGGGCACCGGGGAAGGGCCGATCGAGGCGCTTGTTGCCGGGATCAAGCAGGCGCTGCCGTTCGAGGCGGAATTCGCTGACCTGGAGCTGTACTCGTTGTCGGGCGGCGAACAGGCGAACGGCGAAGCGACGGTGACGATTCGCGTGCAGGGCGCAAGCTTCCGCGGCTCGGCTGTGCATCGCGATATCGTCGTTGCCGCGGCGCAGGCGTTCATGGCGGCGTGCAATGAGGCGGCTCGTGCGAAAGGTTATCAGGAACGTACGGAACAATCGATTCGGGATGGCGCGGTCGAAATCACGATTCCTTAATTGGTAAAGACAGCGCGAATAGCGCTCTTCAAGGGGAAGAAGGGCAGATAGAGGGTGTGGATAATTGTTATCCACACCCTTTGTGCATATTGTGGACAACGCGAAAAAGTCTTGGCGGGCGGGCATGCGGCAATCGCAGTTATTCCTGCGGCGGGTGGATAACTTTTTCACAGGATGGCTGTGGATAATGTGGACAAGTTTGTGGATTTAAATAAAAAGCCTTATTTTTCTGGCGTAACCGACATGTTTTTCTGGGGATAAGCATGTGGATAGATGAAGGTAAAGCGGTGGATGTTTTCAACGTCCGGATAAGGAGGCGAAAATTGGGCAAAGTACGAAATGATTGCGAATATGCCGAAAAAGGTTGAATTTTCAGGCTTTTTTTGAATAGGGTGGCCTGGGCGAACGAGCGGTGGAGACGAGTTGTCCACAAGGACAGAGCGGAGGAAGGCGGCGATGCATCGCTGTGGATATCTTATTTCACGACATTGTCGTATGATGGCGAAATTGCGGGCCGTTGTCAGCGGGCTGGCGATTTTGGCGCTCGCATGCGGTTGGTGGGCGCCGCAGGCAGCCGCAGCGAAGGCGGTGGACTGGGACAAGCGCGATCCCCTCGCTGGACAGCGGCTGCTGCCTGGCTCGCACCGGCAGGAGCTTGCAGCTTCCGGCCTGGAGTCGGAGGCAGAGGAAGGCAAGCGGCGAAGCGGCGGGCGGAAGCGGGTTATCGTGCTGTCGGTGCCCGGCTTCTCGTTCGCCGAATTGGAGCCGGAATGGCTGGCGGCGATGCCGCGGCTAAGCCAGATGCTGCCGGATGCGGCCTGGGGGGCGATGAATGTGCGCATTCCCGGAGGCTCAGGCATCGACCGCGTGTACGCCACATGGGGAGCGGGGCAATATGCCGAGGCGGCCGGGGCGATGGGCTGGGACCGGCTGACGCGGGACTTGCGGCGGGCGGAAGCAGAGCGCAAGCTGCGGCGCTATGTCGGCGGGGAGGGCGATGGCGAGCCCGCTGCGATCGTCATCCCGGGCATTGCCCGCATGCGGGCGGCGAATGCGGCAAGTCCGTATTTGCCCGTTCCCGGCCTGCTGGGGGATACACTGAGGCGACACGGTATCCTAATCGGCGTATGGGGCAATCTGGACGCGGGACAATGCCGCGCGTTGGCCAGGGGAGCGGCTGCGCCGTCCTGCCGCCGATATGCGGCTTTAATGGCGATGCGCGGCGACGGGACTGTTGCGGCCGGCTCCGTGGAAGCAGGGACCCAGGAGGAAAACGACGCTTGGCCGATGGGCGTCAGAACGAGTCTGGCCGGTTTTTTGGAGCGGCTTGAGGGGAAGAAGCGGGTGAGCGCAGCTCCGGCGATGCAGGCGAATACGGAAGACGAGCCGCGGGCGGGAAGGAGAGAACGGCCGCAAAAGGTAACGGGCCGAAGCAGCGAATCGGAGGCGGGTGTCCAGAAGGATGCGAGTATCCTGAAGGATAAGCCAAAGCTGCTGCCAGCGGGGGGACAGCTGGACAGGAGAAGCCAGGCGCAGGCCGCAACGCGGTTGAACGAAGAGGGCGAAGCGAAGCCGGGGACGGATGACGAAGCCGCGCTCGCGGCGGAAGCGCCGCCCGGGGCAGAAGCTGCTCTTTCGGCGGAGGCGGCCGCGGAAACGGGCGAGCCCATGCTGTGGATTGTGGAAATCGGGGATTTGCAGCGCTTGTATGAGGAACGGTCGCTGTATGCGCCGGAACGGTTCCGCGAAGCGAAGCGCGAGACGCTGGCCAGGCTGGACGAATGGATCGGGGAGCTTGGCCAGTCCGAGCAGGCCGTGCTGTGGCTCGTCAGTCCGAAGGCGCATCCGGAGGCGCTGCAGCGCAAGCTGCAGCTGACGCCTGTCATGCGCTGGGATCGTGAGGCTGCCAGCGGCGGACTGCTCGCCTCCGCCACGACGCGCCGCCCCGGCTTCGTAGCCAGCGTCGATCTGGCTCCGACGCTGCTTGCGGAATACGGACTGGCGGCACCGGACGGCATGTCCGGACTCAGAATGGCGGTGGCTCCCGCTGCGAAGGGAGACGAGGCATTCGCCGTTTTGCTTAGGGAGGTCGAGCGAAGCGCCATGACATATGCGCTGCGCCCGCCGCTCTTGATCGGCCTGGCGATATACGAGATCATCGTCATGCTGGCTGGGCTCATCTGGTGTCTTCTGCGGTCAGGCAGCATATGGACGGGGAAGAGCGCAGCTTACGGCCGGACGTTCGCCGCCAGCGGGAAGCTGCGCGTTCGGGGCGAGCTTGCTTTGAGAGGGGCGCTGTTTGCGGTGCTGCTCGTGCCCGCGGCGCTGCTCGGGATGGGCTGGCTAGCGGCAAGCACGCCGCCGCTCTTGCTCGCCGCCGGTCTCGCTCCGGCCGCGCTGGGAGCGGCGCTGCTGGCCCGCTATACGGCCGCGCCCCGCCGGCTGATGCCTGCGCTGGCCGGCATCGGCCTCGGCAGCGCGCTGCTGATCGCCGCCGATGCGCTGGCGGGCGCGCCGGGGATGAAGCATTCCGTGCTCGGCTACGACCCGATGATCGGCGCGCGCTATTACGGCATCGGCAACGAGTTCATGGGCGTGCTGATCGGCTCGGCCGCGCTCGGTTTAACGGCACTCGGCCAAGCGTGGCTGGAGCGCCGGCAGGCCAGCGCGGAAGCGGCCGAAGCGGCCGGGGGCGCAACCGCTGCGAAGGCGGCGCGCACGCTCCGCCGCCTGGCGCTGGCGGCCGGGGCCGCGCTCGCCGCCGCGCTGGCGTCGTCCGCCGTCGGCGCCAACGCGGGCGGCGCTTTGGCCGCCGCCGCGGCCTTCGCCGCGCTCGGCGCGCGGCTTGCCGCCGGCCCCGGCGAGGCGGCGCCCAGGCCGGGGCGGCTCGCGCTGGCGCTGGCCGTGCCGCTGG
>NZ_KB905650.1 GCF_000380965.1 Paenibacillus ginsengihumi DSM 21568 | reverse complement strand
AGAGAACCTGAATACCCGTTTGGTGATGATGGCGGAAGGGAACCACGCGTACCCATACCGAACACGACCGTTAAGCCTTCCAGCGCCGATGGTACTTGGACCGAAGGGTCCCGGGAGAGTAGGACGTTGCCAAGCGGACATTCCCCGATAGCTCAGTCGGTAGAGCACTCGACTGTTAATCGAGTTGTCACAGGTTCGAGTCCTGTTCGGGGAGCCATTATGCTTCCATAGCTCAGTAGGTAGAGTGCATCCATGGTAAGGATGAGGTCACCGGTTCGATCCCGGTTGGAAGCTCCATTCGGCCCGTTGGTCAAGGGGTTAAGACACCTCCCTTTCACGGAGGTAACAGGGGTTCGAATCCCCTACGGGTCATTCCTTGATCCGCAAGGCGATCCGCGGCTGTCACAGCTCGGATCGTTGCTTTGCGAAAGCATGATGTGTCAGGGAGGCTTAGCTCAGCTGGGAGAGCATCTGCCTTACAAGCAGAGGGTCGGCGGTTCGATCCCGTCAGCCTCCACCATCATCATAGCTGTTGGGGATTAGCCAAGCGGTAAGGCAACGGACTTTGACTCCGTCATGCCTAGGTTCGAATCCTAGATCCCCAGTATATGGCCCCCAAGCTTTGGGGGCCCGCCTATGCGAGCCATTAGCTCAGTTGGTAGAGCACCTGACTTTTAATCAGGGTGTCGTAGGTTCGAGTCCTACATGGCTCACCATGAATTTGCTTTAACCATGCATGATTCATTCCCTTGCCATAATATCAATAGTAAAGACCTGATTTGGAGCAATATCGCTTTACGCGAAGATTGCCCAAGTCAGGTTTTTTGCTTTTCTTGAACTTTGGCAGTTGCCCCGCCGGTGGTTCTCCGATCCTCCGACAAAATCAAAGATTTTTTTTCATAAAATACGCTTCATGGTAAATGCTAAATGGCATACAAGTGATGAAGAATTCGCGCGTCATCGGCGTCGTTTTAGAAACGCAGCGGAGGAGAGACGGCATTTTGAAACGCGTTATCCAATTTTCACTGAATAATCCGTTTGCCTTATGGATCATGACGTTCATTATAACGGTGGCCGGCTTGTATGCCGGCATTCATATGAAGATGGAGACGATTCCCGACATTACGGTGCCTATCGTGAATGTGACGACGCCTTATCCGGGGGCAGAGCCCGAGGAAGTGGCGCTTCATGTTACAGAGGCTATCGAACGGCAGGTTCGCAGCCTGGACGGCGTGACCGTAGTATCCTCGCAGTCTTTCCAGAACGCTTCTTCCGTCGTCATCGAATACGATTATGACAAAGATATGGAAGAGGCGCAGCGGGAGGTTGAGGAGTCATTACGCGCATTACATCTGCCTGAGGGGGCCGGAGAGCCGTCCGTATCCCGGCTTAGCTTAAACGCATTCCCGGTGCTGTCTCTGAGCCTGTCCAATCCCCGGCAAAGCCTCCAGGAGCTGACGCAGACCGTCGAAGAACGAGTCGTTCCCTCCCTTAAGGGGCTAAAAGGGGTAGCCGATATCCAAATTTCCGGGCAGCAAGTACAGGAAGTCGAGCTGGAATTCCGAGGCGAAAAAATGAGAGAGCTCGGATTAAGCGAGGAAACTGTCAAAAGCATCATCCAAGGCTCGGCAATAACCGTTCCGCTGGGCGTCTTCGAATTTGGCAATACGGAGAAAGCCTTGCTGGTCGACGGGAACATCGTATCGGAGGAAGATCTTCGAAGCCTCCACATTCCATTAATTCCTTCGGGCACTGCCGGGGCGAGGCCGGAAGCGCAATCCATTGCCGCCGCACCCCAAGCAGCCGGTACACCGGCGGCGATTCCCCAGGCAGACGGATCTTCCGCAGCCGTGCCGACCGTCAAACTTGGCGACATTGCCGACATCCGCACCATAGGCAAAGCCGAATCGATCTCGCGGACGAACGGTCTGGAAGCCATTGGTCTGGCAATTGTCAAAGGTCCCGAGGCCAACACCGTCGAGGTCGTTCGGCTGGTAAAAAAAGAAGTCGCCCGCCTTGAGGCAGAGATTGAAGGTTTGACGGCCGTCGTGGTTCTCGACCAGGGGCAGCCGATTGAAGAATCGGTCCGTACGATGATGAGCAAAGCGCTGCTTGGCGCGGTGTTCTCTGTGATCATCATTTTGTTGTTCCTGCGCAATTTTCGCTCGACGATCATTGCTGTCATCTCTATTCCGCTGTCCATCCTGCTTGCGCTGCTGGGGCTTCAGCAGACAAGCATTACGCTTAACATAATGACGTTGGGCGCTATGACGGTGGCGATTGGCCGCGTCGTGGACGATTCGATCGTCGTCATCGAGAACATTTATCGCCGGATGACATGGGCCGAAGAACGTTTGTCCGGAAAACAGCTCGTACTTGAAGCGACGCGGGAGATGATCGTGCCGATCATGGCTTCGACGATGGTGACGATTGCGGTATTTTTGCCGCTTGGGCTCGTATCGGGGCCGGTCGGACAGATGTTCATGCCGTTCGCGCTGACGATTGTGCTCGCCCTGCTGGCTTCGCTGCTAATCGCTGTTACCATTGTGCCGATGCTGGCTTATACGCTGTTCCGCAAGGGCCTGGACGACGCGGGCTTAAGAAATACAAGCCGCAGATCGCGCCGAAGACACAAACCGCAGGGCAGGCTGGCGCAAGGATACAAGAGCGTGCTGGCCTGGTCGCTGAATCATAAAGCGGTTGCGTTCGGAGCCGCCGTTATTTTGCTTGCAGCGAGTCTTTTTACCGTACCGCTCGTTGGCACCAGCTTTATCGATACCGGAGCCGAGAAGATGATCATAGTTGCTTACAGCCCGGCGCCAGGCGAAACGCCGAAGCAAGTCGAGCAGCTTGCGCTGCAGGCGGAGGCCGCATTGCTGGGACGAGAAGGCGTCGAAGTGTTGCAGTATTCGGTCGGAGGGCAAAACCCGCTGAATCCCGGCGCATCGCGGCAAGCGCTGTTTTATTTGAAGTATGATCGCGACTATGCAAATTTTGCCGGGGAACAGCAGCAGATTATAGATAAGCTGAAAACCGTTGGAGGCAGCGGGGAATGGAAAAACGTGGACATGGCTGGGGGCGGAATGGGCGGCAGCAGCCTCTCCCTGCGAGTGTACGGCCCCGATATGGCTGCGCTGAAGCCGGTCGTCGATGAACTTGTTCGCCGACTTCATAGCCTCGCGTCGTTAACGAACATCGATTCAAGCATATCCGCCGTTTATGGGCAATACCGTGTTGTCGCTGACTCCGCGAAGCTAAGCCGGTTCGCCCTGACTGCCGGACAAGTGGCCGCCGCATTAAGCCCGGCGAGGGAGCGGCCTGTGCTGACGACGATTAAGAAGGACGCCAACAACGTGAACGTTTATGTGAAAGAGGTAGAGTTCCAATACTCGGGGCTGGCTGATTTGGAAAACGTCAAAATTCGCTCGCCGCTGGGCCTGGATGTTGCCTTGAAGGACGTGGCAGCGATCGAGGAAGGAGAGTCGCCGAACACGATATCGCGGCGCGGCGACAAAGTATACGCAGAAATCACGGCAGAGACGACGGCGAAAGACATCGGCGCCGTGTCGAGGGAGATGCAGGCCGCAGTCCGCGAAATGAAGCTTCCCGAAGGCGTTTCGGTGGAGCAGGGCGGGGTGACGGAGCAGCTCAACGAATCATTTTCCCAGCTGGGGATGGCCATGCTGGCAGCTGTAGCGATCGTCTACCTGATACTGGTCATTACCTTCGGCGGCGCAATCACGCCGTTCACCATCCTGTTCTCGCTGCCGTTCACCGTGATCGGCGCGCTGATCGGGCTGTGGCTGGCGGGAGAAACGATAAGCGTAACGGCCATGATCGGCATGCTGATGCTCATCGGCATCGTGGTGACGAATGCGATCGTCCTGATCGACCGCGTCATCCAGAAGGAGAAGGAGGGGCTCAGCGTCCGCGAAGCGCTGCTGGAGGCGGCGGGCACGCGCTTGCGGCCGATTCTGATGACCGCGCTCGCTACGATCGGCGCGCTGCTTCCGCTCGCTTTCGGCTTCGAGTCCGGCGCCCTCATTTCCAAAGGGCTGGGCGTTACCGTGATCGGCGGCTTGACGAGCTCGACGCTGTTGACGTTGATCATCGTGCCGGTCGTATACGAATGGCTGAACCGCGGCCGGAGAAGACGCCGGCGCCGCGAAGCTATCGCGGAATAAGGGGACTGAAGGCGCCGCTCTGCACGCTATTGCAAGCGGCGTTAGCTCCCGATGTTCCTACATTATGGCTATCTT
The DNA here is from genome assembly GCF_000380965.1 of Paenibacillus ginsengihumi DSM 21568. Classification (GTDB taxonomy): domain Bacteria; phylum Bacillota; class Bacilli; order Paenibacillales; family NBRC-103111; genus Paenibacillus_G; species Paenibacillus_G ginsengihumi. Next base: position 5,430 of record NZ_KB905650.1, on the reverse strand, counting down.
GAAAATTTGGCGGTATACGCCGACAAAATTTCAACACCGAAGGTGACGACCGATGACGGCCGATGACGACAGGAATCGCTCGTCATAGGCGTCTTTCTTGAATGTGCCGAAACAAAATTCCACGAAAAAAATGTTGACTTAACCATATGATCTGTGATAGGATAAATTTTGTCGCCGATAAGAGGTGCGATGAACACCATGCGCGTATGGCGGAATTGGCAGACGCACTAGACTTAGGATCTAGCGGGAAACCGTGGGGGTTCAAGTCCCTCTACGCGCATCATCTTACGATTTGCGGAAGTGGCTCAGGGGTAGAGCATCGCCTTGCCAAGGCGAGGGTCGCGGGTTCGAATCCCGTCTTCCGCTCCATCAATGCATGTGCCCTTAGCTCAGCCGGATAGAGCGTTTGACTACGAATCAAAAGGTCGGGAGTTCGAATCTCTCAGGGCACGCTTGACTTTATGCGGGTGTAGTTCAATGGTAGAACTCCAGCCTTCCAAGCTGGTAGCGTGGGTTCGATTCCCATCACCCGCTCCAATATAGCAACCGGGAATGACCAGGAACCTGATTGACGAAGGTTCTTTTTTTGTGCATCCAGGAAAGGCAGCCGCGCAAGCGAACTTGCAGCGAGACTGCTTCTTTTTTTAGGAAAGAGCATAAATAGACTATATGACAGCGGGATAGTGTGCTAAAATATTCATTATGACTGCTAGTAGGATGGAGGATGGACGAAACGATGTCGGAATCAGTCAGCTTAATTAACAAGAATACATCCAACAATCTGCTGCGCCGGGACGTTCGGTTTTTGGGCCATATTTTAGGCGAAGTGCTCATGCACCAGGGCGGAGAAGAACTGTTTGGCATGGTGGAAAGAATAAGAGAGATGAGCAAGTCGCTGCGGGCGCAATACAGCCCCGAAATGTTCGCGGAGTTCAAGCAGACGATCAAGTCGTTGGCGCCGGAAATCCGCCATCAGGTGATCCGGGCTTTTGCCGTCTACTTTCAACTGATCAATATCGCCGAGCAAAATCATCGGATTCGCCGCAAGAGGGATTACGAGCGGACGGCCGGGGAGAATGTTCAGCCGGGCTCGATCGAGGATGTGGTGCGGGAACTGAAGGCTCAAGGAATCCCGGCAGACGAAGTACAGGAGATTATCCGCGGCATTTCGCTGGAGCTGGTCATGACAGCGCATCCGACGGAGGCGACGCGTCGCGCGCTGCTCGACATCCATCAGCGAATCGCAAACGATGTCATGGAGCTGGACAACCCGACATTGACGTTCCGGGAGCGGGAACAGCTGCGCGAGAAGCTGCTTGGGGAAGTCATTACGCTGTGGCAGACCGACGAGCTGCGCGACCGGAAGCCTACCGTTCAGGACGAAGTGCGCAACGGCTTGTACTACTTTGACGAGACGCTGTTTGACGTATTGCCGGAAGTGTACAAGGAGCTGGAAAGATGCCTCGGGAAGTATTATCCGGAGAGGAACTGGCATGTGCCGTCCTTCCTGAAATTCGGCTCCTGGATCGGCGGGGACCGCGACGGCAACCCTTCGGTAACTTCCGATGTGACCTGGGAGACGCTGACGATGCACCGCCGCCTCGCGCTGTACAAATACGAGCAGCTGCTGCGGGATTTGCTGAAGCATATGAGCTTTAGCAAAAATATCGTGCAGGTGACGGAAGAGCTGCTGGAGTCGATCCGGAAGGACAAGGAGCTCATCGATCTCCGTTCGGACGACGTATGGCGGAACGAGAAGGAACCGTATCGCATCAAGGTCAAGTATATGATCGAGAAAATTCGCAACGCGGGCAAGCCGTCCGTTCCCGCAAGCAAGAAATACAGCAATCCGGACGAATTTATGGCCGATCTGAACATCATCGACCGCAGCCTGCGCAATCATTTTGCCGACTTCATCGCCGATACGCATATCAAGAAGCTGATTCGCCAAGTGGAGCTGTTCGGCTTTCACCTGGCTACTCTGGATATTCGCCAGCACAGCAAAGAGCATGAATCGGCCATGGCGGAAATTTTGGCCAAGATGAGCATCTGCAGCAACTATGCGGAGCTGTCCGAGGAAGAGAAGATCAAGCTGCTGACGGATATTTTGAACGATCCGCGGCCGGTGACGTCGCCGTATCTGAACTACTCCGAGTCGACGCAGGAATGCCTCGAGGTGTACCGCGTCGTCAAGCGGGCGCACGAGGAATTTGGCCAGCGCTGCATAACGAGTTATCTGATCAGTATGACCCAGGGCGCCAGCGACCTTCTGGAAGTGCTCGTATTCGGCAAGGAAGCCGGACTGTATGTGCATGAGCCGGACGGTTCGATCACCTGTACGCTTCAGTCCGTACCTTTGTTCGAGACGATCGACGATCTGCATGCGGCTCCGGACATCATGAGGACGTTGTTCCGCATCCCGGCGTACCGCAATAGCTTGAAGAGCACGAACGAGCTGCAGGAAATTATGCTTGGCTATTCGGACAGCAACAAGGACGGCGGCGTGCTGACCGCCAACTGGGAGCTTCGCGTAGCGCTGCGTTCGATTACCGAAGCGGCGAAGGAATTCGGCGTGAAGCTGAAGTTCTTCCACGGCCGCGGCGGAGCGCTGGGGAGGGGCGGCATGCCGCTGAACCGCAGCATTTTGGCGCAGCCTGCCGATACGATCGGCGGGGGCATCAAGATTACGGAGCAAGGGGAAGTGCTGTCGTCCAGGTACTCGATGAAGGGAATCGCCTACCGCAGTCTGGAGCAGGCGACCTCGGCGCTGATCACCGGCGCGCTGACGGCCCGCAATCCGCATAACGACCCTTCGGACAAAGAGTGGGAGCATATCATGCGCCACATTTCGGAGAAAGCCCAGCAGAAGTATCAGGATCTGATCTTCCGCGATCCGGATTTTCTGGCGTTCTTCAAGGAATCGACGCCGCTGCCGGAGATCGGCGAGCTGAACATCGGCTCGCGCCCGACCAAGAGGAAGAACAGCGACCGGTTCGAGGATTTGCGCGCGATTCCGTGGGTGTTCGCGTGGACCCAGAGCCGCTACCTGCTGCCGGCCTGGTATGCGGCGGGACAAGGCTTGTACAGCTACTATCAAGATTCGCCGGAGAAGCTTGCCACTCTGCAAAATATGTACCGGAATTGGCCGTTCTTTCAATCGTTGATCGACAATGTGCAGATGGCCCTCGCCAAGGCCGACCTGCTGATTGCCAAAGAATACGGCTGCATGGTCAAGGACAAGCAGGCCGCCGAGCGCATTTTCAATCTGATCAAGGAAGAATACGAGCGGACGTCCGATCTTATTCTGCGAATTACCGGACAGCAGGAGATTCTCGACAACGTGCCGGTCATTCAGGAATCGATCCGGCTGCGCAATCCGTACGTCGATCCGCTCAGCTACCTGCAGGTTCAATTGCTGACGGAGCTGCGCCATTTGCGCGAACGGGGAGACGAGGATGCCGATCAGCTGCGGGAAGTGCTGCTGACGATCAACGGCATTGCTGCCGGTCTGCGCAATACGGGCTGACATCTGACGCGTCAAGCTGGAAAATCGGCCGGGACCCGGAAAGCCGCGGGTTCCGGTTTTTTCTTTAATATTCATGAATCCCTCGTCATCGGATGCCATCTTCGGTACGGAACATTCGCCGCCGGATTTCGCCTGGTGAGCTGGATGGGATGATGAGGTTTTTCCGGCCAAAGGCTATACAGAGGTTGTTGCGGTTTGGTATGCTGTTAATGGGAGCAGCGGGGGAAAAACGGCGGCAACGCCCCATGATCCGCCTGACTTTACGATGTAACGCGAATGCGCTTCATGCATGTGCTGTGCGTTTGGCCAAGGCTTGGAGGTAGGTCGGTGAATTCAATTGCAATAGATACCAGATTGGCCAGGCTGGCGAAGAGCGGGGACCGGGCCGCATTTGCCGAGCTGGTCGAGCTTTATAACGATAAAATATATCATTTGGCGTATCGGATGCTGCGCAACCGCCACGAGGCGGAGGAGATTGTGCAGGAGACGTTTTTGCGCGTGTATATGAACCTGGACAAGTACGACGAGCAGCAAAAGTTTTCTACGTGGATATACCGGATCGGCACGAATCTGTGCATCGACCGGCTGCGCAAGCGGAAGCCGAACTATTCCCTGGATGCGGAGATGTCGGACGGGGACGGCAACGACTGGTATTCGACGCTGCCGAGCGAGGAGGATACGCCGGCCGAGCAGCTGGTGCTGTCGGAGACGCAGCAGCAGATCCGGGCAACGATCGATACGCTGCCGGACAAATATAAAGCGGTCGTCATTTTACGCTACTTGCAGGACTTGTCCTTGCAGGAGATCAGCGAGGCGCTTTCGATGCCGGTTACGACCATCAAGACGAGACTGCACCGCGGCAGGGAATTTTTACGCAAAAAATTGGAGCAAATTTTATGACTCCGGGTGAAACATCTTTGCTTCTGGTTCGTATGGTAATACACAAGTCATTATGGATTGAAGAAAGGAGTGGCTCGCGATGGATTGCAAAGAAGCCCTCCCTTTGCTGCATGAATATTTGGACGGAGACTTGCAGCAGGTTGAAGCCGCGAAGCTGAAGCAGCATTTGGCGGAATGCGCCGGCTGCCGCAAGCGTCTGGCTCAATTCGAGAAGGTCGAGGCGTTAATCCAAGCGTGGCCGAAGCCCGAAGTGCCGGCCGATATGGCAAGCCGCATCATGCAGTCGCTCCCGCCGGCAAGAAGGAAGCCCTGGTATTCCTGGGTGCGCAGACACCCCGCGATTTCGGTCGCTGTCGTGTTTCTGATGGTGATGGCGGCGAGCTTTGCCTCATTATGGGACGAGGATAAGGAGCTTATGCTCAAGGGCGACGACCTTCAGGCTGTCGTCATCGAAGGCAATACGGTCATTGTGCCTGAAGGCAAGACGGTTACGGGGGATTTGACCGTGAAGGGCGGCAAGCTTCAGGTGGAGGGCGATGTCCAGGGCAATCTGGTCGTGATCGACGGGTCGGTCGTGATGGCATCGACGGCTCATATTTCCGGTCAGGTGAAGACGATCGACGAGGCGTTCAGTTGGGTATGGTTTAAGGTCAACGAGTTATTCGGTCAACTATCGAACTGGCAATAAGGTCATCGGTTCATATGGCGCGCAGATATAGTTCGTAACTCAACTTTCGCACCTAGAAAATCAATGTAAAACCAATTGTAGAGCGGGTTTAAGGTCTGTTGAATAGCCAGCTTGCCAAAATAGAAAAACACCGCTTCGTTTGGTAAAGTGAGAGTGACGACTTCCACTACCAGACAGAAGAGGTGTCTTCCATCATGATAGACCATCAGCCCGACCTGAATCAACTGCCAAACGAATTAAAGCCTGCTTTTCAAGAACTGAAAGTGCTGAAACATCTTCAACAAGCTGGATTCCGTAAGCGATTCGGCTTTAGCTG
>NZ_KB905649.1 GCF_000380965.1 Paenibacillus ginsengihumi DSM 21568 | reverse complement strand
AATACGGTAAACGGGGAAGAGTGAGTTACGCGCTTTGCCGCCGGAGAGGCTGCACATCGCCTCCGGCAGTTTGATTTTTTCGAGAAAGGCCAGGAAGATTTTGATGCCACCGCAACTCGTTGCGTTTTGTAGTGAAAATGCAGTTTTGATTTTGCTGATCGTTGTGGTAGACTTCACCTAAAAGGTGCTCCTCTCTTTGGGTGTAGTGTTCCTTGCAAACACCATTCTACCAAAGATTCGGAGCCCTTTTCATATTTTCAAGAAGCGATACTTTCGAAATTCAGGATGATTTATGGAGTTTAGCATCCAGCTCTTCGGATAACCACCGCCTTTGCTTCTTTTGTCCAATTCCTTCATCTTTTCCTGCATATTACTCCAATTGATATGAAATTTCGGATTATTTGGCACAAATTCCATTTTGCTTCGAATATAAGCATCGAGATTCACTTGTTGAAAATGGGCGGCTGCTTTCATACGAGCAATAAACGCATCGACGTAAGAATGGAAATTTTCCTGACCTTCCACCGTTTCCTCAGGGCTTAGGATCAACGAATCGAAATCGGCCCCTTGTTTCTCAAACGTGATGGAGTCGACGTCGATTTCCACTTTCCCGTAACCATAAGGTTTGGCTCCGCCTACGAGTTCGTATACTTGTCCCATTTGGCTGCAATACGGCTTTAATTCTTCCTTGAACGAGCGGGAATGCTTCAATAGCTTGATGTCCAGTCCCAAAAGCAGCAACCCCAATTCCTCCGGGCGCAAATTCGTAAATGATACCGTTCCGCTTAACGTATAAGGTCTTCCGGCTTTATTCAGCTTTTTGAGCAACACTCTTTGGCTTAACATGGAATGTCTGTTCTTAAGATTGGCCGGCTCCGTTTTTTCCAAAGGCTTTTCCAATACATGATAATATTTATATCCGTTCAGCTTCGGCTTTGGCTGCCCCAAGTCCTCGTAAGTATCCGGTTGCCGCCCGTTCGGCTTTAAATACATGCGCTCCGCAGAAGCTTGGGGAGTTTGCAGAAAGAAATCGGCGCAATCCCAGTCGCTATCTTCACGAATATCGATAGGTTCAAAGCGAACCCTGGATTTGTAAGCCGCCTCTTTCGTTTGGTTGGTTCCTTCCGGAGCAAATCCGAACAATGCATCCTCGTAATCCACTTTGTCGGCAGGGGGCGTTCCAAGCAGGTCGTTCAATTGATAGCGGTACGGAACTTTAAAATACGGAGTGCGACCGATGGCGATTTGCTGCTCTCCGTTCGCTTCCATGGTCTGATAAAATACGACCAGCCCGTCGACACTGCCGAATTTATCCAGGCATCTCTCATATTCCGAAAAAATATTGTAAAAGAGCTTGATATCCTCTTCATTGGATTTGTTCTCGGTAATGCGGAACTTCTTAAAGTTTCGATTGTATCCGTCTATGGTCGCTTGCTTCAATTCAAAGCCCGGATGATCGGGTTTCGGAGCGCCGATCAAGTAATGACTTCGTTTCGTCCTGGCATTGGTTGAATTATATAAATATCCTTTCTCGGCATTTTGCGAAGAAACACTGACATGCTCCACGCCGCCATACGCATTTAATCGAAAATAAACATTTTGCTGATAGGGTGTATAGTGTGTATTCGTTTTTTGGTTGAAATAAATACGGTGAATATGAGCCTTTTTTCCCCACCTTTCTACCATTAAATCGAATAGCTTACGCAGTTCGGGATCGGACGCTTGTTTTTCCAGCTTCCCCTTGATTTCCTTCATTACAGCTTCCAATTTCTCCATGAAAGCTGCTTCTGCCTTTTCCTTAAATATTTCCGTTCTTTTCGTAAAGCCGTATTTCAAAAAAATTTCTTCGACCTGTCCCTTTACTTTGTCATATTTGCCTCCCAGTTGTTCCTTCATGGCACTGATGGCGCCAGTCAATTTTTGGATTTCGTCTTCCCGTGCCTGGATGTCCTTCAAGGCATTTCCGTCATGCCAACGAAACAATTGTTGATTGTATCTTAATCCGGCGTTCTGTTGGATCACCCAATGCTCTTTTAGCATGATGAATTTTTTGTCTCCTAAATCTTTCGCCGGGAAGAGATAAAATTTATCGCCCTTTTTCCGCAGAAAACCGGTTTGGACCGAACGTTCAAGAGTGGAATTTGTCAAAATTTTATCACGGTAGCTATTCTGCGTAAAATCCCGGTAAAGCATCGGGCTCCGATCAATAAATTTCGGATCGCTTGCGCTAAGTATACCCACGTTCGCGCGAACCTTGCCCCGGATCTGGCTGCCGCTGATGAAATAGCCGCCTCCCAGTTTGCTGCGGGCTTCAATGGCCAAATCGCTGCAAGGCGTAATGCGATACCGAATCTGTCCGCTCAACAGCCCTATATCGTTATGCTTCGGAACACTTTCCGTCGTATAGGGATACCGACATGCCTCGTTTCCGCTCTCTGCGAAGGGAATGAAATCGTAAGGCAACGTGATCGGAGTGAACCGACCAGACTTATTGCTCTGATGATTCATCTTCTGACAGGCCTCCTTTCAGCTTATAAAGAACCGTGCTAGCCACGTAAGCCAATCCGTCTTCGTCGAAATCCAAGTATTCCCGCACCTCCAGCGTCTTGTATTTTAACGAAAACGGCTTTTCCAGCTCATAAGTTCTACTTACTGTTCGCTTGGAGCAATCATCGCGATGCATGAGAGGCTCATAAACCACGAGCTCGTCACCTTCTCTGGCGGCGAATATTTCCTGCGTCGTGTTGAATAAATGCATTTCCCAGACGGCATCTTGCTCCGCAGCTTTCCGCAATTCTTCGAAGGAAGCGTCTCCCTTCTCGCCGATGAGAACCCGATCAAGCAGATGAGCGATATATTGGAACGTCTCCATCTTTACATCGTCCCAGTTAAACTTGTTCAGAGTTGTCACTCTGCATGACACCACCTCTCGAAAAGTTCAAATTGCTGCTTTAGCCGCAAGATTTGGCTTTCCGGCAATTCGCCGTCATTTTCAATCGTTTCGCTCCATCCTTTGCCGCTGACCACGGTCTCGGAGGCCATGAATTGCCCGAGCCCGATCACCGTTCGCCCGCCTAACGGAACCTTGCCGGATCCAATGCGGCGCAGAGCATAGATCAAAGGGAAGAAATACGGACTGTTCCCATCCAAATCGACCGTCGTTTTGAGCCGAAATTCCAAAACGCCGTTTCCTTGAATTTCCTTCTGCTCTTTCAGTGCAGACGAATAAGCGCCTCCTGTCAAACGGTCAATTTTGATATAGACAGGCCGTTTGGACACCGTTTTATTGTCGTTGTTCTTGAATGGACACCGCTTCACCTTCACTTCTGCGGCCTCGTCAATCTGAAGAGGGGAGAAGCTGAGCTTTCCCGCTCCATCCGAACTGCCGAACAATTCGCAGCACTTCATCTTCGCCACATCTCGACTGCCGGTCATTCGCAGGATAAGCAGTTCGACTTCACTACGGAGGAGTCCCTTAATGCTGGAGGCCGGCAAGTAATAACCCCTGGAATTTCGGCGAACTCCGGTCAAACTGTCCGATGCGGCCTCATCCTGCACATCGTACGATTGATATACGCCATATGGAAAAGAACCCTGCAGCCGGAATACCGTCTCGGAATGTGCTTCAAACGGATCTGGATCGAGAGCGCCGGGATGATACGATTCTCCCTTGCGGTTATGTCTGTTAAAAATGTACATATCTAACGACTCGGCATTGTCCAGCGGGTGAACGATGCGTTCAATGCCGATCAACGAAAATCTCCCAAAGTCAAGGTTCTTTTTGCCGCCAAACCGCACAATCCCTCTCCCAATCCCTGTAGCCCAAACATCAATAAGCCGTTCCAGTTCCTTCTGGTGGAGTGCTTCCCCGTTGCCTTCGGAAATGTCGCATTCGATGCGGAAGGAGATGTGCGGCTGTCCGTCGACATAATCATACTTATACTTCAAATGGGAGGCTGCTGTCCCATAAGCCCGGTCAATCGCCGTTCCCTCTTCGGTGTGGAAGGTGTAATTCCCCTCTAATTTGCCATCGCTGATAAACAGACGACTAGTGACAAAAACTTCCTTATTGTCGACTTTTTCAACCCCACCCATATATTTTCGAATCAGCTCTTCCGGAAGGCCTGCCTGAATCAAGCATTCTCTTAATGCACCTCCGATGGAGGTGCCAGGCAAAAAGCACTGACCCTTGAAATTTTGCACCATTTGTCCGTCTCCGTCCCCAAAATGAATTGGGGTCACTGCTTTTATAGTGAACGTATATACAATCCGTGCAATCACGATACATCCCTCCTGTGGAGGTAATATAATCCCGCTTCCAACAGCTCTGCCACAAACAAACGGTTGCCATGGGGTTCATTCGCGTAGTACAGTCGTCCTCGTTTGCTTCCGAGCATCTTGTCTGCGTAAGTCTCCAATCTGCGATTGGCTGACTCCTCTCCACCACCGTTGAGATAAGCAATAATCGCGGTAAAGCTGCAATCGGCAATGGAGCACATTTCCGCATGATTAAGATAAAACGGTTTATTTTCCCGCCTCGACAACGCTTCGCCAGTGCGCCGTTTACCGCCAGGTTCACGAAGTTGCGAAATGCAAAGCCTCAGTTCTCTCAGCATGAGCTGCAAATGATGGCTTTGAAGCTTGCTTCCCAGTACCATGCGGTCTGCCGCGGGCTGCGAATCGACGCCTGATTTCAATACGATCATGCGCAACCACTGGTCTTTGGTCTCTTTCAATCCTTGCTCGATAATGCCCTTTACCCGGGCCGACATTTCCTTCTCTCGCGAACTTTCTTCAACAGATATCGTCTCTCTGCCTGGCGGAGGCGCTATTGTCGTGCTATCCTTGTCCATCTCCACCTTTAATTCAAGCGGAAAATTAAGATTAATGCCAATCCAGCCGTAGCCGTCTTGGGTTCTCATCCCCAGCAGTCGCTGTTCCAGATTCAGACAAACGCGCTCCCATTCCGCTTCGGTTAGCGTCCGGTCCCATTCGTAATGCAGCACAGAACCAGCTCTCAGCACGGTTTCTTTAGGGTAACGAGCCCCCCATTTCGTATTAAATCCTTCGCTGAGTCCAGTCAGAACCAGCGAACGGGTCAGAGTCGGCGTGCCGAAAATATCGCCGCATCTTTGTTGCAGGTATCGCATCGGCAATTCGTTGACGGGCCGGCCAGACTCGTCGCGGAACAGGCAGTCCGACAAACAAGTGACGGTGAACTCTTTTCCCGGTTCCAGCTTGGAGGGAATCTGGAGTCCGAGCAATTTCTTCGCCTCCCGGTAGTCGGTCTGTGCCTCCCCGATTGCCCTTACTTCACACAATCCGTAGCCTGAACCTTTCGATCCCCCCATATACACAAGAAGCGATTCCTTCTGCGCGAATAAAGCTTCAATGAAATCATGCTTTTGCAAATCGTATGAAAGGATAGACTGAAAAGTCTGACCGGGAGCAAGAGCTTGATAATTAAACAGGTTTTCTTTCTCCCGTTCTAACGGCTTGTTACTTGTGCTATGATGCAGCGTATAATATTTGGAGATCTTAGCGCCGACCAAGGTATGGTTCTCTGCCGATATAAATCGGTATTCCAGCGTATTCCGATCTTCGCCGTTCAGCAGCAAATTCGATAATTGAACGCTCATATTTTCAGCGCCAGGAGCTACACTGCCAGCAGCTAAAGCATCTGCTTTCTTCTGACGCCATATATGCTTGTTAACACGCAAGTGCTGGGGAGTAGGGATAAATAATTTTCCGCTCCGATACGGGTAAGCGTTGTAGAAGTCTATTCCCTTTACGATGGAAGGGCCTGTCTCCTCCGTGAAGATCCCTTGCTTGATCCATTGAGCAATAAAGGCGCCGCGGATCGTGGATCCCGGAATGTAGTCCTTGGAAGGTTCCGTCGGATTGCTTTTGCTCCCCCCGGCCCCGATTTTAAGCGGCTCTATATTTCGAATTTGAATCACGCGATATTGAGTCATGCTTATTCCTCCGCTTGACCTCATTTTCCTTCGCCAGCCATTTCTGTCCCGTTGATGAACAAACGGGCCTCGACTTCCCCGTGCCCGCGGTGGATTCCTGCTCCGATCCGATCCAATGAACGAACGATGCGGTTCAAATGATCAAGCTCCTCTTTGCTTGGCACACTTTCAAAAGTTACGGGGGAGTAAAATACAAGATCTTCCCGAACCGTATGATAAGTCACTAACCTTTTATCCTTAGCTTTTCCCTTCTCCAATTCAATTCCGGATCGGATATAGGTTTGCGCCGCGATGAAATCGTGAGGCGACAGACTGTAGTACTCATCATCCTTATCTTCCTGCATCATCTGAAGAAAATGTCTTTTAACATCAGCAGGCAGTTCCAGCGCACCTAAACGCATAATCCCTTGGGACGCATAACGTTCTTTGGATTCCGGCCAATGAATCGACCGTTCATTGCCGTTGATTCCAAACAATCGTTCAATGGAATTGAAAAATTGCATAGCAATCGCCATATCGAAACAGCGGTACCTTTCCAATAGCCAAAAAGCCTGCCTTTTCAATTGGCCCTTCAATGATTTGGCGTGGAAGTATACGAATCCATACTGATCTGTCAAGGCTCTGGAGTGAACCAGGTGGCTTTCCTTCTCCCCGCTGGCAAATATGGCCTCGCTCAACAGCCGCACTTCAATTTTTCCTGTCGGTAAGCTAGTCATGATTAGGCACCTCTTCCACTTTCTCTCCCAGGAAAGGCAACACGCCGAGCAGGTCGTTCAGCAAATAAGTTATGGATTGATCCTCTTCGGACTGCATGATGGGGAAATCTTTGTCGCTGCGCCCCTCGAAGAAACGGGAGACTAATTCCGTAAGCCTCTTTGCATCCTGTTTCATATGAAAATAACTCTCGTATGTTTCCCTTCCCTTATAACTTAGCTTCTTCACTTCTTCCAACAACGAAGAACTGATATCGGGATCGCTTTCGATTTGTTTAGCCAAAGCAATCATTGGGAAAAAACCGTATGTCCCGTCTTGAAATGCTTGCTCCTGATCGATGCGCAACGGTTTGATATGAAAAACTTCTCTCTCGTTTCTATGCTTGACATACCGGTCATATGGTTCCGCCTGAGCCTGCCCATGAATAATCTCCCAATCGATAAAAGAAGCCGCTGCCTGTCCTTCTTCAGACACTTCCTTGAGCGCTTTATGAATCTGCTCCTTGGCCTGATGGCAGAGCCTTTCCGCCGCTTTAATAGCATCGTAGAACGGGTAAGTGACTTTCACGATAGCTACGCCGGCACACGCCGTTAAGTACGGGGCTGTCATGACGCGGCTAAGCAACGGACTTGTATGCTTCATCTGTTTGGAGATTTCTTGAATTTGCTTCACGATATTCGCCGCAATCTGCACGGCGCTTTCACCCCGAACGATAAGACAAAGATCGTCCCCAGACATAACCACCGGGGTTACGAAGCGCTTGGCCTTCTCTTCAGGTGGATAAGAACGCAGCGCTTCTTGAACCGCTTGAAAATATATGTTCTCAATGGCCGAACTGAACTCTCCAAGCTCTTCAAATGTCTTGGTATTGCGAACCATCTCTCCCATTTGATTGCCGTCAATGGCAATGACGCCGATGTAGCTTTTGCTTTGCTCATCTTTTCTATATTCTTGCAATTCATCCGTCGTTTCAAAAGAAGATTGCTTGGTCAGTTGTTCCCACTTGCGGTACAAGTAAGCTTTGGCCGCCTCCTGATCGACTCTTTCTATAGGATTCACAGCTCCTGCCCGATCCGGTTCCCCGTTAAGCTCCTCATTGCTTCTCAAACGCACTGGTTTTCCCGTCTCGTCAATCTTCTCAATGCCATAAGACCATCGCCGAAACCGGGCTTTGCGCCGATCCTTCAATTGGTCCGCTTTCTTGAGCAGGCTTAGTCTGATCTTCTGGTCCCGATCAGCGTCTTCGGCATCATATTCGGCATCGTCCACCGTGCTGATATATAATTCTACCTCGGGATAAACCTTTAGCACTTCAAGCGAATATTCGTTCACAAACTTCATTGCGAGTTCCTTATCGGGAAAACGGATAATGCTGTTTCCTCCGCCGGAATATACGAAATGTACATCCCATTCCGCCAGAAACTTGTTAAGAGAGAGAGTTGGGCCTGCTTCAAATTTCTGCTGGCCCATATCCTCAGTCAATTTTTTGATAATATAGGAATTCAACAGGTTGACTTTTAGCTTGTTATGTCTGTATATAAACTCCTGCTTCTGAGAGATATCGATATAAGCATATACAGCCACTGGAATGTTCTCCCCCTTGTTTCAAAGTCGTTTAGCTTCTTGGAATGCACGCGCATAGGCATAATGGGGAAATAGCATCGGATTGTTAATAAGCGTCAGCAATTGATTCAGTTGCAAGTTCAAAGTCAACAGCGGGCATCCTTCAACCTTCAGTTCGGCAAGTGTATTCAGCAATAGGCCATCCTCATCCAGCCGGAGTTCCTCAAAGTCTTGGGCTTTGTTTTTAATCATTTTTGTTTCATCAGGTTTGCATATTTTCAGCCCTTTGCCTTGCTTATTGTCAATACCTTCATTTAATCTTTGCCCCCACCACTTGAGCGATTGTTCTTCGTTATTCGTTCGCAGATCGAACTTATCCTCATGCTGTTGAATGATAAAATCAAACTCATTCAATTTCTCCGCGGAAAGATCAAATTTTTCGTCGTCTCCCACGTTTTTCAAGCTGACAAAAATTTTAATCGGACGAGTTTTTACTTGGCAAATGTTCGTGAGTCCGCTCACATATCCGGTTGCCATCCGAGTGATACCGGATGCTTTCGGGGTTAGTTTATTGATTGCCCCTATCCATTCATTAAGCTGATCGATATTATAATTCTTGCTCTTGCACTCAATAACCACGGCCACGGCTTCGATCGGGATAAACTTCAGTGTATTATACTGATAAACATATGGAATGTACTGTTCGTCGTATACTGCGATGTCCACTTCCTTGGATACGTTGCGGTCAGAGTCAATCAATATAACGCCCTGCGCCAGCGAATATTTCATCGGAATGATGCTGCGAAAAAACTTAATCCACATCGCCTCACGGTAATGCCCGGTTAACCCGCCGTGAGCGGAGGCCAACTCCAGTTCTTCCACCATCTTCTGATTTGTGTGATCGTAGTTTTTCAGAATCTTTTTGAACACATCTTTTTTGACATCTCCACTCATAAGAATCTCCCTCCCGGTTGAATCTGTCCCAACAAGACTGGTTTAGTTGAAAGCGTGCACCATAAAGAACGCTTCATGCAAGAATACACCCATTGATTGCATTACCTTGCCAAATTCTATATCATTATTCGACACTGTTCCAGATTTCTCCTCCTAATTTGTCAAAAAAACACAGAAATTGAACCCACGTTCGACCTTTTCTTTACATTTGATTCAACGATTTTTGGCGTCTTACCGCGAATTTCCGCTTGCATTTAAGTATAACCTGAATCCGTGATCTTTAAAATCAAAATAGTGAGATAAAGAAAGGAAATCAATGATCGATGGAGAAATAGTAGGATATTCGTTAGATTCCAACTATCACCATCGAGGTGCATTGATGAAAATCCAATTTGTACGATCCAAAGAGCTCATTCTAACCACTCACGCGGGGCTGGCTACAGTCGGCGCTCTGCTTGCTCATACAAAGTTAACGAAACGATTAAATCATACCGTTATTAAGGATTTTGAACATCCGTTTCACTCCCACGCGGATGTGATGAAAAGCTACT
>NZ_KB905648.1 GCF_000380965.1 Paenibacillus ginsengihumi DSM 21568 | reverse complement strand
GTAGCTTTTCATCACATCCGCGTGAGAGTGGAACGGATGTTCAACCTCTTTGATCACCGAATGGTTCAATCGTTTGGTTAACTTGGTATGGGCAAGCAGGGCACCGACCGTAGCCAGCCCCGCATGAGTGCTTAGAATGAGCTCTTTGGATCGCACAAATTGGATTTTCATAGATGTACCTCGACGGTGAAAAGTAGAATTGGGCTATAATCCTACTTTTTCTCCATCGTATACGTATTTCCTTCAATTTTCTCGTTTTTTAAGCGAGAAGTTTCACGGATTCAGGTTTTCTACAGGTAACCAAATTTTAGTACAATAAAGCCTTCGCAAGGCTTTATTTCAATGGCGCGAGCTCTCCCCACAATTTTCTAAAGACCGGGGGCAGAGGAGTTTACT
The DNA here is from genome assembly GCF_000380965.1 of Paenibacillus ginsengihumi DSM 21568. GTDB lineage: Bacteria > Bacillota > Bacilli > Paenibacillales > NBRC-103111 > Paenibacillus_G > Paenibacillus_G ginsengihumi. Next base: position 10,628 of record NZ_KB905648.1, on the reverse strand, counting down.
AGTGGAGAGAGCGATAACGCCTTTTCGAGGCTTTATTCGCGGTATTTCGCTGAAATTGTGCAGTATAGCGCCTTCCCAGGGTCTTATTAGTGAGGAAGCCGCTTGCCAAGTACCGAAAAGGGCGTCTCCGCAGAAAATAACGCCTCTGCAAACCGTTATTTTCCACAGGCATCCAAATTTTAGCACAATAAAGCCTTCGCAAGGCTTTATTACATTAGCAGATCCGGCTCTCTCCTATCGTGCGCGACTCCTATCGTGCGGTGTTTCGCTGCATGACGGCAGCCGGTCTCCTAACTAATGAGGCTTTGCCTATTAAGCTACACATACTAGTATCTTGCTCAGAAAATAACGTGAACGAAGGAGACAGCGGGTCCGAACAGATGGGGCGTAGCGAACTTGAACCCGCATCTCCATACGTTATTTCCGGATTGCTCTTACCCAGACCTCATTCGGTCCAGCGAATCGGCCGGAAACTTGGCCGGCCGCAGCACGGCACCGTTTCCGGTCAAAGGGAATAACAGTTCGCTGAACTGCGTGCTGCTGCTTACTTGCGTTCCCCCGATTCGCCGCCTTCCGGCCGCCACTTATTCAAGTTGTTCGATTCCCGCCCTACCGGCTGTCGTTCACTCATATTCCCTAAGCCGCGGCTCTACGGCCGCCGTTCACTCATGCTCCCTGATCCGCCGTTGTCCCGATCGGACGGGGGATGCCGCTTCGATATGCGGGGCCGCTTCGCCGGCTTCCGTCATACGGCGGATCAGCGTGTCGCGCAGCTCATCGGCAATGCCGCGGTACGAATCGTAGCCGGCCAAGTTGGTCAGCTCGTACGGATCCGCGTACAAGTCGTACAGATACTTTTCGGTATAACGCGCAGAGGAAGCATGCTTCGTCCCGTCGAGACCCTCCGCGACGACACCGTACTTCCAGCGGCGGGTCCGCACCGCGCGGCCTACCTGTGATTCGCTGATCTGCACGAAAACCTCCTGCGGCCAATCTGCCGCCTGCCGCCGCAGCAGCGGCCCGATAGACCGACCCTGCATATGGTCGGGAATAGGGATGCCCGCCGCATCGAGCAGCGTCGGCACGAAATCGACCAGGCTGACAAGCTCCGTAACATGCCCTCCGCCCGTAAAACGGCTCCCGTACAGCGCAGCGGGCACGCGGATGGAGCTTTCGTGACACGAGCGCTTGTATTCTCCGTTGCGCGTCTTGAAGTGGCAGCCATGATCCGAGGTAAACAGGATGACGGTATCCTCCGTCAGCTGCAGGCTGCGCAGCGCATCGCGAATTCGGCCGAGCGCTTCGTCGAGCCGCTTGACCATGCCGTAATATCCGCCCAGATGCTGATGCGCCGTACCGCCTAGAGAGGCCAGATCCGGCGGTGTCCATCTCCCCGTGTAGGCATCCCGGTATACGTCCGGAGCGGGATAATCGTCGCGGTGATTTTGATGATGCGGCTCAAGGTAAGAGAGAAAGAGGAAGAATGGCTTATCCTTCCGCTGATCGATGTAACGGATCGCCGCATCCGTCAGCGCATCGACCCGATAGCCGGGCAGCCTTACCGGCTGATTGTCGTTATCGTACAGCATCGTATGATACGCATCCGAGGTATGCTCCAGCGCGTCGGCGGCGAGCCAATATTGATACCCGCCCCGCAAGCGGTCCGGTACCGGCTGATCCCCCGTGGCAGCCAAATGCCATTTGCCGATATACCCCGTCTCGTATCCGGCCTCGTTAAAATAATGCGCCAGCGTCGGCAGCTCGGGACGAAGCGGGATACCGTTGCGGTAGCATCCGGTCTCTGTGGCATACAAGCCGGTCTGCAGGCACGAGCGAGCCGGACCGCATACCGGCTGGCAGGTGAATGCATACTCGAGATGCGTTCCTTGACGGGCCATCAGATCGAAATGGGGGGTTAACCCGAGCGGATTCCCGTGCACTCCGGTCGTATCCCAGCGCTGCTGGTCGGTGAAGAAGACGATGACGTTCGGCTGCCGCCGGCTGCTGCTGTTGGTCATCACCATGATCAATCCTTTCTGATGATTGGAATAGGCACCATTGCCGCAACTTGCCCCAAAGGTTGGAAGCAAGGCTGCATTGGGTCAAAATGTAAACGCCTGCAATGGGCTGTCGTACGTTCATTTGCCGATTGCACGCTTTCCAATGATTAAGTCCTGAAAAATTCTTTTGCCTTAGCATCCGAAGTTTCTTATTATTTCGACAACTGAACCGGAAATCCTGTTAGATCGACTGTTCCGCTTGCATCAGAGTATTCGGCGGCTCCCGCGGCCGGCATCATCTTAAAACGAATCAGATCCAATGCCATAATGTCAGAGGAAATGTTATGTATATTGACATGATTGAGCGGGTGGTTTTATAATAGTAAAAAAAATCAATGTTTTAGGTTATGAAATATAACATGTACTAGAGGCGGATCAAGATGAACGCGAATCAGACTGCTGTGTGGACGCTGTGCGAGCGATTCACCCATTTGTCGCAGGACGATATTCCGATCGTAGCCAATCTCGCCTTGCAGTTGGATGTTATGGCGGACTTGTCGCAAGGGGATGTGTTCATCGACTGTCTCGGCAAGGACGGGGACGTGGCCATTGTAGTCGCTCACGGCAAGTCGTCGTGGATACCGTCGCTATATAGAAAAGACGTGATCGGCGCGCTGGCGCTGCCGGCCAACGAGCCCGGCGTGTTCGAGGCTTTTCGCACCGGGCGTCCGGTCACGGATGCGCGGGGGCTATCGCAGGAGGACGTTCCTATCCGCCAGCGGGTCGTTCCGATCCGGGGGGCATCAGGCGGCACCATCGCCGTGCTTATTCACGAGCAGGATATTACGGATGAGGTGGAGCGCGAACGCTGCATAGCGTCGCTGGAGCAGTCCAACGCGTACCTGGTCGAGATGATGCTCGAAGAATCGCTCACCCGCAGCGGAATTCCGGACCTGTTCGAAGAAGCGATCGTGCTCGTGGACAACGGCGGCCAAGTCCGCTACGCCAACGAACGGGGCCGGGAGTTGCTGAACTGCGGCGGAGCGGTCGTGGCCAACGCGGGGATGCCGGAGGACGAATTGCGGATCGGAGGTCGCTCCTACACTCGAAGGAGGGTGCCGCTGGAGCGGCAAGGGCGGTTAGCCGGGAATATCGTGCTGCTTCGCGACCGGACGGAAATGGAGGACAAGGAGCGCGAGCTTCGCGCGAAATCCGTCGTGCTCCGGGAAATCCGCCATCGCGTCGACAATCAGATGCAGACGATCGTCAGTCTCTTGCGGCTCCAGCAGCGCAGGCAGCGGGACCAGGCCGTCGCCGCGATGTTCGAGGAAAGCCTGCACCGGGTCGAAGGCGTCGCCCGCATTCACCGCTTTTTGTCGCGGGAAGATGCGGGGACGGTGGATGCCGGCGCCTTGTTGAAGGAGCTGGCGGAAGAAGCGTTGTCCTTCCTGGCGGGGCCGGAGCGGCCGCTCGCCCTGTCGATCCGGGCTGAATCGGTTAAGATGAGCGCGGAGCGGTTCGCTTCGCTCGCCCTGATCGTCAATGAGCTGCTTCAGAACGCCGTTAAGCACGCGGCGCACCGGGACGGCAACGGAGCCGTCGCCGTTGCGCTGCGGCAAGCGGGGGAAGAAGCCGAGTTAGTCTGGGAAGAGCGGACGAACTCTCCGGGGCTGGCCCGGGCGAAGAGCATTCTGGCCGCCGCAGCGGGCAGCAAGGGGGCCGCCGGAACGCAGGCAGGCGGCGAATTGGCCGGAAGCGGCACGGAGAGCGGTTCGCTCGGGCTGACCCTGATCGTCAAGCTCGCCGAAGAAACGCTCGGCGGCAGCGTCCGTCACGATATTCGGCCGGGCTTGCTGCGGATGAACGTCACGTTCCCGCTGCAGAGGCGGGACGAGTTATGAGCATTGCAGTCATGATCGTCGATGACGAGCCGATAACTCGCATGGATGTCAAGGAAATACTGCTGAAGGCCGGGTACGAGGCGAAGCTGGAGGCGGGCAACGGCGAGGCGGCGGTGAAGCTGGCGTACGAGTTTCGGCCCGAGCTGGTCATTATGGACGTGCACATGCCGAAGCTCGACGGTCTCAAAGCGGCAAGCCAGCTCCGCAAATGGTACGATCCTGTCATCATCCTGCTGACCTCCCATTACCGCCGGGAATGGAGCGAATGCGCGGCTCAAGCCGGAGCCTCGGGCTACGTGACGAAGCCTTTTACCGAAGGCGGCCTGCTGACCGCCGTAGAGATCGGATTGGAGCAGAGGCGCAGGCTGCGCAAGCTGGAAGCGGACGTGCGCAGACTCAAGGACAAGATGGAGGAGCGGCGGGTCGTCGACAAGGCGAAGGTGCTGCTGATGAACCGCTGGGGCATCGGCGAGGAAGAAGCTTACGCAACGCTGCGCAGCCGGAGCATGCGCGAACGGGCTGCCCTGGTCAAGACGGCCGAAGCCGTCATTCGGGAGTTCGGCGGTTAGCTGAAGCGGTCTGCGGGCAAGGGCTGCGTGTTTAGCGGCATTACGCTTTACAATGGGTAAGAGCGACAAGTGAATAACGGGTTTTCAAAGCAAAGACGCTTTGGTCGGACAGAAGCCGCCGCTCTCGCGCCGCACGCGCGAAAGCAGCGGGCTGCCGGTTCATGGCGTCTTTTTTGTTTTCATAATCTGCAATCTGCACGCTTTGGCGAAGGGGGAGAGCATATTGGACGAATGGATTACCAGCGTCGGCATCGATCTCGGCACCAGCACGACCAAATGGCTGCTGTCCCGATTAAGGCTGACGCTCACGTCAGGCGGCTTTGCGCTGCCGCGGTACGAGATTACCGAGCGGGTGATCGAGTACGCCAGCCCGGTCTTTCCGACCCCGCTGCTCGGCGAGGACGAAATCGACGTCGCCGCCGTGGCCGCGCTGCTCGATGCAGAGTACGCGGCAGCGGGGCTGCGGCCGGAGAGCGTCCGCACCGGCGCCGTCATCGTGACCGGCGAGACGGCCACCAAGCGGAATGCCGAGGAACTGACCCGCGCGCTGGCGCGGCATGCCGGGCAATTCGTGGTAGCGACCGCCGGCGCGGATTTGGAGTCGCTTCTCGCGGGCAAAGGCTCCGGGGCGCTGCGCCGCTCGCTGGAGACGGACGGCGTCGTAGCCAACGTCGATATCGGCGGCGGTACGGCCAATACTGCATACTTCCGCGACGGAAGGCTGATCGCGACTGCGACGTTCCATATCGGCGGGCGTCTGGTCCGGCTGGAGCAGAGCGGCCGGGTGCTGTACGTGGCCCCCGCCCTCCGTGCGTGGGCATCTGAGCCGGGCGTTCGCTTGCGTCTTCCTGAAGCGGGGGCGAGCGCGACGTTCGCCGAGCTGCGGGAGCTGTGCCGGTCGATGGCGGATGTCCTGTTCCGCTGCGTGAGCGGCGACCCGGGGGCGCTGCTTGCGGCCGGGAAGCTGTCTGTTGGCGATCCGGCAAGCGCTCTGCCGGCGCCGGACGAGATCCGGGTGTCCGGCGGGATCGGCGCCCTGATGGAGGAGCCGCCGCCGGAAACAATCGGGCAGACGGCGCGGCACGGAGATATCGGCCCGCTGCTGGCGGCGGAGCTAGCGGCGGCGGCGAGAGCTCTTCCGATGCCTGTGCAGCCGGCGCCGGCTGCGGCGAGGGCGACGGTCATCGGGGCAGGCACGCAGACGACGGAAATCGGCGGCGCTACGATGTACTGCAGCCCAGGTGTGCTGCCGCTGCGCGATGTGCCCGTCGTTGTCTGGGACGTGCCGGCGGAAGCGCTGGACGGCGCCGAGGATGCCCGAAGGCTCCGGGAAAGCGCGCTTGCCGCCGTCCGCGGCGGCGTCGCCGCTTTCGCCGGAGCGGGCGGCGATCCGCCCTTTGCTCTCTGCCTCCGCGCCGCTGGCTACTGCTCGTACCGCCGGCTGCAGCGGCTGACGGACGCCTTGGCCGCGGCATACGCCGCGGAGCCGCTTCGCGCGGCAGTGCCGCTCTTCGTCTGCGAGAGCGACATGGCCAAGGCGCTGGGTTACATGCTGCTCGCCAAGCTGGAGGAGACGCAGCGCGCAAGGCTCGTCTGCCTCGATCAGCTGTCGCCGCGGGAGGGAGATTACATCGATGTAGGCGAACCGATCAAGGAAGAAGTCGTCCCGGTCGTCGTCAAAAGCCTGGTGTTCGGCGGATAAGGCGGGACCGGACGAAAATGGAAAGCGGCCTGACAATGACTGCACAGGGCCAACGGCAACAGCCAACAGGCCGAACGACGCAGGCGTCAGGCCAACGGCACGAAGGAGGAAACCATATGAAGCTTCATACGACGCTGCGGGGAAAGGAATACCGCTTCGCCGACCTTAAGGATTTGCTCGCCAAGGCGAATGAGGAGCGGTCCGGCGACAGGCTGGCCGGCATCGCCGCCGCGGATATGACGGAGCGGATCGCGGCCAAGTCGCTGCTGGCCGACTGCCTGCTGGCGGACATACGCGCCTTTGCTCCGCTCCCTCCCGAGGAGGATGAAGTATCGCGAACAATCGAGGAGGGGGTGGACGAGGAGATATATCATTCCATCAAAGGATGGTCGGTGGCCGAGCTGCGGGAATACGTCCTTCGCACGGAGACGAACGGGGAGGAGCTGCTTCGGCTGGGACGGGGCATGACGAGCGAGATGATCGCGGCGCTGTGCAAGCTGATGTCCAATCTCGATCTGATTCAGGCAGCCTCCAAAATCGAAGTGATCACGACGTGCAGGACTTCGATCGGCCAGCGGGGAACGCTCGCCTCGCGCGCGCAGCCGAATCATCCGGCCGACCATGTCGCCGGCATGAAAGCTTCGCTGTTCGAAGCGCTCGCCTACGGAGTCGGAGATGCCGTCATCGGCATCAACCCGGTGAGCGACACGACCGAGGCGATGAAGGCGCTGCTGCATGCGACGCAGGAGGTGATCGCGTATTGGGATATCCCGACGCAGAACTGCGTGCTGGCCCACGTGACTACACAGATGCGGGCGGTCAAGGAGGGCGCCCCCGCGGATATGCTGTTCCAAAGCCTAGCCGGCACCGAAGAGGGCAACCGGGGATTCGGCGTCGACCTGGAGCTGCTGACGGAAGCGGACGCGCTGATTCGGGAGATGGGAACGGCGGACGGGCCGAACCGCTGGTATTTTGAAACCGGGCAAGGCTCGGAGCTGTCTTCGGGCGCGCATTTCGGCATCGACCAGGTGACGCTGGAGGCGCGCTGCTACGGGTTGGCCCGCAGGTTCAAGCCGTTTATCGTCAATACGGTCGTCGGGTTCATCGGTCCGGAGTATTTGTACGACAGCAAGCAGGTGATCCGGGCCGGGCTGGAGGACCATTTTATGGGCAAAATGCACGGCCTGCCGATGGGTGTCGACATTTGCTACACGAACCACATGAAGGCTGACCAGAACGACATGGAGCTGCTCGGCGTTCTGCTGGCGACAGCCGGCGTCAACTTCATCATCGGCGTGCCGATGGCGGACGACTGCATGCTCAATTACCAGTCGATGAGCTACCATGACATCGCGGCTATCCGTGAAACGCTCGGCAAACGCCCTGCGCCCGCTTTCGAGCAGTGGCTTGAGAAGACCGGCATTCTGGCCGGAGGACGGCTGACGGCGGATGCGGGCAATGCCAGGCGGTTCATGTTTTAAGCAGATGACAAGCGATAAAGGAGGAACAAGCGATGAATGCAGCGGGAGGGAATCGGGGAGCCGACCGGTTTCGGGAATGGATGAAGCTGACGCCGGCCAGGCTCGATGTCGGGCGCGCCGGCACGCGGCCGCTGACGAAGGAGATGCTGAAATTCCGGCTCGATCATGCGGAAGCGGTCGATGCCGTCTATGGGGAGGTGCAGGACGCAGCGCTTGCCGAGTTCGGCCTGTTCACGGTGGAGACGCAGTACCGCAACAAGGAATTTTATCTTCAGCATCCCGACAGCGGGCGGGTGCTGACGAAGGACGGCGCCAGGGAGATCGTTCGGCGCTGCGAGCACAGGCCGCAGGTGCAGGTCGTCGTATCCGACGGCCTGAGCGCCAAAGCGATCGACGACAACCTGGCGGACGTGCTGCCCGCGCTGCGCGATTCGTTGGCCGCCAACGGGCTGGCGGAGGGGACGCCCTTCTTCGTTAAAGGCGGAAGAGTGGGCGTCATGGACGACATCGGCCGGCTGCTGGAGCCGGAGGCGCTCGTACTGCTGATCGGGGAGCGTCCCGGGTTGGTCACCGCCTCGTCGATGAGCGCGTATATGTGCTACCGCCCGCGGCCGGGCCGCAAGGACTCCGACCGAATGGTCGTCTCCAACATTCATGCGGGCGGCACGCCGCCGGTGGAAGCCGGAGCGCACATCGGCTCCCTGCTGCGCAAGATGATCGAGCAAAAGGTCAGCGGCGTCAAGCTGGAGGTTTAAGCAAGGCAATACCGACACCTAAAAAGGAGTGGAGAGTCATATGGAACATCAAACGCTGCGCAAAACGCTGAAGCCGATTCACCTTTGGTCGATTGCGGTCGGCATGGTTATTTCCGGACAATATTTCGGCTGGAACTACGGCTTTTCCGAGGGGGGCGTCGTCGGGATGATGATCGCCTCGCTGCTCGTGACCGCCTTTTTCGCCTGCTTCATATTCAGTTATGCCGAGCTGTCGACGTCGATACCGAACGCGGGCGGTCCTTCCGCCTACGCGGCCCGGGCGCTCGGTCCGTTCGGCGGCTACGTGGCCGGCATCGCCTGCCTGCTGGAATTCGTCTTCGCGCCGCCGGCGATCGCGGTTTCGACCGGCGCCTACGTTCATTTCCTGATTCCGTCCGCCAGCCCCGTCTGGGTGACGACCGGCATTTTCATTCTGTTCATTCTTATCAACATGGTCGGCATGAAGGGAGCGGCGCTGATCGAGCTGATCGCTACCGTCATCGCTCTGGTCGGTCTCGCGCTGTTTTACACCGCGGGTTTGCCGCATGTGAGCCTGGACCGTCTCGTTCCCGCGGATGCGCCGCCGCTTGCCGCAGGCGGTGTGCTGGCCGCCGTCCCGTTCGCGATCTGGTTTTTTCTCGCGATTGAAGGCGGGGCGATGGCAGCCGAAGAGGTGGAAAACCCGAAGCGCGACATTCCGCGCGGTTTTATCTCCGGCATCCTGACGCTCGCGACCGCTACCGTGCTGACCCTGCTCGTCACCGCCGGACTGGGCGGCGGCGAAGGGAAGCCGGCGGATTATCCGCTGCCGCAAGCGTTGAGCGGCGTATACGGAGAAGGCCATTGGGTGGTCGTTGCCGTTACGATGATCGGCTTGATCGGTCTGATCGCCAGCCTGCACGGCATCATCATCGGCTATTCCCGCCAAACCTACGCGCTTTCCCGCGCCGGGTACTTCCCGAAGTTTTTGTCCAGGCTGAACCGCCATGGCGTCCCGGTATGGGGGCTGCTCCTTCCCGGAGCGATCGGCGTCGTGTGCGCCGGTTCGGCGGCCTTTGCCAGCGCCCTGATCGAGCTTGCCGTGTTCGGAGCGGTGCTGATGTACTGCCTGAGCATGATTTCGCTGTTCGTTCTGCGATACAAGGAGCCTGGTCTCGAGCGCCCGTTCCGGGTCGCGTTCCCCGTCGTCCCGGCCATTGCGCTGGCGCTCGGCCTGCTGTTCCTGTACTGCGTCGTTCGTTACAGCATGCTTGTCAAAACGATGCCCGTGCTCGGCGTCGACATTCCGCTCTGGGCGGTTATCGTGGCGATTTACGCGGCCGCCGTTCTATACTATGCCATGAAGGGAAGACATTCGGTTGCGGCGGACAGGACGATTGTCGCCGAACGGCCGTAATTCGGCCCTCTGGGCAAATACGCTCGGGCAGAGCTCCCCTTGCAGTGAAGAATGCTGCGGGGGAGCTTTTTTTGCGGCATTAGGAGAAATGCCGAACGCGGTTAACGATACGTATGCGCCGAACCTGCGGGGAAAACGATTACACTCAACTTTTCCCTTGGTCGGCCTTTCGTGCCGTGCTACCCTGAATAAAAATAGCGGGAGGGATGACGAAATGAGAAGGAATGTACAAGGGTTGAACCGGAACAATGCCCCATTAAGTCAAAATGCCGTTAACGGCACAATACGCAAATTGCGGAGGGTGGACCGTTTTGACGATGATGAAGAGGTTTCTGGCTTATTACAAGCCTTATAAAAAAGCGCTGGCGGCCGATCTGCTGTTCGCGGCGCTCGCTTCGGCGGCCGTGCTGGCCTATCCGCTGCTCGTCAATTATATGACGACGATGGCGATCAGTGATCAAGGCATCCAGCTGCCGCTGCTGCTGAAGGCGATCGCCGTTTTTGCGCTGCTGATGATCGTCGAGTACGTCAGTCATTTTTAGGCTCAACATCAAAGTTAGTGCTTGACTTTATGTACCAAATCGTTCACGGTTACATTCGACCAGAAGTCCTTGTACGTAACGTTCCCGGTTCCGGGTGAAGTAATGTCGGCGTTGAAAGGCTTTCATTCGGTTGTTTCTTCCTTCAACCGCCGCATTGGTCCACCGACAGGAGTGATAATTGACGATCTCCGTTCGCCAGTTTCGCATCGTTTTGATGCAGGTGGCTACTGCCGGATGCTGAAAATGTTCCCCTTGTCCCAGCCAGCGGTCAAACCAGATGGC
>NZ_KB905647.1 GCF_000380965.1 Paenibacillus ginsengihumi DSM 21568 | reverse complement strand
CTTCTGCCTCGCTATCCCATTTCGTCCTGCGACCTGGTTGCTTTTTTCGCTCCAGTGCAGCTTCGAAGCCTTTTTCGACCAGTCGTTTTTCTCCAATTTCGAACGGTGCTTTCGCAGACATTATAGGCTTCGGCAATCCGGGTATCCGGCCACGCGCACGCGGGTCTGTTCTCCCCTCGTCGGCCTTCAGCAACATATGTGCGTGTTTGATTTTATACCCGGCTACTTTCCTTTTATTGATCAGCTGTTCTAAGTGTTGGCGTTCTTCTTGGCTGAATTCGACGACCTATCTTTTTTCCTATCACCATCCTTTCTTATCCTTTTATTGGATATATCGGTTGGATAAGCATTTTTCATTAATTTCTGGGGTTGCGGAGTATACTATATAAATTGAATCAAAGATTTTGGCAAAGGATAACAAGGGAAATTGAACCAGCTTGTCGAATCCAATACAGACCTAAAACTCGGACAAGCGGGGATCCCTATGAACAACGAATCTGCATTGCAAGAAGTTACCCAGGCGATGAAACAAGAGAAGAAACGTCGTATGTACGAACGCTACCAAGCGGTGTACTTGCATCTCAAAGGAATTTCCATCACGAGAATTGCCGAAACGTTGAACCGCTCTCGGGAAACGGTGAGTACCTATATTCGAACGTATCAAGGCGGCGGGCTGGAGGTTTTGCACATGAAGCATTCTCCCGGAGCGCCTGCGCGATTTACGAAAGAGCAACAAGAACAGTTGAAGCAAGTCATTGTCTCCTCGACTCCACATGAGGTCGGTTTCACTGCCCGACATAACTGGACGCTCGAGATTATTGCCACGTATATCGAACGCGAATTCGGGCACCGGTATTCCCTGCGTGGCGTCTCAAAAATGATGCACCGCCAGGGACTCAGCTACACCAAACCGACCTATACGTTGGCGCCGCAGACCCGGAAAAACAGCGGCATTTTTGCGAAACGACCTTTCCTGATTTAAAAAAAATTGTTGAACGACGACATCAATCATCTGTTGTTTGAAGACGAATCGATGATTCGGGACTACCAAGCCATTCAAAAGACGTGGTTTCTCCGTGGCAAACAACGAATCATCCAAACGACGGGCAAGCACCGCGGCGTCAAGCTGCTGGGCACCGTAGACTATGCGACAGGTCGGATTGTTTGGCAAGAAGACGAGCAATACACCGCCGAGACGTTTTTGCATTTCCTGCGGAAAGTCATCTCAGTCTATCCGACGGGGAAAATCGTCATCGTACTGGATAATGCCCGCATTCAACATGCCAAGCTGCTGCAACCGTTTTTGGAAGAGCTGAACGGGCGGCTGGAATTGGTCTTTTTACCGCCGTACAGCCCGGAATTGAACATTGTCGAAGGGCTTTGGAAATGGCTCAAATCCAACGTCATCAACAGCGTGTTCTACCACACGGTTGCTGACATTCGCCGAAACGTTGGGCAATTCATGAATCACATCATGCAATGTCCCGAATCCAGTATTGATCGCTTGTGCATCAAGCTCTAACTGACAGATTCCTCCCTTTCTTCGGCGGGCGGCCGCGGCCCGGCTTCTTCGGTTCGGGCTTTCGTAGGCGACCGCATTCATTTTCGCTTTGGTGACGAGATGCAAACGTGCATGGCCGGTTCGGTTCCCTTCAGCCAACCGTTGCAGCGCTGGGATGGACAGGAAATACCGGTCCAGCAGAAGCACAATGCCGATCGTGCCAAACAGATGACCGAAAATATATTCGCCCTTGGAGACATTTTCGGGTCCGGCGACCAAGCGGAGGAACGAAAGAAATGGATCATCGACTCGTAATGCCGCGGATGTAGCGAAAGATCGCGTACGATGGACATGACACCGAGATGATCGGAACGAACCATCAGGCCCACAACGATGACAACGAACCACTCGAAGGCAGCAACTCGTGAAAAACAATTTCGGAATGTAAACAAAACATCATGGATGAATTTCAACATGGGCTGGTCGATCGTGACGAAATCGGGTACACTGTACAAGTAACCCTCTCAGCGATCTGATCTCCTTTCTGGCGTGAGAACCTTAAGGATACTACAGATTCGCTTGATTGGGTTATTCTTCTATTTGACGATTTTTCGACAAAAACTTTTCACTGTCCAGTAGTTGTACAGAATACAACATTTGCTGGCATACTTGATAATTTAGCTTTACTTCATCAGTCGTCGGCTTCGGTGTTGAGATTTTGATCCAGTGATTACCGCCAAACTTTCAAGATAGACCCCCATGCCGCTGGCGCAGCACCATCAGATGGTGAAAATGGGCCGCACGCCCTGGGGGCTATTTTCAAGATAGACGCCTATGACGAGCGATTCCTATCGTCATCGGTCGTCACCTGCGGGGTTGAAATTTTGGTCGGCGGATTACCGCCAAATTTTCAAGATAGGAGGAATCACCAATGATACATACAGGCCTAGTATCCGTCACATTTCGCCAACTGGCTGCGGAAGAGATTATTGCTCTTGTCAAAAAAGCAGGGCTCAGCGGCATCGAATGGGGAGGAGATATTCACGTTCCGCACGGAGATTTGGAGCGGGCTGGCGCCGTAAAGGAAATGACTCTGAAGGCAGGCCTTAAGGTGGCCGCCTACGGTTCGTATTACCGGCTTGCCGATCGGGGCCCGGATACGGTGCCGTTCGATCGCGTCCTGGAGACTGCGATTTGCCTCGGCGCGCCGACGATTCGCGTATGGGCAGGCAATCGCGGCTCAGCGGAGGCCGATGACAATTGGCGGGAGCAGGTCGCCAACGATGCGCGGACTATTGCCGAGCTGGCCGCCAAGGAAGGCATTTCGATCAGCCTCGAATACCACGCCCGGACGTTGACCGATACAACGGAAAGCGCATACCGATTGCTGCGCGACATAGATCATCCCAACGTGCGCACACTCTGGCAGCCGCCGGTCGGCCAAAGCGTCTCCGACAATATAACGAGCCTGCAGAAGGTCTCGCCTTGGCTGACGAATCTTCACGTCTACTACTGGCTTGAGCGGGATCGGCGGCCATTATCCGAAGGCGAGGGCGATTGGCTCCGCTATTTGCAGGAGGCGGCAGCGCTGCCGGGCGACCGGTATGCCCTGCTGGAATTCGTGAAGGACGATGCGACGTCGCAATTTATGGAGGACGCCAAACATCTGACTGCCATGGTCGCCAAGTGCCGCGCTTCCTCCGTTTAAGCGCGGTGGTTCCGCCGCCGCTCATTAGGCTTGGCCTTGCGCTTGGCCGGGGGGCCGGTTGTGGCCGGTTTGCCGAACAGGGGGGAATGGCTGACCCTCGTAGCGGCCCCGGCCGTCCAATTGACATACCCAGCCGAGGCTCCGGCCTTGAACGCAGCCCCAGCAGCACGATTGCTGGACCCGGCTGAGGCTCCGGCCTTGGACGCAGCTCCAGTCGCCCGATGGCCGGACCCGGCCGAGGCTCCGGCCTTGGACGCAGCTCCAGTCGCCCGATGGCCGGACCCAGCCGAGGCTCCGGCCTTGAACGCAGCCCCAGCAGCACGATTGCTGGACCTGGCTGAGGCTCCGGCCTTGGACGCAGCTCCAGTCGCCCGATGGCCGGACCCGGCCGAGGCTTTGGCCCTGGACTTGCCACCGCCCGGCTTGCGCTGCTTTCCGGCCCTGGACGCGCTTACGATCTCAGCCGGCACGCCCGACCTCGGGTTGCCTGCAATAGCTGTATCGATCTGCGTGGCCCCTTCGCCGATATTGCCATTCCCCGCGCCGCCCGTTCTGCTGCTAGTCGATTGAGGGGCGATCTTCTCCACGTCGCCGAAAATGACATTTCCGCTGACGTTCTTCAGAATGACCGGAGCGCATACGATTGTAGGCATCTCCCATCCCCTCTCCCTCTGTCAATCTACGTTCTATTTATAATATTCAGCAGGTAGCGAATCGAAAGGGACAAACACGGATCGGGGCGATCATTCGGAGGCTGGCGACACGCGGGGACGGGAGGTGCGGAACCACTGCCGGCAAAAAATCGCGAAGATAACCAGCTCGACGGCGTCTCCCCCGTAATACATCAGCATGCCGCCAGCTTCGGCCTGCGCCGCGGGCACGCCGGACGGAGGAAAAGCGTAAAGCCGCTTGGCCAATATGCCGTGTCCGGTCACAGCAAGCCACAGCATGACCGTGCGATAAACAAAGCCCTTGCGATGAGCAGCAGGTTCGTTCGCTATAATCGATACCGTAAAGAGATAGCCCGCCAGCAGCAGATGAAGATGGACGAACATCCGCATCCGCACCGGTGATCCTCATCTGCACCCATGCGCGGGATCCGCATCCGCACCGGTGATCCGTATTTGCACCGCCGTCCGGTCGCTTACACGATAAACCGATAGCCGGAGCCCCAGACAGTGCCGATGTACTGCGGCTTGGACGGGGTCTCCTCGATTTTCTCGCGAATTCGGGCGATATGCACCGTTACGGTCGAGGCATCGCCGAGCGCATCCATGCCCCAGATTCGCTCGAACAGCTCCTCCTTGCTGAATACCCGGTTGGCGTGCTCCAGCAGAAACAGCAGCAGGTCGAACTCCTTTTGGGCCAGCATGACCTCTTTCCCGTTCACGAACACTCTGCGGGCATCTTTCTGTACCTCCAGTCCCCTGACCTGCAGCTTGCTGCCTTCGCGGGCTTTGCCGAACCGCTCCTTCATCCGCTCGAACTTGTTCAGGTGAGCGTTGACCCGGGCGACCAGTTCGCCGGAGCTGAACGGCTTCGTGATATAGTCGTCGGCGCCGAGCCCGAAACCGTTGATTTTGTAAATCTCCTCCGAGCGGGCCGATACGAGCAGCACAGGGATGTCCTCCTGCTCCCGAATCATCTTCAGCACCTCGAAGCCGTCCATGCCCGGCAGCATAATATCGAGGATGACGAGGTCGAATGTCTCCTCTTTCAGCGCGTTTATCCCGTCGGCGCCGTTGCCTACGATCCGCACGGAATAACCGCTCAGCTCCAGGTAATCTTTTTGCAGGTTGGCGATACTTTGATCGTCCTCGATAATCAAAATGTTCTTCATGACAACCTCCTGCCGCGCCTACCTCTTCTTCAGAGAAATCATCATCCGCGTGCCTTCCCCCGGCGCGCTGCGCACCCAAATCTCCCCTTCGTGGCCCTCCACGATCTGCTTTGCGATCGCGAGCCCCAGCCCGCTGCCGTCCGCATTCGTTCTCGACGGATCGGCCCGGTAGAAGCGGTCGAAAATATGAGGAAGATCCTGCTCCGGGATGCCTTTGCCGTTGTCCCTGATCTCGATAATGACGGAAGTTCGGGTCTCCCGCAGCCGAATCTCGACGCTCCCGTCCTCTCGTTCCATGTATTTCTTGGCATTGTCCAAAATGTTCTGCACAACCCGCTTCATTCTTTCCCGATCGATAAGAACGAAGACCGGCTTCTCCAGCTCGCTGATCAGCTCCAGCCGAATGCCCGCCTTGTCGTATTCGTACCGGTTGTCCGCCACGCAGTCCTCGAAATACCGCTGCACGTCCGTCTGCTCGAAATGATAAGGAATCTGATTCAAATCGAGCTTGGAATACAGCAGCAGGTCGTCGATCATCGCGTTCACGAGCATCGCCTTGGATCTGGCCGTCTGCAAATAGTCCGCCATCTTCTCCGGCGTGTTGGCGACCCCGTCGATAATGCCCTCGATGTACCCTTTAATGGAAGTGACAGGAGTTTTGAGATCATGGGAAATGCTGGAAATCAAAAATTTCCGGTTCTCGTCGTACTTTTGCTGCAGGTGCACGGATTCCTTCAGCTTGATCCGCATCAGCTCCAGCGTCCGGCTCAGTTCCCTGACCTCGCCTTCCCCTTCCTCCGCAATGCCCCAGCTCAGGTCGCCCTCGCTGATTTTGACAGCAGCGTCCTTGAGTCTGGAGACCGGCAAAATGATGCCCCGCGAGAACCGGTACGACACCCAAAGGTTCATGGCCAGAAACGTCACGATAAAAAAGCTGATCGCAAACAGCCCGAGAAACAAGGAGAAGTCCGTGTCCAGGCGGATCGGGGCAAGCAGCAGAAGCACGCCTTCCTCGCCCGTCATCAGGCGTTGGTCCGCCCTGGCGAACATGTATGTCTGGCCGCTCAGTTCCAGCGTATCCAAATCCGAAGCGTAGTCGGACAGCATCAGGCTCTTCTCGATATCGATCGCAGGAAGGCTCGCTGTCGAGAAGACGACCTTCCTGCCCAAGAGCAGCAGGGCATCTGCCCCCAGCGACTTGACCCGGCCTTCCAGCTCCCGCTGCTCCTGCGCGTTCATCAGCCGCTCGAACCCGATACCAAGCGCCCAATGCTTGATCTCGCCGATGCCTGCGCGCACTTCCAGCGTCCTTCTCATCTCTTCTATACTCGTTTCCCGGCCGAATATTTTCGTATATCCGGCAACAACCAGCATAACCGCCAGCACCGTCAAGACGATCGACGCCAAGACGGTGAGCGCGTTCATGACGAAATAACGTTTGGTTAGATGCATCCGGGAGGACCTCTCTTGAAATATTCGACGAAGTCCTTCGGCGAATATTTCAACACCGAAGGCGACGACCAATGACGGAAGGATTCGCTCGTCATTGGCGTCTCTCTTGAAAATTTGGCGGTATTCCGCCGACCAAAATTTCAACGCCGCAGGCGACGACCGATGACGAAGGATTCGCTTGTCATAGGCGTCTCTCTTGAAAATTTGGCGGTATTCCGCCGACCAAAATTTCAACGCCGCAGGCGACGACCGATGACGAAGGATTCGCTTGTCATAGGCGTCTCTCTTGAAAATGTGGCGGTATTCCGCCGACCAAAATTTCAACGCCGCAGGCGACAGCCGATGACGACCGGAAGCGATCGTCAAAGGCGACTATATATCTTTGCGGTCAAACAAATAATAGCCCGCGGCAAACAACATTATACCACAGCCCGACATGATCAACGCTTGACGAAGAATTTTGAAGCCGCTGGCCGATTCCGAAATCCACAGCATATACCAATCGAACATGGACGTAATGAAAAAGCTCGAATAATTGGAAAAAATGATGCCCAGGAAGTAAAAGCCGATAAACAGGAGCACCGACAGAAAAAAGACAGCCAGGCCTCCCCGCACGATATTCGACAGCAACACGACGAGCAGGGAGAACACAAGAACAGGCAGGAACGTCACTGCGTAGGACAGCGCGACCCTGCCGATCCCTGCCGCGCTCGCCGAATCGGCATTGAACAGCAGCCCGGCGAGCAGGGAAAGCACCATCACGAACAGCAGATTCGCGGCGATGAAGATGGCCAGATTGAGCACTTTGGCGGCAAAGACGCCGAATCGGGACACCGGTCTCGTTAAAGTAATCTTCATCGTATTCGATGTAAATTCCCCGTTGAACATATCGATCGCGACGAAGGTGGCGAACAGCGGCAGCAGCGTGTACACAAACATCGACAGCACGACGAGCGGAAATTCGGTGCCGCCTACGACCCTTAGCCCGAAGCCGTGCTTGATCGCGGTGACGGCCACCTGACCGACCATGACGGCGACAATGGACAGAAAGGCGGCCGCGATCATTTTTTTCTTTTTGAGCAGCTTGACGATTTCATTGATGAGTGCAGCCTTAAACCCTGCCATTGCGGTCGACCTCGCTCACAAAGTAATTTTCCAGCGACGAATAATTGGAAAGAATGTTGTGCGTATACTCCACATTGACCAGCTTGCCTCCATACACGACGCCGATCCGGGTGCACGTCAGCTCCACATCGTGGATAAGGTGACTGGAAATAAAAAACGTCGTCCCTTCTTCCTCGGCCAGGCGCTTGATCAGCCTGCGCATATCGAGCATGCCCTCGACGTCCAGTCCGTTGAGCGGCTCGTCCAGAATGAGCAGGCGGGGCCTGGACAATATCGCCGCGGCGACGCCCAGCCGCTGCTTCATGCCGAGCGAAAATTTGCGCGTTTTTTCGTTCTTGTATCTAAGCATGCCGGTAATTTCCAAACATTCGTCGATGCGCCGCTGGTCGACGTCGGGATAAAACCGGGCGAACAGCTTCAGATTGTCGTTAGCCGTCATGTACGAATACGATTCCGCCGTCTCGATCAGGCAGCCGACGTGCTTCATCGCGTTCACGTAGTCGTCAACGACGCTGCAGCCGAATATTTTCACATCGCCGCGGTCCGGCTTCATCAGTCCCGCCATCATCTTCATGGCGGTCGTCTTGCCTGCGCCGTTCGGTCCCAGGAAACCGAAAATATCGCCCTCGTCGATCTCCAGATTCAGATCGCTGATGCCTCGGCCGTTCGTATACACCTTGGTCAGGCCGCTGATTTCTATCGCTTTCGTCGTCAATAATAACATCCCCTATAAATATCGCATGGCCGTCCCCCAGGGCGAAAAAATCGCCCTGAGGAACAGCCTCTCCTAAGATTATAAACGCCTGCGACGAGCGAAGACGCCGTCATCGGTCGTCACAGGCTTTGCAAATTCGGCCGGCGGTTGCCGCCAAAATTCGCAAGATTACTCGAATACGCGGTTGAACTGCCCTTCAAAATTGTCCGGAGCGTCGCTGCGGTACGAGTGCTCGTCGATGATTTCGATGTTCAGGGTAACATACACTTTGCCGTAAGAGCCCGGATGAAGCTCTCCGTTGCGTTGCTTGCCCTCTGGATCGGAGTACGTAAAGAAGCTGTTAGACCTGGAACCGTCCGGCGAAAACTCGAAATCGAAGCGGTACGGCTTAGGATGCTCGCTCTCGAAGCCGGGTTTCACGACTTCGGTATAGGAGCCGGTTACTTTCTTGTCGCTCACGCTCTTGATTTCCAGTACCCGTTCGCCGACCTTCACGAATTCCCCGTCTTTCTCTACGACGATGTCGTTTTTGTATGTGCCGACATATTTCTCGCTGAAGCCATAGCCGGAATGGCTGACCTTCTCGACGTTCGCCCCTGTCAAATCGGGTACCGTTACCGTAGTCGAGTTGATGTCGGTGAGCTTGAACACGAGGTTCAGCGACAGATCATGCTGCGCTCCGTCCTTGTCTTTGCCTGCGACGACGAAATCGGCCGTCAGATGCTCCAGGACGCCTGACTTGTTCTCCAGCGCGGTGCCGGATACTTTCTTCACATATACATCGCTTTCGATTCTCGGAAATTTCATTTCTTCCCGGGCCCTATAGCCTTGCTCGCTGATCATTTGCTTGAGGGCGAAGGACGAAACCGCGTTGACCAGCGCGGGCACCTGGGCCTCGGACAGCGTGCCGGAGTATGCCCGGCCGCCTTCCGGCCGCTCTTCCGCCTGCACGTAGTCCTTCAGATTGCCGACCACGGCGTCGACGATCTTCTCGATCTCCGCCGCTCCCTCCTCATGGAACGGGTTTCTGAATAATCGATTGTCTTCCTGCTTTATCCCTTTCGGAACCTCCGACACATAGTATTTCCCATCCGTGTCCTTCCAGATCGTCTGCTGCGGGTCGGAATACGAGTAGCTTGATGTGGACTCGCCGTTGGCGTATTGCGTCACGGACGAATCTTCCGATACCCGCTGCACTGTATCGAATTTGTTCACGGAAGTGTTCTGAACAAGATTTTGGCCGTTATCCTTCAAAGTGTACATCGTCTCGACTGTGTAGCTGTCGAGCCCCTTCTCCATCTGCGCGGCGGTCTGCTTGACCGCACCCTTCAGCCGGTCGTAGCCCGAGCCGAGCGTCATGTCGGCGAACGCCGTGGATACGAACAGGCAAGCGCCGACCGTAAACGAGAGAACGGTTAACGTCTTCTTGCTTCGCTTCATTGGCAGTCTCCTTTATCGTATGATGCGGAAATATTTCCTTGTCTCTCATTATAATAGGCGCCTATTGAATCTCTATAAATAAAAGATTAACAAATTATAAACTCGCAGGCTACCCCATCGCTCTCCTGTTTAAAGCGGGAGGTGTTCCTTCAAAATCTCCAGCCCTCTCTTTAATTCCTCCAACGAATTGGTCGACGATAGCGCGACCCGCAAATAATGGTTGGGCGCGCTGCCTCCGCTTAAAAACCGGTCCGAGTGAAACACGCGAATTCCTTTGCTCAGAAAAAAACTTTCCAGGCTCGTTCCGGTCCTCTTGTCGGAGATGGGAAGCCAACGATAAAAGCTGAGCGGATGGCCTGCGTCCAGAGGCAGCGAAAACAGCTCCGAAAATAACCGGTTCGCAGACTGCGCCAGCCGCTTTTTCTCCTCTGCGATCGCATGGGCCTGGCCAGACAAAATAAGCTCGGTGACGATCTCTGCGTCGAGCGAGGATGTTTTGACATTCACGTTAAAAATGGCCTTCGTCATCCGGTCCTTGAATGCGTCGCCAAACACGATATAGGCCACCCGAAGCCCCGAACAAATCGACTTGGAGGTGCTGCAAATATAGACGGTTTGCAGATCTGACCGTACATGAGCTTTGTACCACAGCCTTGTCTTCTTCGGAGTCCCAATCATCGACATGATGCACCATTTCATTCCCTAATAACTTATTGTGATATTTTCGAATTTTTTAATATTCCGGTCAACATTTTTATTTCGCACATTTATTTCATAGATGTGCGGTTTATAATACTTATATTGCTTATTCTCGTCATCGTAAGGGGCTTCCTGCTCAATGATTTTAACTTCTTCTGCACCAATAAAGCATGAAATAACATCAGACAATAAAGATAGTATCTCAACATGGGGGAGATTGCGTAAATTTCCCTCATATACAACGTTTCCAAAAGTATCACTTGTTGTAAACAAACCTTTTGAATGTTCATCAATAAACATGATCTCTGCATCGCAAACAAAAATCGAAGTTTGATTTCCATTGAAACTCATAAACAAATCTTGTTTCTCTCCATCAAAACATATACATTGAATGGGCGTGCTTGAGGTTATTTCAATCTCTCGATCATCATCAGATAATGTTCTTATAGCTACAGATGGGTTGTTTTCAAATTTAGCAATAAGATACTTCCATAGTTCTTCATTAGTAAAATGCATGCACGCATTTGAACCATAATTCACTTCTTCATGCATGAATCAATCACCGTCTCTTTTGGCTCTCTCCACGGATATTTAACATATTTGCTATCTTGAAAATTCGGCGGTATACGCCGACAAAATTTCAATACCGCAGGTGACGACCGATGACGACAGGAAGCGCTCGTCATAGGCGTCTATTACAAAAATCCGATCTCATATGGGAATAAATATTGATCCCAGTAACGATCTTCTTCTATTGCCGTTGGATCTATGGTTATGAATTTCTCTTTCATTCTTGCAACAGCTGCACTCATTTCATCTTCTTCATAACTCAACTTTCGCACCTAGAAAATCAATGTAAAACCAATTGTGGAGCGGGCTTAGGGTCTGCTGATTAGCCAGCTTGCCAAAATAGAAAAACACCGCTTCGTTTGGTAAAGTGAGAGTAACGACTTCCACTACCAGACAGAAGAGGTGTCTTCCATCATGATAGATCATCAGCCCGACCTGAATCAACTGCCTAACGAATTAAAGCCCGCTTTTCAAGAACTGAAAGTGATGAAACATCTTCAACAAGCCGGATTCCGTAAGCGTTTTGGCTTTAGCTGTGCTCGGCTGT
>NZ_KB905646.1 GCF_000380965.1 Paenibacillus ginsengihumi DSM 21568 | reverse complement strand
TGCCTTTGCGAATGACCGAACGATCCGAACGGCAAATGGCGCAAGCCTGCTTGCGTGACTTTGGAACAACCTGAATATGGATCGTTTGCTCATCAATTTCCACAATCTGTTGAACATTTACCTCTGGTAAATTGACTAAAAGATCAGTATACTGGTTGTGCATCTGTCATTCCTCGAGTTGGATTGGTCGCACAACCATCTTATGGAATGTACAGATGTTTTTCAATTTTGGCTCTACATGTTGTCAAGCACTATGTTTGGTATAGAGCCAAAATTATATGGATAAAAAAGCATCGGATCTATCGTATCATTATTTGATGGAAATTCAGCAGATTTATTGTTGATATCAAAATGAAGGTGATAATTATTATCTTTCCCTGGATCAGAAGCACCAGAATTACCAGATGTACCAATAGTTTGTCCTTGATTTACCCTATCACCTTTTTTCACTTTTTGTGATCCTTTCACCAAATGCAAATATCTTGAGACAAGTTTGTTATGTGTATTTCCAGGCTCGATAGCATTCTGATCATGCTTTATGGTTACATATTGAACAGAATCAGAATACACCCCTGAACCTAATACTTCCCCGTCTGCTGCAGCATAGACGTTTTGTTTATACACTGCAATATCAATTCCCTTGTGAAAACGTGAACCCGTCCATCCCCAACCGTCAGAGATTGTTTCACCCGTAGTAGGCCAATCCCATCCCATTGCCCCATAACCAACAGGCACATCATAAGGCACTATACTTTTCGAAGGAAGATTTTGCGTTGAGTCTTGGGCAGCGGAAATTGATGCTGATACAGAAAAAATCATAGTAAATACGCAACTCGTCAATATTACTTTCTTTTTCAAGTTCTTCATACGACATTCTCCTTTTTTTTGGTATAGTAATCAATACTTCAATTACACTCAAAATTATATATATATTCCTAATATTTCCACAATAGTATAATGGGACTATTTTCTTTTATTGGTAAAAAATACGAATAATTACAATAAGCATCTTCAAACAGACAAAAGTACTTAGTATTCACCTCTCTTAAATCCTAATATATTAACGGATTTTTTGGGCAAATCGTTCCCATTTTCTAAACAAAAAATAAAAGGCAATTCCAACAGTGAAAGGGTAGCTGAGTGTACCCTTTCACTGTTGAAATTGCCTTCACCTTACCGCTTATATCCTGTAGTAATCATGTATTCATTCAATCACAGGGTTAAAATGTACAAACAATCGCGAATTTCTTGGACGACGGACGCCTGCCTCCATTCCCGGCGGTATCCCAGGCAGGCGCAGATCATTTCCGTCCCTTCAGCAGCGAACGTTTTCCGGTAATGAACATGGCCCATAATGCCGTAGCGGACATTATATTGGCGGTAAAGATCGGCGTATTCCGCGCTTCCCAGGAAGGCGTTGAAATAGGACCACCGCGGATGCGGCATCGGCACTTTAAAATACGGATGCGTCAGCATATGGGTGACCATGATGATCGGACGGCCGCGATGCTCGGCCAGCTCCCGTTCCATGCGCTCATAGAAGTAGCGGTGAATGTCCCGTTGCTCATTCCCCAGTTCACGTACAGGCTGTCCTGCCACGTCCGGTCCATCGCGTGCATGCGTTCGAACTCGTCGTGCGAGTACTCCGGTTCACCCAGCGTATAATCGTACCAGCCGGTATTTCCGACGACCACCCATTCATCGCCAAACAGATACGGCCGCTCGCTCAAGCAGCCATCGAACATTTGAAACTGGCGGTACAGGTGCCACGTATCGCGAATGCCGTTGTCCTTGCTCCAATAATCGTGATTGCCGGGCACGAACAGCACGGGAAGTCCGCTGCGCTCCTTCAGCAGATGAAGGACGGCCAGGCTGCGGCTTGCATCGTTCGAAATGTCGCCGGCAACGATCAGGCCGTCCAGTTCGCTTTCGGCGGCGACCTCAAGCAGCGCCTCCTCGACTGGCGGCTCGCCCGCAAGCTCATTTAGATCGACATGCAGATCCGATATGACGCCTATTCTCATCGGAACAGGTTCGCCCCCTTCCTAATATAAATGACAGCTCACTTCATGCCCCGGGCCGACGCTTTTTAATTCCGGGACGAGACTGCGGCATTGATCCATCGCGAACGGACATCGCGGATGAAACGCGCAGCCGGCCGGCGGATGAATCGGGCTCGGCACTTCTCCCTGCAGCGGGACCCGCTCCCTTGCCTTCCTTACGTCAGGAATCGATGAGAACAGAGCCCGCGTGTACGGGTGAAGCGGCTCGGCGCCTTCCGCACCGGTAGTGAAAATTTCCGCCATTCTCCCCAAATACATCACGCCGATCCGGTCGCTGATATATTCCACGACGTTCAAATCGTGGGAAATAAACAAATACGTAAGACCGCGCCGCTGCTGCAGCTCCTTCAGCAGGTTCAATATTTGCGCCTGCACGGATACGTCGAGCGCGGACACCGCCTCGTCGATAACGATGAAGCGGGGCGACAGCACGAGAGCTGCGGCGATACCGACGCGCTGCCTCTGCCCCCCGCTAAGCTCGTGCGGGTAGCGGCTTGCATAAGAAGGATCGAGCCCGACCTGCTCCAGCGTCTCGGCGACGATGGTCCGCCTCGTCCGCCGGTCCCCGATTCGGTGAACGATCAGCGGCTCCTCCAGCGTCCAGCCGATCGTCTTCTTCGGATTCAAGGAGGAATACGGATCCTGGAACACGATCTGGATATCGCGGCGAAGCCGCCGCAGCTCGCTCCCGGACAGCTTCGCGCCGATACGTCGGCCCTGGAAGAAGATATCCCCCTGTGTCTGCTTCACAAGCTGCACGAGCAGCTGCCCCGTCGTCGACTTGCCGCAGCCGCTTTCGCCGACGAGCCCGAAAATTTCCCCCTCCGCGATGCGGAAAGACACGCCGTCCACCGCCCGCAGCACGAGCTTCTCCTCCAACAGTCCCCGCCTCGGCACGGGATAATGCTTGACCAGCGAATGAACCTCGATCAGCGCCTCCGTCATTGCTCCTTCCCCCCGTCCGTATACAGATGGCACCGTACCCGATGGCCGCCCGCGATCGGCTTCAGCTCGGGTACGGTCGTTCTGCATATTTCCGAGATGCTCGCACAGCGGCCCGCGAACGGGCAGCCGGCCCCCCGGTCGGTTAAGGCGGGTACCCGGCCGGGAATCGTATGCAGCGGCTGCCCTCTCTTGTCCGCGCTGGGCAGCGACTGCAGCAGCCCGACGGTATACGGATGCTTGGGGCGCTCCAATATCGCCTCCACCGGCGCTTCTTCCACGATATATCCGGCATACATGACGATCACCCTCCGGCACACTTCGCGAATGACGCCAAGGTCGTGCGAAATGAACAGCATCGCGGTGCCTGTCGAACGGTTCAGCTCCTTCAGCAGCTCCAATATTTGCGCCTGAATCGTCACGTCGAGCGCGGTCGTCGGCTCGTCGGCGATCAGCAGCTGCGGGCCGGAAATGAGCGCCATCGCGATCATGATCCGCTGCATCATGCCTCCGGAGAGTTGATGAGGATAATCGTCGTACAGCCGCTCGATCCGGGAAAGGCCGACGTCGGCCATCCGTTCCATAGCCAGCCGCTTCGCCTCCCGCTTCGGCACGCCGAGATGGATTACAGCCATCTCGGCAATCTGTTTGCCGACCGGGATCAGCGGGTTGAGCGCCGACATCGGATTTTGAAAAATCATCGATACCCGCCTGCCTCTTACCTCACTCCAGCCATTCGGGGATTGTGTGTCCAGAAGCTTGCCGTTCCAGACGATTCCGCCCTTCGTAATGGCTGCCGTCTCGGGCAGCAAGCCCATAACGGACAAGGAGGTCAAGCTTTTCCCGCAGCCGGATTCCCCGACAATGCCGACCGTCTCCCGCTCCCCGACCGCAAACGCAAGCTGCTGCAGCGCCGGATACGTTCTGCCGCCGATCGCAAACGAGACTTCCAAATCCCGCAATTCAAGCAAGGCGCTTGCCATGACGGCCCCCCTCCTATCTTGAAAATTCGGCATTGATCCGCCGACAAAATTTCAGCGGACCGCAGGTGAACGATGACGAAGGATTGAGGATTGTTCGTCATCCGTGTCTAACCCTTGTTGTCGTATGCGTCCCTCAGCCCGTCTCCCAGCAGATTGAAGCCGAGCACCATCGCCGTAATGACCGCGCCGGTCATGATCACGTACCATGGAGCGTTTACGATGTACGGCTGGGCTTCGCTCAGCATGCGGCCCCAGCTCGGATCGGGCGGCTGTACGCCCAGCCCCAGGTAGCTGAGTCCTGCTTCCGCCAGGATAGAGCCGGAGAACCGCAGCGAGGCGGCGACAATGAGCGGCGACGTCATATTCGGCAAAATGTGGCGAAAGACGATGCGCAGCGGCCCCGCCCCTCTCGCCTTAGCCGCTTTTACGAAAACGAACTCCTTGTACTGAATAAATCCGCTGCGGGAGATTCGGGCGAACGCCGGGATGCTCATCACGCCGAGGGCGACGATCGTGTTGCCCAGCCCGGGACCGAATACGGAGACGAGCATAATCGCCAGCAGGATGCCGGGAAACGCCAGCTTCGCATCCATAATCCGCATCAGAATCTCATCCAGCCAGCCCCCCGCGTATCCCGCGACGGCGCCGATGATCAAGCCGCAGAACAGGCCGATCGCGACCGACAGCAAGCCGATCAGAAAGGCCGTCTGCGTGCCCTCCATGATTCTGCTGAAAATATCGCGCCCGAAATTGTCCGTTCCGAGCCAGTAGGCCGGCTGCGGAGGAGCGAGGCGCATCGCCGGGTTCATTGCGTTGGGCTCGTATGGAGTGTAAAACAGGCTTATCACCATCAGCCCGAACAGCAGAGCGATCATACTGGCTCCAATCACCAACAGCTTGCTGCGAATCAGCTGTTTCCATTTCATCATGCTCACCTTTTCAGTCGAATGCGCGGATCGATGACCATATAGAGAATATCGACGATAAAATTAATCAAAACGACGATCACCGCAATATACAGCACCATCGTCTGCAGCAGCGGCAGGTCGCGCGTGCCGATCGAGGTAATGAGCAGATTGCCGAGCCCCGGCAGCGCAAATACATTTTCCACGACGATGCTGCCGCCCAGCGTATCGGCGATCAGCAAGCCGACGATCGTGAGCACGGGAATGAGCGAATTGCGCAAAATATGCCGGTACATGACGGCTCTCTCGCGCAACCCCTTGCTTCTGGCGGTGCGCACGTAGTCCATCCGCGCCTGGTCGAGCAGCGTATTGCGCAAATACCGGATAACGACCGCGATGCCGGGAATGGCGAGCGCCAGGGAAGGCAACAGCAGCGACCGGAAAGCCTGCGCCGGGTTCTCGCTCCAGGGAACGTAGCCGAACGACGGAAACCACTTGAACGCAACGGAAAAGAGCAGGATCAAGACGAATGACAGCCAGAACGACGGCACCGCCAGCCCCAGCTGGGTCAACGCCGACAGGACCAGCG
Source organism: Paenibacillus ginsengihumi DSM 21568 (assembly GCF_000380965.1). Classification (GTDB taxonomy): domain Bacteria; phylum Bacillota; class Bacilli; order Paenibacillales; family NBRC-103111; genus Paenibacillus_G; species Paenibacillus_G ginsengihumi. Next base: position 6,439 of record NZ_KB905646.1, on the reverse strand, counting down.
CGGAGAACTTGCCGTCCTGCCGCGCGACATAGATGCCGAGGGGAATGCCTATGAGCAGCGTTAGTCCCAGGGACATCAACGCCAGCGAGACCGTCACTGGCATTCGCTCGGCCACGATCTCCTTCACCGGACGATGGTAACGGAGCGATTCGCCCAAATCGCCGGCCGCCGCCTCCTTGATCCAGGCCGCATAGCGTTCGGCCGCCGGGCGCTCCAGCCCCATCGTCCTGCGCAGCTCGGCCAGCTGATGCGGATCAGCGTCGACGCCGAGCACGATTTGCGCCGGATCTCCCGGCAGCACTTGAAAGACGAGGAACGTAATAACCGATACAAGCAGGACGGTGGACGCCAAAGTGACCAGCTTGCGGATATAAAATCTCACCGGGCGATCCCCTCGTTACTTGGTGTAATACATCGCGGCAAAATCGTATTTCTGTACCGGGTACATCGTAAACCCGTGCAAGTGATCCTTCAGCGCCACCGATCGGCTCGGGTCCATGATATACACGGCGGCGGCCTGCTCGGCGAGAATCGTCTGCGCCTGCTTGTACAGCTCGGCCCGCTTGTTCTCGTCAATTTCCTGGCGGCCCTTGCTCATCAGCTCATCGTATTCGCTGCTGCTGAATTTGAAGAAATTTTTCGCGTAAGTCGACTCGTACCTTCCGAGCACCTCATGCGGATCCAGCTTGCCCGTCAAGCCGACGATCGTCGCTTCGTACTTGGCATTGTTGTACACGTCCTCCAGCCAGCTACTCCACTCGATTTGCTTGATCGTCGCTTCAATGCCGACGGCTTTCAACTGCTCGGCGATCACCTGGGCCGTATCAACATGGAACTTGTAGTTGGACGGAACGGTAATCGTCAGCTTGAACCCGTTCTCGTACCCCGCTTCCTTCAGCAGCTTTTTCGCCTGCTCGGTATCGGGCTCGTAACGCTTGTCCAATCCTTCCTGGTAGTACATTTTCATGGCCGGACTCATATTGGAACCGAGCTTCGCTCCGTTGCCGTCCGCAACCGTCTGGATAATGATGTCCTTATCGATCGCGTAATTGATCGCCTGGCGCACCTTGACATCATTCAGCGGCTGAACCTCATGATTGAGCGCCATGAGCTGAACCATGTTTTGCGGCCCGGATACGATGTGGAATCCGCTGCCGAGCTGAAGCGCGCCTTGGGCGGAAATGCCTGGCAGCATGTCGATTTCGCCGGATTTCAAGGCCAGTACGGAGGCGTTGGCATCCGGCATGAATTTGAATTCCACGCGGTCCAGCACCGGTTTGCGGGCGTTGTCGTAGAATTGCTCGTTCTTCTCCAGAACGAGCTGCTGGCCCGGCGTATACGAGGCGAACTTGAACGGCCCGGCCCCGATTGGCTTCGTGCTTTGCTGCTCGTAATCCTTCGGAACGATCGCGACGATGTTGGCCGCCAGGAAAGCTGCGTCCTTCGCTTTCAGCTTCACGACGACGGTATGCTCGTCCGGCGTATCGATCGATTCGATCGCGGTGAACTTCGAGGAGAGCGGCTTATTCCCGTTCAGTCCCGACAGCTTGGCGTAGGAATAATATACGTCCTCGGACGTCAAGTCCGAGCCGTCGTGAAATTTGACGCCCTTCTTCAAGCTGAACGTATAGTTCAGTCCGTCCTCGGACACCTTGTACGATTCAGCCAATGCGGGCACCAGTTCGCTGTTCGTCCCCGCCTCGAACAATCCGTCGAACACATTGTCCATCATCGATCCGGTGTCCGTGGCTGCGGACAAGTAAGGATCGAGGTTGTCCGGCTCGGTCGCCATGGCGACCCGTACGGTGCCGCCTGCAACTTTCTCGCCGGATGCCGGAGCGCTGCTGTTATTGACATTAGCGGCGCTGCTTCCGCTGCTTCCGTTGTTGCCGCTATTGCTGCTATTGCCGCTATTGCCGCTGCTATTGCTGCCGCATCCGGTCATGACCATGGATACGATTATCAGAGAGGTAAAGCCGGTCATGAACGTTTTTCCTAGCTTGAACACAGATTAAAACCCCTTTCCCGTATTCAGTGTTAAAGGTGAATGTGCATGCCGCAGGAGGCCAGGCGGATCGGTCCGTCATAATGGTTGGAAGCTTCCGCGGCAAGCTGCTGCAGCTCTCCGTAGTGGGGAAAATGCGTCAGTATCGTCAGTCCGGCGCCGGCCAGCGCCGCAATGCGCCCCGCTTCGCCCGCCGTCAAATGCCCGTTCATGAGGCCTGCCTGCCAATCGTAAAAGCTGCTTTCGATAAGCAGCACGTCCGCCGAGCGGGCAAAATCGATGATCGCCTGGCAGTACCCCGTATCGCCGGAATACACGAGCGTCTTGCCGTTCCGCGAGGTCAGCTTGACCGCCAGGCACGGAATATCGTGCACGTTCTCGGAGAATGCCAGCTGCACCGTTCCGATCGTCAGCTCCGTATCCGCGCCGATCCAATGCACGCGCATGTTGTCCGGATACGAGAATGCCATCATGCCGCGCGCCTCGCGGTTCACGTAAACGTCGAGCGGCTTGGAACGCCTGCCGAGCTTCATCAGAATAAGGATGGCGAATTCCAGGCTGAAGATGTCCGCCACATGATCTGCATGAGCATGGGTTACAATGACAGCGTCCAGCTCTTCAAGTAAGCAATAGTTTTGCAGCCGGGACAGTACGCCGCTCCCGCAATCGAGCAATATTTTACTGCCTTCGCTCTCGACAAAATATCCTGAAGTCGCTTCGTTCTTCTCCGGGTAAGCTCCCCAGCAGCCGATGATCGTAATATCCATCCAAACACCCTTTCCCGTCACCTTGATTTAGAGCGATTCATCCATTCGAAATTGTCCTGAAACGCCTTGAACATCACTTCCATCTGCTCGATGTTCGCCCTGACCCGCGCTTTGTCCAGATGCGAAATTTCGTTGATCAGGGCGTTCGCCACCGACAGCGGCGCTGTGTAGGAATCGAGAAATCCGGTCGATTTGCATGCAGCGAAGAGCGAGATGTCGGCCAGCTTCGCGAACGGGGACAGCCCGGAATCGGTCAGGACGATCACCTTCGCTCCCTGCTCCTTGGCCAGCGCCGACACCTTCAAGGTACGCGAGCAATATCTCGGAAAACCGCAGACGAACACGACATCGCCGGACTTCAGGTAAGAAGCATATTCCGCCACACCTCCTTGAGGAATCATCTCGCAATTGCCCAGCATGTATTTCAAGACGAAGCTGAAAAAGGAAGTGACCGACAGCCCCATCCGCCATCCGGCAGTCCAGATTCGCTCCGCATCCAGCAGCATTCTCGCAGCCTGATGGATGTCCGCCCTGTCCGTCCAGGCCATCGTTTCCCGCAGGTTATCGATCTCCTGCACAAAATGCTTCTCGATCCACGAATCCTCCTGCTGGCTCGTCGACAGCAGGAAGTTCCTTACCGCGCGCTGATCCTTCAGCACATGCCGCCGCAAATCATGCAGCATGCCCGAGAAGCTCGGGTAATCCAACGCTTTGGCCAGACGATGCACCGTCGCCTCGCTGACGCCGGACTTGCTGGCGATTTTCTCCGCCGACTGCATCACCGCATCCTGCATATTAACTTGAATGTAGTGCGCCACTTTCTTCTGCGCAGCGCTCAAGGCGTCAAACTGCAGCTCAATTTTTTCCGCTATCGTTGTCATGATATACCCCTTGCCGATTGATCTCCGTATTGAGCAGCTCTGGCGGCATGGGATGCCCAAGGTACGCAACGACGTCCCGAATGCCGGAAATAACGGGGCGATGCGACAGCTCCTCGATGCCGCGGCTTCCGTAAGCGTTGATCAGCAGACAAGGCATGCCGATTTCCCGACTCCCTACCACATCGTCGTAATAGTTGTCGCCGATATAGAGCGATTGCTCCGCTGCTACGCCCCCTCTAGCCAAGGCCAGCCGAAAAATATTTGGGTTCGGCTTCTCCATCCCCACCTCGGAAGAAATAACGATCTCATCCAGTTCCTTGTCCAATCCGTTCCTGGCCAATACGTCGCGAGCCGACTCATCCCAATTGGAGATCAGGCCAAGCCGATAGCCGAGGCTTCGCAAATAGCGGAGCGTGGGCAGCGCCCCGTCGTAAGCTTTCCACTGTACAGGGCACTCCCTGGCCAAATCGCGATGAACTTGAACGACTTCCTCAATCGGCAGCGAGAGCCGCAAAAAATAGTTCAGCGTGCCGATATACCAAGGAAAGTATGCCCGGCTGTCCTTGCCGAGAACGCCCTGAAACTCGCGCATGAACAGCTTGTCCGAAAGATGATAGGCTAAGGCGATCTCCTCCGGGCTGCGAAATGCGCCGAAGCGCTCCAGCACTTGGCGGTACACTTCTTCCCGGTTCGTTCTAACAAGCGTGTACCCCAGATCAAACCATAAGTATTGAATCATGATGCCTCCCCGTCTCCCGCCTTGCTGAAGGATTTCCTTCATCACCCGCCGGAATGTTCCATTTCCTTCACCTTCATCATAAGAAGCGAGTATTCGCGCAGCGTTAAGCGCACATGGAGATTTCGTAAATCTATCGCTTTAGCCAAAGTTAATCTTTCTGTAACATTGAAAAAGCCCGAGGCGCAGACATTCGTCTTTTTCCCTCAGGCTCTTGTTCCATTGTTATGCTTCGATTTGCTTATGTGCTTCGTCTAATAATTTTTAACCGTCAGCTGATCCAGACTTTTGAACTCGTAGCCTTGCCGCCGCGCCTCGTCGATGATCCGCCCCAAAGCTTCTGCGTTGTCCCGGGACACCGAATGCAGCAAAATCACCGCTCCGGGATGAAGCTGCCCCATCACCTGCTGATAGGCGTATTCCGCCCCTCGCTGGCTGTTCGTATCCCAATCTTTATAGGCCACGGACCAAAATACGTTCGTATACCCCAGCTGCCGGCTTTGCTCCAGCGACCGTTTGCTGAAAATGCCGCGCGGCGGGCGAAGATATTTCATATCCTTCTGATCGGTGATCCGGGTTACGGCTTCCTTCACTTTGTCGAGTTCTTCTTTCAACTGGCTGTCCGATATTCGGCTCATGTCCGGATGGCTCCAGGAATGATTGCCGATCAAGTGGCCTTCCGCTACCATTCTTTTGAGCAGCTCCGGCTGATCTTGAACATAATGCCCCGTAACAAAAAAGATCGCCGGCACCTTCTTTTCCTTCAGCACATCCAGTACCTTCGCCGTATATCCGTTTTCGTAGCCGTTATCGAACGTCAGATACAGCTCTTTTTTCGACGTATCCCCAAGAAAAATCGCTTCGTTCTGCTGTACGATGTCTTTAAAGCCTTCTTCGTCGATGGAAGGAAGCTGGCCGTTTTTGCTTTTTTTGAAGCCGTAATGATAAGGCTGGGTTGCTTGTGCTTGTCCGGCAGCTGCATGAAGCGGCAAGCAAGCGGCTAACAGGCAGAATGTCAACAAACAAATAGCAAGACGTTTCACCGTTTCCGATTCACTCCTCTTTAACATATTTCCGGTATTGGCCGTTTCCATGCAAATAATATGCACTAAAAGGCCGCCCATTTATGTATGAGAAAAGCTGTAACGACTAAGTCCGCCGAATGAGGAAAAAATGCAAGTATCCGCGTCCTTCTTAACGGAAGAGCATCCGGAGCATCTGCGGTTTCATTTTTGTTGCACAGAAAGGAGAATCGGGATGGATAAGGAAAGTATCGAAAAGCTCGAGGACAAGTTCGACCGCAAGCTGACTGAAGGGGAAGCTGCCGAGATTGAGCATACGGAGGTGCTGCATGCGGATGACGAAGCACTATACGAGATGGAGGAAGGGGAAGAGGTGGCTCCTTTGGCCCTCCATTCAATGATTCACAACGGGAGATAAGCTGCAGAAGCGTCTGGCGCCCATGAAGCGGATGGGGCTGGGCGCTTTGGCGGAATGCAACGGCTTCCTTTGAACTTGGCCCGTGATCTGCTTTACGCCCTGGGCCGTCAACGGTCCCTAATGTCCATGATGCTCTAAGAAATTTCGTGTCTTATTAAGAAATGTCTAGCGACGTCCATTCAGGGAAGAGCGACCTCGGTTTAGCGGTTGTTTTCTTGGTACAGAAACTCTCGCTTCGCTTGATCGCTTTAGCAAAGTTAAACTTTCTGTAATATTAAAAAAAGAACCCCATCAGCTCGAAAAGCTAACAAGGTTCTTTGCCCGCTTGGCAACGTCCTACTCTCCCGGGACCCTTCGGTCCAAGTACCATCGGCGCTGGAAGGCTTAACGGTCGTGTTCGGTATGGGTACGCGTGGTTCCCTTCCGCCATCATCACCAAACGGGTATTCAGGTTCTCTGGGGCCCCCGCAAAGTATTCGGAATTCACTTCGCCAGCTTCTTCTTCACTTTGTGGGGTTCCATGTTGCTCCCTGAAAACTGGATACGAAACATACGCTGCAGCTTTTAGCATTTTAGTTAAGCCCTCGACCGATTAGTATTCGTCAGCTCC
>NZ_KB905645.1 GCF_000380965.1 Paenibacillus ginsengihumi DSM 21568 | reverse complement strand
CGTCCGTCACGCCGGGAGAATCGCTCTTAACTTTGGCTGCAACAGTCCTTGGTTTCTCACCGCAAGACGCATCTACCAAGCATTTGCTTAAACTAGCGAAATGCCGTCCAACCCCATGCAATGACCTGCAAAAAGACAGGCTTATTTGGCATGCCTACAAACAGATGATGCAGACTGAAAGGCACAAAATGATGATCCATTCGAACTCCTCTTTCCAGGTAAATCACTAAAATCATCCACAAAATACCAAACCTGTAACTTAGGCTAAATCCATGTCACGGATTCAGGGAAAATAACGGTTTGCAGAGGCGTTACTTCCTGCGGAGACGCCCTTTTCGGTGTTTTGCAAGCGGATTCCCCGCTAATAAGCCCCCGGGAAGGCGCTATTCCGCACAAATTCAGCGAAATTTCGCGAATAAAGCCTCGAAAAGGCGTTATCGCTCCCTCCACTAATCAACGCCTCCCTCACGGTTACTCGCCCCTTACTAGTCAACGCCTCCTCCTCGGTTACCCGCCCTACTCTCGAGTTAACGCTCTCCGCCCCGGTCTGTTCGAACAAATATATGAGTCCATAGAGCGTATCGAGCGGATAAGCTGCCCGGATCGCCCTCGAACAGACCTGCGCCGGGAGGCTGGGCATTATCGGCCTTCCGGGGTTATTTTATAGGCTCAGCATTTTTTCCAGATGCTTCACTGTCGGCGTCAGATTGGCCAGAAAATAGGCTTCCCGAAGCCGCCGCGAAGGCCCGCTGCTCTGCAGGTACGCCGCTCCTCCGTTATGAAACATGTCGGCCTGGACCGCCTTGAGCGCCAGCTTGACGGCAGCCAGCCTCGCCGCGAGGAACGGCTTCAGCTCCACCTCCCCGGGTTCAACGACGCTGCGGCATAACGCGTACGTACTTTCCCGCAAAGCGGCAAGCTCCTCGATCAGCTCGCTCACCTGAATGCCCAAATAGCGGTTGCAGCCGTTTTGCTTGCCTTCCGCGCGCTCTATCGAGCGGATCGCGCTGTCCGTGATGCCAAGACCCAGCGGGATTTGATACAGCACGAACACCGGCCGAATGCGGGGAACGAAGGCGTCCGCCTGCTCCGAGACGATCCAGCGGTCCGGCACAATCGTCTCGTCAAACTCGCAGCTGTAAGTCGCGCTGCCGTTCAAGGCGAGGTAGCCCAGCTTTTCGCGCAGTTGCAGCCGCTCCAGCCCCGCATAAAATTTCATAGGGTTCGACAGCCCCGTTCCCCCGAGCAGATCGCCGTTCTCCAGCTGCGGGAGAATCGTCTGCCGCAAATAGGCGTTGTCGCTTAAGCGCAAATACTTGACTGCCGCCAAATGGCACCACAGGTTAAACCCCGTCGTCATGCAGACGGAAGACGTCTCCTCGACCAAAGCCGTCTCCCGAAGCAGCACGCCCGCAAGCGGCTGTTCATCCGACCGGATAAGGCCGCTGCGCCCGAGCGCCGTCAAATAGTCCCGGGGATAATAGGCCTCGGTGTCGATTTTTTTGACGTACGGCTTCAACTCTTCGCGGATGCACCGCTCGACGATCGGACGCGTATCCTCCTCCATTCCCCCTTGCCCCCTTTCCTCTGCCCATCGCTCAGTTGCCCGGCAAAATTTCCGTGATCGTATCGATCGGCGCCTTCACTGCTTCGCGCGCCTTCTTGACCGCCGCTTCGTCCGGCGCGTCGTAGAAGCACAAGCATTTCGTCATATCCTCGCACACGTACGTCCTCGTAAAAGCGACCTCCGGCACCTCGGCATAGTGCACCGAGTTGTTCTTTTTGCGCTCCAAATATTGCTCCATCGTGATGCCCTCCGGCAAATTCCATTCCACCAAGTAATTGACGGAATCGGATTGAGCCTTAACCTCCTCCAGCTCCTTGCCGACGAGGCGGACCGGCTTGATCAGCGTAACGGGAATGCCGAGCTGACGCAGCGCTTCATTGATCGCGGAACGCTCCGCCCCTTCGAAAATATAGAACGCTCTGGAAAAATCGCGGGAAACCTGCACCTCGACGACGTCAATACCCCGCTCGCCCAGTTCCTTGCGCACAGAGGCCAGCTGCCGCTCGAAGCTGTCCTTGTCTTTAATACTTCCGTTTTGTACCGATTCGACGAGATAAAGTGCCATGGGAAATTCGCTCCTTTAATTTTTGGGATTGAGTGTGATAAAACAACTAAGTATTAAAATGATACTTTATAAGCAAAATGTGATATGATGGCAGTAGTACTTAACGAACATGAAATGGAGACCAAGCCATGAGTAAAGACCGTTACGATCTTCCGTGCAATATTGCCCAAACCTTGAACATCATCGGCGACCGCTGGACGCTTCTGATTATTCACGAAATGATGATCGGCCGGACGACCTTCAACGAGATTAAAAAATCGCTCACAGGCCTTTCTTCCAAGCTGCTGTCCGACCGGCTGAAATATTTGGAAGAAGCCGGCCTCATCGTCTCCGCGCTCTATTCCGAGCATCCGCCGCGTTACCGCTACAAGCTGACGGAAAGCGGAGAGGCGCTGGAGACGGTATTCAACTCGCTCATTTACTGGGGCCGTCATCATTTGCCGAAATGCTACAAAAAACTGATTCACGCTTCCTGCGGTCACGAGGTGGATATTTCGTATCATTGTCCTCACTGTCAGACGAACGTTGACGACCTCAAGGTGATCGAGGCGTAGCCATATTTATTGCCCTCCTCCCCACTGCCGCTGAATCCAATGCTCGGCGACGCGAACCAATCGGTCCAGCAGCAGCCCGAATAAACCGATGAACACAATGCCGGCCAACACCAGATCGAGCCTCAGTTGATTGCGCGCATCGACGATCAGAAACCCGAGCCCCGACTGCGCGCCCACCATCTCGCCCGACACGAGGAAAATCCACGAGGTGCCTATGGCGATATGCAGCCCGTTGGCGATGTATGGAAAGACGGCGGGAAACAATATTTTGGCGAACAGCCGCCAGCCGCCGATTTCGAAGTTTTGCGCTACTTTCAGGTAAGTGGCGTCGACCTTGCGGACGGCGCCGACCGTGGACAGCAGGACCGGAAAGAACGCCGCCAAAAAAATGATGACGATAGCCGGCACGTCGCCGATGCCGAACCATAACACGATAAAAGGAGACCAGGCGATCGGCGAGACGGGCCGCACGACCTGAACGATTGGGTCGATAATCCCCCAAAGTGCAGGCAGCCTGCCCAGAATGAGCCCAAGCACGATGGCCGTCGCGGATGCCAAGATATAGCCTGCGGCAAAGCGGTACAGGCTTACCCCGAGATGCTCAGCCAGCGTTCCGTCTCGAATCATGGAGACAATGGCCTGCCATACAGTCCCTGGGGAAGGAAGGAGCGATTCCTCATATAATCCGGCGCTGACGACCGCCTGCCACAGGGCCAGCAGCAGGCCGACGCCGATAACGATTTGGAGCGGACGTTGAACACTTTTCATCGTCGTCATATCACTTCACTTGATCGATAAAGCTGTGGTCGACAAAATCTTGATACGCAGGCGGATTTTGCGACAGGCCCATCTCTACCGCCAGCTTCCTCAGCTCCTCGTAGGAAGCCTCGCTCACGCGCAGGTCGTCGTATTGGATCCATTCCAGCGACAGGTCCAATACCTTCTCGTCGACGTTCATATATTTGGACAAAATGGCACGCCCTTCCGCATCCTTCTGCTCCGCTTTTTGGCCGGCCTTGACGTACTCGGTTACGAATTCCTGAACCGCTTCCCTGTCGCTTCGGATCAGCTCGCCTCGCAGGACGAGCGCGCAGTCGATCGAATCCTTCCACAGGTCAGCCGATTGGAACAGCACCTTGCCCTTCTGAATGGCGACGGACTTCGCGCCGAACGGCTCGGCGACGACGTAGCCGGCAATCCGTCCTTCCGCCAGGGCGGCCGGCATCTCCGCAGGCGCCAGCTGCACGACGTTGACGTCGGTATAGCTCATCCCCGCCTGCTTCAGCATCAGGTACAGCAGCAAGTTATGCGTGGAGAACTTGTGCGGGATGGCAAAGGTTTTTCCTTTGAGATCGGCCGGCTGCTGAATGTCGTTGGCGGTCACGATCACGTTGCCTTCCTTGTGGCCGAGAGCGACCGTCTTCAGGTCGTGACCCTGTTCCTTCGCCGCCATCGCCAGCTGGATGAGCACGGACGCGCCGTCGATTCGGCCGCTGTTCAGCGCGTCCATCAGGTCCGGCCAAGAGCCGAACTTGACGAGCTCCAGCTTGAAATGGCTGAACTTCCCCTTTCCCAGCTCATCCTCAACATATAAAGGAGCGGCATGCGTGATCGGCAAATAACCGATCTTTATCGTTCGCAGGTCCCCTCCGGAAGAGGATGCCTCAGGCGCGGAAGCGCCGGGTTCTTCCTTGGAACTGCCGCAGGCTGCAAGGGCGAGCGCAAGCAGGAACAAGAACAGGAATGAATACATGCGTGTCGGTTTCATCGAAAAATACCTCTCCTTCAATTAAATGCTGAACTCTTCGCTCGGCTGCGTTCCCGTCAGTTCGAACTGCTCCAGAATAAGCTTGCGGTAATGCTGAAAATCGGCACTTCCCCGATCTCTCGGCCGGGACGTTTGAATGGCGATTTCCCTGCGAATTTGTCCCGGAGAGGCGTTCATGATAAGCACCCGGTCGGACAAATACACCGCTTCGTCGATATCGTGCGTGACGAACAGGATCGTCGGCTTCTCCTGGGCGTGAATGCGCAGCAGCTCGTTCTGCAGATAGTACCGGGTGAACGTGTCCAGCGCTGCGAACGGCTCATCCATTAAAATCACCTTCGGCCGAATCGCCAGCGCTCTGGCCAGCGCCGCCCGCTGCTGCATCCCGCCGGACAGTTGGTGCGGAAAGTGCCCGGCCCGCTCCTCCAAGCCGACGAGCCTGATGTACGCCATCGCCGTCTCCTCGCGCTCCTTGGCGGGAAGCCGCTCCAAACCAAGCTCGACGTTCTTCTTCACTGAGCGCCACGGCAGCAGCCCGTAATGCTGGAACAGCATCACGCATTCCCGGTCGGGGCTGGTTTTGGCCCGCCCGTTCAAGCGGACTTGCCCCCGGTCCGGGCTGACGAACCCTCCGATGACGGACAGCAAAGTGCTTTTGCCGCAGCCGCTCGGTCCGAGCAGAGAGACGAGCTCCCCTTGCGCGACCTTGAGCGAAATATTGCGCAAAATCTCCTCGCTGCCCCCTCTTGCGCCGTAGCTTTTGGAAATATTGTCGACCTCCACCGCCAGCATCGGTTGTGTCATTTTGCAGCCTCCGTCTTCTGTATGCCAAATTTAATTATATAATTCCTATGTATTTACTATGAATTTATCTTGAAGTTATTTTATTATACTTTGTTTATTTTTACAACCTACTTTGCGCAACATTTTTTTTGCATCCGAATTACCTGTACCGCTGTTTGGTTGTCGGGAAGCAGCATTTGAATAAACCGCGAACTCAATATTGGGAAAATAGGCCTGGCCTGCCCGTTCAATGTGCTCGACGCCGGAAATCGGGAGGAATTGCGTTCGTTTTGCACCCTGGCCATCTGTTTAGTATAAAACCTGTCTTGTTCCGGTCCAGGTCTCGGTTCAGGGTCCGATTCTGTGTCCGGCCCGGGTTCCAGTTCAGGTCTCTCTGTCCCGGCCGGTACCAGTCAACTGAAAAAGGTTAGAATCCTGCATAAAATACAATATTTTTTACTTTTATAAGTGTATTAACCCAGAATATTGTATTTCGTACAACAATTTAGCCCGCTCGGCGTAAAAACCGATGAAATTCGTCCGAAATTTTGTACATTGTGCAACATTCCCTCCGTTAAACGATCAAAAGCCCGGTTTTTCTTGTACAAAGTGCAACATTGGCGGCAGTCACGCATCTTTAAACCGAAACAGCGATCCGGGAAATGTTTTCCCGGAGTGCGATAATGTACCGAATCGACCGGCCCTCCGTCATACAGCGAAACTCGCACGTTGGGAGCTGCGCACGGTGCGAAGCAAGGTACACCGTTCTATGAGCTGAACTCGGGCAAGTAAGCGTTAACCCACAAGCTTCGGCTGCAGCCGAACGTCGGCGATATCTTTGATCTTCAGCGTGTTTTACCGTTCAAAAGCCGGATAACGAGGGACATGTGCTGTCTGTCTTGGTGCAAAGAAGCATGTGCGGCAATCCAGTCGAAAATTTCACGCAAGAGCAGCACCGCTGCCTGTTCCCGATTTTGGCGGACACGGTTCTCCGACGAACGAAAGAAATGAAAAAAATCCGCGAAAAATCGCGGAAGGATGTGCATGAAGGAAGCGGAGCGAAACCGCCGCCTTCGCGGACCTTATTTTACCGGAATCCAAATTTCGGAATAATAATCCGGCTTCGATACATCCCCTTCGGGGTACACCTCCAGCTCGATGGCCCCTGCCTGCGTATAACCGCTGGACGGAAACCATTCGCTGTAAATTTGCTTCCACTTCTGGCGCATGGCGTCCGGCATCGGACCGAGCACCTCGAACACGGCCCAACGGGAGGCCGGCACCTTGAGGCTCAGCAAGCCTTCCGGTACCGGACCGTCATGGGCGGCGGCAACCCAGTACTCCATCCTGCCGGGTTCTTTGGTCGGGTCGGATGCGCAGATACCCAAGATTCCCCGGACCGGACCGTTGATCAGCGCAGCGATCCGGTCGCACGTGCCGTCGCTGTTCACCTCATCCCAGAGCTCGCTTACGCCCCCTAAAATCCCGCTCTCGTCCATCGACAGCTCCCGCTTGATCCCGACGGCTTGAAATGCGCCTTGCTCCACGATTTTTACTTTCATCGGTTCGGCTCCTTTCAAATTCACCTGAATCGTCAGGCGATTGTAAGTGACGAGCGTTCCGCCGGACGTTCTCGCCTCGCTCGGGGCGATTCCGTGCTGCCTGCGGAACGCTTTCGTAAAAGCTTCCGGAGTGTCGTAGCCATACTTGCAGGCAAGATCGATGACTTTGACATTGCTGCTCAGCAGCTCATGCGCGGCGAGCGTCAATCGGCGCCGGCGGATGTACTCCCCGACCGGGATGTCAGTCAAGACAGTAAAGATCCGCTGAAAATGAAACACCGACGTATTTGCCGCTCTCGCCGCCTGTTCAATATCCACCTCTTCTGTCAGATGATTTTCAATGTAATCGATTGCTTTCTGCAAAGATTCGATCCATCCCATCGGCCCCACTCCTTGTTCATAGCATAGCAGACGGACTGCCGGCCATCCTGTCATTCCGTGCTTTGTGCGGACAGATGGCGCTTCGTGGCCCATGATCCGGCTGCAGCCGGATACCGTCCCTGGCGACCTGCTGCCAATGGCGACCGGCCGCTTCCGGACTCCACCATCGGTTGCCTGCCGCCAATGGCGATCGGCCGTTTCCGGATTCAGACCGTTCTGCTGGGTCAGACCGGCCGTCTGCAGCATAAATTGCGCCGTTTCGTCCAACTTTCCCACTATCATGTCATATATACTTCATGGTTGTCCATTTAAAAGTAAATGGCTGCAGCGTGCGTGCCTTACAACCAAAATCATGCCACACGTTGGTCTAATGAAATAGCGCCTTTTCGGGGCGCTATTTCTCGAAAAGCTGGACGATTCAGCAACTTAAGGCCTTCCGACGGCCTTATTTCCTTGGCGAGACCCGATTCTGGCTGGTTCAGCCGGGCCGGACGCAAAATAACGCCTCGCGAAGGCGCTATTTCTCGAAAAAGCGGCTAGTTCGACTAGTTAAGACCTTGAAAAGGTCTAATTTCCCAATCTATGTCTAATTCTGATCGATTCAAGTGGCATCAAGCCGGCGGAGACAAATCGGATGGGTTCGGGCTCAGTCCGACAGCAATACTGATAGGGCGAGGTTTGGGATCGATTCAGGCAGAGACGGTTCAGGGCTGCTATAGACGAAGCCAATTCGGGATCCGACCCAAGCGGGGGGGCGGTTCGGCCTCACCACGGACGGGGCAATTCAGGACCTGGCCCAGACAAGGCGCAGTTCAGATTCATCACAGACCAAGCCTATTCAGGATCCGGCCCAGTCCAACGCGGTTCAGACACACCGCTGCCGAGGCCTTTTCAGACTACAGCCCAAACAAGGCCGATCCGAAACCGCCCCTGCCCCCACTCAAAGCCACCGCCTGTACCCTAGGCTACTGCCCCGGAGACCTCTGCACCGGCCGGATGACATCCTGGAGCCGTAACCGGATCCGTCTGACCGCGACGGGGCCAGTTCCGGCTCCACAGGCGGATCCGCCTCCACCGGCAGTTCCCGCCTCATCGGCAGGCCCGGCGACCGGAACCAACCACTGCCTGCCCTCGTTCAGCTCGACCAGGCTGAGGTAATGGCCGTGCCCCGCGCCGGTATCGATGCCGAGCTTGCCGTCGCTCTGCCAGAGCGCGTCGGGCGGGAGCCCGAAGCGGAAGGTAGACGTATGCCCGAACACGACGATTCTTCCGTGCAGGCCGGGCGACCCGTGGAACGGCTCGCGGATTTCCGTCAAATCCTCCGGCGTCTGCGCGGAGAGCGGAACGCCCGGACGCAGGCCCGCATGGACGAACAGGTACGGGCCGTATTCCGCCCACAAAGGCAGGCCGGCGATGAAGCGCCGATAACGCGCCGCCGCAGCCTCATCCGCAACCGCTGCGCCGGGCACCTGGTGCAGCCATTTGCGCTCGTTGTTGCCCTGAAGCGCTACCGCGCCGGCGGCGCAAAGCCGTTCGACGATGTCCAACGTCCCGGCCGAATCGGGACCTTTGTTGACATAATCGCCCAGCAGGTACAGCCGGTCTTGCCGCGGACGATAGTCCGCGCGATCAAGCAGCCGCTCAAGCAAACGGCCGTAGCCGTGAATATCCGACACCGCGAACAATCTGCCCATCAGAAGGCCGGAACCGCGTCGTACAGCATGGCGCGTTCGGGCGGCGCATATACCGCCAGCTCGCTGCCCGGCTCCACCCTCCCTCCATGAAACAGGTGAAGCGTTTGCCCGTCCCGCAGCCGTACAATGAGCCGCCACTGCGTGCCTTCATAGATCGCTTGCGTCACGGTGACGCGCAGCCGATTTCCCCCGTCTGCCGTCAAGTGGTCCGGAGCGCAGACGGCAAGATCGTCGGGATGCAGCAGCATCACCCCTGCCGGCGCTTCTCCCGCTCCCTCGCCCGGCGACATACGCTGCCCGCTGACGCGCTGGCCGGCGATGACCGCTACGGACCGGGTCCGCCCATCGAAGGCGACGTTCAGCCGGTTGTGGTAGCCCATCAGTTGGGCGACCCAAGGGCTGGCCGGCCGCTCGAACAGCTCCTCCGGGCGGCCCAGCTGGTCGATCCCGCCGCCCCGCAGCACGAGGATCCGGTCCGCGATCGCGAACGCCTCCATCCGGTCGTGCGTAACATACAGCGTGGCGATGGACAGCTCTCCGAGCAGGCGAGCCAGTTCCCCGCGCATATCCGTCCGCAACTTCACATCGAGGTTGGAGAGCGGCTCGTCCATCAGCAGCAGCTTCGGCTCGGTAGCCAGCGCCCGTGCAATGCCGACCCGCTGCTGCTGGCCTCCCGACAGCTGCGCCGGCAGCCGGTCGAGCAGCCCTTCCAGCTTGAGCAAAGCCGCAAGCCTCCGCAGCCTCTCCTCCATTTGGCCGCGCGGCGTTCGGCGCCTTTTCATCCCGTACTCGATATTTTGCCTCGCCGTCATGTGCGGCCACAGCGCATAATCCTGAAACACCATGTTGACAGGCCGCTTCTCTGGAGGCACATGCCGCCCGCGCCCTTCTACCGATATCCCGGCCAGCTCGATCTCTCCCCCGTCCGGCGGCAGCAGGCCTGCGACGATCTGCAGCAGCGTCGATTTGCCGCAGCCGGACGGGCCGAGAATGCAAATGCGTTTCCCTTCCCCGACCTCGAGCGAGATCGGCCTGAGTACCTGCTGGGCCTCGAACGATTTGGCGATCCCCCGTAATTTTAGCAAAGCGCTCATTGGCGGCCCCCCTTGATCCTTATGCGATCCATGTATAGAAAAAGCCCGCGTCCGACAAGCTGCAGGACGACGATCAGCAGCACGACGACGGCGCAGCTGACGACGCTCGCGGCCGTGGCGTAGCCGTACTGCGAAAATTCGAAGGCCCGGTCGATCACGAGCGGCATCAACGAATAGTTGGCCGGCTTCAGCATGGATGCCAGAGCCAGATCGAAGATGCTCGTGCCGAACGAAGCCAGCGTGGCCAGCAGCAGCGACTGCCTGACCAAAGGCAGGACGATGTCCCGCATGCGCCCGAGCGTGCCGGCCCCCTGCATCGCCGCCGCCTTCAGCATCGTGCCCGATACGTTGCCGAACGCGCCAAGCTGCACTCTGACCGCATAGGGTATGGCCCCCGCGATCCCGGCGATGACGAGCAAAGACGGCGTGCCGTACAAATGCTGGCCGATGGGCTCGAGCCATTGTTGGTTCCAGATAAAAATGTACCCGATGCCGAGCACGACCCCCGGGACCGCCAGCGAAACGATGGAAAACAGCTGAATGGCCGATTTGAAGCGCGACTCCGTGAAGCTCAGCACATAGGCGGAAACGAAGCCGATCAGCATGCTGAAGACAGCGGCAAGAGCCGCAACAGACAAGGAATGGAGCATCCCTTCCGCATAATCGAGCAGCCGATGGTCGCCCGCCGATCCGGCAAGCAAGGCCCGGTAATGGTCCAGCGTCAAATTGTCTCTCGTCAGCCCCGCCCCCGTCTTGCTCAGCAGCGAGACGACGGCGCTCGTTCCGAGCGGGACGCCGAGGCAGATCAGCAGAAACCCGCCGACGGCCGCATTGTACAGCCAGGCATGCCGCGGCCGGTTCTTGACTGTCCGAACGGCCTTCGCGTTCAGAAAGTCGAACCGCGAACGGCGAAGCGAAAGCACGAGCAGCCCCATCGCGGCAGCGAGCACCAGCACGAGATAGAAGGCGAGCACGCCGGCCATATCAAAGCGAACCGGCGATTGATAGATCGCCGAATAGATCGAATACGTCAGCGTCGGAAATTTGTAGACCGTCGCCAAGGCGGCAGGCAGGCCGAAATCGCCGATCGTATCCATGAACACCAGCGTCCAGCCGGCCGCGTAGGACGGTCGGGCCAAGCAGCTTGGCGGCGGCAAAATCCCAGCGCGCCCGGACCGCAGCCAGTATGCCGGCAATGACGATGCCCAGCGTTGCCGCCCCTACGGCCAGCGTCAGCGAGTTGATAAAGGACTGCCTCCACAGCGGACGATGGAATATTTCGCCGACGAGGCCGAAGCCGCCGTATTGAACTTGTCCGAAGAACAGCCCCGGCAGGATAACGTTCAGCAGAACGGCAAGCAGCGGCAGGAAGATAAAAACAAACAGGAGGAGCGAGACGCCGCCCCCCCACCGGGCTTCCGAAGCTTTCATCGCTTTCGTCTCCTACTGAATGTTCTGGTCGGCGAACCAGGTCTTGATGTCCGCTTCGTGCTCCGCCGCCCACTCCGCCGTCGGCAGCAGAAATGTGCCGTTCGGCTCGCGCTCGCTTCTGGCGCTAACCCCTTCGGCCAGCGGGGTAAAGAAGCTGTCCGTCGAATCCAGCGCCGTTAACATCTGCTGCGTCTCCGGCTTCAGCATAAATTCGACGAACGCTTTGGCCGCGGCCGGATTTTTGGTCTGCTTGCTGATGGCGACGATGCGAAGGCTTCCGGGGGCCCCTTCCTCCGGCCAGACCACCTCGACGGGCTCGCCGGCCAGCTTCAGCTCGTAGGCGTTGTGCTCCTGCAGTGCGGCGACATGAATTTCTCCGCTGAGGAGCGCTTTGCCGACCGGGCCGTTCTTCGGGTATACGCGCAGTCCGTCCTTGAAGCGCTGCGTGTACAGCTCCTGCGCCTTAGGCACGCCCCACCGCTCAAAGAAAGCGGAGACGAGCGGATACGCCGGAGCGGCGACAGCGGGATCGGCGTGTCCGACCGGGCCGTCATAGGCGAAGAATTGCTCCCAAGTCCGGGGGGCCTTGTCTGCCGATACTTTGTCCGTGTTGTAGGCGATCAGGGCAGCGGCATGAATGCCTATAGGAAAATAGGACAGATCCGCCGGTACGTAGCCTTTCCCCTGCTCCGACAGCTTGGCGAGATTGTCCGGCTTCCAGCCCGTCAGCAAAAAATCGCGGTCGGCCAAGTTCCGCACGGAGCCGTGCCCGTCCATCATCAGGATATCCCACTGCGGGTTGCCCTGCTCCGCCTCGATCTTGGCCAGCGCCTCGCCCCCGCCATAATGGACCGCCTCCATCTTGAAGCCGGTCGCTTCCGTGAATTTGGGCGCGATGAAATCGACGAAGTCGTTGCCGTACAAATAAATGGTTGCTCCGGTATCCTTGGCCTCTTGTCCTGTGCTCTGCGTTCCGCCCGCTTCTGACGAAGCCCCGGCGTCCGTCTGCGGCTGCTGTGCTCCGCCCGTCCCGCCTGCATGCGAAGCTCCGGAAGCCTGCGGCTGCGCTCCCCCTCCGCGGGTCGGCGGCTCCGCCTGGCTGCCGCAGGCGGCGAGCAACAGGACGATAGCCGATACAATCGTAAGCCTTGCGCTTTTCTTTCCTTTTGCGATGGTCATGGTACCCTCCGTTTTCGTTCGCTGTATAGTTTGAACTACAGCTTTAAGGGTACACGGACAACTTCTTCCCAATATCAAGCGGGCGTAAAATAATCTTAAAATAAAGTTTATCCTGAATTTCGAAAGTAATCTCTTCTGAAAAAAATAAAAAGTGCTCCAAATCTTTGGTAGAATGGTGTTTGCTTACATCACATCACCCAAAGAAAGGAGCACCCTTTAGGTGAAGTTTATCACGCCCATCAGCAAAATCAAGACCGAATTTTCGTTGCAAAACGCCACAAGCGTCGGAGGAAGCAAAATCTTTCTGGAATATCTCGAAAAAATCAAGCTCGGTAAGGCTTTGCAAGAATTGAATTGCGTCAAACAAAGCAACT
>NZ_KB905644.1 GCF_000380965.1 Paenibacillus ginsengihumi DSM 21568 | reverse complement strand
CTGCCATCTGGTTTGACCGCTGGCTGGGACAAGGGGAACATTTTCAGCATCCGGCAGTAGCCACCTGCATCAAAACGATGCGAAACTGGCGAACGGAGATCGTCAATTATCACTCCTGTCGGTGGACCAATGCGGCGGTTGAAGGAAGAAACAACCGAATGAAAGCCTTTCAACGCCGACATTACTTCACCCGGAACCGGGAACGTTACGTACAAGGACTTCTGGTCGAATGTAACCGTGAACGATTTGGTACATAAAGTCAAGCACTAACTTTGATGTTGAGCCGATTTTTCCGTTAAAAATATGGATTTGCACGTGAAGCAAGGCTTTGTAACGGGATTCATCGGAGCAAATGGGGCCGGTAAATCAACAACGATAAAAATAATGATGAATCTATTAAGGCCGGATGCAGGGGACGTTAAGCTATTCGGGCTGGACTACGAGACGCATGAGAAGGCGATTAAGGAGCGCATCGGGTTTGTATACGACGGTAATGTATTTTTTGAAGGGTTGAACTTGAAAGATATCAAACGCATTGTTGGACCGGCATACAAACGTTGGAATGATGCATTGTTTTATCAATATGTGGAACAATTCGAATTGCCGCTGAACAAAGCGATCAAAACTTTCTCCAAAGGAATGCAGATGAAGGCGTCATTGGCGATCGCCCTTTCTCATCAGGCGGAGTTGATCATCATGGATGAGCCGACAGCGGGCCTGGATCCCATCTTCAGACGGGAGCTGCTGAATTTATTGCAGGAATTAATGCTTGACGGCAGCCGCACGATTTTCTTCTCGACGCATATTACAACAGATTTGGATCGTATTGCGGATTATATCGCATTTATCAAAAATGGAGAATTAGTATTTAACCAGTCCATTCACGATGTAGCTGAGAACTATGCGCTCGTGAAAGGATCAACGGATCTTCTGGATCGGGACACCGAGCAAGCTTTTCTGCATATTCGCCGCACATCAACCGGTTTTGAAGCGTTAACGGATGATCGGGCAAACGTTATCGATCTATTCGGCAATCAAGTGGTGATGGAACGAGCCTCATTGGAAGATATTATGTATCATTTAAAGGGGGATGCGAAACGTGCTTAATCTGATTAGACGGGACATCATCCTGCAGAAGAAACAGCTGATGATCTTTATACCCTATATCCTGTTCTTTATTTTGATGGGCAGTCCGGCTGTTTTGACTTATTTGGTGGCCTCCATCTTTATTCCGTTCAACGCCTATGCTTACGATGAAAAAGCGGAGACCAATATCTTGTTGAATTCCTTGCCTTATACGCGAACGGAGATTATCGCTGCCCGATATTTGGGGGCTATTGTGTACATGGCGGCTTCGATCGGCGTAACCAGTCTGGCTCTACTAGTGTTTGACAAAATGTTTACCTGGACGGATGTGGCTATAGCAGTCGGATTGTTCCTGGTATTTGCCTCGTTAACGTTTCCGCTGTTCCAAATTCTTAAACCGGGTTACATTTCAACGGTTGTACTTACGAGTTTTATTCTCATTTCGCTCGTTTTTCTGCGGATGTCCCGTGCCTTGCCCGAATATGTAACGGCTATTTCGGAGTTTTTGGAGCGATTTTCCGGCCCGGTCATATATACGGGAGCTGCAGTTGTGGTCATGGCAGTCTATGCTGTTTCTTGGGGGGTTACCACGGTCATTTACCAGCGCAAAGCGTTCTGAGAATAGGCATTAGTTATAAAAGCAATGCCAGTGACGCAAATTGGAAATTTTTATTTTTCCAAGAAATTACCTGTTAAATACAGAATTCGTCTTGATACGTTCTGAGAGGCTGGCAGTACGAATCGAATATGCTCAGTAAGAATCCGGAGGTGCACCCTTCGGATTTTGTTATTTTTCATAACATAAAGTTTCCCTGAAATTCCGTTTTCTCTGTGCGTTCCACACAATAAATCGCTCATTCCTTATTCATTATCACAAAATATGTGTCATATAAATTGACACTAAGATCACTCGGAATCTAAGATAAGTACATAAATCAAAGCACGAGGTGATGCAAAGGCAGGAGGTACAAGCGACGGCGTCGATTATGGGCATCGGCTTTTGCTTGCTCGTTGGCGCCTTCTCCAAGAGGATGCTCGTCTCCTGGTACGAATCGGAAATGACCCGCTGATCGGGTACATCTATTTTTCATATCCAGAATCGGAGGGGAGACCATGAAGGAAATTCGAAAAAGACGTACGGGCGCTGCACCCCGACGGGTATCAGAGCTGCTTGCTGCCGTACTGCTCGCCGCCGTCATCGTCATCATCGGGGGATGCGGCGGTTCCGGCGCCGGTACACAGCCCAACGTTCCGGCGACAACGGGTGCGGCTGGTGAAGAAACGCCTGGGACGGAACCTGCCGAACAACCGCCGGCGGAGCAGACGAAGATCACGCAGATTACGAACTGGTTCGCCCAGGCGGAGCACGGCGGACAGTACGCCGCGCTGGTTAAGGGCTTCTATGAAGAGGCCGGCCTGGACATGACGATTCAATCCGGCGGACCGGGCATATCGGCGACGCAGATTGTCGCGTCGGGCAAGGCTCAGTTCGGCATGGGGCAGGCGGACGAAATTTTGTTCGCCAGACAGAACGGTATTCCGCTGGTGGCCATCGCCGGCATTTTTCAAAAAAATCCACAGGCGCTGATGTTCCACAAGAGCGAGCCGATCGACAGCTTCGACGACTTGAACGGCCGTAAAGTGTATGTGGGCAGCGGCGTGGCGTATTGGGAGTTCATCAAGAAGAAGTTCAACCTGGACAACGTGCAGGAAATGAAGTACACGGGACAACTGATCAACTTCATTGAAGACAAAGAGGCGGTTACGCAAATCTATATGACTTCCGAACCGTATACGATGGAGCAGGAGGGTGTGGAAGTCGGCTATTTGCTGAACGCGGATTCGGGCTATATGCCTTATGGCAACTTGCTGTTTACGACCGAGCAATACTTGCGGGAGCACCCGGATATCGTGAAAGCGTACGTGGAAGCATCGATCAAGGGCTGGGATTACTATAAGGACAACGCTGAAGAAATCAACAAGCACATTCAGGAGAAAAACCCGGATATGCCGCTGGAAAAGCTGGAATACAGCGCGCAGGCGCTGCAGCCGCTCGTGTACGGATTCGACGCAGAGACGCACGGCGTGGGACATATGACCGAAGAACGCTGGACCACGCTGATGAACCAGCTGCTCGATTTGGAATTGCTGAAACAACCGATCGACGTCAAGACCGTGTTCACTACCGAATTTTTGCCGAAATAAAAAGGCTTAGCGACGGCAGTGTTGACAATGCTCGAATGACAACGATGTAATTCCAGACGGAGGAGGCGTCATCTAATGAGGTTTGCCGGCATCGATACACAATACAATGCGGCTTGCCGCATGCGCGACGGCACGACCTTATACGCGGATATCTACCGCCCGCCGGGACCGGGGCCGCACCCGGTGCTGCTGATGCGGCAGCCGTACGGGAAGGCGCTCGCGTCGACAGTCACCTACGCGCATCCCGTATGGTTCGCGCAGCAAGGATTTATCGTCGTGATTCAGGACGTTCGCGGTCGCGGGGCGTCCGAAGGACAATTCGAACCGTTCGTGCAGGAGGCAGACGACGGGTACGACACCGTGGAATGGGCGGCGGCGCTCCCCGGGTCGAACGGAAAAGTGGGGATGTACGGCTTCTCGTATCAAGGGAGCACGCAGTGGGCCGCCGCCTCCGTCCGCCCTCCCCATCTGGCCGCCATCGCGCCGGGCATGTGCGCCGCCGACCTGTACCACGGCATGTTTTATCCTCACGGGCGGTTTGCTGTCGGCAGCTTTTTGCCGTGGGCGTTTCAGCTCGCCCGGGACACGGCCCGCAGAGAGGGAGACGGCGAGGCGGAGGCGATCTGTACGCAGATGATGAGGCAGCCGGACGCGCTGCTCTGGCAGCTGCCGGTAACGAAGGAGCACCCGGTGTTGGCCAAGTATTTTCCGACCTATTACGACTGGTGTTCCCACCCGGTGTACGACGATTATTGGGCGCGCCGCAACTGGCTGGACGATGTGTGCGAGGCGCAAATTCCGGCGCTCCACATCGGGGGATGGTTCGACAACTACTTGCTCGGCACGCTGCAGAGCTTCGAAGCCGTGCGGGCGGCGAACCGCGATCCGGACGCATCCCACCGGCTGATCGTCGGCCCCTGGGCGCACATCCCGTGGGGACGGCGGGCCGGAGGCCGCGATTACGGTCCGCACGCAACGGGCCGCCTTCATGAAGAGCACGTGCGCTGGTTCAATTATTGGCTGAAAGGGGAAGGGGAGCCCCCGAATCGCCGCCCGGCCGTCCGCTATTTCGAGACCGGGAGCAACCGGTGGGCGGCCGCGGACGACATGGCGCTGCTCGGCACAAGCGACGGCGCTGCGCGGGAACGCTGGTATCTTGCCACCGCCGGCCACCCGGCCAACGGCGCTTCCGGAGGCGGCCGGCTATCCGAGACGCCGCCTGGTACGGACGATCCGGCAGGCGCGGACGTGTTCGTGTATGACGCCCGGCTGCCGATGCCGTGCGGCTCGTACCTCCCCGAAGATCGGAGCGGGTTGGAGGACCGGTATGAAATCTTGAATTTTACCGGCGGGCCGCTCGGCCGCAGCATCCATGCGGCCGGAGCCCCGCGCGTGACGCTCCGCTGCCAGGTAGCGGGCGGGCCGTCCGATGTGGTGGCGATTCTGACGCTTGTCGGAGCGGACGGGAGCTCCCGGTTTTTGTCCATCGGCCGGGCGGAGGTGCCGGAAGAGGAGGCCGGAGAAGACGGCGCACTGCTGCAAATCCCCATGTGGCCGTTCGCCGCCGCGCTGCCGGAAGGGGCATCGATCCGGCTTGAGCTGACCGGAAGCGCGTTTCCCCTGTTCCTGCGCCATCCGAACCGGATGCCGGAGGAGCGCATTCCCGGCGCCGGTCCGGAGCATCTTCACATGGCGACGATCGCCGTACTGCATGACCCGGCCGCGCCGGCCTTCGTCGAATTGCCGGTGCGCGAACCGGAGTATGAACCAGAATACGAAACGAACGAATAGCGAGAAAGGAAGATGGCCCATGATGACCGCAAACGGATTGTTGGCCGGAGCGTTGGAAAGCTGCCCGGTACGAAAAATATCCGACAAAGATACGAACAAATTCGTGCTGCTGTGCGACGGCGGGCAGGCGCCGTTCGTATCCGTCGTGGAAATTTTCGACGAGGGGGGCAAGACGCCGCCGAATGTGCATAAAGAAGCGTACGAATATTTTTACGTCATCCGCGGCGAAGGCAAGGCTATCATCGCGGGAGCGGAAATCGTGCTCGCCCCGGGGGCGTACCTGGTCGTTCCGCCTGGACTGTCGCATGAAGTCCACAATACCGGCTCCGGAAGGCTGTACGTATTGACCACTATGGTACCGGACGAACAGTTCTCCGACTTGATCAAGTCCGGACCGGAGGCGGCGCTCGATGACGAAGACTTTGAGGCGCTGAAGGGGATTCGGACCGTACGGACGATCGAACCGTCGAGCGCTGATTAACAGCATGAAGATGCACAACCACGCGAAATGAAATAGGCAATAGAAATTGTGGCTAGGGGCTGTAATGGGGGCTAAATGAGGAGTCGTGGAAAGCGAAGAGCGCAAACAATGACGAACGCAAAGGGAGGGCTGCCCATGTTTCAGCGATATGAAGGTACGGCTTGGGAAGAGCGGCTGCTGACCCGGCTTTCTTCCCGCGAAGTCGGGGATATGCCGAAGGACGACGCGCTGGTCGTGCTGCCGCTCGGGGCGGTGGAACAGCACGGACCGCATTTGCCGGTGATGACGGATGCGTTGATCGGAGAAGGGGTGCTTACCCGCACGATGGAGCGGCTTCCTCCGGACAGCAACATATGGCTGCTTCCTCCTGTGTCATACGGCAAAAGCAACGAGCACCTGGATTTTCCCGGCACGATTTCTTTGTCGGCGGCGACCTTGCACGGCATATTGTGCGATATCGCCTTCAGCTTGCACAAGAGCGGATTCCGGCGGCTTTTGTTGTTCAATACGCACGGCGGCAACGCCGATCTGTTTAACGTCGCCGCCCGGGAAATTCGCCTATCGACCGGGCTGATGGTGTTCTATGTAAGTCCGGGCAGTGTCGGCGCGGTGAGCGATCTCATTTCGGAAGAGGAGCGGGAATTCGGCATTCACGGCGGCGATGTGGAGACGTCCCTAGTTATGGCGATCAAGCCGAACTGGGTGCATGACGAGCTGCGAGCGGCAGAAATGCCGGATGTGGCGCGCTACAGGTATTTGACGCTGGAAGGGAAGATCCGCTTCGCCTGGGTCATGAGCGACATCTCCGAGAGCGGCATCGCGGGGGATGCAACAAGGGCCACGGCGGAAAAAGGAGAGCTGATCCTGGATCGCATCGCCGATGCGCTCAGCGAGGCGCTGCTGGAAATCCGCATGTTCGACATATCCGCCGTGAAGAAGAAAGCGGCGCTATCACCCCAATAAAGAGGAGATTGACCTATGCGCATGGCCACACGGAAAGACGGGGCGGCCGAAACGGCTTGCATCGTGACCGAGGCGGGGACGATTCCGATCCACGCCGTCAATCGCGCGGAAGGCAAGCGATGGCCTGTCCAAGTACTGGACATCATCGCTGCGGGCGCGTTGGAAGATATCCGGGCGTGGTACGATGCGGCAGACCCGGAAAGGCTGGCCGCCCTGACGGATTCCTCGGACGCGGAATATGCGCCCTTGTACCGCCATCCCCGCAAAATCTGGGGAATCGGATTCAATTATGCGGCCGATGAGGCCGAACTGCGGCGAACGCCCGCCGACGCCGAGCCGGTGGGCTTCATGAAGCCGGATACGACGATCATCGGCCATCGCGAAGCCATCCGTATCCCGCGGCAGTCGGAGCGGACAGTCGCCGAAGCCGAGCTGGCCGTCGTGATCGGGAAAAGATGTAAAGATGTGGATGCTGCCGAAGCGCTCGGCGTTATCGCCGGATACACAACCGCCATCGACGTCTCGGCCGACGACATCCACCAGAAAAATCCGCGGTTTCTGACGCGAGCCAAGAGCTTCGATACGTTTTGCGGTTTCGGTCCCGTGCTCGTTACGCCGGATGAAATCGATGACGTATCCACCTTGCGTGTGTCCACGGTTCTGAACGGCAGCGTCGCGCATCAAAACCGGATCGCTCATATGCGCTATCCTCCTTGCTGGATCGTGGCATTTCATTCCGCGGTCATGACGCTTCTTCCCGGGGACGTGATTTTGAGCGGGACGCCGGGAGCGGTCGTCATTCGCGACGGCGATGTCGTGGAGTGCCGGATTGATGGCTTCGAGCCGTTGATGAACCGGGTGTCAAGATATTAAGAGAAAGCCCTCGACGGTCCCTGCTTGAGGAGCACCGGTACGAGTCGGAAAGGAAGATGGAGCCCATGAAGGATCAATGGGGCGCTTTTTGCACCGAAATCGGCTTGGAACCGACGCAATCGGGAGCATTGGACGGCCTTGCCTTTGCCGTTAAGGACGTATTCGATATCGAAGGGTATGTCCCCGGGGCGGGGAGCCCGGATTGGAAACGGACGCATGCGCCCGCCCGCCGCAACGCCGCAGCGGTCGACATGCTGCTGCAGAGCGGCGCCAGACTTGCGGGGATGACGAACACGGATGAACTGATGTTCAGCTTGAACGGGGAAAACTACCACTTCGGCACGCCGATCAACCCGCAAGCGGAGCGTCACATCCCCGGGGGCTCTTCCAGCGGATCGGCCGTCGCCGTGTCGGCCGGATTGGTCGACTTTGCGCTGGGCACGGACACGGGAGGGTCTGTCCGCATTCCGGCAAGCTATTGCGGCGTATACGGCTTCCGGCCAACCTACGGCGCCGTTCCGGTTGACGGGGTTGTCCCGCTCGCGCCGAGCTTCGATACGATCGGTTGGTTTGCCCGCGATCCCCGCGTGCTGTGCGAAGTCGGGCGCGCATTGGTCGGAACGGGGGACAGGGCGGTCGACGCTCCGATTCGACGCATCGTGATCGGCAAGGACCTGCTGGCCGTCATGGCCCCGGAATGCCGGGAACAGGTCGAGCCGCTCATCCGGCGGATCGCCGCTTTCACTGAATCCTATAGGGAAGCCGAGATCGCCGTGGATGGATTGGCGGAGTGGATGCGCGTTTTCCGCATTTTGCAAGGTTCGGACGTATGGCGCACCCATCACCAATGGATCGAGCGGGTGCAGCCGCGTTTCGGGCCGGGCGTTGCCGAACGGTTCGCCTGGAGCCGCACCTTGAAGGACCGGGATATCCGGCAGGAACAGTCCGCCCGCGCGGACATTCGGCGGCGTCTGATCGATCTGCTGGGAGACGACGGTTTGATCGTCCTGCCAACGGCGCCCGGTCCGGCTCCGCTGCGCAATACGACAGGGGAGAAGTTGGAGGATTGGCGAGGCAAAACGCTGCAGCTGTGCTGCATCGCCGGATTGGGCGGCTTGCCGCAAGTGACGCTGCCGTGGGCGAGAATCGGCGGCTTGCCGATCGGCTTGTCCGTCATCGCGGGGCCGGGCCGTGACGTTCCCCTGCTGCAATGGGTGAGACACATCGCCCGCGACCTGCGAGCTGCGCAGACGATTCAAACTTGAAACAACGGAACGAAAAGCGGAACTGCCATGAATCGCAGCGTATGAGAGCCCGAACGATGATGGTCCGTCCGCATCATCTGGCGCCGGCTGCGGGCGCGCATCTTGCCCCGAGAGCGGGGACGCCTTCGGACGGTAGAAGAGAAAGGGGAATGACGATGCAGATTCTCGGAAACGCCCGCAACCATTGGCGGGTGTCGGGCGACCGCGCCGATCTTTGCAGGCGGACACCGGACCCGAAGCCGGTCACGATTCATGCTCTGCCGCAGCGGGTCACGTTCGATTTGGCCCGATCCGCTCTCCTCGTCATCGATATGCAGAACGATTTTTGTTCCCCCGGGGGGTGGCTCGATTATATCGGAGTCGATTATACGCCGGCGCGAACGCTGATCGAGCCCCTGGGCCGGCTCCTGCCCGCATTGCGGGCCGCCGGCGTTCCCATCCTGTGGGTCAACTGGGGAAACCGTCCGGACCGGCTTAACCTCAGCCCTTCCGTGCTGCACGTCTACAACCCGAGCGGAGACGACGTCGGCTTGGGCGGGCCGCTGCCAGGGAACGGGTCGCGCGTGCTGGAGAAGGACAGCTGGGGGGCGGCGATTGTGTCGGAGCTGCAGGCGGATGAATCGGACATCCGTATCGATAAATACCGAATGAGCGGGTTTTGGGACACGCCGCTGGACAGCGTGCTGCGCAATCTTGGTCTCAACACGCTGCTGTTTGCCGGCGTCAACCTGGACCAGTGCGTCATGGCGACGCTCCAGGACGCGGTATGTCTCGGCTACGATGCCGTGTTGCTGGAAGATTGCAGCGCCACGACTTCCCCGCCGTTTTGTGCGGAGGCGACGATTTACAACATCAAGCAATGTTACGGTTTCGTCTCGGACGCGGCATCGCTGCTGGCCGAATTATAGCGGGAGGGAGAGGGCAGCGAACGATAAGCTTCGTGTTATCCATAACGCGCTGTTTGCGCGAGGGGACGGCGGGCTGTTCGAACTGCGGGCGGCCGGGGGGAAGATGGGGGCGATCCGGGAGCAGTCCGGGTACCGGAATAACCGTTCAGGTTAAGGGCGGCCTTGTATCCAGCGCAGCAGAACAACAGCGTGGTTGTGGAAGGGATCTTTCGCGGCGTACACAAGAGTGACGTTGTTGTGAACCGCAAGCTCGCAGATCCGATCGACCAGTCCGCATCGAGTCGGATCTAACGACAATTCCTGTTCGTATTTGTCTGTAAATTCCTCAAATCGCTCCGGTCGGTGGCCGAACCATGTGCGCAGTTCGGGACTTGGAGCGATTTCTTTCATCCATTCGTCAATGGAAGCTTGTCCCTTTGAAATACCGCGCGGCCATAGCCGGTCGACCAGTATGCGTATGCCGTCTTCGGGGGCAGGCGGTTCGTAAATGCGTTTTATCTGTACGGAGATTCGGTTCTCTTCAGTCGTTTTTCGATTCATAGCTCATCCATCTTTCG
Source organism: Paenibacillus ginsengihumi DSM 21568 (assembly GCF_000380965.1). Classification (GTDB taxonomy): domain Bacteria; phylum Bacillota; class Bacilli; order Paenibacillales; family NBRC-103111; genus Paenibacillus_G; species Paenibacillus_G ginsengihumi. Next base: position 3,482 of record NZ_KB905644.1, on the reverse strand, counting down.
TGGATCGTGGTACCTTGTGTCCGATCATTATATCACAAGTCTTGATTGCTAGCCCTGTCTCTTTTGAAACAAAAGATTTAGCCCGTTATGATTCCCCTCACATTCCGCGCCATCAATCTATATTAGGATAAGTGGAGCAGGAACGCGAGAGGAGTGAGGATATGCTGTCCCAAATGAAGGAGAGGGACTATAAGGAGAACCCGTTTATCGTCATCTGGGAAGTGACCCGGGCTTGCGCACTGAAATGCTTGCATTGCCGGGCGGAAGCGCAATATAAACCAGACCCGCGGCAATTGACATTCGAGGAAGGGAAGAAGCTCATCGACGACATTGCCGATATGGAGCATCCGCTGCTAGTGTTTACCGGAGGGGATCCTCTGATGCGGCCCGATTTGTTCGAGCTTGCCCGTTACGCGATCGAGGACAAGAAGCTGTCCGTATCTATGACACCCAGCGCAACGCCCAAGGTGACGCGTGAAGCCGTCAGGAAAGCGAAGGAGGTAGGGTTGTCCCGTTGGGCTTTCAGCCTGGACGGTTCAAACGCTGATATTCACGACCACTTCCGGGGCACGAAGGGATCGTATGCGCTGACGATGCGGGGGATCGAATATTTGAAGGAATTGCATATTCCCATTCAGGTGAATACGACCGTGTCGAACTACAACCTCCACGATCTTGCGGCGATTGCAGACAAAGTCATGGAAATGGAGGCGGTGCTCTGGAGCGTCTTTTTCCTTGTGCCGACAGGGCGAGGTATGGAAAAGGACATGATTACCCCGGAGCAGCATGAAGAAGTGATGAAATGGCTCGTTCGAGTACAGCAAACGATGCCTTACGGGGTGAAAGCGACCGAAGCGCCGCATTACCGAAGAGTATTTCTTCAGGAAAGAAGACGAAGCGGCCAAATGAAGGCTTCCGCCGAAATCAAACGGGAAGATCTGCTCGGGCGCGCCCCCAAAGGTGTCGGGGACGGGGACGGATTTGTGTTTATCAGCCATATCGGCGAAGTATACCCGAGCGGATTTCTTCCGATCGCATGCGGAAATGTAAGGGACCGGCCCTTGGCCCACATTTACAGAAACTCGCCTGTCATGAAGCAGCTGCGCGACAAGTCGCTGTTAAAAGGCAAATGCGGTGTTTGCGAGTTCAAAGAGATTTGCGGAGGCTCCAGAGCGAGAGCCTACGCGGTTACCGGCGATTATTTGGAGAGCGATCCTTATTGCGTCCACATGCCGAATAGGCCGGAATTTCCTGTTTCATAACGATTCATGCAGCGACATCATCTCCGAATAGGCAAAGGAATCCTCTTAATTAAGCTGTTTTTGGATTTGGGCATGTTCCCGCAAGTTATTTGGCCGATTGCTGCTTGGGAACGTTCAGCAGCTCAGGGACCGTTACAAGTCGGTATCCTTTGGAACGAAGCGTCTCAATGATTTGGGGGAGCGCTTTGACCGTCCCCGACAAATCCTGTCTTGGCCCGCCGCCGGAATGCTGCAGGACGATAGAGCCCGGCTTGATGCTGTTCATCACATTGGACAAGATCTGGGCTTGGTTTAACTGCTTCCAATCGAGCGAGTCGATGTTCCAGTTCACCACCAGCAGCCCGTGTTCGGCTGCCCACAGCAGCTGACTTTCGCTGATTTCCCCGTACGGGGGCCGCAGCAGCTTGGGAGCGTATCCGGCCAGGCGGCCCAAGCTTTGCTGCGTCTTTTGAACTTGTTCGCGAAAAGCATCGTCGGAGAGCCGGGTGAACAATTGATGATTGTAAGAATGGTTGCCGACCGTATGGCCTTCCTTGACGATTCTTTTGACGAGTTCGGGGTGTTTTTCCGCGGAGGAGCCGATCAGGAAAAAGGTTGCCCGCACATCGTATTTGCGAAGCACGTCGAGGATTTGGGCGGTATACTGGTTGTCCGGCGCATCGTCGAAGGTCAGGGCGACCGCTTTCTCTTCCGACGAACCGCGCAACTTGAAATATTGCGGATATTTCCTCGATAATTGCGCCAGCGTAAGCCGGCCGGCTTGCGCCGCTGCGCTTCCGGTTGCGACCTCCGTATTGCGCGCACGCACAGGCGGCTTGGCCGGTTTCGCCGCCGCTGGCGGCTTGACAGCCGGGGAAGGGGGAGTCTCGGCAGTCTGCGGCTGGGCACGATCCGGTTGCGGAGCTGCATCCCGGGCAAGCGGGCGATAGGGCGGGCCGATAAAGTCGGACTGCGGCTTATGGTTTTGGACAAGCGGTTTGGGGGCTGCCTCCGGCAATGAACCGGCGCTTTGCTCCGTCTTGCTCGAGCGGAGCGCTGCCGGAGGATGAGAAGTCCCCTGGGGACCGGACGGGGCAGGCGTCTCCAGACAGCCGCCTGCGGCGACAACGGCCATGCCAACGACAAGAGCCAGCATACGTTTCATTCAGCAATCTCCCCTACGATGGTGTTTGGTTGTAGTGTTTGATGCAGGGGAAATAATTATCCTAACCGCTCAACCCTTCCCAGATCATCCGCAGAGCAACGATGACAAAAGTAATGCGCAGCACCCACAGCAGCCGGTTCCCGCTTAGCTTGCCGGCAATCCTGGCCCCTAGCCAGCCGCCGATCAAGGCGCTGGGCGCCAGTCCCAGCACCATCCACAGATCGACTTCGCCAAGCCGTAGATGCATCGCTGTTCCCGCGATCGCCGATAAAAAGATAACGAACATGGAGGTAGCCGTCGCCACGTGGGGCGGGTAGCCGAACAATAAAACCATGGCAGGCACGAACAGCGATCCTCCGCCGATGCCGAACAGCCCGGAAATAAAGCCGACGATGAGCCCGATCGCCAGGGCGGGGATCAGGCTGTAACCGTACGTATGCGTTGTCCCGCTCGCATCGGTGTACGTTCGGGTGATGCTCCAGCGCAGCTTAAGCGGCTTCAAATAGCCTTTGGCAATGAGAAGCGCAGCCATCAGCAGCATGAAGAATCCGAAATACAGCTGGAACGAGCGGGTATCGACAAACTGCGTAATATAAGCGCCCAGGAGCGAACCGGGGCCGCTCGTCAGGAAAAACAACAGGGCGCTGCGGAAATCGACGCTGCGCTGCTTAATGAAGGCCAGCGTCGAAGACAGGGCAGTGAAGATCAGCACGGCCAGGGAGGTGCCGACGGCGATCGCGACGGGAATTTCCTTGCCGACAAAAAGAGGCCCCAGATACACCAAGGCCGGTACGATAATAATGCCTCCACCCAGCCCGACAAGGCTGCCGAAGACGGCGGCGACCAGTCCGACCGCCGTATAGAACAATAAAACCATGTCCGGCTCACTTCTTCCGTTAATGATGAATGTGAATAAATATTAGCATACTTAGGAAGAAGTGCAAAACATCCTGCTATGTTCGGGGCAGAGCGGACGGGGACTCTATCTTGAAAATTTGGCGATATACGCCGACAAAATTTCAACACCGCAGGTGACGACCGATGACGTAAGGAAGCGCTCGTCATAGGCGTCTATC
>NZ_KB905643.1 GCF_000380965.1 Paenibacillus ginsengihumi DSM 21568 | reverse complement strand
GCCAGCGGCATGGGCGTCTATCTTGAAAATAGCGCCGGCACTACGGCCCCCACCCAGGGCTACACCGGTCACATGAGGCGACAAATCCTGCAAAAAATGCAACATTTTCCGGCCTCTTCACCCCAGAAGAAGGAGAATGTTGTATTTTGTGCAACAATTTAGGGGCGGTTGGCTTCAAATCCGGGAATATCGCCCAAATTGTTGCACTTTTTACAACATTGAGCCGCAAATAGGGGTTATCCCCCCATTTTTGTTGTACAAAATACAACATTTGCTGGCTCTCGTGAAAATAGCGCTTGGGGCGCCGCGGCCCATTTTCATCTTCTGATGGTGCTGCGCGAGCGGCATGGGGGGCTATCTTGAAAATAGCCCCGGGGCGCGCAGCACATTTTCACCATCTGATGGTGCTGCGCAAGGCAGCATGGGGGCTATCTTGAAAAATTCGGCGAACCCATCGGCGACATTTTCAATACCGCAGGTGACGACCGATGGCGAAAGGAATCGCTCGTCATAGGCGCCTATCTTGACATCGGGCGGCACCCCGCCATTCAAAATTTCAACGCCGCGGGCGACGGCCGTCAGTCCTTATACGGATCGAATTCGTCCGCCCCGGCCATGCAGACGCCGATGGGCCTGAGCACATGCAGCACCTCGATCGTCTCGCTGTGCGCATCCAGCACCTCCTGCAGCTTTCGGTACACGAACGGGCTCTCGTCCGTGCCCGCGCCGTCAGCTCCACGCCGAAGCGGCGCACCGCCTCCAGCATTTGCTCCATCGAGATTTGGCCGCCGCTGCGCCTGCGGGTTTTCCAGTTCATTCTGCCCGCCGCCTGCGTCCGGCTCATAATGCGTCCGGCGCCGTGCACGGTGCTGTAATAGGCGTCGCGGTTCTCCTCCGTGTCCCTGCCGCGAACGATAACGGAAATATCGCCCATGCTGCCGCCGATAAAGCCGGTCTGCCCCGGAGCGGACGGAGTCGCTCCTTTGCGGACGACGATGACGTCCTTCCCGTTGTGCGTCTCTTTCCAGGCATAGTTATGGTGGTTGTGCACTTCCAGATCCGCTTCCGTCCCCAGGATCGCCAGCACTTGCCCAATGACGTAATCCCGTCCGGCATAAGCGTAGCGGCCGGCCAGTTTCATCGCCCGGTAATACATGTCGCCGAGCTCGCTGTGCAGATCGAGCAGCACGGGCGGCTGATCCATCTTCTCGCCGGGAGCGCCCGCCAGAAACTCCCTTCCCGCCACCAGATTGATGAAGCCGCTCGCCGTCTTGTGCCCAAAGCCGCGGCTGCCGAAATGGTTACCGATCCACAGGCGTCCCGTCCCCTCTTCCTCGAACAGATCGACGAAATGATTGCCGCTGCCGACAGTGCCGAGCTGGTCCCGGGCCAGCGCCTTCAGCTTATCGTGCTCCTGCTTGCCGATCGCGCGGTAGACGGACCAATCCGGGTCATCGAACAGCTCGTGATCGAGCTTGTCGCGGTTGACCCGCCCGACCCCGAAGGAGATGGAGCGCGCGATCTCGTCCATGACGGCGGCCAAATTCGGCTTTACGTCCTGCGCGAACAGGCGGGTTCTGACCGCCTTGTTGCCGCACGCGATATCGTAGCCGACGCCGGACGGCGAGATTTGCCCGTCGTAGACGACGACGCCGCCGATCGGCTGGCTGTACCCTTTATGATGGTCGGCCATCAGCAGCGTCTGGACAACGCTGCCTGTCTGCGCGCACATTTTCGCCTGTTCCAGCGCCCCAGGCTCGGGATTGCCCCATACCCGCACGCCGTCGATTTGTTGGTATGCCATAATATCGTTCAACTCCTGTACGGACTATTATCCATGATCGCTTCTATGAAATCTCGCAAGAGGGACGTTTCACGTCCATGATATTCCACAAGAAAGACGCTTCACGTCCATGATATTCCACAAGAAGGACGCTTCGCATCCATAATATTCCACAAGAAGGGACGCTTCACGTCCATGATATTCCATGAGGGGGACGCTTCGCACCCTTGATATTCCGCAAGGGGGACGCTAAATCCCCCTGCTTTCCATCAGCTTAACGATCCGTTCCTTCACCGAATCGTCCGGCTCCTCCGCGGCCAGCTGCCGCACCCGTTCAAGCAGCGCTTCCCCCCAAAAGCGGATATCCCATGCCTCCAGCGCCGCAAGCGCCAAATTCCGGTTAGGAATGACCGGGCTGCTCAGCCCTGCGGCAATGAGTCCCGCCCCCAGCCCTTCATGCCGGCCCAAGTTCTGCAGCAGGCTGCTGAGGCAGCGGTGCGCCGCGTATTCCGGGCCCATCCCCAGCTCCTCGGCAGGGCCTGCGGCGATCTGCGCGAGCGGCAGCTTCTCTTCCGCGAACCGGATCAGCCTGCGGAGCCGCTCCGGATCGTCCGTCGACATCAGCTCCGAGTAATGCGAATAGCGAAGCGGGTCCGCCTCAAGCTGGGCAAAAAGCCTGTCCCAAATGTCAATCCCGAGCCTGCGGGCGCAGTGGACGCCATAGCCATGGTCGGGGCCGTCGCTCTCAGCCGCCTCGATCACCCGGCTCTCCCAAAACGCAGACGCGGCGATGCTGCGGCACAGCTCAAGCTGGCTCAGGCGCAGCGCTTCCGTCCAGCCCGCCGCTTCCCGCTCGGCCCATGTCTCCTCGTCCCGGCTCAGAAAATCCTGAATGTCCATCACGACCGACAGATGCTTGGCGGAGGAGGCCATCTCCCGCGCCAGCCGCAAATAATCGGAAATGACCTGCGGCGCATGCTCGTAATCGTCGATGTCCTCGGCCGGCCCGCCGCTGAGCAGCGCCTGCACGATATCGGTCGCCCCCTCGAACAAGGCGTCGTCCACATGCGCCGCGGAAAGCGCCTCGTGCAGCTGTCCGCCCTGCGCGCAAATGCAGGCCAAATATTCATTCATGATGCTGTTTTGACAGCCATGGCGCAGCAGCCAATCCTTAATGTCCTGGCGGCTGGGCTCCAGCCTCTCAACGATGTGGATTTTCCCCCAGCCGTGAACCTGCTGCGCCAGCTCGAACAGCATATCGTTGCTGTCCTCCATCCCGTTGCGGATCGCTACGACGGCATACAGGGTGAATTCATCGTGCCTGGCGAGCGTCAACAGCAGCTCTTTGACGGACTCGTTATGGTAAAGCCCGAGCAGCGCTATGCCGAACTTAACGACATTGCGGTGCGCGCCATGCTCCGCCAGCCACAGCGCCTCCTCGAACAGCGGGCCCGGCTGCATGCCGGGGTGCTTGCGCACCGCCTCCAGCACCGCGTCGATCTGGCCGATGAGATTCGACTCCATCAGCTTGCTGTAAATAACCGCCCGCTTGCGGCGGCTCGGCTTTCTCGACTGCTTGGCCAGCAGCTCGACCAGTTCCCGTGCCCCATCCGACAGCTCGCCGGAGACGGCGGCATGATGTCCGAGGGAGCCGTCCAGTCCGCCGGCGACCCAGCGAAGCTTGCTCCCGGCCCAATACGCTTCGTCGTCCGGCAGCGAGCCGTCGATCGCTTCTCCTTGCTCCCGAATATACGAATAAATGGAGGTTTTGCCCGCCCAAGGCTCGCGGGCTTCCCGATTCAAGTAAATCAACATTTCCTATCACCTGTCCCATACGTTTTGCAATACAGATCGAAACATCTCGTCAAGCCGCCGGTCCAGCGCCGGCTCGCTGCCGGCCTCCGGCATGGCCGGCGCTGCCTGCTCGTAGTAGGCGATTTTCTCCTCGATATACGCGTTGATCGGTTCGATTCGCGGCTCCAGGTCCATTTCGTCGCCGGCGATTTTTCGCTCAAGCAGGTGCAGGATGACCCGCTTCAGCTCGCTGTCCTCCGGCAGGATAGCCCTTACCAGCTGCGGAAACGCCACCGGCGCCATCGTGCCGCGCTTCTCCGTCCATTCGCAGGCCAGGATCGGACGGAGCACGTAGAAATATTTTTTGATGTTGATCAGGTCGCCCTGAAGGTACTCGCGGTAGTTCCTTTTCGCCATATGAAGGTAATGATAGATGCAGGACCGGGGCGAAAAAGCGTCCCCTGCGATGCTGCGAATGCGCTCTGCCGCCGGGCTTTCCATATAGCGAATCGGCGAATGCAGCCATTCGAGCAGCGGAGGATTCGATTTGCGAAACAGCAGCAAAGCTTTTTTCATGTCCCATCCGTTAATATCTAATAAGCAGCTGATCGGCCGCTCGATCACGTCTCTTCTGTCAAAGATCGATACATACCAATCGACAGGCCGGATATATATAAACCGGACGTCATAATCGCTGTCCCGGGACGGAAAGCCCCAGGCGCGGCTGCCCGATTCGCAGGCGTACAATATTTTGACTTGCTCTTCGCTTTCGATGCGCCGCAGCTGTTCCATAATGCGCTCTCTGGCTTCTGTCATGCGGATCATCCCCCTTCGATCTTGCTTGCCGGTCCGCTTCCGCCCGCCGTGCCGGCGTCGCTTCCCTGGTATTTATCATCGCTCATGAGCGGACAGATGAACATGGCAAAAGTATGACGACGGCCGAGAACATTTTCCATTTGGGTCGCCCCTTGCTACAATAATAGATGAAGCCCGAGAGGAACGAGGGATTGTGCAGTGGCTAAGGAAAGCTTCGATAAAGAGATTCAATTTTTACGCATGCTGGCGCTGACGAGCGGCGCCTTCAGCCGGCAGCAGTTCGCGGAGCGGCTGGGCATTTCCGTCCATACCTTCGACAAAACGATCCGCCGGCTCAAGGAAGTTGTCAGTTCGATACACCAGCATTTGCAAGAGGAGGAGCGGCAGGAATTGTCCGGAATGCTGCGGTTTAGCTATTACGATTCCGCCGATCCGCTACTGCTCTTTCTGTACCGCGCCAAATCGGTCAAGGAATCGGAAAGCGAGCGCATTTCGCTGCTGCTGGAGGCGATGAACGAGCAGGCATTGACGGCGATGGAACTGCTTGACGCCTGCTGCAGCCGCCTGCCGTCCGAGCTGCCTCTGCCCGACGAGAAGACGATCCGCTCGGATCTGAAATATTTGGAGGCCGTCGGCGTCATCAGGCGCGAGCCTGGCCCCCGCCCGTACCGCTACCGCCTCCATAACGAATGGCTCCTGTCCTTGTCGGACGAGGAATTGCTGGACTTGTACGATTACGTGGACATTATGGCCAACACGCAGGTGCCTTCCGTGCAGGGCTTCCTGCTGCGGGACGGGCTCAAAAAGCGGCTGCAGCGCATCTACGCCGGAAAGCCTGCCGCCGAGCCGTTTCTGTATAAATATCACTATTACTCGCGCATTTTGGACGAGGCGCATCTGTTCCCTCTGCTCAGCTGCATCCGGCGCCGGCTGCGCGTCCGGTTCCTTTATTTTTCGCCCAAGTCGGAACAAAGCTACGCCTCCAAAAACACGAACCCGCTCTTCGAAAGGGAAACGGTCGGTCAGGAGATTCGCACGCTGCCGCTCAAGGTCGTCTACGACCACCAGTACGGGCGGTGGTATTTGCTCGCTTACGGCCGGGAGGGGATTCGCAAATACCGGATGGAGGGCATCACCCAGATCGAGGAAGACGAGCCCGTGGACGAAGCGTTGTTCCAGGCCAGAACGGCCGAGCTGGAGGCGAGAATCCGGCACAGCTGGCTGATTGACACCGGAAGGCCGGTGACGGTGCGCGCCCGCTTTTATAACCCCGAGGGCGTCAGGTACAATTTCGTGAAGGAGCGGGTGCTGCTGCAGGGCCAGTGGGGACGCATCGTGCATGAGGACGACGAATCGTTCATTTATGAGATTGTCGTGCACGGGACGACCGAGATCAAGCCGTGGCTGCGCAGCTTCGGGTCGAGCTGCGAAATTTTGGCGCCGCCCAAGCTGCGCGAGGAAATGATCGAGGAATGGAAGGAGATTTGGGCCTACTATGAATCTGTTTGAAAAAATATTCAACTACCAAATCCTCTCCCGTCTCGAGGATTCCGGCACGCTCACGATCACCGCGCACGAGAGAGCGTGGCTGAAGACGATGCTGGCGCATCCTGCGGCAGAGCAGGCGTTCGCCGCGGATACGCTCGCCAGACTGCGCTCGGTCCTGGCCGACGATCAGGCGATGGACGCCGCGGATCATCTGCTCGAAAAAGCCGGCAGCGCAAGCAAGCAGGTGTACCACCCGCTGCTGCGCACGCTGCGCCGCTGTATTATGAACAAGAGCGGCATCCGGATGACTTACGAAATCAAGGACGGCCGCCTGTACCAGGACCATCCGGGGCTGCCGTACAAGCTGGAGTATTCGATGGTGAAGCGGGAATGGTATCTGCTCTGGTACCACCGGCAGCACCGCGCGCTCATGAGCACCCGTCTGGCGAAGATCGTGTCGCTTAGCGAGGAGCCGGTCGCTCCGGCCGAAGCCGAGCTGATCCGCCAGGATATCAGCCGCATCCTCGACGAACGCCGACGCGAAGCCGTGATTGAAGTCGTCTCTGTCTACAATAAGGAGCTGTCGCGCATCCTGTACGCCCTCTCCTGCTTTGAGAAGGACGTGACGTATGACGAGGAGAGCGACATCTACCGGGTGAAGGTGAGGCTGCTGGCCGACGAGCTCGAATATTTGCTGTCCAAGCTCCGCTTTCTGGGCAAAAGGGTGCGGGTCGTGGAGGGCGATTACCTCAAGCGGCGAATGACGGAATCCGCGACGAAGGCGCTGGAACGCTACGGGGTTGCCCCTCCCATTCAAGGCGATAAGGAGCAAACGGTATGAACGCACGCGGATGACTTACGAACAGGCGGCGCTTGTCCCCGTCCCCGGCTTGCGGCGGGTCACAAATGCCGGATGCGATAAGCGCCAGTCCCGCTGGCAGCCGTAATAGAAAACGGCTGCATCTCCTTAAGATGCAACCGCTTCACACAGGGGACAAATGGATTAATCTTTAATGAGCAAGTGTAGGCCATCGACCTCTTTGGCCGCATCCTCCAAAAGCTCCAGCAAGCGCCGACTGTATTCCCCGAGCCTGACTTCGCTCTCTTGAAAATGCTCCCATTGGATCGTAAGCGGAGTCTCGACCCATCCTGTCAAACCATCCCACAAAGCGTCCAGATTTCCACCGTAATAATCGGGCAAGCCCAACGCTTCCTTTAGAAAATCATGCATTTGGCTCGCGCTTTCGATTTGGGTGCCGTCTATCGTAATTGTTCGCATAGTCACGTCTCTCATTCTTTACTTGATTTGTTCGAACGTTTCGTAATGGTCTTCCGTTTTATAGATCAGGCCATCGTTGGAAAAAACGATTCTGTCCTTGCCGCGGGGGCCGGAACGGTAGTTGATATCCGCCTCGTACCAGATTCTGCCCTTCTTGTCGGGCAATTTTCCTTCCCGGTTTTGAAAGACGTCGCCGCCTATGCTTTTGCCTGGCGCGACTTCGTGAAGGTTGCCCTTCCGGGGCTCCCAGCCCAGTTCTCTCGCTGCTTTCTTGGTAATAAAATTATCCGGCAACCGCTGATGCGTCTTTATGTATTCGGCGACTTCTTCAAAGCTGGTCAAGCTATTCGCTGCCTGCGGTTTAACATCCTGTAATCCGCAGCCGGCCAGCACAAGCAGCAAGCTCAAAACCGCAAGTAGCATGTATTTCAAGACTTTCAAAAGCTGCATCCTCTCTCTTTCCGCACGTCTTATGCCAAATCCGAATGGCCTCCAAATCATCAACGCCATTGTAGCAAAAGCGATCAATAAGTCAAGAAAATCGAGCCAGCGGGTGAACCGCCCCCCTGAGTAATGCTCCGCTATGGTATGTGACGTATCTTGAAAAATGGGACGGAATCTTCCGGCGACTTTTTCAACACTGAAGGTGACGACCGATGATGAGAGGAATTACTCGTCGTAGACGTCGATTTTAGCCTTGGGGGTTTCCAGCTCATACGCCTGTCGATTGTCCCCATCTCCGATGATCGTAAACTTCCCCGTAGCGGACACTTCATAGAGACCGGGCTTTGCAAAGGTGTAGCGGTATTGTTCAGTGATCGTCGCTTTACCACGGATACTGCGCGCAACCCCCTTCATCGGCATAACAAAAGTATTCAAGACTTGACCGTTATGATCTTTGATGGAAAAATAAAAAATAGTTGACGCATGCTCAATATTCATCGTTGCATCGGTCAAATTCGTTAAAGTCGCCTCTATGGTGAATGGTTCATGGGCTTTTATTTGTTTGGGCGCAATAATATGAACCGAAAAATCCTGAGCATTCGTATCCGGGTTGGATGTTCTGACCATCGTCTCCTTCGGCAAGGATTGAGCTTCCGTAGCGGTTGCTTGCGGCAATGAATCGCAGGCAGCTAAGCCAAGCAAAGTTAGCATGATGAGTGCCTTCATGGATTTTTCACCTCAAAATCATTAACGTCGCATTCCGGCAAAATGTTTCGTTCATCATCCAACCAATGGCTCTTCCGTCCTCAAACCTATGGCCGTATTGCCGCCGCAGACCCGAAAGCCAAAAAGCGTGCTGCCAGCCAAACAAGCGAAAAAACTGCACCTCCAACTGCTAGAGGGCTTCTAGCTATGGGGTGCAGACCTGTACTTCTTCGATGGGATCGATTCCGTCATTATGTCAGATCGGTTAGTCGTTTTCTTCCCAAATGGCATGTGCCCCGTACCCTAGAAACTCGCGCACTTCGAGGACCTTCTGACCCCGAATCATAATCTCAATGCCATCTTCAAAATCCCATTCCATACCGGCCGATACGGTGGCTCCAAACAAGCTGTCGCTTGCATCGTAAGGATTTCTGTAAATATAAATATCGCTTACGGAAAGAAAAGGCAGGATATCCCTTCCCTGAGCATTCGGCAAACCTTCCGGACAATTCATATCAGGGTAGTCGGATAACACTTCATCTTTCCATGCGCACATTTTTTGGCATAAATCATCAATCGATTCTTCCGGCAGTCGATTTAAGCAATGCCCGATATATGACTCCGCTTCGTCCAGGCTCATGTCTTCCTCTCTAAAATGATACTGCACGCGCTCGTTCGTTAACGCAAACAAACCGAAGCCTGAGATCGCTTCACCGCTTGCTGCATAATCGTCTTCTTCTTTTCCAACATGCTCTAAATGGAACTTTCCGCTCATCATGATTCCCTCCAAAATATAGTCGTCAGTAACAGATGGATCATTGGACGAAAGCGAATAAGAGACCGGCGAATGAATCCCCTTTTCCATCTTATTTGCTGAGTTTTCCATCCGGATCGACAATAATCCAATTATCGAAATCGTTGGCGTTTTGCGGCTCATGCGTTTGTATGATCAGCCAAGAGGTCGTGTTGTCGAAAATATATAAATCTTGAGGGAAGCGGTTCAAATTCGCTAACAAAGTATTGAAATCTACCTCAAAAACATATTCGCGGCCAAGATGTAACATATGAAAGTCCCATTGTAAATAAACGGATTGCAAGTCCTTGTAACGTCGCCTAATGAAATCGGTGTTTGCAATCAATCGGATATCGTAAAGTTCTTTTTTCAACATATCCCATAAAAAACAGCCATAGTTATAACAGTATTGAGGATAGTATTCATGAGTGGTATCAATAAATTTGGTTACGATTTGTTTCCTTAACGCTTGGGATTCGGTGAACTCTAGTTGTCTAGTTAATGGTTTGATCCCTTCCATCCATTCTGTCTTGATCGCTTCCAGATCTATTGGTTCATTCCCATTATTCATTTGATGATAAGTCCCCCCATTCCCCATGCGACTTTGAGCGCAGAAGACATATTCACTTCTTGCGCTGCGGTGCTTTAGCCGCGCAGCATTTCATAGGAGATTATATCATCAATCAAACCCCCGAAGACAGTATCATCGCAAAATCATCTCTAACGCTTGTGACAAACGATATTTTGCTGAAATGTACCCTTTATAAAATGTAACGCAACTGAAGAACGCTATTTTGCCAGAAACACTGAATCTGACAGCCAAAAATGCGGTATAAGACTGCTCGCTAACGTTACAATTTCAAACCGACCGTTTCAGAGTTAAATAAGCTCTGTGGCTAGCGTTAAACTCCGGCAAAACACCAAGCGCAGGCTAGCGAAGCGGGAATCCGCCATGTGGTCGAGCGCCGCCATACGGCGAAAGCCGCGCGCCGGGAGCCGCACGCAGCTTTGCCGCGGTTCCAGAAGCGAGCCGCAGGTCAGTCATGACAAGCGGCAGCGTCCTTTCTTCGGATGCTGCCGCTGCCGGCGCTTTGCGCACCTGTCGCCGAACCGCCCGCTTGCTCCCCCTTCGATCAGGCGAAAATCGGCTTTTCCGCATACACATACGCCTTCGCCGACACTCCAGAGCTGCATAAGTACGAATGGCTTCGAGCTTCAGCGTAGCGGGGATATCTTGCCATTACTGCGGATAAATCATCATTTTCAACGTATTCGTCTTGTCGGCGATGGCCCGTTCGAAGGCGGCTGCGGTTTCATCAAGCGTATACTTGCCGGTAATGATCTGCTCGATATCTACAGTTCCGTTCGATAAAATCTCGATAGCCGCCGGATAAGTATCATGATAGCGGAAAACGCCGCGGACATCGATTTCGCTGTCCACGATCAAGGACATTTGCACAGGCACCTCATCCTGCGGAGACATGCCGACGACCACAACGCGACCGCCCCTTTTTACAGAGGATACCGCGTTATGAATCGCCTTCGGATGGCCGGCCGTCTCTATGGCGACATCGACGCCTCGGCCCTCCGTCAGTGCGCGGATTCGCTCTGCAAGATTCTCGCTGCGCAGATTCACCGTATGCGTCGCTCCTATTTGGAGGGCGACATCCAGCCTGCTTTGTTCAAAATCGACGCCGATAATCGTCCGCGCTCCCGCTAATTTGGCATTGGCGGCGGTGAGCAGGCCGATCGGTCCCATACCCATAATCACGACCGTTTCACCGGCCTTCAGCTCTCCCCGGCGAACGGCATGCAGACCTACCGAGAACGGCTCGATCAGCGCAGCGGTCTCCACACTCATCTCGTCCGGAATAGGGAACACCAGGTCAGCCCTTATCGCGACATATTCGCAGAATGCGCCGTCGTATGGAGGTGTGGCCAGAAATTCCACATGCGGGCACAAATTATACCTTCCCGATGTGCAGTATTCGCACTTCCCGCAGGTTGCCCCCGGCTCGATGGCGACGCGCTGGCCCTTCCGCAAATGCCCCGGCGCCTTGGCGCCCAGCTCGACAATTTCCCCCGCAGCTTCATGCCCCAGGATAATCGGCCGTTCCACCACATACGGGCCGATTTTGCCATGCTCGTAATAATGCACATCGGACCCGCACAGACCTACTGTATGGATGCGAATCAATACCTCGTTATCTTTCGGAACCGGGATCTCTTTGTGCTGAATTTCAATGTGCTTCGGGCTCGTCAGTACGGCAGCCTTCATCGTTCCCATCATATCTTTGCGCTCCTTTTTGGATAAATGGATTGTATTTTTCGGATGACCACCTGATTGCTTTTCTCCTGTACTTAAACGTTTCAGCAAACTCCAGAAAAAGAGTTCGTATCTGCTCAATGCTTAAGTTATTGATCGATAGGACCCTCTCGTGATCAATTCCAGCTGCAGCACGGTCGTTGTCACGATATTTTTTTCTTTATATTTTTGCAGAGCTTGCACCGCTTGTCTCCCCATCTCGACAGCCGGCTGCGAAATAATCGAGAAGGGCGGGTCGGTAATTTCCTGCCAAGGGTGATCGTCAAAACCGATAAAGCTGATGTCGCCTGGAATGTTAAGCCTGGCTTCCTTCAATGCTTTGAGCGCGCCGATCATCAGCAAATGGTTGGTTGCGAATATGGCGGTAGGCGGGTTTGGCAGGTTCATCATTTTCACTACCGCGTTGTATCCGCCGCTGATCTGGGTTTTCGTACCGGTATAATCCCCGCCGTAATCTATCAGCTTCTCATCCGCTTCGATACCGTGCCGTTTCAGCGCTTCGAGATAGCCCGCTTTCCGCTGCAGCGTGGTGCTGATGCCCGGAGAAGCCAGGATGATGCCGATTCTGCTGTGTCCGTGGCGAATCAAAGTATCCGTCGCCAGGTAGCTGCCGTCAAAATTATTCGCTTTCACGACCGGCAGATGGGCATTCTCGATTTCCCGGTCGACGAGCACGATCGGCACTTTGCGAAGCTTCTCGGGCACATGCAGCTTGCTGGTTACCGGCGCCAAAATGATACCGCTTACTTGCTGCGCCGCCAGCAGCTCGAGCAGCTCGTTTTGCCTGCTTTCGCTTTCCTCCGAAGTCGAAACGACCACCTGCCAGCCGTAGTTCTGGCATTCTTCATGGATGCCGGTCAAGACCTCGGTAAAAAATGGGTTGTTATCCGGAGCAATGAATCCGATCAGCTTGCTGACTCCGATCTTCAAGCTGCGCGCGGACTCGTTGCGGGAATAGCCGAGCTGCCTGATCGCTTCGTTGACCCGATCGATCGTTTGCTGGCTTGCTTCTCTCTTATTATTAAGAACGTTCGAGACCGTCGCTATTGAAACGTTCGCTTTGCGCGCCACATCGTACAGCGTTGGTCTTTTTTTGCTGGCCATTGCATCCTTCCTTCAATTTACTTAAACGTTTCAGTCCCGATAAGGGCATTAAAATATAAATGCGGCGCGATGTCAACTATAAATTGCCAAAGAGTCGAAACGTCTCCCAAATATTGACGCTTACGCCGCTAAGATGTACCCTAAATGGAGGATGCAGGGCGGGATCGCCGCGAAAACGGGACAGCTGCGCGAAGCAGCTGCAGGACACAGGCCTCGGGCGGCAGGCGGCAGGCGGCAGGCGAACCTGGAGGGGCGTGCGGCCGCTTCCGCTCGATGGAATCCCCGCAGTGAGCGAGGCTCGAAGGGAACCCGCTATAGAGGGCGCGTTCGCCAGCGTCAAATATGACGAGGAAAGAAGGAACGACGGCTATGGCAAGTCCCAAGTATGTAGCCCATCGCGGGCTGAGCATGCATGCGCCGGAAAATACGATCGCGGCGTTCGAGGCGGCCGGCGAAGCCGGCTTCTGGGGCATCGAGTGCGACACGTACTGCACGGTCGATGGGCGCTGGATCGTGCATCATGACAAGACAGTTGATCGGATGACGAACGGAACGGGAGCGGTGAAGGACTTTACCTTCGAGGAGCTTCGCCGGCTGGACATTACGTCCGGCTTCCGGCTCGAGGCATATCCCGGGCAGAAAATTCCGCCGCTGGAGGATGTGCTGGCCGTCTGCAAGCGATACGGAATGCACGCCTTCATCGAGATCGAGCAGTATCACCGGGACGCCGATCTTAAGGAGCTTGTACAGCTTGCCGATGCCTGCGGGATGCTGGAGAACAGCAGCTTCATCTGCTTTAACGCGGACGATCTTCGCAAGGTGCGGGCCATTCATCCCGGCGTTCCGCTCGGGTTCCTGTCGTCGCAGGCGCCGAAGCCGGAAGATGCGGAGCTGGCTTGGCAGCTCGCGCCCGCTTTTCTCGATTATCATTATAAAACGGTGCAGCCGGAGCAAATTCGCCAATGTGCCGAGGCCGGCATCGACGTATCGCTGTGGACGGTGAATACGCGGGAGGAAGCGCTTCCGTTCATTGAAGCGGGCGCGGCCTATATCACGACGGATACCGTGCTTTTTGACCGACCGTCTTCGGAGTGCAAGCCCACTCTTTAACGTTTGTTTAACTTCGCTAAAGCGATAAAGCGAAGTGCGACTTTCTGTACCGAGAAAAACTTCGCGCCCCGATCGTCAGGTTGTACCCCTTCACCGGGACGGGACCATGGGGCGATGAATCCTGCAAAAAATGCAACATTTTCCGCCCCCTTGCACCAGAGGAAGGGGGAATATTGCATTTTGTACAACAATTTGGGCTTGATTCGCTTCAAAACCGGGAAAAGCCCCTGAAATGTTGCACGTTCTACAACATTGAGCGGCATATGGATGATGTACAATAGTTTGTGTAACCAGAATTTGTGACCTGCAGGCGCAAAAAAAGTAGGGTATCTTGGAGTGTGCGTAAACCACAAGAAAGGAACCCTACTCATGACTACTATACACCAAGATATGCTCGCAGATCTATTTGAAAAACTTGTCACGCAGTTTATTAAAGAGAACCTGGAGTCCATCATGAAAGCTGAAATCAAAAGCTTCATGGAGAATGAACAAGAAAAGCCTAATAGTCGGAACGGATACTACCAGCGCTCT
>NZ_KB905642.1 GCF_000380965.1 Paenibacillus ginsengihumi DSM 21568 | reverse complement strand
CGATTTGTCCGTCATGCAGGCAGAATCGCTCTTAACTATGGCAGCAACAGTCCTTGGTTTCTCACCGCAAGACGCATCTACCAAGCATTTGTTTAAAAAGCGACGGGCCGTTCGTAAAAAATGGAATACCTGCAAAAAGACAGGCTTATTTGGCATGCCTAAAAACGAATGAGGCAGACTGAAAGGCACAAAATGATCATTCGATATTAGTCCCTGTTCCTGATAAACCACCAAAGAAATCCACAAAATACCAAATCAGCAACTCGGGCTAAAGCAAGGTCACGGATTCAGGTCATAAAAAATTTTAATAATTTTGTAACCTATGAACCTTCCTTTTCGTCTACAATGTATACCAGAATTCGACAAGCAGTGCGGACAGGGAGGACCTGCATTCATGAGGTTTCGTAAAAAGCCGAAAAAAAAGATGAGCCGGACGGCCAAAACGCTTTGGACCGGGGCGCTATGCGTCGTTGCCGGGGTGGGCATATATGTCGGTTATTTGTATAACAAAGCGGATGCGGCATTGGAAGCGATGTCCGCACCGCCGGTCAAAGTGGTCAATACGGGGCTTACGGAAGAAGCTCCGGAAGAAGAGAATCGGCCGCTGACCTTTCTGCTGACCGGCGTTGACAACCGCGAAGGCAGCGGCGGATCGATGAATACGGATGTCATCATGATCGCGGCGTGGAATCCGAAGGACAAGGCGGCAACGCTCGTATCCATTCCGCGCGATGCGCAGCTTAAGCCGAAGAAGCTCGGTTCCCACAAAGCGAACTATTACTATGCCTATTTCTATAATAAGGATCGGGATACGGCCATCGAGAACACGAAGATGTTTTACTCCGAGCTGCTCGGTTTGCCGATCGACCATATGGCCGTAATCAACTTTGACGGCTTCAGACAAGTTGTCGACCGTCTGGGCGGGCTGGAGATCGAAGTGGACATGGATATGCGCTATGTCGATAACTTCGACGGGACGAACATTAACCTGAAGAAGGGGCTCCAGAAGCTCGACGGCAAACAAACGCTCGATTTTCTCCGCTACCGGAAGTCGAACCGGGGGACGGCCGAGTCGTCCGATTTCGAGCGCAACGCCAGACAGCAGCTTGTGCTTGAGAAGCTGATCGCGAAGATGGCCTCGGTCAGCGGCGCCTTCAAATTGGGGGATTTGCTGACGATTGCAGGCAACAGCGTCAAGACGGATATTCCGGCAGATACGCTGAAGGATTGGCTGTTTTCCATCAGGGAGCTGAAGCCGGAGCATATCGAGATGATTACGATGGAGGGCGTCTGGGAGAGTCCGTATGTCGTGATCGACGATGCGGAATGGGATCGCGTCGAGAGCGCTCTGAAGGCCCGGCTCGGGCTGGAGACTGGCACCATGACAGCAAGCTCGCACGGTCGGGACGGCGAGAATGACCGTTTTAGCTCCGCAAGCAGCGTGTACAATGAGGGATCGCGCAAAACAGGAACGAGCGCCGGCAAGCCTTCCGCAAGCAGCGGTGCGACTGTCGGCGGCACAACGACCAAGCCGGGCACCAGTGCTGGTTCCGGTACGGCAAAGCCGGGGAATAGCGGCTCGTCGCGCGTCACCGACTCGGTTTATTCGAAGAAGGCGACGAGCAAGCAGGAAGCGGCAAGCGGTGCCGAACGGACGACGAACAGGCGGGAATCGGCTGATTCTGTGCGGGATTCGGACGAACGGAATGCGGCCGATGCTGCGAAGAAATCGGCCGAGCGCGAACCGACGCTGTCCTCGCCAAATGCGAGTGAACGGAATTCGAGCGTAAGGCAGTGAGCGTATCAGCGCCATAATTAAATAACCGAGCAGCGTCGAACCTTCCGTCCGGTCAGCATATAATATTCCGATCCATCGAAATGGCGCGGACCATCCGCGTTAGCGTTTCGGACCAATGGCCGACGTTCTTGCTTCAATACATAACCATGCGGACGGTGGGTGAGCGATGATTGCGGATTGGCTTGCAGGGCTGGCTGGAAGTGTTGTGATCGCGGGGGCGGCGTATGCCAAAAGATCGTTGTCCTTATCGGGAGCGATCGCGGCGGTCGCAATGGGATCGCTCATGTACGCGGCCGGAAGCGCGCCGTGGTTCGGCACGCTGATCGCTTTCTTCGTAACGTCGTCGGCGCTTTCGTCCTGGAAGCGCAAGCGCAAGGAAGCGGCAGAGCAGGGATACGCCAAGTCGGGCCGCCGCGATGCGGGACAGGTGTGGGCCAACGGCGGCATCGGGCTTCTCTTGTGCCTCGGCGCCGCCGCTTTTCCGCACCCGTATTGGTGGGCGGCCTTCGTCGGCGTTATGGCGACGGTCACCGCCGATACGTGGGCGACGGAAATCGGCGGGCTCAGCGCCGCCGCGCCGCGCTCCATCGTTAGCGGAAGACCCGTAGCGCCCGGCACGTCCGGCGGCGTTACGCCGCTCGGCCTGGCCGCCTCGGCCGCCGGCGGCTTGTTCATCGGGGCGGCGGCATGGGGGCTGTCGGCTGTGGCCGATCCGTTAGCCGGAGCCGCCGGCGCGCCGAACGCCGCGACCGGGCCTGCGCTGCTTGCGCTCGGTTTGGCCGGCGGCATGGTCGGCTCGCTGGCGGACTCCTGGGTTGGCGCCGTTCTGCAGGTGATGTACCGCTGTCCCGTCTGCGGCCGGGAAATCGAGAAGCGCGAGCACTGCGGCGCTCAGGCTGCCAGGCTGCGCGGGTTGTCCTGGATGACGAACGATGCCGTCAATGCGCTCAGCTCGTTGGCCGGCGCGGCTGCCGCTCTCGGCGGGGCGCTGCTATTCCTGTACTAAGCTCCAAACAAAATCCCGAACCTGCTTGCGATCAGGTTCGGGATTTTGTTTGCGATATACAACAGATGACAGACAGTTCAGCGGTCTGCCGCTTCCGGCAGCTTCAGCGAGCCGATCTCCTTCAAGCTGTTCAAATCGTTCGCCTTGATCAGACCTTGCGAAGCCGTGTACAGCGTGTCGCCGATGTACAGCGCCCGTTCGACATTGCGGTTATAGGGTACCCATGTCTGACCTGCCTTCAGCAGTTCCTCGTCGGTCATATGAGTGATCTTGCCGCGCAGCTGGAAGCCATTCGTCAGATCCAATTGGTATACATAAGCGCCCTGGAAGGCGAATTCGCCGTATTTCATGGCGTCCTCAGGCTTGTTCCCCTTGTCCTTGACTTCCATGACGGTGACAGGGAAGGCCAGCAGATTGCGTTCCTTGGAGAACAGGAGCGCTTTATGATTGTACAGCAGCTCCGAATCCGTGCCGCGGTCGCCGATATGTTCCGTAAACAGCTCTTTCGGATTGGCGACGTCGCTTACATCGAACAGCGCCAGCTTCATGCCCTGGTAATACGCGGTCGTATCTCCGGCACGGCCCAGGCCGCCCGCCTCGCTTGCGACTTCTACCGCATCCTTGCCGAAGCCGATCAGATGGTGTTCGTCATAAGGATGGAGATAGTCGCTGTAGCCCGGAATTTTCAGCTTGCCGAGAATGCCCGGCGCCTGCGGGTTGCTCAGATCGATGACGAACAGCGGGTCGACTTTCTTGAAGGTGACCATATAAGCCCGGTTGCCGGCGTAGCGAACCGAATATATTTTTTCGCCGGGAGCGATATCCTCGATCTTGCCGACGACGTTCAGCGATTCGTCCAGCACGTACATATTGTTTTTGGACGTATGCTCGTCGCTGCGCCACATGTCGCCTTTGGTGGTGGCAATGCGGAAATAGCCGTCATGCTCATCCATCGAGAACTGGTTCAGCACTTGCCCCGGCACTTTGCCTCTGCCGGCATAGCTGACGCTGCCGTCCTTCAAGGCGAATTTGTAAATAACGCTGTTCACGTCGTAAGCGGGCGCGACGAGACTTTTCTTCGCGGTGCTGGAGTCTCCTGCGGAGTCCGCCGCCGTCTGCTCGTACTCGCTGACCGTTACGTAGAGATTGTCCTGCGAAGCATAGACGTTATTGCCGGAGCCGAGATAGCTCTCGACCTGCATCTTGCGCTGCGGATTGTTCAGATCGATGCCGCCGACGAGCAAATAATTCGGTTCGACAGCTTTCGGAAAATAACGGATATCTTCGTAGCCGATCGTCTCAAAACCGTCTCCGGCTAATGTATCGCGATACGTGGGCAGCAGATCAGTCCGCTGCGCTGCGGGCTTTGCCGCGTCTTCGCTGTACATGATCGAGTACGGCATCGATTTGTTGGCGACCAAATACAGCGACGATCCGACTTTGCGCGAGGATACGTAATAGCCCTCCAGCTCGACCTCGCGAACTTGCTTGATGTTCGAGCGGTCGGTCAGATCGAAGACGATCGCTTTGGTCGTCGTGCGAGCCGGGCCGGGCCAGATCATGATGTCGGGTGCGATGATCCGTGTGGCCGGCGCAGGCTGCTCGGGCACCGGGACGATCTTGATATCGGCTGCCGGGGCCGGCGTGCCCGGCTGTGCCGGGCTGCTGACGCTGGCCGCCGGATCAGCCGCTGCTTCGCTGCCGGCGCTTGCCGCCCGATCCGCCGCCGAGCTTTCGGCCGCGCCGCGGGACTGCAGCGGATAGACGCGGTCATCCATATAATGCGATTGCCCGATGACGATGAGATGCGTGTCGTCGACATACATCTCCTGCGGATTGAACTGGCGGTCGTCAAAATAGACGGTGCTGACCACCTTCATGGACTCGGCCGGCACCGCTTCGGCGACGACGATTTGCCGGGTGGAGCGGCTGACCTGGTAGATGTATTTCCCGTCGGTCTTGATAACGTCCGCTTCATCGACGCCTTCCACTTGGACGTTCGTGCCGGAATAATCGGCCGCACCGGAACCGCTATTCGCGGCTCTGCCAGAGGCTGGAGCGACCGCATCTGTCATCGCCATCTCTGCAGACTGATCCGTCACCTTCATCTTCGCTGTCAAGCCTGTCTCAAGCTTCCCGGCTTCCGCCAGCAGCTCCTGCATCCGCTCGTACGATCCGACGGTCGGCAGGCTCGTATCCGCGTCGTGAATCGATACGGAACGGTTCAGGCCGTCCCAATACACGTTGAACGCGAACGACTCGCTGAAGAAGCGCAGCGGTACGAGCAGCTTGCCGTCTTCCAGCAGCGGAGCCTGGTCCAGCGTCACGGCTTGGCCGTCTCTGACCGCTTCGCGGCTGCCGGCCGTCATCCGGATTAAGCGCCCGTCTTTGGCTGCTTCCGCGGTCTGCGAACCTCCCTGCCAGCGGATCTGGACGCCAAGCGCTTCCCCGATATCCCTTAGCGGAACCATCATCGTGTTACCCGCAAGCCTCGGCGGCACGCTTAACGCCAGCGGCAGCCCATTCAGGCTGACGGCGATCGAATGCGATTCCTGCGCGGCTTGCGCCTCGTACGGCAACCCTGCGGGAGCCCCTGACGTAACGAGCGCCAACGCCAGCACGCCTGTAACGATAGGCATCTTGTTCACTTCCCCCAATCCTCCCCTTCTGCGAAATGCGCCGTATATGTTAGCTGGTTCATTCTTACTAACGCTCGTTCGATTCGAAATGTTTCAGTATTTTCCTCAGACGGCAAATTTTTTGCCGATTTGTCTGAATGGAATGTAGAGCATGACTATTATAGTGCAGTTGCTGATTTGGAGAGGATAGGGAAAAGGGAAGTAGGCTATATTAACGGAAATTTCGAAAGCCCATAGCAGCAAGCTTAGCGTAAGAGTCAAGGGGCCTTCTTAATGTAAAATAAAAGTAGCTTTTCCAGTGATATTGTCCGATTGCAGGCATGAAGGATCGTTCTTCCCCCTCCCTAATGAAGGGGTGTTTCCATTTTCGTGTAAAATTGCGGGGGTTATTCCAACCGAGCGACTCGGCATTCGATCCGCTTCCAAGCGTGTCGACCCGTGAAATCCTTTGCCAGTTTGAGAATGACATTCTACCTAAGATTTGGAGCCCTTTTCACGTTTTCAGAGAGTCGTACTTTCGAAATTCAGGTTAATAAATGACTTCAAGTAAAAAAAGCCCGAGCGTTATTCGCTCAGGCCTGCCGTCTCCTCTTGAACCGGGACGGGAGCCGGCTTCGTCTCCGCTTCGCCGAGCTGCTGTACTTCCGCTTCCAGAGCGCGGATTTTGCGCTGCAGCTTGAATTGGCGCACGGCTCCGAACGAGGCGACGCTCATGCCGCCGAGCAGCGTGCAGCCGAGAATGACGAGAATAAGCGGAATCGAAGCTTCCGCAACCAAAAAATTGACGCGCACAGGCTCGACGTTAAAGACGGCGAACACGGCGACGAGCAGGGCGAACACTAGTGAAAAAATTAGGAACCACTGCGTTTTCATCGTAACATGATTCGCTTCCTTTCGCAGGCTTTCACAGGCTTTTACAGAAATTTACATACTTTTACAGACTTTCGCAGTCTTCAACGGACTTTGACAGACTTTCGCAGACCTTCCGGCATCCTGGCCGTCATCCCATCATACGCAAGAGGGGCTGAGACCCGAAAAAGGCCGTCAGCCCCTGTCAGTTATTGCGCCAACGCTTCCATCTGCTCCAGCAAATCCTTGAATACGCTCATCGCCTGACGAATCGGCTCCGGAGAGGACATGTCTACGCCGGCCCGCTTCAAAATGTTGATCGAGTAGTCGCTGCCGCCGCTCTTCAGGAAGCCGAGATAGCGGTCGACCGCCGGCTGGCCTTCCTCGAGAATTTGCTTGGCGAAGCTGGTCGCCGCCGAGAAGCCCGTGGCGTATTTGTACACATAGAAGCTGTTATAGAAGTGGGGGATACGGGCCCACTCCATCTCGATATCCTGATCGACGACCATCTTGTCGCCATAGTACAGCTTGTTCAGATCGTAGTAGATTTGGCTGAGCAGCTGCGGTGTGAGCGACTCGCCCTGCTCCGCTTTCTCGTGCACGATCTTCTCGAATTCGGCGAACATCGTTTGGCGGAACACGGTCGTGCGGAACTGATCCATGTAATAGGTGAGCAGGTACATTTTCTCCTTGGTGTCGCTCGATTTGTTCAGCATGTAATCCATCAGCAGCGCTTCGTTCAGCGTAGAGGCGACCTCCGCCAGGAAAATCGTATACTGCGCATAACGGTAAGGCTGGTTCGTATCGGACAAGTAGGAATGCAGCGCATGGCCCATCTCGTGCGCCAGCGTAAACATGCTGTTCAGGTTGTCTTTATGATTGAGCAGCACGTAAGGATGCGTGCCGTAGGCTCCCCAGCTGTACGCGCCGCTGCGCTTGCCTTCGTTCTCGTAGATGTCGATCCAGCCGTTGTCAAAGCCTTCCTGCAGCACCTTAAGGTAATCCTCACCCAGCGGCTTCAGGCTGTCGGTTACGGTCTTCTTCGCCTCTTCGTAGGAAATGTTCATATCGAACTCCTCCACGAGGGGCGCGAACAGATCGTACATATGCAGCTCGTCGACCTTCAGCAGCTTGCGGCGCAGCTCCATATAACGGTGCATGAGCGGCAAATGCTCGTGAATCGTGTCGATCAGGTTCGTGTATACTTCCTTCTTAATGTTGTCCCCGAACAAGGACATCTCCAGAGCGGAAGGATATTTGCGCACTTTGGCATAGAACAGATTTTTGTTGACGTTCGCGGCGAGCGTCGCAGCAAGCGTATTTTTTTGCTTGGCGTACGTGTCGTACATCGCTTTGAACGCTTCCCGGCGCACGTCGCGGTTGCGGCTTTCGAGGAATTGGATATAGCGGCCGTGCGTCAGCTCGACCTCTTCCCCTTGCTCGTTCTTCACTTTGGGGAACTTCAGATCGGCGTTGTTCAGCATGCCGAAGATCGTGCCGGGAGCCTGGGCCAGGTTGCCGACCTGGGCCAGCAGCGCTTCCTCCGATTTGCCCAGCACGTGCTGCTTCTGGCGAATCAGCTCATCCAGCGTGCGCTTGTAGAAGGCCAGCTCGGGGTCGGCGACGAGCTGCTCCAGCTTTTCGCTCGGCAGGCTCAAAATTTCCGGCGAAATAAAGGACATCGCCTCGTTGGCTTCGACGCTGAGCTTGATCGATTTGTCCGACAACGCTTGATAGGTCGGGTCCGCCATGTCCTCGTGGTGCTTCATATTGGCGTACACGTACAGCCGTTCCGTATGTAAGGAAATGTCGTCCTCCAGCTCGAAGCATTGCTTGATCGTCGCGGCGTCGCTCAGCTTGCCGTGAAACTGCTCAAGCTGCTTCAAGGCCTGCTTCGTCTCCTGGTATTCCTTGTCCCACGCCGCCTGATCGGCAAACAAATCCTCGAGCTTCCAGCGGTGTTCGGCGGGAACTTCGCTTCTTTTCGCTAACTGATTCATCGGAGCCCTCCTCGCAAATGTGAATGATGGCGATGCGCCGCCCTCCGAATGGGCAGGAGTAGCGCAGACAGCCGCCAGCGCCAGACCGGCCAGCAGCACGAATTTCCAACGCATATGAAGCTCACGCTCCTGACGGTTCCCGGATTCGAAAATGGGTGAGGGAACCAATGGTATTGTGACCGGAGCGGAGTTCAAATATTAGTATAAGTAAATCTTGGAAGGAAGTCTATCGGGCGGAGACGCCCGGGTCAAGGACTGCCGGCAGGCAGGTGCAGAAAGCTGTAGACGATCAGCACGAAGGAGAAAGTGACCATCACCAGGGCCAATATAGCCAGCGCCCGCCGCATGCCGGGCGTCAGCGCATCTTTCTTCATGATTAGTATCAGCGCCAATGAGAACGATAAAATAATAAACGTTACAATGGAAGCGCCATTGCTCATCGACATCACCTCTGTATTCATTTAGTTCGCCGCGCCCCTGCGGTTTTCCTGTTCCGCCGGGAAGGAATGTTTCTTTTTTTGGCTGGGGGGAACAATACACAGGTTGACACGAAAAAGGAGAGTGATCCCGGTGAGTGTGGAAACGTTGACGCCATCGAAAGAGAAGCCGGTCTTGGCCGGGCAGCGTCCGGCCGCCCGGCGGACCGTGGCGCAGTTTATTGTAGAGCAGCTTCGCCTGTGGAGCGTCGAGCGGATATACGGCGTCATCGGGGACGCCAATTTCCGCCTGCTGGACGAGCTCGGCAAGCAGCAGAGCATTCGCTATATTCCTTGCCGGCATGAGGGAGGAGCGGCGCTGATGGCCTCAGCCGAATCGAAGCTGAGCGGCCGGCTGGCGGTATGTCTGGCCACCAGCGGTCCCGGAATGGCCAATCTGCTGAACGGCTTGGCTGACGCCGCGGCCGACCGCACTCCGGTGCTGGCGATTACCGGCCAGGTGGAGACGAGCAAGCTGGGAACCCGCGCGAAGCAGTATATCGATCAGCAAAAGCTGATTGCGGCCATTGCCGGACGTTCCGAGCTCGTCGCTCATCCGGACGCGCTGCCGGAGCTGCTGGAGCGGGCGATGGTGCAAGCCGTCACGATGGGGCAGGTAGCGCATCTGTCCATCCCGACCGATCTGTACACCGCCCCGGTCCGGGGGGAGCCGAAGCCGTATTCGCCTCATCTGCATCAGCCGCCGCTCGCTTCCGCTGCGGACATTGCGAAGCTGGCGGAGCTGATCGCCGCAGCGGATCGGCCGGCGCTGTATGTCGGACGGGGCATTGCCGGATGCCGGGATGAGGTGCGCCGATTGGCGGAGACGATCGGGGCGCCGGTCATCACTACGCTGCCGGCCCGCTCCTTATTCCCGAACGACCATGAGCTGTATGCCGGCGGACTCGGGCAAGCCGGCAGCGAGGCGGCCAGTACGCTTCTGGGGGAATGCGATCTGATCGTTCAGCTCGGCGCGACGTGGTGGCCGGAGGAATATGTTCCCGAAGGCAAGCGCATCGCCCAGGTGGATCGCAATCCGGCCGCCATCGGTATCGGCAGGCAGCTCGCGCTTGGCCTGACGGGCGATCTGGCCGGGATGATGCCGCAGCTGGCAGGGGACGGGCGCCTCGCCAAGCGGGACCGCAGCGCCTGGAAGCGCCGGGCGATCGAGGCGGCAGCGGCATGGAAACGCGTCATCGA
Organism: Paenibacillus ginsengihumi DSM 21568; assembly: GCF_000380965.1. Taxonomy (GTDB): domain Bacteria; phylum Bacillota; class Bacilli; order Paenibacillales; family NBRC-103111; genus Paenibacillus_G; species Paenibacillus_G ginsengihumi. Next base: position 4,964 of record NZ_KB905642.1, on the reverse strand, counting down.
GAGCGAAGCCCGTCAGGGCGGCTCCCCGATTGCGCCGCAATCCATTATGCATATCGCCGCCCGCCATGCGGCCGATGATGCAGTCATCGCCGTCGATACGGGCGATCATACGCTCTGGTTCGATCGCATCTTTCAGGCGAAGCCGTCCCAGCGCATTCTCGTATCCGGCCGTTGGCGGACGCTCGGCTTCGCGCTGCCGGCTGCCGTTGCTGCCAAGCTGTCGCAGCCGAAGCGGCAAGCGATTGCGATCGCCGGGGACGGAGGGGTGGTTCAGACGATCGCGGAATTCCAGACGGCGGCGGAACAGAAGCTCCCCCTCGTGCTGATCGTGCTGAACAACGGCTCGTATGCGATGGAGAAGCATCGGATGGAGGCGGGAGGCATAGAGACCGTGGGCAGCGCGATTGCCGCGCCCGATTTCGCCAAGCTGGCCGAAGCGTTCGGCGGAGTGGGCCTCAGAGCCGGTACGCCGGAGGAACTGGAGCAATGTATGCAGCGGGCGTCCTCTGAGAATCGCCCGGTGCTGATAGATGCGGCCGCGGAGCCGGCCGTCGTGCCCCATACGCAGCCTTGACGCCACACAACCTTGGCGCCCGCCGGAGCGCCACAACGCCGCCCGCTGTCGCCTTAACAGGCGGCCGTCGGGCGGCGTTGTGTTCGCAGCGCAGTATTGGTTAAGTTTCTCTCTTCATCAGAACGAGCCGTCCCTTGTCGTCCTTCTTCGCTTGAAAGCTGTCGTTAGGCTGAATTTTCGCTTCCTGAACCAATTGCTCGGGAATGGTCAAGCCGCCCGATTCATTGACCGAAACGGAGTACCCGCGCGATTTTTTCCACAGGCCGCCCAGCATGACCGCCAGGACGACGAAGGCGACAAGCGCCCATTTGACGACAGGGTTGGCGACGAACCATTCCTTCACGAACGGGTCTTCAGTCAGCATCTTGCCAGCAGTAAACGCCAGTACGCCGGCGCCGAGATAAATAATCCAAGGAAATTTCTCCATTAATGTGATGAATAGCGTGCTTCCCCAGACGACGATCGGGACGCTGATCAGTAGTCCGATAATGACGAGCGCGAAGTTGCCGTGCGAAGCGCCCGCAACGGCCATGACGTTGTCGAAGCCCATCGCTGCGTCGGCGATAACAATCGTCTTGATCGCCGCCCCGAGGCTATGCTTGGCCTCGATCTCGTGCTCTTCCTTCTTGTCCACAAGCAGCTTGTATGCGATCCAAATCAAGACGACGCCGCCGATGATGAGCAGCGCGGGGAGCTTGAGCAGCCAGGCGACGGCCAGCGTTGCGACGATGCGGATCGCGATGGCTCCAAAGGTGCCCCACAGGATGGCGCGCTTTTGCTGATGCTTCGGCAGGTTGCGGGCCGCCATTCCGATGACGATGGCATTGTCTCCGGCCAGCACCAGATCGATCAAGACGATCGAGAGCAAAGCTGCGAAGAAATCCGGGGAAAACCATTCCATAATCCAACCACTCCTTGTACGATGTGCCTAGCTTAGTTTACACAAAAATGACCTCTACCGAATTCGGTAAAGGTCATTAAACACAAAAATAGACCTTCACCGTACTGGCAAAGGTCTTGCTAACAACGTAACGTTGCCAATAAAGCCGGGGTATTCGCATACCCGAACTGACGACTTTATTGTGACAGCTACTCCCCTTTGAGGACATCCTTATGTAACTGACTTTATTATAGACAGGAGATAAGCCAGGCGTCAACTGTTTTTGAACAAATTCCGCGGACGGCCTCCGTCCGGTTATACTTTGCGGAACGCCTCCATAATCTCCTCGTACTGCTGCTCGTTTCCGGCGAAGTCTTCCTTGCGGAACCGCTGCTCCGCCCACTGCATGAGAGCGGGACGGCTCAGAAACGTATGGCATTCCTCGCCCCATTGGTCCGATATTTCCCGCAAAATCAAACTTTTTCCGTTTACCTCGACCGTCAGCATATTCCACTTGTCCTTCTTGTAAATTTGATGCTTCTTGATCATGATGCTTCTGCCTCCGTTCCGCATGCTCGGGACATGCTTTCTATGGTTGGAATCATACCGGACCGTTGCCCGGAAATCAAGCGGACGACCGACTTAGTCGGAAAATCGGGAAAATCGGGAAAATCGGGAAAATCGGTATTGCCTGCGAGTTAAAACCGTGTTACGATAATCGGAAGCTTTGGCTGAATGCCATAGGGCTGCAGCAAAGCGAGCGCTTGACGCGATGAGAAGAGCAGAGAAGAGATGAGGAGAGTGAGGCAGAGATGAGCAGCAAGTTTTACGAACAATTCGGAGTGGCGATGACCTGCCGGTCCTACGATGAGTATGTGCGCATGTTCGCGCTGGACATTAGGCCCGTTCCGCCCGGAGAGATGCTGGATGTCGCCGCGGGAGCGTCGTCGTTTGCGGCTGAGGCGAACGTTAGGGGGCGCCAGGTGATCGCAGTTGACCCCTTGTATGAGATGGAGCCGGCTATCATTGCCCGCCATGGCGAGGCGGAGATTGCGACTTCGACCGCCAAGCTGGCAGGGCTAGCAGACCAACTGGACTGGACCTTTTACGGGGACTTGGACCGGCATCGCGCGATGCGCGAGCGTTCGCTGCAGCGGTTTATCGCAGATTTCGAAAAATATAAAGGGCAGCGGTATATTTCCTCCCGTCTGCCGGAGCTGCCGTTCGCGGACGGAAGATTCGGCTTAGTATTGTGCAGTCATTTCTTGTTTTTGTACCAGGAGCAGCTGGACGACGAGTTTCATCTGCGAGCGATTCGGGAGCTGCTGAGGGTATGCAGACGGGGCGGCGAAGTTCGCATCTACCCGCTGTCGACGCTGCGCTGGACCCGTTACCCGGACCTGGAGAGCCTGCTCGAACCGCTCGCGGCCGAAGGGGTGCAGATGGCATTCGCGCGATCGGAGCTGCCTTTTATCCCCGGATCGACCGAGCTGCTTGTGCTGTCCCGGGCTTAAATTTGAACAAGGTCGGGTTTCACAGCCCGTAGTTCGATGAATGAGATTTTCAGCCCATTGGAGGCGGTTTTTGTGAATAGACTGCCAACTTATTGAATAAAATAACCCTTGCCTCCCCGAGTTGATTTATTCGCTCTGGGATGGTATAATTGCCACATTCGCCCTCGACGGCGATATCTTTAGGAGGTTGTTTTATTTGAAAGGTACAGTTAAATGGTTTAACGCAGAAAAAGGCTACGGATTCATTCAAGTTGAAGGCGGCGAAGATGTGTTCGTTCACTTCTCTGCAATCCAAGGCGAAGGCTTTAAAACATTGGAAGAAGGCCAAGCGGTCGAGTTTGACATCGTCGAAGGAAACCGTGGTCCTCAAGCTGCTAACGTCATTAAATTATAAGATCGACTAACCTTCATATCTTATAGATTAGTGTACGGCAAGCGAACAAGGCGGCTTTCGGAATGTGTATTCCGAGGCCGCTTTTTAAGTTGATTGCCGCAAAAAATGAAAAGCCTTTGAGATCCTCCATTGCTGTATGGAAGAGGAAGCTCAAAGGCTTTTTTTTGCATTGCCAGGAAGTGCAAATTTTCGTGCCGGAAAGAGGATAGGACGCCCCTTACTCGACGATGCGCAAAATGTCGTCGATTTCTTTCCGGGACAGCCGGGCCGGACGTTCAGACGGATGACCGAGGGCGATCACCATGTTGATCTGGCGGTCGGACGGGATGTCCAACACTTCTCTCATCTGCTCCTGGGCGAGCAGCACCGGACCGGTCATCGGGCAGGTGGCGAGTCCGCGCGCGTGCGCCGCCAGCATCAAGTTTTGCGCCGCCAGGCAGCTGCTCTTGATGCCTTCTTCAGCCCATACGGCATCGTCTACGAGAGCGATCGGATCGAAGATGCGCTCGCGGAACTTCGATTGGTACGGGGTCGCGAGGCAGACGATGAGCACTGGAGCGTTGGAGAATGCCGTCGCGTAAGGACCGAACGACTTCACAAGCAGCTTCGCTTCGCGGGCGAGCCCTCGGGTTTCCGCTTCGGCCGCTCTTTTATGTAACTGATCCCAGGTAAGCTGTTCGATTTCTTTGATTTTGTCGCGGTTCATTACGGCGATGAATTCCCACGTCTGCGAATTCGTATCGCTCGGCGCGTAACGGGCGCAGTCGATCAGCTCGCGGATGTCTTCCACCGTCACGGCTTGCTCCGTAAATTTTCGGACGCTGCGGCGGTCCAGGGCGATCGTCTTGAAATCGTTATATTGAGTCAACGTGTCGGTCTGAGTCATCGGTTTATTCACTCCCGGAAGTTATAGTCAGTGATCATCACTAGGTCCTAAGATCAACCCATGGGCATTACATACCATTATACCCTTAGCGAACGTTGTTTGACAACGGAAAAGTCGGGAGAAGATCGGGAGAAGGTCGGGTGAGGAACCGGGGAATGAAGTCGGAAGTTTACAATTTCGCTTTATCACGATAATATATTAGAGAGTTAAAGTGAAGCTGGAGGTGTTTTTTTCATGGATTTTATTCGCTTAGCAATACCGAAAGGCGATGCCGCCATATCGGCCATTTTACGGAAAATGGGATACCTCTTGTCTGAAGACTTCGATGAATCGAGGAAATATATCGTCCCAGTCGAGGACGCCAATATGGAGTTTATTTTGTCCAAAAAATTTCAAAGGAATATGCGCTCCAATCAATGATAAAATATTTACAACTCAACTTTCGCAGCATGAAATCGGCAAACAAGCCTTGATGTAGCTGGGCAAAGCAGCAATCCATTGCTGGAGTTGACGTTGAATCAGAGTCGAAAGCTTTTTTCCTGCTTTCGTTGCGATTTCGTTGATCAGATCGAGCAGTTGCTGCAAGGCGATCACCCAGTCCAACGTGCCAACTTCGTCGCACAACACATAAAACAAGCCGCCGAACGAGCGAGCATCCGTACTTTGCCGGTGCTGCCATGCCAGCAGAATATAGCGGGAAAACACAATGGTCGTAT
>NZ_KB905641.1:14299-15181 GCF_000380965.1 Paenibacillus ginsengihumi DSM 21568 | reverse complement strand
GAACTACTACGCGAGCATAGACCCGACCATGGCAAACCGATTCCTGACCAAAGTGGACTGGCATATCCGCAGAAGAATAAGTCTGTGGTGGAACAGAAAACACAAGAAGAGGAGAGCCAGTCAGGTAAATGTGTTCGAATTACTTCGGATGGCGGGTCTGAAAACCGTCGCGATTTGGGGCAAACGTACTGTCCAAGGTGAAGAACGTCGGAAAGCCGTATGAGGGAAAACTTCACGTACGGTTTGATGAGGAGGGGCTGGTACCCCCAGCCCTTCACTCTACAAAAACGGGGGAATCAGCAGCATTCGCGACTCAATGTTGTAGAAAGTGCAACAATTTGGGCGTTGTTCCCGGGTTTGAAGCCAATCGCGCCCAAATTGTTGTACAAAATACAACATTCCCCGTCTTCTTGTGCGAAGAGGGCGGAAAATGTTGCACTTTTTGCAGGATTTGTCGCCTAGTATGCCTGGGTATGCCCGGGGAGGGGCAACTCCAACGTAGAGTTCGAACGCTAACGTGGTGGAGTTCGGGACCGCCAGCCGAGGCAAGCCGAAGCTGCGAGCGCGACCGGATGCCGGCCGAAGTCGGCCGACAGCGCGAGCGCGGTCGGACCGCCAGCCGAGGCAAGCCGAAGCCGCGAGCGCAGCCGGCATCCGGCCGAAGTCGGCCGACAGCGCGAGCGCGGCCGGACCGCCATCCGAGGCAAGCCGAAGCCGCGAGCGCGGCCGGCATCCGGCCGAAGTCGGCCAACAGCGCGAGCGCGGTCGGACCGCCATCCGAGGCAAGCCGAAGCCGCGAGCGCGGCCGGCATCCGGCCGAAGTCGGCCGACAGCGCGAGCGCGGTCGGACCGCCATCCGAGGCAAGCCGAAGCCGCGAGCGC
>NZ_KB905641.1:0-14199 GCF_000380965.1 Paenibacillus ginsengihumi DSM 21568 | reverse complement strand
CCGAAGCCGCGAGCGCGGCCGGCATCCGGCCGAAGTCGGCCGACAGCGCGAGCGCGGTCGGACCGCCATCCGAGGCAAGCCGAAGCCGCGAGCGCAGCCGGCATCCGGCCGAAGTCGGCCGACAGCGCGAGCGCGAGCGCGGTCGCTGCTCACCAGACCATCAACCGCTGCTCAGCCGGTTCCATGCCAGCTTGGCAGCCCCGACTTCGCCCGCCGCATTCCCGAGCGCGGCCGCGACGATGGGCGTATCGCGGTATATCGGCATCGCGCGCTCGCGGACGATGCGGCGGATCGGTTCCAGCAGCGCGTCTCCTTGAGTAGTGACAGCGCCGCCGAGCACGATCGCCTGCGGATTCAGGGAGTGCGCGAGGTTGATCAGCCCGACCGCCGTATATTCGGCGTATTGCGCGATGATGGCCGATGCGGCAGGATGCCCCGCCGATGCCAGAGCAAAAATCGATTTGGCGCCGTCCGGCAGCGCTTCGCCGCGAAGTCCCGCTTCGGACGCGAGCCGAAGCAGCGCCGTGACCGAAGCGTATTGCTCGTAACAGCCGGACAAACCGCAGTTGCACGGCCGCCCGCCCCAAGCGATCACCATATGGCCGAAGCCCCCGGCAAAGCCGCTGCTGCCGTAGTCCGGCGCTCCGTCGATCACGCGCGCGCCGCCGACGCCGGTGCCCAGCGTGACGCAGATGAAGTCGCGATAAGGCCGCCCGGCGCCGAGCCAGGCTTCGCCGACAGCCATCGCGTGCGCGTCGTTGGCGACGGCGACCGGCAAAGCGGAAGCCTGCTCCAGGGCTTCGCGCAGCTGCAGCCCGGTCCAGCCGGGCAGATTCGGCGTGGCGTAGGCGACCCGGCCCTTCAGCGGTTCGACGTAGCCCGCCGTGCCGACGCCGATGCCTGCCGGCAGCAGGCCGGCCGAAGCGGAGTATGCCCGGAAGTCCGCGATGATGGCGCACAGCCTGGCGAGCAGCGCTTCGCGCCCCTGCCCGGCCAGTGTCGGCGCAACCGTATGCTTGAGCACTTCGCCGCCGCGGTCTACGATGCCCGCCTTGATATGCGTGCCGCCCAAATCAATGCCGAACACCACCTTACGCACGGGACGACCGCTCCTTGGCGGGGTAAGGCAATCTATTTCGGCTCAGAAACGCCATATAGTCTTCGTACAGCCTGACGGACGATTCGTGGCCTGCATGCACCGGACTGCCGGGCTTGTTCATCATGCCCAGATATTGATACCCGAGCACCTTGTCTACCCACGGCGATACGTTTTGCAGCTGGCGCTCGATCCGTTCGAAGGCGGCCGGGTAGAGAACCTTGCCTTGAAAGCGGAACAGCTCCACGTCCGCCCAAAGCGGCTTGCCTGCCCGGTCATGCGCTTCGCGCAGGGACGCGAACGTACGCTTCGCCTCCTCGGGCGTGGTTCGGTTGACGCCGATTTCGTCCTGATAGGCGATATAATCGACCTCCAGCGAACGGAGCTGCGCGACGAAGCGGTCGTCGGCCTTGACGGTACGGGTTCCGAACGGCGCGATCAGCACCTTGTCCGGACCATGCTTGCGGCACAGATTGGCCAGATCGTTCGCATAAGCGATATAGCTGTCCGGAAAATATTCGCGGATCGCCGCTTCCACAGGGAAATACCACCCGGCAAAGGAAGGATGGTGCCCGTACTTCTCCGCCAGCTCCTTGGAGATATCGATGCGCAGCCGGGAGTAATCGCCGTCCCGGGACAGATGTCCCATAATCGGCGTCGTGAAAAAGCCGAGCCCAAGATACAGCGAGACGTTCAGCTTATCCCCCGCGGCCAGCACCGCTTCAAGCGGGTTCGGGCAGACGGTGTCCCAGCGCCAGGGCATCGCCTCAGATGGAAAAAACGCTTTCCCGTACAGCGCCACGCTGAGCAGGATGAAGGTATCCATGCCAGCTTCCGCCATTTCCGTCATTTTCAGTTCCCAATCGCCTGCGGTAAACTGCTGAGTCGCCGCATTCCAGGTGTCGCCTTCATACGGGTTGCAATGATAAAAGTCGAACCATGTGCCCGTGATCGGTTTCATCGACCATCCCCCGTTTTGATTAAAATCGGCCATCTCCTGCTTTGATAAGAAAAACATCTATCGATGTCCATTCAAGGTTGCGGTTTAGCGAAAGTTTTTCTTGGTACAGAAAGTCGCACTTCGCTTTACCGCTTTAGCAAAGTTAAACTTTCTGGAAAAAAGGAGGTTTCCGCTAAAAAAAGGAGACTTCGGCGCTCGAAGCCTGCCTCAGCTGCATCGCCGGCTGGTTCAAGCCGGGTCAAGCATCATCGCGCGCAAGCCGAAGCGCCTGGCGGACGCTGCCGCCTGCCCGCATCAGCAGGCGGCTTGCCTGCCCGGCGTCCGGGGCCGGGGCGAGCAGCAAGACGACGGAGGTCTTCGCGTCGCCGCCTGCCCGCCGCAGCTGCATCGCCGGCAGGCCCGAGCCGGGTCAAGCATCATCGCGCGCAAGCCGAAGCGCCTGGCGGACGCTGCCGCCTGCCCGCATCAGCAGGCGGCTTGCCTGCCCGGCGTCCGGGGCCGGGGCGAGCAGCAAGACGATGGCGGTCTTGACATCGCCGCCTGTTTGCTGCAGCGCGCGAGCGGCTGCTTCCGGCTTAACGCCTGTGGCCATCGCGACGATGCGCTCCGCCCGGCGCCGCAGCTTGCCGTTGGTCGGCATGAGGTCGACCATCAGGTTGCCGTACACTTTGCCGAGGCGGATCATCGTTACGGTGCTGAGCATGTTCAGCACCAGCTTTTGAGCCGTGCCTGCTTTGAGCCGGGTGGAGCCGGTGACGACCTCCGGCCCGACCGGCACTTCGATGGCGATATCGGCCAGCGCGCCGATGGTCGAGCCGCGGACGCAGCAGACGGCTACGCTGACCGCGCCGACCTTGCGCGCATAGCGCAGCGCGCCGACGACATAAGGCGTCCGGCCGCTGGCGGCGATGCCGACGACGACGTCGCGCGGCGAGAGACCGCGCGCCTTAAGATCGTCCGCGCCGTCTTCGGCCCGGTCCTCGGCGGTCTCGTCGGCCTGCTGCCTGCCGCTGCCGCCGGCGATGACGGCCTGCACAAGGTCGGGCGGCGTGCCGAAGGTAGGCGGGCATTCGTAGGCATCGAGCAGCCCGAGCCTGCCGCTCGTTCCCGCTCCGACATAGAACAGCCTGCCGCCGCCCCGGATCGCTTCGACAATAGCGTCCACCGCTGCCGCGATGTCGGCCAGGCTCTCTCCGACGCGGGCGGGTACCGAACGGTCGGCTTCATTCATGTAGCGGACAAGCTCTTCCGTCGTCATCAAATCCAGCTCGGGCGCTTGCGGGTCCCGGCTCTCGGTTTCGAGCCGGTCTGTATCGTGCGCGTCCATAGGTCACCTGCCCCCAGATTCGAATTGAAATAAAATTCCTTAAATGCAGTTCAATATGGAGATCAATTCCATTATATAAGGAAAAAATGACTTTCGTAAACCTTTTTTCGGAGGAAAATTCCTCGTCGAATTGAAAAAAAGAAGATTCCCTCTAATGTCTGTAGTATAATGGAACCAATCGCTCCGCTAGACGAAGGAGGTTCCGACGTGATCCGCATTTCATCGATTGACGTATTCCCGCTCCGGCTCCCGCTGAAGCAAAATTTTCGCATCTCCCAAGGAACGGTCGGCGCCGTATCCGCCGGTGCGCCGCATGTTTATGTCCGCGTCGCGGGGGACAACGGGGCCGAAGGCTGGGGGGAAGCGCGCCCGAGTCCCCGCTGGAGCTACGAAACGCCCGAATCCGTCTGCAGCGCCGTTGCCAATTATCTGAGGCCGGCGCTGCTCGGCCAGCGCGCTGACGACCTGGCGGTCGTTCACCGGATCATGAACCGGGAGCTCGCGGGCAGCCTTCATCCGGGCCAGCCGATCGCCAAGGCGGCCGTCGATACCGCGCTTCACGACCTGATCGCGCGCAGCTACGGGCTGCCGGTGGCGGCGCTGTGGCAGTCGGGCTCCGCGCATCCGGTCCGCCTTTCCTATCTGATCAGCACCGACAGTCCCGAGGAAGCTGCGCGCAAGGCGCGGCAGGCCGTGGCCGCGGGATATGCCGGCGTCGATGTCAAACTCGGGCTGAGCCCGGCGCGCGATCTGGATATCGTCGCCGCGGTGAAGCATGAAGCGCCGAATGTATTTTTTCGCGCGGATGCGAATCAGGCTTACAGTCTCACGCAAGCGATTCGACTGGCCAAAGGCCTGGAGCGCCTGGGCGTCGACGTGCTGGAGCAGCCGCTGCCGGCCAGCCAGCTCCACGCTCATGCCGAGCTGCGCCGCAAGACGTCCATCCCGATTGCCCTGGATGAGAGCGTCTGGTCGCCCAGCGGCGTATTGGAGGCGCTGCGCATCGAAGCATGCGATACGATTGTCATCAAGCTGACGAAGATGGGCGGCCTCCGCGGCGCCAAGCTGTGCGGCGAGATTGCCCGCGAGAGCGGACTTGGCTTGCTCGGCGGCGGACTTACGGAGTCGAAGCTCGGGCTGCTCGCCTCGGCGCACCTGTTCCGCTATTTGGAGCTGACCGAGCCGGCCGACCTGAACGGGCCGATGTTTCTGAAGGACGATGCCGTGGAAGGAGAATGGCCGATTCGCGGCGGCGAAGTCGTCCTGCCGGAGGGTCCGGGACTCGGCTGCCGCATATCGGAAGACAAGCTGCGAAAGTACGCCGCCGATGCGGTGTAAGCCGGGAAGCCCCGCCCTTAAACGGAAGCGATAGCGGCCGCTCAAGCTGAAACGAATTACAAGAACAAAGGTGTGTTTCATATTATGAACAAACAATCCAACGGAGCAAAGGCGCTGCTGTGGATCGAAAGCAATTACAATTCGCTGACGAAGGCCGAGAAGAAGGTCGCCGATGTCGTCCTCCAGGACACGGAGAAGGTCGTGTACAGCTCCGTCACCGACCTGGCCGAGATGGCCGCGACGGGAGAGACGACCGTGCTAAGGTTTTGCCGCAAGCTCGGCTTTCGCGGCTACCAGGAGTTCAAGCTGGCCGTCGCCCAGGACCTGGTCAGCCCGAGCGAGAATGTGCACGGTTCGATTGACGAGAACGACTCCATCGGCGAAATCGCCCAAAAAATCACGGCAAGCAACAGTCAGGCGTTGAAGGACACGCTGAGTCTACTGCAGGAAAAAGAATTGCACAAAACGGTCGAGGCGCTGCTGTCCAAAAAGAGAATTTTCTTTTTCGGCGTCGGGCTGTCCGGCGTGACGGCCATGGATGCGCAGCACCGCTTCATGCGGCTCGGCTTTCAGGCTTTTTGGGCCAACGATGCCCATATCATCTCGATGAACTGCGCGTTGACGGGACCGGATGACGTGGTTGTCGGCATTTCGACCTCGGGAAGCACGAAGGATCTCGTCGACGCCGTGCGAATCGCCGACCAGAACGGCGCCACCATCGTCTGCTTGACCAACCACGCGCGATCGCCCATTACCCAATACGCCGACGCCGTGCTGCTTGCATCGTCGAAGGAGACGCCCTTGCAGGGAGGCGCCTTTGCTTCCAAGCTTGCGCAAATCCATGTGCTCGATATTTTATCCACGATTGTCGCGCTTCGGCAAAAAGAAAAAACGTTCAGAGCCATCGAGAAAACGTCCAAATCCGTAGTCGATAAATTATATTAGAAAATATATTCTCAAAACAAAATAAAAAAGGAGGAAATCTCCGCCCAAATGTTGTATAGTATTAGTTAAAGGCAACATGAAGGGGGGATTTTCTTTTTTTCGGCATAGTCAGACACGGAAAGAAAGCGACAGACAAAACATCGGAGTAGGGAGATTCCATCTGTGACATGATGGAGGTGGCAAGATATGAAAGCGTTTGCCGACAAACCTTTAACCGCCCTGGCTCTCATGCTGGCCGCGGCGTCCGGGCTGGCCGGGTGCTCCGGAGGAGCGGCGGAGCCCGAGGGAGAAGGCGATGCCAAGGGAGGCAAGCCGCGGGAGCGGGTAGAGATTACCTTCTGGCACGTCTGGAGCGACAAGGACGCCGGTCCGATTACGGCGCGGGTCGAGGCGTTCAACAAAAGCCAGGATCGCATCGCGGTCAAGGTGCTGGGCAATCAGGACGCGACGAAGCAGCTCACGGCGATTTCCGGAGGGAATCCGCCTGACGTCGCGCTGACCTACTGGAACAACATCGGTCCGTGGGCGCATGCCGGCGCGGTGCTGCCGCTGGACGATTATCTCAAGAAGGGCAAGCTCGATCCGGGGGATTTTATCCCGGCGGCTTTGGAGAGGATGAAGGTAAACGGCCAATATTACGCTTTGCCATTCACGGTCAGCATGGCCAGCACGCTGATGTACAACAAGAAGGCGTTCCAGGAAGCGGGCATTACCAGGCCGCCGGAAACGCTCGAGGAGCTGCTTGACACGGCCAAAAAGCTGACCAAGCGCGAAAACGGCACCATTACGCAAATCGGCTTCATTCCGGATTATCCGTGGATCGATAACGTATTTTGGCCGATCATCTTCGGCGGCGGCTGGGTGGATGCGGACGGGAAAATTACCGCGAACCAGGAAGCGAATGTTCAAGCGATCGCTTACCAGCGCAAGTTCTACGAAGAATTCGGAGCAGACCAGATCGACAAATTCCGCTCCGGCATGGGACAGCGGGGGACGCCGAATGATCCGCTGCTGACCGGCAAGCTGGCGATGATGATCGGCTGGGAGTACAACTTCCCCGACGAACGGAAGCCGGACGGTCCGATCGGCGTAGCCCCGTTCCCGTATCCGGCGGACCGGCCCGATCTGAAGGGCTCCGGGATGGTCGGACCGCGCGCGGTGTTCATTCCGAAGAAAGCAAGGCATCCGGAGGAAGCCTGGGAGTTCATGCAGTATTTGCTCGGCAAGGAATCGCAGGTGGAGTTCGCGGCCGAATCGAAGACGATTCCGAGCTTGCTGCCGGCGCTTGACGATCCGAAGCTGCGGAACAACGAGAAGCTGGTCATGATGCTTGACTTCTACGACCGGGCGAAAAGCCCGACGCTGCAGGGGTTCCCGAACAGCGTCTACATTAATGAATATTTGCAGGCGCTGACCGAAGAAACGGAAAAAGCGCTTAAAGGACAGGCGACGCCGCAGGAAGCGATGGACCGCGTGACGGCCAAAATCCAGCCGCTTGCAGACAAGGCGAAGAGCAAGTAACGGGACGCCGGGGAGGGGACGGCTGTTCCCCTTTGGCGCTGAGCCTGAACACGAAGGGAGTGACCGCAATGGCTCGCGCTGCCGCCGCAACGGCGGGAATACGCCGCCGCAGAAATAAAGCGCTGTGGACGGGATTGCTGTTTATCAGCCCGTGGCTGGCCGGATTTCTTTGGTTTCAGCTTTATCCGATAATTATGTCGTTCTACTACAGCTTGACGGAATATAATTTGTTTTCCGAGCCGGAATGGGTCGGCCTGCAAAATTACAAGAACCTGTTTGCGGACAGCAAATTTTATTTGTCCTTATACAATACGGTTTACATCACCGTGTTCGGTCTGCTGCCGCATCTGGCTTTTGCGCTCGGCATGGCGATGCTGCTGAACATGAGCGTGCGGGGGCAGGCGCTGTACCGCACGATCTATTTTCTGCCGACGCTGGTGCCGGCCGTCGCCAGCTCCTTGCTGTGGATGTGGCTGCTCAATGCGCAGTACGGGCTCGTGAACAAGCTGCTCGCCGCCCTCGGCATAATGGAGCCGAACTGGCTCGTCGACCCGCTGTGGACGAAGCCGGCCCTGGTGCTGATGGGCTTCTGGGGCACCGGCACGCAGACGGTCATGTACCTGGCGGCGCTGCAGGATGTGCCGAAGGTATTCTACGAAGCCGCCGAAATCGACGGCGCCGGCCGCTGGAGCCGCTTCCGCCATATCACGCTGCCGGCCATTTCGCCGATGACGCTGTTTTTGCTGATTAACGGTCTCATCAGCTCGTTTCAGTTTTTTACGCAGGGGCTTATTTTCGCGGAAGCGTCCCAATCGGTGGGAGGGCCTGAAAACTCCATGCTGTTCTATGCGATTTATTTGTACCAGACCGCCTTCTCGTTCCTGAATATGGGGTACGCCTCCAGTATGGCGTGGATTTTGTGCGCGCTTGTGCTCGGCTTGACGCTGCTGATTTTCCGCTCTTCGGCCCGCTGGGTATATTACGGAGGTGAAAAATAGTGGCGCAGACGATGACCGCCCGTTCCGGATCGGGGGCAGGCGTGCGCCTGAAGCGGGGATGGCGCTTCCTCCGGCAAACCGTACTGCCGCATCTCGGCTTGGCGCTGGTCGGGCTTTTGTTTCTGGCCCCGTTCGCCTGGCTGTTCATTACCTCCATCAAGTCGGAGCAGGAAATTTTCGCGATCCCGACGGTGTGGTGGCCGGACACGATCCAATGGATGAATTACGTGCTGGCGGTGCAGACGATTCCCTTCATCCAATATACGCTTAACACCTTGCTTGTCTGCGTGTTGTCTGCGGCCGGACAGCTGTTCGCTTCGCCTCTGGCGGCGTACGGCTTCGCGCGGATTGCGTTCCGCGGGCGCGACGTTTTGTTTTTCGTCATGATGGGGACGATGATTTTGCCTTTTCAAGTGACGATGGTGCCGATCTATGTCATGTTCAACCGGATGAATATGCTCGATTCGTACTGGCCGCTCATTTTGCCGAATTTTTTCGGCGCAGCCTACTACATTTTTCTGCTTCGCCAGTTTTTCATGAACATTCCTTATGAGCTTACGGAATCGGCCAAAATGGACGGAGCCTCCGAGTTCCGCATTTATTGGCAGGTGATTCTGCCATTGTCGCGGCCGGCTCTTTATACCGTGGCTTTGCTGACGTTCCTGCATGCCTGGGGCGATTTTATGGGACCGCTCATCTATTTGAACGATCCGGAGAAATGGACGCTGTCTATCGGTCTGCGGTCGTTTATCGGCGAATACGAGGTGTCCTGGGGACTGCTGATGGCCGCCTCTACGCTGTTCACGGTTCCGATTATCGCGCTGTATTTCTTCGTGCAGAAGCAGTTCATTCAAGGCATTACGCTGACAGGCTTCAAGTGAAACCGGGCTTCGGATGAAAAGCAACGAAAATCGCGCAAACCGCGCCTTCTTCATTCTATAAAGCTTGGGAGGGAACCCATGACAAAGCGATCCCATGTAACTGCCTTCGTTCTTGCTTTGGCGCTGGCCGGAGGGACGTTCTCCGCTGCAGGGACAGCGGCGCAACCAACCGCTCAGGCTGCTCAGCCGCCGCTGGAAAATTTGGCTTTGCACAAGCCGTACACGTTCGAAACTCCGTATCCGCGCGACTCGCATTTCGGACCGATGGAAGACGCTCATGCCGACGAGGGGGGCCGGCAGCTGACGGACGGGGTGTTCGGCGGGCTGGCTTTTTCCGACAAAGCGTATGTCGGCAAGCTGTGGCAAGGGTACCGCACGTTCAAGCTTGATCTGGGCAAGCCGATGACGATTCAGGACATTAAGGTCAGCGTGCTGCAGGATGTGGCAAACGGGATTTATTTTCCGGAGGAAATCGCGTATTCGATCTCGGAAAACGGCAAAGCATGGCGCTACTTGGGCGAGGTGAAAAGCGCGCTGCCCACGACGGAAAAAGGCCCGGTGAAGCAAACGATCGCCAAAACCGGCGTCAATACGGTGGCCCGCTACGTCGCTATAGACATTCCGGTGGAGACTTGGCTGTTTATCGACGAGATTGAGGTGATGGGCACGCGCGACCGATCCGGCGGCAAGCTGAAGCCGAACAAAGCGCCGAAGCCGCCTCAAGGGTATCCGCGTGCGGGCTCCAGGCAAGCGGGAGGCATCCGGAACGAAGTGCTGATTTATACCGGGGAGTGGCAGTACCAGCCAAGCGACTGGATTTCGTTCACGAAAGAAGATTTCAAGCCGTACGTCTCTTACGTGAATCGGGACATGAAGCGCAAGGACTTTATGTTCGACGGCTTCCTGTTCCTGCCTTACGCGCCTCTGATGGATGGCGCCAATTATGGGCCGACGGCGGGGAAACCGACAAACAAAGCGCATTTCGAACAATTCCTCGACCGTCTGTTCCGCGACGGCTACGAGCTGGGCGCGCTCAATGAAGCGGTGAAGGAAGCGAAGGCGGAGCTGCGGAACAAGCGCTATGAGGCGAAGGTCGTCATCGCGATCCCTTATCCGCGCACGGATCAGAGCGATTTCGGCGATGTGGACGGCGACGGCATCAGCGAGAACTTGAACGTCAAGGAGGTCGGAGAGGCGGAGGCGCTGAAAAACCGGCTTAAGGTGACGAAGTGGTACGTCGATGAGGTATACAAACGCTGGAGGGCGAAGCGTTACAGCGACCTGGAGCTTGTTGCGTTTTACTGGTATAACGAGTACATCGCTCACCAGCTCAGCGCGCTCGATCATCAGCTGGTGAAGCAAACCGGCGATTATGTCCGTTCTAGGGGCGCGCGGTTCCAATGGATTCCGTATTATTTTGCCCGGGGCTGGAACGATTGGAAAGATTACGGCTTCGATACGGCGCTGATGCAGCCGAACTACTTCTTCCATGCCAACGCCGGCCCCGACCGGGTGAGCACGATTGCGCAGGCGGCCTATGCCAACGGGATGGGCGTCGAGATCGAGCTGAGCGACGAGGCGCTGACGAACGAGAGCATGCGCAGCCGCTACTATGCGTATTTGGATGCCGGCAAAGAGCATCGCTTCATGAACAGGTCGCTGAACGCCTTCTACCAGCAGGTTAAGACGCTCTGGAAAGCGGCGCGATCCGACAAGCCGGCCGAGCGGGAAATCTATGACCGCACGTATCAGTTCATTAAAGGCCGTTATAACATAACGAATGCCCAGGAGCTCGACGCTTGGCAGGACGAGGTTTGGCAGGACGAGGTTTGGCAAGACGAGGCTTGGCAGCTCGAAGGACAGGAAGCGGAGTAGCGAACATTCGGGAAAAAGGGGAATCAAGCATGAGGACGATCGTCACTTGTCAAGGCGGGGTACGCCTCGCGGAACGGCCCGAGCCTTCCGTGAAGGAGCATCCCAAGCGCGTGCTCGTTAAGGTCCGCTATTCTTCGATCAGCCCGGGCACGGAGCTCGGCCTGCTGGCGAATCCGGCCGTCCCGGACGGGTTCGCGCTCGGCTATAGCGCCGCCGGCACCGTGCTGGAAGTCGGCAGCGCTGTGGAGGGGCTGAGGCCGGGGGATTGCGTTGCTTGCTACGGCGGCCCCTACGTTTATCATGCGGAGGTGTTGTCCGTACCGGAGATGCTCTGCGCGAAGCTGAGTGGCCCCGAATCGATGCCGGCGGCTTCGTTCGTCGGGCTCGGCTCCGTGGCCGTGCACAGCGTCCGCAGGCTGGCCCGCCAGTTCGGCGAGACCGTATGGGTCGCCGGGCTCGGCGTGCTCGGGCTGCTGATCGCGCAGCTTGGCGACCGGGCCAACTACCGGGTGTTCGCCACCGATCTGAAGGACGAACGGCTGCAGCTTGCGGCCGAGTGCGGCATCGGCGATGCTCACCGCGCCGACGACCCGCTGCTTGCCGAGCGGATTGCCGCTTTCACGGAAGGCCACGGCTTCGACAGCATCGCCTTGTGCGCCCACGCCACCTCGTCGCAGCTGATCGAGGCGTGCATGCAGCATTTGGCGTTTCGCGGCACCTTCGCTTTGATCGGCAACGTTCCGATTCAGTTTTCGCGCGACTTGTTCTTCGCCAAGGAAGCGGATTTCGTCATTGCCCGGGGCGCCGGGCCGGGACGTTATGACCGCCAATACGAGGAAGAAGGGCTGGACTATCCGAAATCGTACGTCCGTTGGACGGAAGGGCGCAATATGCGGGAATTTGTCCGCAATGTGGAAAACGGGCGTCTCGCGATTCGGCCGATGATGACGCACGAATTCGCGTTGGCCGACGCCGTCGAGGCGTACGAGGTGTTGAAGCGCGAAGCGTCTTCGGCGCTTGGCGTCATCATCCGTTACGATGCGTAAGCCAAGGGATTGCCGCAGCAGCTTTCGCGCCGCCGTTCGCTTGCTGGATTGGTTCGGCTGCAGGCACGTTCACGCGGGCCGTTTCGCCGCTGGAGCAGCGCGGTCGCAGGCACGTTCACGCGGGCCGTTCGCTGCTGGAGCAGTGCGGTCGCAGGCACGTCTTACGCCAGCTGTTCGCTGCTGGAGCGTTTCGGCCGCGGACACGTAGGCAGCGGCAACGGCCCGAAAGCAACAAAGCTCCTGTCTCCCGCGAAGGGGATAGGAGCTTTGCGGCATTTCTCGCTTACCGATGCTGTCCCCCTCGAAAACTCGTCGTAAGTCTCGCAGTCGACCGCTGGCTTGCCCGGCGGAAATGCCTTCAGATCGGCATGGATAATATATTGGGGCTCGGGCGCTTCAAGGATGCGGGCCAACGCCTCGCCGCGAACGCAGCGCAGCTCCTCCGGAAACAGTTCCTCCAGCTCCTGCCCAGGCTCCCGCCATCGGTAGCTTTCCCCGCCGCCGATCAGCCAGTCATACTCGCGATAATTCACGAGGCGAAGAATCCGGGCAAACCAATGCCCATACTCGTTCGGTATCTGGAATGAAACCCCTCTGGCCTGCGGATACATACGGATCATCTCCCGATTATAGGTGCTTGAAATGGTAGTAAAACTGTTATCATGTTGTCCTACAAATTCGTAAATTATATAATAATATTTAGTACAAAACTATCCGAAAGAAGTGATCCCCATTCGATTTAGTCCTGTATCCAGCAATAAGCTCTATATACAAATTTACAACCAGATTTTGGCCCAGATCGAATCCGGCGCGTTTCAGATCGGAGATAAGCTGCCTACCGAAAAAGAGCTTTGCGCTCAGTTCGGAGTTAGCCGCGCCCCGGTAAGACAGGCGCTGAGCGCTTTGGAAATGAACGGCTACATCTATTCCCGGCAGGGAGAAGGGGTGTACGTCAAAAATACGCAGCCTACCGCCGACAACCAGCAGGCATCGATCATTCTGGAATCCGTCTCCCCGGAAGATATCGTCGAGGCGCGCATGAACATCGAACCGCTGATCGCCAAATTTGCGGCGCAAAGAGCGACGGAAGAAGACCTCGAGGCGCTGCGCCAAACGATCCGCCGCATGGAAGAGGAGACGAAATCGGGTGTGTACGTGCCGGAGACGGATGAACAGCTGCACAGCGAAATTGCCAAAGCGTCGCACAACGATTTGTTTATCCAGTTTATATCCGTCATCACGAGCGCCATGAAGCAGCAGGAAATGTGGACGTTTATCCGGGACAGGACCGTTACGCGGCCGGAGTTTCGGGACGTCAATTTCGAAGAGCACCGCAAAATCATTGAGGCGATCGAGGAACGCGACGCGGAAAAGGCCATGCGGATCATGACCTTCCACATGGAAAACTTGTACGAGCGGTACTGGAAAGAATAAACACTGTCACTATACTGAACATTTGCTGACGGTTGCTATCAGTATCTATAAAACTATGAGCATAATTATATGTGTGCATTAATAAACAGTATAAACCCTTTATTTATCTAGGGTTTATACTGTTTTTATCGTATTTTCTTGATGAGCATTATTGATGTCTTAACACGATAACATAGATATGGTAACATTTTTTTACTGACAGGATAATCTATGAGCATAATTGTAAGCTGAAATAGATTCGGGGGTTATAAAATGGACCATAGTGGTTCAATCGTGCCTTTCTCAAGAAGAATTGATGAGTTGCGTTTTGGTGTGCAGAGTGTAGGAATTGAGTTGTGGAAAAGGCATCGTGATAGCGAGCCTGTCGTTCATAGGCATGCTGTGATCGTTTTGCAAAATAAAATGAACGGCAGACTATCTGTTCATCCTCTTACGGAATTTATTTTTCATTACTGGAAATACAGAGCTTACAATTCTCAGAGACTTCATCATGAAATCGGAATGTGGATAACTCAGGCCTGTGGATAACCCGCCATCGCACTACGGAATGCCTGTTTCAATGCGTTTTTGGAGCCGGGCTTTTAAGTCTTCTTACGTTCTGATGTGATCCTGCGTTTTTTTGCACAACCCAAAGAAGACCTGATTTTTACAGGTCGAAATGCCGTTATGGCCAGGGATGAATCGAACCGTTAGGCCGCATGTAGAGTCGGAATGAAGCTTATGGCCAATGCTCTGAGCTTTTGCTGCATCGCATCGACGATTCCAGCGAGCGTCGGA
>NZ_KB905640.1 GCF_000380965.1 Paenibacillus ginsengihumi DSM 21568 | reverse complement strand
TGGCCTTCGCCGATACAACCGCGGCTCGGCTTCCTCTTGTCCCTTTCGGGTTGATATTTTCACGATGCGGCAGGATTCACTTGATGTTACGGCCTGCAAGTTTGCTTCCTTCCGCCTTTTGCGGAATT
The DNA here is from genome assembly GCF_000380965.1 of Paenibacillus ginsengihumi DSM 21568. GTDB lineage: Bacteria > Bacillota > Bacilli > Paenibacillales > NBRC-103111 > Paenibacillus_G > Paenibacillus_G ginsengihumi. The sequence continues at coordinate 14,985 of NZ_KB905640.1, read as the reverse complement.
TTTCACAGGGCTTCAGACGCCGGATTTCTCCGACGCCTGCCTGCTAGCTACGGGGCAGCTTGGCCTTTACCCCGACCGGACTTGCACCGGTTAGTTATGCCTAGCTTGGCTAGGCGCGCGTTGTACAAAATACAACATTTGCTAACTCTATTGAAAATAGCCCGGGTCAAGGAGCCAAGGCCCAGAGTCCAGAGCCTAGAGTCCGCAGTCCATCTTCATCTTCTGATGGCGCTGCGTAAGCCGCCTAAGCCGTGTTCTTTTCAACATTCTTGTGCTCCCGCCGAAGCTTCCAATCTCTAACGCTTGTGACAAACGCTATTTTGCTGAATCGGGCACTTTTTAAAATGTAACGAAACTGAGGAACGCTATTTGGGCAGAAACACTGAATCTGGAGCCCAAAATGCCAAATAAGACTGCTCACTTGCGTTCAAATTTCATATCGAGCGTTTTGAGGGAAATAAGCTCTCTGGTTAGCGTTAGCCTGGCAAACAGCACCCAAACAGCACCCCAGGCTAGCGAGTATATGAAGAGAAGCTTCGCTCGAGCCCCTTCATCAGATGAGCGGTTGCGCTTAGAGCGGCAGTATTCTCGGAGTGCAAAGGTTTAGCCGGCCTGGCCGGGGCGGGCGTTTGCCTGGTGCAGAAAGACACGCTTCAAATTTAACACTTTAACGCTTTATCGAAACCAATCTTTCTGGCAGCTTTTCCGGCAGCGCTGAGAAAACTTTGCCTTCGGATGGCCCTTTATTGTGCAAATCTACACTTTACTACTGTGACAGAGATAGTCAGCAGCCGCCGCGACCCGAAGCGGTCATCGTGACATACACGTCGTACAGCAATCGCCAACCGAGACGGTCACGGCATCCAAATACAGCCGGCCCTTCTCTGCGGATGCCCGGTCCGCCGCATCCGTGTAACCGCTTACCCCTGTCAATTCGCCGTGCCTTCCCACGAATGTCCCGGCCGGTCCGGCAGCGATCCAATGGCGCTCAACGTGGCTGGACGGCATGCGCTCCCGCTTCACCAGCTCCGGCGAAATGGCCAGCACGAGCGATCTCTCGAACCCGCCGGCATGACCGGGAACGCGCCCGAGCTCCGGCGCTCCCGCCGCTTCCAGCGCACTGCGGGCGATGCTCCAATAGGAGGCCGCTGCCGTCCATACCGGATGGCGCACGGCCAAATCCTGCGCCGCCTGGTGCATCATGGGCTCATTGCCGCCGTGTCCGTTCAAAAAAATGATTTTTCTAAATCCATCCTTCACCAGACTCTCTCCGATATCCGTCAGCATGCGCCAATAAGTTCCGGAGGTGAAGGACAGCGTGCCTCCGAAAGCGAGATGATGCTCCGAACAGCCTACCGCCAGCGTCGGGGCCAGCAGCAGCTTCGCTCCCCTTGCTACGGCGCGCTCGGCGGAGCGATAGCAAACTTCGCGGCAAATCATGCGGTCCGTGCCGACAGGCAGATGAGGGCCGTGCTGCTCGACGGCGGCCAGCGGAACGACGGCGGCATAACCGCCCCGGGCCATGCTGCGGGACGAATCCCCCCTTGCCCGGAAACGAACACTATGGATTCCGTGGCAATAGCGGAGGAGAACGGCTTGCCGCTTTTGAACGGGGTAACGACTTCCTGCTTCATTCATCTCAGCCTCCTGACCGGATTCGGAGAGTAAGGAAAATGCAGTTCGGGCGTAAGGATCGTGCTGCCGTGGACGAGAGCTTCCATAGCCCGATTAATGAGCACGCTGGAATACAAAATGCGTTCGGAAGGAATGGGCTCCTCTCCTGTGAGCAGAAACCGTTCGGCCATGCGGGTGAACGTATCGAAATGGGCAAACGGCCTTTCCTGCCCGCTGAGGCATGCTGCCGACACGAATTCGTCTTGCCCGGTGCGGAACAGGTATCGCCATCGCTCCGTCAGGCCGTTCTGCTGAATGACGTACCCTCTGCAGCCATCCTTGTAATCGACGATAAAAAGAACCGGAGGGAACAGCTTTTGCGGATGAGGCACCTCTTCAGGACGAAACGCCTCGCGCGCAAAGCGCATCAACTCATTCGGACGCCCGCGCTCCAGCGCCTCCCAGACCGCTTCGCCCCGCAGCGCCGTAATCGCCGCAATGCCCGTCTCCCCGCCGTTTCGCCGTTCCGCGAGCGCCTGCAGCAGCTCCAGCGCATGGTAGCCGTAAGCTTCCACCTCATTCGAGAAGCTGATCACGAGCCATTCCTCCGCTTCGCCGAGCAGCCGCCTGTCGTAAGCGGGCTGCGTTTCGACATGCGGGATGGACGAGCCGCCGAAGAACGGGATGCCTCTGCGCCTAAGCTGCTCGTAAATCCACAGCGAATCGTCCAGCCTCCAGGCCAAAAATTTGTCCGAAAAAATCGGCACGCGCACGTTCAGTTCATCCAGCGTCTGCAGCGTTTCGTCCATGAACCGCCTTCTCGGATATCGTTTGCGGCCCAAGCTGTCCAACGGATAGTCCCCATGCTCGCCGATGATGACGATGCCGTCCAGCCCGGAGCGCTCTGCAGCGCAGCAGATCGTGTCGCGGATCGTGCCGAAGACGGGAATGCCCCGTTTGCCGGCTTCCTCCCTGCTCTCGTCGTTGGACGGCGTTTGATCCGTATAGAGCGAGACGACGTCCAGCCCGGAGCGATAGCCGAACCGACCGAGCAGCCGCCCGACAATCATCTCCGCATGGGAATTATGGCGATACTCGGTGACGATGGCCGCAATGCGCTTGCGGTATGGGGTTCCCACTGTGTAGCCCGCTCCGATTTCTGCGGCTGAGCGGACTACCTGCATAGCTCGAATCCTCCGGTCACCGGATAATGCGCTCCTGTGACATAGGTTGCAGCGTCCGACAGCAACAAAGCGGCGACTTCGTTGATTTCGTTCGGATAGCCGCTGCGGCCGGCCAGCGTCAGCCGGCGCATCGTTTCATTGAATTGCTCGCCGGCCTGAGCCAAAAAGCTCTCCGCCTTGAAATCGCCCGGCACGATGGCGTTCACCCGAATCCCTTGCGGAGCCAGCTCCACGGCCGCCACCCGGACGAGCTGCTCCACTCCCGCTTTGGCCGCGCTGTAGGCCGCATTTTCAACGACCGGGACTCGGCTCAAAATGGACGAGGTCAGCACGACCGAGCCTCCCCCTCCTTCCGGCCCCATCAGGCGGGACGCGCATCGGCACATGAGAAAGCTGCTCGTAAGCGTGCCGCGCAGCGTATCTTCCCATTCCGCAAGAGACTGCTTGGCGATTGGCGCCGTCTTGTTCGTATAGGCATTATGATAGACGCCGTCCAATCTCCCCCGCTGCGCCTCAATCCAGCGCTCCAACCGCTCCAGATCGTCTTCGCGGGTTACGTCCGCCTGCAGATAAGCGATCCGGTCGCTGCCATACCGCGTCTGCAGTTCTCCGATATCCTCCGCTTCCTCGACAGACTTCAGATCGCAGGCGACGATGCTTGCGCCCCGCTTAAGGAACAGCCGAACCGCCGCTTGCCCCAGTGCTCCCAAGGCGCCAGTTACAAGAATCGCCTTTTGGTGAAGCTGACGCTGCATTGGATTCATGATCCGCCTCCTTTTCGCCAAAATCTACTGGAGTAAAATCTGATTGTCTAACTACAATTTACTCCAGTAAAATCTCGGCCGTCAAGGATTATTTCTGAACGAGGCTATGATGGGGCACAGAAAAAGGATGGCCTTCGGAGCGAACCGGCCCCCCTCTCTGCCCCCTGACTGCCCACGGCCCGACCAAGGACGCCTCGCCACTCTCAAAGTATTCATCCTTCGGCGGTCGTATTCATCTTAAGCCCTCATATTCCCATCGTCAACGGCGGCTATTCCGTGTTCATATTCGGGTTGCTTCTTCTTTATTACGCCATTCAAATAACCGACATGGAACTTAACCGTGGAATAGCTGGTGAAATCGCCAGCGCCCATGAGTTCAAAAGTTGGCAAACCTTTTTCATACCGCCCATTAAAAACAACAAAGCCTAATTGCTCGCCTTCGTCATTATTGAAAGAAAGATTTGCACCTAAATGACCATCAATATTCATTTGCCATTGACCAGTAACCTTGGTACGATCTCCGTCCCATGTAAGAATGAGATTCCCTATTTGAACGTTCGGCTCTTCGTTGCTTAGCGACTCCATTCAACTCGAAGCTCGACGGGCGGCCTGTCCCAGATTGGGTCAAAAGCCGCGACAGCCGGACTCGGCCGACGCATCCCGCGAAGGCGCCCAAAGGCAACCCTGGGTTGTGAGAGCAGGGTTGCCTTTTGCTTGTCATGGCGCTTTAGGACGATATTGCGCTGCCGACCGCTTCCGCATGACGGAGCAAAATGTCCGCCGCAGCCGCCGCGATATGCTTGCCTTTTTGCGCCTGCACCTCGTTCATGAAGCTTCTTAGATTGCCGCGCTCCAGCTTCTTGAGCAGGCTGTTCGCAATGCCGCGGTTGCGGATGTCTCCTTGACGGTGCAGCCGCTTGACCAAGGCTTGCAGATCGCTCAGGCTGGTCTTTGTCCGGAAGGTGGCCACAGCGCTTGCCGTGTTGCCAGCAAAGTCAGTCGAGCTCACAACGAGCGTATGCTCCCCTAACGGCAGCGTGTACAGAGGGATCGCCGCACCCGGCGTTACCGCACGGCCGTCCAGCGTCATCGCCGTCTTGCTGTGGTCGACGCCCGATACGGCATCGAATAACGTAACCGTTGGCGTGAAATCGGCCGAGCTATACACGGCGTCCGGCACGGATACCGCGATCTCGGGCAGCGATCGGTCGATGCGGAAGGAAGCTGTCTGGGCTGCTTCCCGGTTGCCCGCAGCGTCCGTCGAGCGATAGCGCAGCGAGAGCTCCCCTTCCCGCTCGAGCCGGATCGGCCCGGTATATGGCTGCCAATGATCCTCATCCAGACTGTACTCGGTCAGAACGACGGCGGACTGGTCGTCCTCGGCGGCCAGTTCGACGGTCACCGGTTGTACGAACCACCCGTTCAGCCCGTCGGGGGCTGCGGGCGCGTTCCACGCCGTCGTGCTCGGAGCCGTCGTATCCTCACTCCCCGCAGCAACGTCCGGCAGCACCGGCATCATGGTCGGATCCCAGCCGTCCGTCCCCCGCATCATCCGATGAACGGTATATTTGTTCGCTTCTTCCGGCGTCAGCTGTTTGGACCACGGCACCCGATTCGCCGGATCGGCGCCTGTTCCGGTGTTGTTGTACTCGTAATATTTGGCCGTTTCCTCGTTGCTTGGCCGGCCCCAATTGTGCCAGCCTGCGCGGTGAACGAGCGAATCGAGCTGCGAATTCATAAAGACCACATGGGCGAACGGCCGCCAAGGACGGCCCAGGTATACATCGGCCAGCCCTTCGCTGCCGGTAATCGTGCTGTTAATGAACAGATAGCCGTATTCCTGCTGCTCCGGTGTGCTGGCCGCCGTGACATAACCGCCGGACCGCACATTATAAATAACGCTCGAATCGAAGACAGCAATGGACGGCCCGTAAATAAAGTCGACCGCGCCTTCGATGTAGCTGTTCTTCACATAAATGCGCTTGTCTGCGTTATGAGTGAGGAGCGTATCCTGGTAGCCGAGCATCCGGACGTTGTCGAAGTAAGCCCTGTCCCCTAGAACGTCCATGGCGTTGGCCGCGCCTTGCGTGCCGGCGCCGTTGGCGAACGTAATATTATGCGCCGTAAAATCATCCGATTCGACGTCGAGCGTTCCTTCGTTGAATCCGGTGCCGGTAATGCCGGTGTACGTGATGACCGTATGTTCCTTGCTTTCGCCGACCAGACTGATCGCATGCTTCGTCTTCGGCACGATGACCTGCTCCTCGTACGTGCCGTTTTTGACATAAATGATCGTCCTGGCCGTATTGCCCTCAGGGATCGAATCGATCGCCGCCTGGACGGTGTCGAACATCCCGCTGCCGTCTTGGGCGACGACGATGATCGAAGCCGGCGACGCTCCTTGCGGATACGAGCCTACGCCTTCGCCGCTGCCGTTGACCGAATGGACGGAATAGTAGTAGGTCCGGCCTGTCGTCACCTTCGTATCCTTGAAGTAAGGCTGCTGAAGCCCGGAGGCTATGGCCGTGTACTGCCCATCCCTGGATTCGGATCGCTTGACGGTATAAGAGGACGCTTCTTGCACCGCCGGCCAGGCGAGCTCGACCCAGTCTTCTCCGGCTTTCAGGCGAATGTCGCTCGGGGCTGGCGCCGTCCCTGCCGGATACGGGATGACCCGGACTGACTCGGAGTTCGCGCTCGATGCGATGTCATTATGCGCGGAGACGACATAATAGTACGCGGTGCCGTTCGCAAGCCCGCTGTCCGTGTAGCTGCCTCCGGTCACGCCGTCGGCGACGACCGTGTACGGTCCGCCATTCACCGTGCTCCGCTTCACCTGATAGCTCGCGGCCTCCGCCGATGCGCTCCACGTGATGACAGCGGACGCGTCGCCCGCAGCAGCAGCTACTTCTCCCGGAGGCTGGAGCGGAGCCGCGGGACGAACGATGATCGGTTCGGAATCGTCTCCCTCACCGGCCACGCTCGTTGCCGATACGACGTAAGTATATACGTTGCCGTTGGTCAGCCCGCGATCGCGAAAGAACGGCTTCCCGACACTGCCGACCGCAACATACGGCTCGCCGGGCCCGTCGCTGCGCTTGACCGTATAAGATACGGCATGCTCCACCGGCTGCCAGGCCAGCTCGGCCTGGGTGCTGCTCCCCGAGCCCGTCAGTCCTGCCGGCGCCGCCGGCTTCACCGCGCTTGCGGAAGGCGTCACGCTCACCTGGTTGGACGGGCCGCTTTCGCCCAATTCGCCCACTGCGGTCACCACATAATAATACGTTGTTTCGTTGACTACCGACGTATCGGTGTAGGTCGTCGTCGTCGCGTCGATCCCGGCCGCCACCGTTTCGTACGGACCTCCGTCTATCGTGCTTCTTTTCACGGTATAGGTCAGCGCGCCGCTCGTCATATGCCAGTCCAGCTGCACCTTGCCGTTGCCCGGGACGGCCCTCAGCCCTTTCGGCGATGCGACGGGCTCCACATATACTTTTACATTGTCCACATACAACGTCCCCTTCCCGGTGCCGGGAGTTCTTGCGAAGATCGCGGAACCAAGACCGAGCGTCCTCATATCGTCGCGGAGCTCCACCTGCTCGGCGGCCAGCACATCGTTCACATAGATATCCATCCGGTTCGCCGCAGCGTTGGCAACGACCTTCAGATTGTGCCACGCATTGTTCGCCGGCGGGTCGGCAAGCTTCACATCCTGGCCGTTTTTGTTCTTGTACACGAGCGTATACGTATCCTCCGGCGCCGGCAGCTGCGGCTTGCGCACCTCGACCGAGATGGGCGTCTTCGTCTCTCCCGGGTCCTTCACCTGAAGCAGCACTGACGTGCCTGGCAGCGAGGGCGACATAAAATCCGCCTCAATGACGACCGTGCCCGTCTGCTTCGGAAAATGAACGGCGAAGGACGTGTTGCCGGGAGCGTTATCGTATACCCGCAGCGCCTTGGCGGAAGGATTGCCCCGCGAATCCGGCGGCACCTGGACGACGCTGACCGTATGATCGGCATCCTGCGGATCGGGCGAGACGATATACCCTTCCGGCGCCAAGCCGATCTCCAGCGATTCGTAATCGTCGTCAATAAAATACAGCGTGTCCGCCTGGCCGGTCGGCTTGGCGCTGACGACAGCGGAGTCAAAGCTTGCGCCGTGCTCGTTCACCGCCGTAACGGTGTAGTAATATGTCATGCCGGGAGTAAGGCCGGTGTGGATATACGTTAACTCCGTCACTCCTGCGGCGATCGGAACGAACGGGCCGGACGGCGACGAGCTGCTTTTGACCGTATAGCTGTCGGCTGCGGGAACCGCTTGCCATGACAGCACGGTCTGCTTCACGCCAGGCATCGCCGCAACATTCTCCGGAGCGGTCGGAAAATCGCTCGGCAGTGGTGTTATGACCACGTTGGAAAAGACGGAGACATTGTATTTCTCGATTTCATTGTTCCCCTTCGAGGCGTCTGCCGCCAACCCGACATACGCTGTCTCGGGCAGATCGACGCGAACGGAACCGACCGTCTTCCACTGAACGCCATCCGGAGAGACAAGCGAGGTGAACTGATCGCCCAACCGGACAAGCTTGATCCAATACGGCAGCTGGAATTCTTCCTCGGGCCGGATGCTGGAGACCTTTCCGCCCTCCGCGTCCCGGCTCAGCGTCACGCCTCTTTTGCCGGTACGAATATAGGGAACCATCAGCGAAGCGAACGGCGAGCTCTCGCCAAGGCTGGCGCGGAACATCACGCCCGCTTCCGCTTCCTCGTTCGTCGGGGTCATGCTCTCGAGCTTGGCGACAATCTCGGCGTTCCCGCTCACCTCCTGATAAGCAAAATGAAACGCATCCGCCGTCCCGCCGATATCTCCCGCCGACTTGAGCGTAACATCGCCGGGGCTTGCGCCTGGCTGCGTATGACCGGGAATACCGGGAACGCCTACATCGGCCGAAGCCCAAGGCGCAATGCTGCCGGCCGTATTGGCGTGAACGGCGACGCTTGTCGAATGCGTCGATGTGCCGGTATTGTCGATCGCCTTGACGACCAAATAATGCGTGCCGTCCGGCACATTTTCCCACAGCAGGCTGTACGGCGCCGAGTCATCCTCCCCGATCTTTTCGCCATCCCGGTAAAACTCCACCTTCTCGATAGCGCCGTCCGAATCCGTCGCAGCCGCTTCGATCACGACGTCCTCTCCTGCCTGCACAATGGCGTTGTTCGCCGGGGACGTAATCGCAGCGGTCGGATTGCTCGAGCCGTTCCCGACGATGGAGTTCAGATACCGCTCCAGGTTCGTGTACCCTTCTTCATTGGTGAAATTGCGGTCTTCCGGATCGTTCGGGTCCAGTTGATGCAGCAATTCCCATTCGTTTGGCATGCCGTCGCGGTCGTCGTCCGCCAGCGGCGAGACTGCCTGCTCGAACTCCGGGTAACCCCCGACCTCGTTCTGGGAATTGATATGCGTTCCTGTGCGATGGATGACATCGCTTACAATTCGGGCATCGACCGCATCCCGTTTCGGCAGCGTCGCACCGGCGCGTTCAAGCACGGCCGCATAAGCCTCCTCGGCAGTTTGGGTCGGAAGCGGATTCGGGAAATCGACTGGCGCGTCCAGCTTGACATAATCCGGGTATTGGTGCACGCCCGCCCAGTTGTCTGCGGTGAACTCCGGATAGCCGTCCATGATATTCCCGTCAATGTAATAGCTGCCGGTCGTCTCCGCATTCATGAAGCGGATCTTTTCCGTTGCCGGGCCCGGTTTGTAGTAATTGTTGACGAGATTGGTGACCGCTCCTTTCCCGCCGTAGGAAGCAAAATGCCCCCAATTGTACACGACATTGTTGCGGAAATCGTGCGAATTGCCGGCCGTGCTGTCAAAAGCCGGATTGCGGCTGGAGTTGTGAGCGAACAGGTTATGATGAAAGCTCGTGTTTTTGCCGCCCCAGATGCCGCCGTATCCGTGCCTGCCTTTCGCATGCCGGCTCATATGCATCGCGTCGGCTACAATCGACCACTGTACGGTGACGTTCTCGTTCCCGTAGACGCTCATCACTTCGTCAACAGACCAGCTGAAGGAGCAGTGGTCGATGATGATATTTTTCCGGTAGCGCCCTCCGAAGGCGTCCGCCTCGGTCACATTCGCGTCGCCAAGTCGGAAACGCATATAGCGGATGATCAGGTTGTCTCCATTGAACGTCGTCGGATAGCCGGCAACCGTAATCCCTTCGCCCGGGGCCGTTTGCCCGGCAATGGTCAGATTGGAGCCTGTAATCTTCAGCGGAGATTCCAGGTGAATGGTGCCTCCTACCTTGAAGACGATCGTACGGTTGCTGCCGCTAACGGCGTCCCGCAACGAACCGGGACCGGCATCGGCCAGTGTCGTCACCTCGTACACTTCGCCTCCGCGTCCGCCGGTCGTATACTTGCCTCCGCCTTCCGCGCCGGGAAAGGCCGGTATTGGCGCTGCCACCGGTTCAGCATTCGTACTCGCCGCTGTCACGCCGTCGATAGAATCGGCCAGCGTCGGTTCAGCCGCCGTGCTCCCTGCCGCCATTGCAACGCCCAGGCTTGCCGCTGTCGGTCCGGCGCCGAGGTTCGATGCTATCGGCCCAGAGCCGGGATTCGCTGCTGTCGATCCGGCGCCGGGACTTGCCGACGCTGCTGCTCCCGGATACGCAGCCGCCCCGCTGCTGAAGCTGGTGCAGAGCATGGCCGCAGCCAGAACCCGGATCAAATGCTTCTTCAATCCATTCTTCTTCATACTCATCCCTCCTTGGCATCGTAACGATCTCATTCGGCCGCTTCCTGGCAGTGCTTGTCGCGCGCATCCCTCCTTCGGGCTCGCCGCTTCGCAGCGCATTCCCTCTTTGTTCCATCCCCATTGTAAAAAACGAACCGCTGCTCTTTCTATCGGATTCTTTGTTCTTTTTTTGCTCAAAATTGTACTTATTTGCTCTTTTGGATGGTTGTCCCGAATGTCTCTGCCGTAGAGAACGGAAAGCAAGTACACCGCCTTGGCAGCGATCCAGAAGCGAGCCGCAAGCAAGTCGCAGATCACGGCATTCTTCCGCAGCCCCCTTGGCAGACCATCAGTTTGAGGCCATTGTTCCGTTCTCCCCATCCCCCAAAATGCCGCGCCTTCCTTGATCCCATTCAGCCCTAGCTGCTTTTCGTACTTGGCCGCAATCCGTGCCCCATGTTCATCCTTCGTCGTCGGTCGTCGCCTGCGGTGTTGAAAAATCAGCTTGTAGATAAATCTGATTTTTCAAGATAGACTCCCATGCCGCTGGCGCGGCACCATCAGAAGATGAAAACGGGCCGCCCGCCCTGGGACTATTTTCAAGATAGAGCAAATGTTGTATTTTGTACAACAAAAACGGGGGAATAAACCAGTATTGAGGCTCATTGTTGTAGAAAGTGCAACATTTCGGGCGAAATTTCCGGGTTTGCAGCCAAACACGCCCAAATTGTTGCACAAAATACAACATTCCCCTGCCTGCAGTACGTAGGATACGAAAAATGTTGTATTTTTTGCAGGATTCGTCGCTTCATGTGCCTGGGTGTGCCAGGGGAGGGGCATCGCGGAGTTCAACGGCCACCGACTAAGTGTTCCCGGTCGCAACAGGATAGATTGGCGCGATCAGGGGATCATGGCCTTGCCGAAAGCAAGGTTCAGACTGTTTCTTGGTGCAAAAGTTCACACTTCGCTTTAACGCTTTATCGCATTTATTCTATCCGCATGAAAAAACGGCCCTTGCGCAAGAGCCGCTTCTTTATTCTCATTCCTCTTCGATTAATCCCATTCAGCAATTTCGCTAACTCCCAAACTGTCAATCCGTATGCTTCCTCCGCGCTGGATGCCATCCGCCGCGTATTTCCCGAAGCGCACATCGTCGAATTGACGAAAAGCTATCGTTTCACCTATGAAATTTTGCAATTTGCGAAAAAACGATCGTCCCGAGTGCGCGAATCGAGCCGATCGAACGGCACGGGGAGATGCCGCGCGTTGTCGCATGCCGGAACGAGCAGAAGCAGCTGGATAACATTCGGCGCATTGCGGCTGAATGGCTCGGTTCGGGCGAACAGTCGATCGGCATCGTCTGCAAAACACAAGATGTGGCGGAACAGGTTTACCGGAATCTTCAAGACGTAGCGGAACGCGTATGTCTGCTTGACTTTCGGAGCGAAAGATTTCCGGCGGGAATCGCGGTCACGACGGCGCATCTGGCCAAAGGTCTTGAATTCGACGGCGTCAGCGTGCCGTTTGCGGACGCGGACACGTACCGGTCGGAGCTGGACCGGCGGCTGCTGTACGTCGCGTGCACTCGCGCGATGCACCGGCTGGCTGTGATGCATGTCGGCGAGCCGGCGCCGTTTTTGAGCGGAGGCGGCCCATCGGTGTAACGGCGGCAGGCCGCCCTGTCTGCGAATGCTGACAGCTTGTATGTCAGGATGATTTGCCGTGCTCCCCTCGCCGCGCGCCGCGCTCGGCTCCGACCGGCCGCCCCTGCAGCTGAAAGGCGATCAGGCTGATCACGGCCAGGCCGGCAGCGAATGCTGTGAACAGCCACGTCGCCTGGCTCGCTCCCCATCGATCCAGTCCCCAGCCCGTAACGAGCGGCAGGATGGCGCCGCCAACGCCGCCGGAGGCGATCAGGATGCTCGGCGTCGATTCCTCGCTGCCCGCAAGCAGCTTGCTGGCAAAGACGAGGGCGATCGAGAACAGGCCCGACATGAACAAGCCAAGCAGCATAATAACAGCTAGCGCCGACCAGACCTGTCCCGCGAACGGGAAAACGGCCAGCAGCGCCAGCGTGAAGAGGCAGCTGACGAGTACATACACGCGGTAATGAATCTTCTCTGCCACTCCCCCGGCGAAGAGCCTGCCGACCGACATCGCAATCCAGAAGCAGGTGATGCTGAGGGCCGCAGTATCTTCGGTCATGTCCAGCCTTTCGATCAGAATCGCAGGCATGAAATTGGCCAGACTCATTTCGGTCCCGACATACAGAAAGAAAAAGACGATAAACAGCGCAAGAATCCCGAGCGCGCCGCCCCGATACGGAAATGCCGATGCGCCGGCCTGCCCTGCCCCGGATGCCGCAGCAGCCGGGCCTTTGGCATCCAGCGCGGCATCGGCCTCGCCGAACGAGCTTTTGGACCAGAACAGCAGCGTGACGAACGAGAACAGCGACACGACGAAGAAGGAAAATCTCCACCATTCCTGCGCAATGAAGCCGCTCGCGATCATCGGCATCACCATCGCTCCCAGCCCGAAAAACACCTCAAGCCGGCTCATGGCCACCGCCGTATTGTCCCTGATCGCCGCGATAATGATCGTGCCGATAACCGCTTCGATCATCCCGAAGCCGAATCCGGCGGCGACCGCGATCACGTACATCCACTCCCATGGCGGCAGCAGCGTGTACAGAAGCTCGGCCGTCGTCAAGAGCCCCGCGGCGATCAGCAGCCCGCTTCTTTTGCCGAAGCGGCGGCTCAGCCAGGGAGAGCCGAGCACCCCGGCCAGAAACCCGGCGAATTGGGTAAAGATCAGCATGCCGCCTTCGCTGTACTCCCGGCCATAATGTCCCAGCATTACCGGGAGCACCGAGCCCAGCACGACATGCGCCAGACCAATCAGAAAATAAGATAGACAACCTATCCACAATAACCGCTTCATAATGTACTCCTTTTTGCAATGGACATTAGGAGGTATTATAAACCATTTTTCATAGAGATGAAAGGAGTACTCGAGACTATTACAAGACTATAATCAGAAGCTTTTGGCGACCATTAGGTATAAAATAACGACAGGCAGCAGCGTGGCCGCGATGCCGAAGACGGCCCAGGAGCGGGAAGCGCGGCGATACTCCGCGGAGATGCTGCCGCTGTCGATGCATTGCGCGCTGCTCCGGATCATGCGGCGCTGCAGCGGAATGAGCACGGCCAGCCAGATAACACCGGACACGGCGAATAATATCAAAGACAAGGTCAGCCAGTTCAGCCCCATGAGCGGCAAGCCGGCTCGGACGGCCATGACGATGCCCGAGACGATGACGAGCGCAAGGCCGGGGAGCGTAAACACATAATCCGCAAGCATCACATTACGGACCGCAGAATGGATTTGCACCGGATGATTCGTCATATCTGCCCGCATTTTCCAAAAGGCGGCCGTAATGATATTCCCGACAAACAGCACGACGCCTGCTACATGCAGCGTAAGCCACAAATTCATGTTCCATCTTCCTTTTCTTGTTATTTGGATTTTAACGTTTCGGTAATCCAGGCAATAAAATCCGGAGCCTTGTAAGCGGCCTGAACCATAGGAATCGTGGAGCGGACGCGCAGCCCGATCATCAGCAGGACGAACATGTCCGCCGTCTTGGCGGCGTCGACCGATGACGGAATCACGCCGTGACGCTGGCCGATCTCGATCCATTGCCTGGACAAATTGACAGACCGCTCATAATACTTCTTGAGCGCTTCGGCCACGACCGGCTCCTCTTCCTTGCCGAGCAAATACATCAGCACCTTGTTCGTCACGTCCTGCTCCTGCTCCAGCGCCGTGATATTGTCCGCGATTTTGCTCATCGGCTCGTCGAACGTCCGGCGACCCTGCTCGATCTCGTTCATAAACCGTTCGTTCGTCTCCTCCAGCTGCTCCTGCAAAACCCAGACGAAGATTTCGTCCTTGCTCTTGACATAATGGAAAATAGCGCCTTTGGACAAGCCCGACCGTTCCATAATGTCCTTCATCGTGATCGATGAGCAGCCTTTCTCCCGAATCAGCGCTTTGGTCGTCTCCAGCAGCAGTCTCGTCGTCTGTTTCCTGCGTTCCTCGTGCTTCACTATTCTTCCCCCTGCAGTTGACTTATGAGGCTATTATAATATACCGACCATCGGTTTGTAAATGAAAAAGCATCCTTCCGCTCGCGGGGTGCCGGATGCCATGGTCAAGTCAATTTGACCAGTTATAACGCCGATGAGGCTATAATAGTGCACGAAATACAACATTTTCCCTTTCAGTGAACGCAGCCGGGATGGATCGCCCGGTATTTTCCGAGAGCGCTGCGAATATGGTGCATTCAGCCAGTCAGGGACTGCCGCGAATGATCAATCTGATTTGCAGCCAGGCGTTGTATGAGGCCGAAGCGAAGGGGCACGAAGTGATTGAAGAGGTGTAACCGCTAAAATAAAATTAACAAGAAACACGAAATAATCTTGAACACGAATTCCCTGATTCTCCCTCACCCGATATAATCAAGCTGGAAATTCATCAGTGTAGGGTGAGGAGAATGAAATCTGCGGAAAGGTGGCCTATGTACATCAAAATCTATCAACTGAAACAGTTGGGGCTCAACGTTTCACAGATAGCCCGCAAACTGAACATTTCTCGAAACACCGTGTACAAATATCTGAACATG
>NZ_KB905639.1 GCF_000380965.1 Paenibacillus ginsengihumi DSM 21568 | reverse complement strand
AGAGCGCTGGTAGTATCCGTTCCGACTATTAGGCTTTTCTTGTTCATTCTCCATGAAGCTTTTGATTTCAGCTTTCATGATGGACTCCAGGTTCTCTTTAATAAACTGCGTGACAAGTTTTTCAAATAGATCTGCGAGCATATCTTGGTGTATAGTAGTCATGAGTAGGGTTCCTTTCTTGTGGTTTACGCACACTCCAAGATACCCTACTTTTTTTGCGCCTGCAGGTCACAAATTCTGGTTACACAAACTATTGTACATCATCCACAAGAGGAAGGGTAATGTTGCATTTTGTGCAACAATTTAGGCGAAATTGGCTTCAAACCCGGAAACATCGCCCAAAATGTTGTACAAAGTGCAACATTGAGCCGCAAATAGGGTTCATCCCCCCATTTTTGTTGTACAAAATACAACATTTGCGGACTCTTGCAGAATAGCCCGAGGTGTGCAGCCCATTTTCATCATCTTGATGGTGCCACGCAAGCGGCATAGGCGTCTCTTTTGAAAAATTCGACGAATTTTTCAATACCGCAGGGGACGGCCGATGACGGAACGGTTGAAACGTCTTTTTTCGCGGTTGGGCCGAGTTATGTTATAGTGGAAGATGAAGGCGCAAGGCCTGTCCGTTCGCGGATATCCCGGCTGCTCGCCCAAGGCTCGCCGCTGCGGCGAGGCCGAGGCGCCGCGGAAGCAGACAAGGCGTCTTGACGGTAAGGAGGCAATGTACATCATGACATTTCAAGGATTCGTTCAAGAAGATTTTGACGTATTCGATATTCCCGGTCTGGAGCCCCGCATGGAGGCGCTGATCGAGCGGGTGCGGCCCAAGCTGCACGCGCTTGGCGAGACGATGGCCCCCTATTTGTCCGCGCTTTGCGGCGAGGAGATGTTCCCGCACGTAGCCAAACATGCCCGGCGCACGGTTCACCCGCCGAACGATACATGGGTCGCCTGGGCCAACAACAAAAAAGGCTACAAGGCTCATCCGCATTTTCAGGTCGGCCTCTGGTCCACGCATCTGTTCGCCCAATTCGCGCTGATCTACGAAAGCGACCGCAAGCCGGCGTTCGCTGCCGAGCTCGAGCGGCATTGGGAGCGCATCCGAGCGGCGATTCCCGGCCACTATGTCTGGTCGCTGGACCACACGCAGCCGCAGGGAATCCGCCACGATCAGCTCGATGCAGAGCGGGCGGCGGATATGCTCCGCAGACTGAAGCAGGTGAAGAAGGCCGAGGCGCTGCTCGGAGTGCATATCGACCGGAATGATCCGCTCGCTGCCGACGGTCCCCGCTTGATCGCAGAGCTGGAGCGCGTCTTCGAGACGGTGCTGCCTCTGTACCGGATGGCCTCGCAAAAATTAATCTTGGCCTAAGCTTGATTTAAACTCGAATTAAGCCTAGCCGGACACATTAGGATTAGCGGAACCTTATCCGCATGGAGCGCAGAATGCGCAACACCCCATTTTTACATCGGAAGGCGGTGGAACCATGAAGATTGAATGCGTCAAAAAGCTGATCGTCTCGTCGCTCGCACTGTCGCTTATCCTCGGCGGAGGAGCCTTGTACGGGACGAAATCGGTCGTCCGCGCCAAGGGAACGGGCGACTTCGTGCCGCAGCAATCCGCAGCTTCCCCGGCCTCGGAGAACGAGGTCACCGTGCAGCCGGGCGGCAAGCGGCAAAGCGCCATCGTCGAGGAAGCGGCCGCCGTGCTCGGCATGGACAAGCAAGCGCTCGAGCAGGCGCTGACAACGAAGACGCTGGCTGAGATCGCCAAGGAAAAGGGCATCTCCGAACACGATCTCCTCGCCAAGCTGAAGGCCGAGCGCACGAAGCGGATCGACGAGGCCGCTGCCGCCGGCAAGCTGACCGCGGACCAGGCCGCCAAGATGAAAGAGCATATGGATAAGCATCTGCAGTTTATGGTGAACCATAAGCTCGGCGAGCTGAGAAAAGATTTCCACAGCAGGCGCGGGCACGGCATGCTGCCTGCCCCAGACAAGCTGGCCGCAATGCTCGGCATGTCCGAACACGACCTGAAGGCGCAGCTGAAGGAAGGCAAATCTTTGGCCGAAATCGCCAAGGCCCAGGGCATGAGCAAGGAGCAGCTGGTCGGCAAAATCAAGGATGAGCTGACGCCGTGGATCGAGAAGATGGTTGATCGCAAGCGCGGCGACAAGACGCAGGACGCGGCGCCGAACCATTGACTTGCGCCGGCCGGCAAGACGCGAAGAACCACTCTGACAACAGGGCGGTTCTTCGCACTTGAGCGGCAATCCCGCCCCCTTGACGGGAATAGGGACATACGCCGTCAACCCATCGCGCTCCGCAGAATACACTGGTACATCTGTATTGGTGAAGGAGTGTATACCGATGGAATATTTGGATGCTCTGGCCAGGCTCGGAGCCGGCAGCGCCCATCCCGGCGGATTCACCGCCACGCTGGAGCAGTTCCGGCAGCTGCCGCTTCCTCCCGGCAGCCGTATACTCGAGGTCGGCTGCGGGACGGGGCGAACGGCCTGCTATTTGGCAAAGCAGGGGCATAAGGTGACCGCGCTCGACCTTCGCCCGGATATGCTGCAGAAGGCGCGGTACCGCGCGGACAAAGAAGGCGTCGAGGTCACGTTCGCCCAAGGGGATATCGCCGCGCTGCCGCTCGATTCGAACAGCTTCGATATCGTGATGGCCGAATCCGTAACCATCTTCGGCAACATCCCGCTCGCGCTGGCGGAATACTGCCGCGTGCTGCGGCCGGGGGGAACGCTTTACGACCGCGAGGTCGTCGTAATGCGAGAGCTGCCGGATGAAGAGCAGCGGCAGCTGGCCGGTTTTTTCGGTTATTCCCGGCTGCTGACATGCGACGAATGGGTGAGCGCCCTCTACCGCGCAGGCTTCGGCCAGGCGCAGATCTGGAACCCGTCGCCGTTCCCCGAAGCGCTCGGCGAAGATTTGATTCATCATCCGGACGAGCTGCAGGTCGTCGATCGCGGCGCCTTTCTCGATCCCGACATATGGCAGAAGACGGCTCGTCACGATGAGTTGATCGACAACAACCGGGAGCATTTGGGCCACGCGGTGATGATCGGCCGGAAAGGCCCGGATGACCGCTCGTCCGAAAGCGAAGCGGAATAACCGGTTGACCGCCACCATGCTGACTTCGCCATCCCGGTGGATTCGATGACGCCGTTTGGCAAGCAAGCTCATGCGACGTCTATCGAGTCATAACGATATATCCTGTATATGACGGATTAAGGCCGACTCCCCCTCCCGGGCAGCCGGCCTTTCTCGTGCGCCGCGCTTTACTTTCATCCACTGGCGAAGCCTGCGCTTTCTGTAACATAAGAAAAACTTTTATCGACGCCCATTCAAGGATGAGCGGACCGCGGTCTAGCGGTTGATTTTCTTGGTACAGAAAGTCGCACTTCGCTTTATCGCTTTAGCGAAGTTAAACTTTCTGCACCGTTAAAATCAGGGCTGCTCCCTGCATCCCGGGCGAGTCAGCATAGACATCGCCCGAGACTTGGGAGCAGCCCTCTCCTTCCTCCAATTCAGTGGAGGCCGCGCCTCAGATCCCCCACGCCGTCAGTACGATGACCAGCAGAATGAAGAGGACCAGAATGACGCCCGTCGAAGTAAAACCGCCGTATCCTACACCACCCATATCGGCACCTCCTTTTTCCAAGCTCGGTTTATCATATTAACAGAGTCGTCCTTTGATGTGGGCAGGTATCACCGGGATATCCGCGGATTATGCGCATCCCCCGTCGCCGCTCGGCTAGCCGGTCATATGCTGTTACCATGAGAAGCGCTGCCGGGTCGCCGGCAGACGATGGACGGAAAGGAAGGGACGGCGGATGGGCAGCTCATCGATCCAGGAAGCGGCTTCGTTCATCGAGAACCGTTTTCCGAATTGCGATTGCGCTTTTCTCGGCGGAAGCGTTGCCCGGGGAGCGGATACGGACCATTCCGATTGGGACGTCATTATCTTCGACGAGACGCAGCCGGGACCGTTCCACGGAACGATGCCGTACCGCGGCAGACGTTTCGAGGCGTTCGTGCTGAACCGCGATACCTATCGGTATTTCTTCGATTTGGGCGTTGAATCGGCGCTGCCGACCTTGCAACGCCTGATCGCCTTCGGTCTGCCGCTGCGAACCCATCCCGAGCTTGAGAGCGTGATCCGGGAAGCCTTGGCCGACCTGGAGCAGGGGCCGCCGGCCTGGAGCCGGCAGGAGCTCGATAAAGCGCGGTACGAGATCAGCGAGGACTGGTCGGATTTAAGCGGCAGCAAAAGCCGCGAAGAAAGCCTGCTCATCGCCGGTTCGCTGTTCGGCCGGGTGCAAAGGTTCAAGCTGCGCGCTGCGGGCAAGTGGCTTGGCGAAGGCAAATGGCTTTACAGGGAGCTCGCCGCATGCGATGCCGATTACTGCGCGCGGCTGTACGAGGCCGGGGAACGCTTCTTCCGGGACGATTGCCGGAAGCCGCTGCTGGACATAACCGCGGAGACGCTGGCGCCATACGGAGGACTGTTGTTTACCGGCTTTTTCGAAGGAATGGTCGGGGATGGCGAGTGGTAAGCGGAGGTTAAGGCTTGCGGCGCCCGGCAATGAGCAAAACCCGGGCCGCTCAATCCTCTTTAGGGGACGAACGGCAACGGGCAAAAAACGCACTTCGCATTCATTCATGGGCAAACGGATGCTGCTGGACGTAAAACAAGCTGCCCTGCACATCATAAGGGCAGCTTGAAAGCGATGAAGCGTTATGCGATTTGCCGGGCCGTCCGGGCGGCGCGGTCCAGCGTGATGAAGCGGTACAGCAGAAACAGCGCAGCAAGCGACAGCACGGCCCCTGTGGCGAACGGCAGGCTGTTGCTGTATTCGTAGACGCCGGCGCCGAGCAGCGGACCGGCAATGCGGCCGAGGCTGTCCATCGAGGAGCTGAGACCGGACGCCGTGCCTTGTCCGACCGTCGTCTTCTGAGTGATCAGCGACGTCACGCAGGGACGGATCAGCGCGTTGCCGGCGGCAAAGACGGACAAATAGATCGTGGCGTTCAGCAAATTCGACGACAGCAGGATGAGGCCGAAGCCGAGCGCCGACAGCACGAGCCCGATGCCGATGACGCGCGCCTCTTCCCCGCGCTTTATAAGCCGGCGCACGACGCCGCCCTGGATGGCTGCGCCGACGACGCCGCTGACGGCGAACATGATGCCGAGCTGCGAGGCCGTAGCGCCGATGCGGTCCCGCTCGAACAGCAGCAGCGTCGCCTCCAGGCCGGCAAGCGAAAAGGATACGAAGAACGACAGAATGTACAAATACTTAAGCGATCCGACGAAAGCGGTCCATCTCGACGGCTTCGCCTCGTGGGATTTGCGCCGCTGCTCGGGCAAGAGCGATTCCGGAAGCATCGTGAAGGCGAGGGCGAACGTAACGAGCGCCAGCACCGACGATACGAAGAACGGAACCTGCGTGCCCCAATGGCTCAGCAGCCCTCCGAAGGCGGGGCCGAAAATAAAACCGAGGCCGATCGACATGCCGACAAGCCCCATTCCTTTCGTCCGGTTCTCCTCGCTCGTAATATCCGCCACGTAGGCGACGGCGCAAGCCGTCACGGCGCCGGAGAACAAGCCTCCGAGAACGCGGGATACATACATGAGCGACAGATGGTCGCCGGCAATGCCGAACAGGAAGAAGCTCAGGCTGAAGCCTATCGTGCCGACCATAATAATCGGACGGCGCCCGATCCGATCCGACAAGCCTCCCCAGAAAGGGGACATCAGAAAGGAGACCAGAGAATAGACCGACAGCAGCATGCCCAGATGAAACGATTGGGCCCCCGATCCGGTTACAGCGTCCGGCAGCACGGGAATAATGATGCCGAAGCCGGTGAAGGTCGTCATCAGAAGCACTGCAATGATCCCCAGCTGTTTGTTCATGAATGTTGGATTCCTCCTGCGATACAAGCATTCGTTAGATCCTGGCTTGCTTGACTTCATTCATCCTTACTTGACTTCATTACATCGTACCATAACTTGTTCGCCGATGGAAATTTGCCTTGCGATCCTTAACAAAATCGCCAAAACTAAAAGGCCGCATCGACCGCCGCGCCTCTAAGTGACCGCATGCGCGGGAAGCTGCCGGACAAGCGCCTTAAAGCCTCGCGGGCGCGCCTTGCGCCTGCATAGAAAATTTACTTGCATCCGTGTCGTATTTTGCTATACTCATTTTGTTTACTTAATTGCAGGCCGCCGCAGGCCGGCATTGTATTTATCGCGAAAGGCAGGGCTGACCATGGATCAGAAGAACACTCCATTGTTCACCGCTCTCAAGCGGCATGCAGAACGCAATCCGCTGCAGTTTCATATTCCAGGACATAAGAAGGGCGTCGGCATGGACCCGGAATTCCGGGAATTTATCGGCGAGAACGCCCTTTCGATCGACCTGATCAATATAGCCCCGCTCGACGACCTGCACCAGCCGACAGGCGTCATCGAGGAAGCCCAGCAGCTGGCCGCGCAGGCGTTCGGAGCGGACCATACGTTTTTCTCCGTACAGGGAACGAGCGGCGCAATCATGACGATGATTATGACCGTGTGCAGCGAAGGCGACAAGATCATCGTCCCGCGCAACGTTCACAAATCCGTCTTGTCGGCGATCATCTTCGCCGGCGCCAAGCCGGTCTTTCTATCCCCGGTGCGCGACGGGAACCTGGGAATCGACCACGGCGTGACGACCCGCTCGGTCCGCCGGGCGCTTGCGGCGCATCCCGACGCCAAGGCCGTGCTTGTCATTAATCCGACCTATTACGGCATTTGCGCCAACCTGAAGGAAATCGTCGATATCGTTCACAGCTACGATATTCCCGTCCTTGTGGACGAGGCCCACGGCGCCCTGATCCATTTCAGCGACAAGCTGCCGCTGTCCGCCATGGAGGCCGGCGCGGACATGGCAGCGACCAGCGTTCACAAGCTTGGCGGCTCAATGACGCAAAGCTCGGTTCTGAATATTCGCGGGAAGCGGATCAACGTCCAGCGGGCCAAGACGATCATCAGCATGCTGACGACGACTTCGACCTCGTATATTTTGCTCGGCTCGCTCGATGCGGCCCGCCGCCATCTGGCCTTGAACGGAGCCGCCATGGCGGAACAGGCGATCGGACTTGCGCAATACGCCCGCGAGCAGATTAACCGCATCCCGGGGCTGTACTGCTTCGGCGAAGACATTCTCGGCTCCGAAGCGACGTTCGATTACGATCCGACCAAGATCTGCGTGCATATTCGCCGTCTCGGCATCACCGGGTACGATGCGGAGAACTGGCTTCGCGACAAGTACAACATCGAGGTCGAGCTCAGCGACATGTACAACATCCTGTGTCTGGTGACTCCCGGCGATACGCGCGACAATATCGATACGCTGCTGCAGGCGCTGCGCGAGCTGGCCGCGGCCAACTACAGCATCCGCCAGGAGAACGAGCTCGTCATCAAAATTCCGCGCATTCCCGAGCTGACGCTCACGCCGCGCGACGCCTTCTACGGCGATACGGAGATTATTCCGTTCAAGGAATCGGCGGACCGCATTATCGCCGAATTCATCTATGTCTACCCGCCGGGCATTCCGATTTTGCTGCCGGGCGAGGTCATCAGCCAAGACCTGATCGACTACATCAGCGAGCATATTGAGGTCGGCCTGCCTGTCAAAGGACCGGAAGACCGCAGCATCGAGCGCGTCAAGGTCATTAAGGAGATTCCCGCGATTTTCTGAAAAAGCGGGCCGCCGCAGAGCAAACCATGCGTTTTCCGAAACCGCGCCAAGCGGGAAAGGAGAGCACATGGTTTTTGTTTGCCGTTGTTTGCTGCCTGCTGCATTGTATTTCCAAAATCTTAATGCTATGATGAATCTTGATGCAGTCATGAAAGCCTTTCCTATTATCAATTGCAGGCAGGTGAACCGTCATGGCGCAAAGCGCATATATCAAATTCGTCGAAGGCTCCGCGCTAACCTCGCTGACGTTGGATGAGCTGAAGGAGCAGCTTCTCCACTATCAGGAGCAGTTGGCGCTGACGGGCAAGCAGCTCGGGTGGGATTACGCCGAGGCCGGCTTTCCTTACACGATCGAGACAAAGCCGGAAAGCGAAGGCCAGTGGTTTTATTTGAAAGGCACCGACGCGCGGTACAATTACATCGTCCTCGGCGTAGGCAGCGAAAGCCGGGGCGATCGCGAGGTGCACTATGTCCAGGTCGTTCTGCCGGACGGCGCCACGCACGGCGACAAGGCCAAGGGCAACGAATTTTGCAAATATTTGGCCAAACGCTGGAAAGCCGAGCTGCACCTGTTCAACGGGCGAACGATGTTTTTTAATCCGCGCAAATAACGCTTTCCTCCGCCCCTTCAGGTGCCGCGCTTTCACTGCGACGACCGCCGGACATCCGCTTCTTGAAGCGAGCGATGCGGCGGCGGCAAGCCGGGAAGCTTGTCCCGCGAACGACAAGAACCCTTTCGGATCACCGAAAGGGTTCGCGTGAGCTGGCCTCAAGCCTCGTCCTGCTCTTCCAATATTTCGTTATAGATCGCTACGACCCGGTTCCACTCTTCCTCGTCTTCAATGCTGGCAAGGTAAGCTTCTCCGTCCTGCTCTTCTATACGGAAAATCACCCCGTCGGCCTCCACATCGTTGCGGTCCAGCAGCACCGCGTAGGCGCGTTCCTCGGCTTCAAAGGTGTAGACCATCACCATCTCGTGTTCTGTACCGTTCTCGTCGGTCACGATGAAAATATCTTCCTCGTGATCGTGGTCGCAGGAAGCGTCATGAATATGATCGCTCATCGGAAAACCTCATTTCATTATGTAGTTGTGGTTCCCTCGTATCGTATCATGACGCATCTACCCAGTCAATGCGGCATGTCCCACAACGGATGCCGCGCCTCTTCCCTGACGGTTCCCCCTTTTGGTTATTCGGATAAAATCACCTTTTCCGATACGACAGTGTAATCGGTATCTTGGCTTAATTTGATGGAAAACTTGACGACGTAGCTGCCGGCTTCGCTGAACGTCACCGTGAACGGCCACGGATACCAGAAGCTCTCCTTCTTGTCGTCCACCACCTTCTCATGCATGGCCACTTCCTGGCCGGACGGACTGACAATGGAAATTTTGAAGGAGTGGAACGGGGTCGTCAAGCTGTCCACCTGCGCAAATACGGCAAAGTCGAGCTTATCCCCTTTCTTGACGCCGCCAAAAGGCTGTTTGACCGAGTAGTTGTCTTCAACCTTCTGCGCGACAAACATATGAACGTTAGGTTTATGGATGGACACCGTGTTCGTCGAGCTGTCCCATTTGACGAGCGACTGCAGCGATTCGGACAGCGTACGTACCGGAAAAACCGTGCTGCCGTTAATCATGAATGCCGGCGTCTCGCCTTCCTTGAATGTCTTCTCCACGTTGTTGATGACCACCCTCGCCTTCGTGTAGCCCTCATATTCGCCAAGCAGGGAATTCGCCAGCACCCCTGCCGTGCCGAACATGGACAGCGACAGCACCAGCGTCAGCACTCGTGGCACTTTCATGTTCGCAAACCTCCATCGTGTTCTTCGTTCTGATATGTTATACTCACGTGGCTGACAAGAGTTGCGCGAATTCGGACCCGTTTTTTTCAAAACAGCGCTTTCCAGACACCGTGCGTTTTTTGTAATGAAATTCCGATATTTGTAACTCTATTCCATATTTGTCTTGAATGCTCATGAAGAACTATGGTAAGTTTATAAATCATAGCGGGAAATCGACATATCGGAGGATCGCTCGTGAGCCTACACCTTCAAATGATCGGAACTGGAAGCGCTTTTTCCAAAAAATATTACAATAACAACGCTCTGCTCCGCTGCAACGGCTTTACTTTGCTGATCGACTGCGGCGTGACGGCGACCAGAGCGCTGGATGCCCTCAAGATCGACCTCGGTCAGCTGGACGGCGTGCTGATTACCCATATTCATGCGGATCACGTCGGCGGCCTCGAGGAGATCGCCTTTCAGCTTCTGTATGTGTTTCGCCGCCGCATCAAGCTGCTTGTTCCCTCCCTCCTGAAAGAAACGCTGTGGATACACACGCTGAAGGGCGGATTGGAGAACAAGGAAGAAGGCTTCTGCAGCCTGGACGATTACTTCGATGTCGTCGTGCTGGAGCCGCATGTGCCGTTTCCGATCGCCGGACGCGAATTCACGGTAGAGCTTGTGCCGACGAGGCATATTCCGAACAAGCCCAGCTATTCCCTCTATCTGAACGGCAAAGTCTTCTACAGCTCCGACGCCCGCTTCGATCCGGCGCTGCTGGCGGATTTTCACCGCAACCGGGGCTGCGAGGCGATTTTGCACGATTGCCAGCTGTTCGAACCGGGAACGGTGCACGCCAGTCTCGCAGAGCTGCTGACGCTGCCTGAGGACATTCAGCGCAAAGTGCTGCTTATGCACTACGGCGATAATAAGGAGGAGTTTGAGGGAAAGACCGGGGCGATGACCTTTATCGAGCAGGGCAAAATTTATCGCTTCTGAAGGGCAATGCCGCCGCGGGAGCGTAAAATGGCGTCCTCCGGGGAAGCCTATGCTGTAAGGAGGCGATGGAGATGCAACAGGAACCGTCTAAAGAACAAGTCGTAGCCGTGCAAAAAAACGGAGACGGCGACATTGTCAAGCTCAAGCTGACATCCGGCAAAATCGTCGATTACAAAACCGCGCAAGCGATGGTCAAAAACAACGAAATCGACAATTTGAACGTATTCCGCGGCCGGGACGGCGAGGAGCATTTGCGGTCCAACCCGGACGGCCGGGAAGACAACAATTTGGACAACTTGCCGACCTTCGAATAATCAGGCCGGCTCGCGACGCCCGGGGGGGGCGGTTTCCTTGTTCAGGGAACCGTCCTTTTTGCGCTTTGTCCCGCTTCCAGGAAACGGCGTCTTATTTCTTTTGAAAATTTTCCGCAGGCAGGAATTTTCAAGGAAGCACAGAATTCCATTTATAACCTTGAATTTATTGGGAGTTGAGCCGCATGTCCTGGAACGGAATGATCTCAATTCATGCATTGATGATAGGTGCCTTTTCCATCTATTTCGACTACTCGCCGCATCCGCAATGGATGATCGCCGCTGTCGCAGGTTACATCGCTTCCCACTGGGCGAATCGGAGCGCTTCGAAAGCGCTGCCCCCGATTCAGCATGCGCTGCTCGTGCTGCTTCACTGGACGAGCGGAACCAGCTGGTGTCTGCCGCTCTACATCGCCCATTGGGGCCGCACCCTGCTCCACTCCAGCCTTCGCAGCTCCGATGCCGTCTTCCTTCTGTTAACCGCTGCCTTTGCCGCCGTCAGCAGTCTCCTTCGCCCGTTATCCGCCGAAGCGATCGCCGCGATTGTATTCGGCTCCCTCAGCCTCCTTGCTTTTGCCCGGTTGTTCCGCAAATATTTGACTGACATCGAAAAACAGAAGCAGGTGCTTACGATCGAGAAGAAACATCTCAGCACGCATGACGCGCTGACGGGACTTATCAATTACGAGGAATTTCACCGCCGGCTTGAGCTGCTGGTAGAGGAGAATCGTTCCGTGCTGCTCGTGCTGATGGATTGCAAGGATCTGAAATCGCACAACACGACGACAGGCTTCGAAGGGGTCAATCATATGCTGAAGCAGGCCGCGCAGATGCTGCGCATCATGTTCCCGTCAGCGTCCTTCATCAGCCGGGTCGGCGGCGACGAATTCGCGCTCGTGTTCGTCACGGACGATCTGGACGATTCGTTAAGCAGCGTCAAGCAGCTGCTTGCCTCGGAATTCCCGAAGCTGACCGGGCTTGAAATCACATTCGGCATCGCCTCTCGCCCGAACGACGGAGTGACGAAGGACGACCTCATCCTCGTTGCGGAACGCAACCTGTATACGATGAAGCGGGAAAGCTGGCTGAAGCGCGAGGAGCATATGCTGCGCTCGGAGAAGCTTCGCGTCGTCGGCGAGCTCGCCTCGGGCATGGCGCATGAAATCCGCAATCCGCTGACAACGATCAAGGGCTTCCTGCAGCTGTCGAAGGCAGGGCAATTCAACATCGAGCCATGGTACGAGCTCATCATGGACGAGATTAACCGGATGAGCATGCTGACGGCGGAATTTTTGCAGTTTTCCAAGCCGCACGTCTCCCAGTACCGCGTTCATTCGATCGGTCAATGCATCCAGAGAGTTATCTCCCTGCTCGATTCCGAAGTGAGCCGGCTCGGGCATCAAATCGTATTCGAGCCCGCGGACGAACCGCTGAATATGCTGATGGACCAGGACAAAATGCTGCAGCTGCTGCTCAATCTCGTCAAAAATGCGCTGGAGGCGATGCCGGAGCAGGGCGTCGTCACCATCCGCCTGTATTCTTCCGAGGAAGGGCTTGCCGTCATCGAGGTCGCCGATACGGGAACGGGCATCCCGGAGAAGGATCTGGACAAAATTTTCGTGCCCTTCTATACGACGAAGGATTCGGGCACGGGTCTCGGCCTGTCGATCTGCCATAAAATCGTGCAGGATCACGAAGGCAGGATCGAGGTTGAAAGCGAAGCGGCCAAAGGCACCAAGTTCACGATTACGCTGCCTCTGGCCGAGCATAAAGAGGATATTGCGATGCATGGCGCCGGCGCTTCCTCCTCCGAGGTTCGATAATCGTTATATGATGAGGCCCCCCCGGAGACGAGGCCGCCCGGACCTTGCCGCTCCGGGCGAACGGCGCCCAGCCCGGCAGCCGGCGCCTAGGCCCGTCCCGACGTACTGCTGGACCTGTTATCGACATACGTCTGCTGAAGGATGACGGCCTTGCCGTAATCTTCGGCATTCCGGATCCGGAGCGTGCAGCAGGAGCCTCGCCCGAGCCCGCGCCACAGCGACTCATCCAGTACGTCCCACGATATCCGGTCGAACAGCGCCTTCCAGCTTCGTTCCCCGGCCTCCAGCAGCGCGACGATATCGTCCAGGCAAGCTTGCCGGTACAAGCCGTGCCAAGGCTGCAGCCTGCCTTCCTGGCGGGGCATGACGGCATCGTGGCCAAAAGCGTGCATATGCTCGTTAAGCAATTTGGCCAGCGGGGCGGACACGAAGGGCATGCCCTGCGCCGTCACCCATAACGAAGGGTGCTTCGCCAATGCGAAAGCGGCATGCAGCCCGCCGAGCGGCCCGCTTCCGCCATAAAAATCAGTAATAATCCGCACCGACCGCGGAACGAATTCCAAATAGGTTCGCGGCTCATCCGTCACAATAATCGTCTCGTCGCACAACGATTGCATCTCGCCAATCTGCCTCATCAAAATCGACTCGCTGCCGATGCGCAGAAATTCGGGATATACGCCATCGATCTTATCCCGGGCGCCTCCGGCCAATATTACGCCGCTAATCATCCCTAACCTCCCCCTTTCACGCTGCGATCTCGCCGCCCGCTTGTATGGTCAATATACACCGAATTTGTTCACATGCCTGTAAAAAACATCACATCTTCCGGACCCAAAATTAGCCCCTTGTGATTTACATCACTTCGGTATCGTTTAAAATAAGGTATGGTGAATGCAAAGACACCGGGATGCTTCGCACAGCGGCGAAGCGCGGGAGGGATCATGCAAATGATGAATATCCAGCAGCAATCCGGCCAAGTGTACAACACGGCCTACTTCTCCGAGAGCAATTTGGCCAAAATCAAGGAAATTATGTACGAAACCAAGCTTGAGGCGGGATCTCATCTGTTCTGGGAAGGGGATTGCGCCGACAAGCTGTACTACATCAAGCAAGGCCGCGTAAAAATTACGAAAACAGGTGACGACGGCAAAACCTTTATTTTATACGTATATGGCGAAGGCGATCTGTTCGGCCAACTGGACGGTTTCCGCGAGTCGCTGCACAGCTTCGACGCCGAGGCGGCGGAGGACTGCGTAATCGGGGTCATTCAGCAGAAGGATCTGGAGGTGCTGCTCTGGCAGCACGGCGATCTGGCAGTGGAATTTATGAAGTGGATGGGCCTGTTGCACCGGATGACGCAGACGAAGTTCCGCGACATCATGATGTTCGGCAAGCCCGGCGCTCTCTGCTCCACGCTGATTCGGCTCAGCAATACGTACGGCGAAGCCCGCGGCGATCATACCGTCATTGCGAGACGAATCACGAACAGCGAGCTGGCCGATATGATCGGCGCCACGCGCGAGAGCGTCAACCGCATGCTGAGCGATCTGCGAAGGAAGGACGTTGTAGATATGGACAACGGCCTGATGGTCATTAAAAATATCGACTACCTCAAAGATTTGTGCCAATGCGAGAACTGTCCGAAGGACATGTGCCGCATCTGACCGGGGCGCGGCCTAGATCCGGGTCAGCATCGAGATCGGAAAGCTGGCTTCCGGCTCATCTCCCATGCGCCCCCAGGCCATGATGCCGTTCAAATACTCAAGCTCGAACGGCTGCTGCTGCCCCTCCACTTTATACAGTCCCGGCGTAAACCGGCTTCGATCCAGCGTATACGCTTTGGCCGTGTACCACTTGCGCTCCAGCACCGCCCGCTGGCTCGGAAATTCCGCCTGCTCCATCGCTTCCCTGATGCTCCGCATCTCCTGCTCCAGCTCTTCTGCCGTCATTTGACTGTACAATTTTTTCATGGCTGCGTTATATCTCCTTCCGCTGCTTAGGATAGACGGCCGCTCTGAGGCGAACGGCCGTCCCTTTGCTTATGCCGCTTTTTCCTGCGGCAAAATGGCCTGGGGATGATCAGGCGCGCGGCGTGCCCGACAATCCGGCGGCCAAATACGTTTTGCCTCCGTCGGTGCGCCAGAACCAGCTTTTGAAGGAGGCGGTGCCCGGCACCAGCCGGTCGTTCATATCCTTCAGTCCGATCGTTGCCGCTTCCAATCCGTATTGTCCGAACAGCCGGAACAAGGCGCGCGTCCTCTCCGCCTCGTCCTTGAGCATGTACAGCTTGTCCGCCTCCGCTTCGAGCCGCTCGTCCATGAGCACGACTTCGGTCCAGAGCGCAATACAGCCGCCCGGCTGCACCAGCGACACCGCCAGCTTGTTCAGATCGACCACAAGCTGATTGCGCAGCGCGCCCAGCGCTTCCGTTATTTGGCGAATCCCTTCCGGCTCGTAAGCGTCTGCATAGGTGGCCAGACGACTCAGCGCGTCGACGTAGAACAGCTGTGTATACACGCCCGATATGACCGTCAAGGAGAATGTGCGCTTCAGATGAGGCAGCGCCTCGTAGCGGATCACCCGGTACATGCACTGCTGCAAGTAATCGGCAATTTCCTTCGCGGGAGCGTGGCGCTGCAGCAGTTCTTCGAAGGTTTCATAAAAATGAATCTGATCGAGCCGCGTATAGTCGGTATGAACCAGCGATTTCACCCGCCCGGCCAAGCCGGGGCCGGACTGCTCCGCCCATTCAGCAATGCCGTTCGCGTCCGTATCGATGGCTGTCACCTGCTGGAAACGGCGGGCCAGTCCTGGCAAGCTGACATGGCCGTGGTTGCCTGCCCCGAGCACCGCCGCCCGCTCGGGAGCCGCCAGCCGGCTTACCGCCTCCTCCAGCAGCTGCCGAATATGATAGCGGTGTGTCCCCCATTCGCGGTCGCCCCAATCCATCCCCTCCTCCTCCGGTATGACAGATTGCGCTGCTTGCAGCGAATAAGGCGGCATACTCCAGCGAAAGTCTCGCATGCGGTTCCCTCTTTCGTACGTTAGTGTCATCTATGCTAGTATTATAGCATAGGCCCCTTGGCTGCGCACCGCTTGGTCGGCTTCGGTCAGTGTCAAGCTAGCGTGGGCAGTCATTTAAGATGCCTGGAACGCGAACCCCGAAGGAACCTCTTCCTTGTAAGCGCTTTGCTTCGTTCTTTCATCAAACACAAGTGATTTGTCAGAATTTTTTGCCGTTATCCGCGAAGTGCTTTGAGTGCCATACCCGTTGTGCTGCTTTGCTTCGGTCCTTGCAGCATGCGAATCATTCCAGCGATACAACCCTTGACCGGTTGCGTCACGTTCTTGAGCAATTGCCGCATGTTTATCGACTGCTGCGGCGTTGCCTGCTTACTCGC
>NZ_KB905638.1 GCF_000380965.1 Paenibacillus ginsengihumi DSM 21568 | reverse complement strand
ATGTGTTGGCTGACCGCGGCTATGACACCGACAGCATCATCAATCTGTTGATCGAAAAGCAGGCGAACGCTGTCATTCCCAGCCGCAAGCACCGCAAGGTTCAACGTTCAACGGATTGGTGGTTGTTCAAAGAGCGGCACCTGGTCGAGTGCCTGTTTAATAAGCTGAAGCATAACCGCAGGCTCGCTACACGGTTCGATAAATTGACGTGTACCTTTGTCGCGTTTTTAAAGCTGGCTTCTTCCATGATTTGGTTAGCCTGAGGTTTGAAAACACGCCCTAGTGGGTCAAATTAATTCCGGCGTTGACAGTAATATTACTTTCATCTTCAGGGGGATAGAATGAGAAAATATTTGTTTGCATTATTTACAACACTGTACGTAATATTGCTTTGTTCAGGAAGATTTTTATTGGGTAATTCAACGGGAGTTAAAGTATCCGAAATACTGCTTTCCACTTTTTTAGATGTTGTTACATCGATAATTATATTGCTTTTTTGTTTGTTAGTAACAAAATTCTCAAAGATAATTTCTATAATATTTATCACAATAATTAGTTTATTCCACATAGCGAATATGGAATACATTTATGCTATGAATAACGTACTAAGCATTATGGATTTATCGTATGTTGGCGATAAAAACTTTTTGGCAGGGACATTATCACATCTTTCATTTCCAATTTATACTGTTATTATTATTTTGAACGGTGTAGCAATAGTACTATCAATTCAATTTATTCAAGTGAAGCGAATATTAGAAAAAAAAGCCTTAATACGCACGATCACATTCTTCGTAATAATGTGTGGCGGTTTAATTATATTTACCCCCAATAATTCTGATTGGAAACATTCGAATTTCTTATATTTATCTATTTCCAATAGTTTTAATAATTTCATAAAACAAGCGACAGGGGATCAAGATATTGATCCTGAGGAATCGGAGAAAATTAGAAAGCAAATCAAGGTTAATTCTTCAGTAACACAAGGTATACCTTTATTAGAACTTGGTTCGGTGACAGGAAAAAAAAGAAATGTATTAATGGTCGTACTAGAAGGTATTCCCGGGGTGTATCTTGAAAAAGTACAGGAATTTTCGGGTGTTCAATCTCAATACAATCTAAAAAGTTTAAACAAAATCGCTGAACATTCGATCGTTCTGCCAAATTACGTTAGTCATAATGTTCAGACAATAAGAGGCCTGTATTCACTACTTAGTAACGATTATCCAAAGTTGTCAACGACTACCCCTAAGGCTTATGAATATATGCAATTAGCGGATAATAAGCCTCTTTTGCTTCCACAGTTATTAGCAAATAAAGGGTATAATACTGCATTTATTCAAGCAGCACCTCTTGAGTTTATGTCTAAAGATCAATTTATGGAATCTGCTGGGTTTCAGAAAGTTTATGGGCAAGAAAGTTTTGAATATCACTATATCCCATTTGGGTGGGGGATTGATGATAAAGCGTTTTTCGAACAATCCCAGAAATTTATTAAAGAGCTGGATGAAAAAGATGAACCGTGGTTTATTCAAATGTTAACGGTAGGTACTCATCACCCTTATGCAATCTCTGAAGAAATAGGCAATCTGTACCCCGATAGAAAAGAGGCTTCTATTGTCGAGTTGGATAATGCTTTGACTTCTTTCCTACAATTTATTCAGGAATCAAATATAGACAAAGATACGCTAATTTTATTTGTATCGGACGAATCCCACGGTGTAGATAATCAACCTTACGGTGGGAACTGGGGATTTGCTTTAGCGTATTTACCAGAAATTCAGAACACAATTATTAATGATAGTGTATTTGGCCAAATCGACATACTTCCTTCGGTAATAGATTATATTGACCCTGAATCCAGTAACGAAGTAAACGGTCGTAGCATATTTAGACAATATACTACGGAAAGACCTATATTGTTTGCTAATCACTATAACGGAGACGTTTATTTTACGAATTCTAAAGGTAAAATATCGCAATTGAATAATAAGGGTAAATTATATAGTATAGAATCTACAAATGGTGAGATGTTCTCAAGTGAGTATAGAATAAATGAGTTAAAAGATGAAAAATTTAAAAAATTATTAAGAAAGTATCAAAGAGTGGCTGATAATTCTTTATTTAAAGAAGGGGGAGAAGAAGGCCAATATAGAATTATTGAACAAAAAACATTCCCACTTAAAAAAAACGAAGCGAATATAATTACAAATGGCCAGTTTTTAAATATTCCGCAAGATAGTATCGTTTCATTTGAATTTAATTATGATGTAAAGAATCCAGAACATATCAAAACTTTAAAATTTTTCTTAGAAAAAACAAATGATAATTCAATGATCACAAAAGTAACAAATGATTTTACAGGTAAATTGTACTATAGGTTTTATACGAAAGAGGAACTGCATAATTTTTCGTTCGCATTACGGGTCATTCCTTATTCCAGTGGAGACTTGTCTCCAGAAGTTAATATTACTAATCTTATAATATCTTACACCAAACCGATAGACCGGCAATATAATACTGATACTAATTTCAATGAATATAGTAGGGCTTCTGGAGAAAATAAATCACAACTACCGTTTGTTTTTCATAATAACACTAATATTTACCCATCAATTAATAACCATTTGAACATTTCTTCTAAAGATCATGGGATCTTAATATACGGTCCTTATGCAGAATATCAAAGCGGTGCCTATACTTTGAAATACCATTTCAAGCCTAATAAAAGCTATGAGCCTGATTCCCCACTATTTGTTTTGGAGGTAACATCGAAGACGGGGAGTAAAATGATAGCACAGAAGCCTTTCACCTTTAATGAGTTAATTCCTTCAGGGGAAGAGTACATTGCCGAACTTCCCTTTGAAATTATAGAACCAAAGGAAGAAGGAATAGAATTTAGGCTTAAAGCCCTAGGTGACGTTGAAGGTATAATTACAGATATCAGAACAGAAGCAACTACAAAAGCAACAGAAGTACAATAATTTTGTACGAATATTAACTGGCGAAGCATATAGATCACGTTTCCGTTTGCTTCGTCAGTTTTTCTATATTAGTATGTCATGTAATGGCTTATTACAGGAGATTTTATTATGAACCTAACGATGAGGGAATACCCTGATCTATCTATTATTATAGCAACTTATCAGCGGGTGGAAGCCTTAGTAGATTCTTTGTCTAGAATGAAAAATAGAAACGTATTTGCCGGCATATCAACTGAGCTTATTATTGTCTTTGATGGCAGTATCCCAGACGAGGAAAGCACAATAAAAGAAATCAATGAAAATACTCCATCAAACAAGACGACAGTTGTTAGTTCAGGAACGGATAGAAAGGGACAAAATTATGCAAGAAACTTGGGTGTAGACAAATCAAATGCTTCTGTACTTTTATTTATTGATGATGATGCTCATATTGAGGATGCAACTCAAATAAGCGAAGCACTTGATTTACTGAGAAGTAATGAGAACATAGGAGTTTTAGGTCTTGAATCTATCGTATATCAGACTGGCGAAGATCAATATTACGGGGCTTATCTGGGGGAAAAGGATTATTTTCCGGTAACTATTGCTTGCCTTGCCGGTTGTCTTGTGCATAAGGACAGAGTTCTAAAGGAACGACAAGGAAGGTTATTCTTCCCTGAAAGTATTGCATATGGTTCCGATGAATGGGCTCTCGCGTTGAAGTCTAGGCATTATGGATATCAAGTTTGTGCAACGAGAAAAGCACAAGTGATCCATAGGTTCGTAGACTCCGGACGAGATCCCGACTATAGAGGCAGACTTCAATATGGTCATAGTTTTATTTGGTCAATGTTCCCATTATCGATAGGGTTGCTTTTCCTTTTTGGAAGAATAATTAATATATGGATGAGGCGTCGGGATGGATTTCTAAAAGAAAAAATAAAATATATGTTTAAAGGTTTTTTTGAGGGAAGAAAAACGAAATGGGAACTTCAATTGGAAGGGTTTGGGCGTTCGGTTATTTCCAGACGAAAATCATATCAATTGCTATCGGAAGCTTTAGAAGCAGGCGGAAAAGATGTATCGGCTGCAATTGTAAAAGTATGCTCGTGGTTTCTACGATAGGCGATGGGATTTAGCGCTATGCTATTCCTTCGCCTGTCAAAGTAAAACTCCCTCCCCCTGCCCCTTCATCCGCTCGATTCAGCACTCACGCACTTCCGACTCTATCGGAGCGCCTTCGTTTTTTATATAACGAATCATAAAAAAATCCATCGGACGCAAAAATGCTGAGGACGAGCTGGTGCTGCAGCCGGTCATTCTTATAAAACCAGGTCTCGATCAACGAGTATGATCATTCATCTCGATGGTTTCACCGTTATTCGAAGCAACTCCTGTTTTAGTACATCATCAGTCTTTAAATTGTGGATAAAGACGCTTTAACTTGATGCGGGCATCAGAGGTAGTAAACTGCCAATCGACTCCCTTTTGACCATCGTTGCGAGCCTGCACCCAAGCAGACAATTCATGGGACAATTCCGCAATGGAAGGAATACGACGTCCTAAGCATTGGCGGGTCATGACGCTGAGTTCAATCTCGGCGATGTTGAGCCAGCTCCCATGCTTCGGGGTGTAATGAATCTCCAGTCGTTTCGCCAAACGTCGAGCCGTTTCCGGCTCAAACGCTTGATAGAGGGAAGCGATAGAATGGGTATTCAGGTTATCCATGACGAGTTTGATCTTCGGGGCATGGGGGTAATGAATCTCCAGCAACTCCTGAACCTGCTGCGCCCAGTCGATTCGCGTTCGTTGATTCCGTACCTCGACATGCCGCCAGCCCGTTAAGGGCTCCGTAAAGATGAAAATGCTGCAGGTCCCGTTTCGCTCGTATTCGCTGTCTTCCCGCAAAGGTTTGGCTGGTTTCATGGGAATCGGCTCCCGGACTTCATCGAGAAGTTGAAACGGTTTTTCGTCCATGCAGATGACGGGGCAATTTGCATCGTAGGGTTCATGATACACGTCCAACACGTCTTCCATTGCTGCTACGAATGCTGCGTGTTACTGACACCGTATTTTGACCAGAAAAAGACGATATAGATCGTCCAGAACCTGACGGTTAAGCTGTCCGAGAACCCATAAAAAGAAAGGGAGAGTCAACCGATGAAGACTCTCCCTTGGGAATTAGATATGAATCTGGTACGTATCCTTCTTTCGCAAATAGAACTTGGCTTCAGTCGTGATCACATACCAGTCCCGATCCAACTCCATGCGGCAAGCCATCCCCTTTTCTTCCCAGAGACGGATTTCCAAGCACTCTCCACAATAGATCGGGCATTGGCGTTCCTCCAGATGAACCATCCAGCAGTTCGCCTCCCGGTTATACGTCATCGGCAGCCATGGATCGGTCATATGAGTTCACCTTCGATGACACGTTTGACCATATGATCATCGATGATGCGTTTCTGGTTGACCGCACCGTAGATGAGGCAGTTTGTACAGACTTTGTTGATCAATCGGGCCGATCCGCTGGAGAATGTGTAGATCACGTCCAGCGCGTTGTCCGAGAAAATGGCCTGTTCACTTCCTGCATACGCCAAATGCCTGATGATATATTCACCCGTCTGAGAGCGGTCGTAATGCTGCAGTTTGCACTGCAGGTCGATCCGCTGGCGAATCGCCGCGTACGCCTGCATACGCAAGCGATCCCACAACTCGCTTTGGCCCACCAGAATGAGCGCCATCGGACTTTCTGAGTCCATGTGGACGTTAAGGAGAAAACGCACCTCCTCCAACATCTCGCGATCCAGTAAATGCGCCTCGTCCACAATGACGCAAGGCTTGAGTTGATGCAGGCCGCGCATCAGTTCAATCTCCCGGTGCAATTGGCGTTTGGCATCTCCGCGATAAAACTTCGCTTCACAGCCTAATTGCTCCAGCAAGCCTTTGTAGAAATGGCGCGGCGTCAACTTGGAATCGGACAGGTACATCATTTTGTACGTTTTAGCGCTTAACGCCTGCGTCAGCCGGCG
Organism: Paenibacillus ginsengihumi DSM 21568; assembly: GCF_000380965.1. GTDB lineage: Bacteria > Bacillota > Bacilli > Paenibacillales > NBRC-103111 > Paenibacillus_G > Paenibacillus_G ginsengihumi. The sequence goes on along the minus strand of NZ_KB905638.1, from coordinate 10,131 downwards.
GATCGTTGTCGTTTTGCCCGTGCCGCAATCGCCAGTGACCACCGCAAACCATTGGCGCTCGGCCGCATATTCGAGGCGTTCCAGCGCTTCCTCCAACATCACCGGCATGTAGAGTTCCTCAGTCGGCAGATCCCGGGTGAACGGGGCGCGGCGAAAGCCGTAGAAGACTTCAAACATCGCGCTCACCCTCCTTACGTATCGCCCGGAAGGAGATCGCCGGGAGTTGCTGCTCCCGGCGCTGGCCATGCCGCTTTTCGGCTCCGCGCAGCAACCGCGAGGCATCCGCCTCTTTCGGCTGCAAGGACTCCGGAAGAGCGGGACGCTTTCCGGCTCGTTCCCCGATCACCAGTTCACGCGCTTGCCAGGGCTCATGCCCCTCATATTCAATGGTAATTTCCGTGATGTCCGCCGGATCGTAGACGACTTCTACCGTACGGCCGATGAACAAAAGCCCCACTTCATATTTCCGGTTCATGAAACTAATGCAGCCCGACTTGTCCACTTTCCGGCTCTCGCAGTGGAGAAAAGCGTTTGCCAGCACCGATGGCTCGACAAAACGAAGGGGATGCGGGTCATTTCGAAACGCCTGCTCCGGACTTCGGCCTCCCAGCGCGGCGTGAGGCTTGTTCTGGTAACATTCACTAAGCCACACTTCAAACAGCCCATTCAATTGCTCCAGCGTTTGGGGTTTCTCCAGCTCCACTTCGCTTAGGAACGAGTCAATCACGCCATTCAGCCGCTCAATTTTGCCCTTGGATTCTGGCGAGTACGGGCGGGCAAAGAGCAAGCGAATGCCGAGTTTGGCACACGTCCTCTTCATCCATTGCGTCTTGTACTGTTTGCCTTGGTCAAAGTAGACCGCTTCCGGAAGGCCGTATTTCTGAATCGTCTTCCGAAAACCATCCTCGACGATTCGTTGATCGAATAAGGCGTAGAATTCCCCGTGCAACACGGACCTTGTCGCATCATCTTCAAAGAGCACGAGATAGACTTGCTTCTTTTGACCTCCGGGCCCAATCGGGAGATAGGGGCCGTATTTGATGTCCGACTGAACCAGCGCCATCCGGCGCCGCTTCTGGAACCGCCTGGCCGCCACACCTTTGCTCTCATACAGGCGCATCTGCCGAGAACTGTACCCGCGCTCCTCGAACTTCTCTTGCAAGGTGCTTCGCTTCACTTCTCCCGGCTTCACGAGCCCTTCCCATTCCAAAATCTGAATGATCTGCCGCACGCTCCGGCCGGGAACCTCGCGCCGAAGCAAGATGGCCTGTTCCAACACCGCCTCGCCAATGGCGGCCGCAGCCGGCTTTCTTCCCCTTGCCTTTGGTTTCAAGCCATCAAAGCCTGCTTCCCGATACCGGGCCAAATACCGGCGCAAGGTGCGCTCGCTGATTCCATGTTGCTCACAGAGTGCGGTTTTGATCTGGCTCTTCTTGGCCGGGTCCAATCCCTCCGCCAATAGCGGAGAGAGGAGCTGAACCCGCTGGGCGGCCATGTCTTCTGCCTTTCGTTTGTCCATGCTCATGCCTCCATTTCGCTAAGGTATGAGCATGAGTTTATCCCGAAAGGGCGCGGACAGAAAGGCAGAACGGGTCTGTAGCCCACAAGTGTGAATTGGCAAGCGAACGGACAACTCGTTTCAGCCATCCGGCCGCATCGCCAACTAACCGTCCTAATACGTGGAGTGCGGACTGTGTCTCAGCGGACGGACCGGTCACAGGAAGTCCCGTACGAATGCGAATCGCTTGCAGGCAACCTGCTGCATACACCACCCAGGCGAGAAACCAGCATTTCCAGCGGAGCAGCGTCGATTCATCGGCGGCCACATTAATTCGGGACGATGGGGAAAGCGCTCCTTCGATGCTTTCGGCATCGTACCGTTTGTAGGGCACAAGCAAATCCGGCAGTTCATGATGAATTTTGCTGCAAGCTTCACAATACAGGCGACGGATAACCAGCTTCGCTTTTTCCCCGGAGCTTTTGTACCACACCCGTTTACGGCTTCCCACAATACATAAGGATCCCCCGCAACAAGGTGCGGCAATCTGCTCCGCACTCCTTACAAAAAACACCGCTTTCAGGCTCCTTTTCAAGGAGCGTATATTTTGATACAATGACCATGTATTCGTAGGTAGACGCCTCTTGTGATACTGTTGGAGCAGTATCCCGCTAAAGAGGCGTCTTTCTTTTCCCCCTCGGTATTCTTCTTGGTCATTATATCGGTCAATTCACGGACTGGCATTAACGTCAACTTTTGGGCTTTTCGGGGCAGCTAAAACACCATTACCTCGGAGTGAATATCGTAAATCTGAAACGTCATCATCAGGTGAGATGACTCAAAAAAGAAGGCTTTTGGCAGTCCGAATGAATCAGTACGGACAGGATCTCTTCATCTTTCTCGACGTAAGCTTGCTTCAACGCGAAAACGGTTTTTCGAATGGTCTGGTTCAAGATTTTGACTTATTGCTCCCCCAAAACATGCCGAAACCTTCCTATGAATGAGCTCGCCTAATTTACACCATTTACGTTTTATTTGGAATGGAATGGAAAAACTTCATTCAAGCCTGAGTCTTTTCCGAAGAACGAGCCTGCAAAATTACCAGTCGGTGGGCGAGGACACGGCGAACACATACAATTCCCCATTACCACACCTGTTCTAGTATAATGAATCCATACAACTTACGCTAAGCATGGAGGTGCGTCATGAAGGAAATTCCGGATCATTTGAGGCAAGGGTTGGATCTGCTGTTTGTCGGGTTCAATCCGAGCTTGCGGTCGGGGGAAACCGGGCATCATTACGCGAATCCGAACAACCGGTTTTGGAAAATCATTCATGAAGCGGGATTGACGAACCGCCGCTATCGGGCCGAAGAGGACGGAGAGCTGCTTGAACACGGAATCGGCTTCACTAACATCGTGCCCCGGCCGACGAAGACGGCGGCGGAAATTACGAAGGAAGAATACCGCCTTGGCGCGGAGGCGTTAAGAGACAAAATCGCCTGCTACCGTCCGAAGGTCGTCTGTTATGTCGGAAAAGGTGTGTACGAGCAGTTGAGCGGCCGCAAGGGGATGGATTGGGGAAAGCAGGATGAGCCGGTTGTGCCCGGCGTGATCGATTTTGTCGCGCCGTCATCCAGCGGTCTCGTTCGCATGCCGCTGGCGGAGATCGTCTCCATATATGCCCAGTTGAAAGCTTTGATCTAGGCCGCGTGAGGCTCAGTCTGTATTGGCAGCCTGAGCGATCCCGCAGGGGCTTTGACGGCTAGGGCATGCTCTTTTAGACGCGAAACCAAACGAACGAACTAAATCGTCGGTAGTGCCTGCAATAGAAAAAGGTTGCTCGGATGCGCCCCTTCGAATCTCCACGTCAGCGATATCGCTTTTGCCGCGGCATCCCCCTAGCTCGTCAAGCTAGTCTGCATAATTGGCCAAGTCCCCACATAGACATGTTATCAGGTAGCCTGAAAAATCGGTGGAGGGGATGAAATATGCGGCGGTGGTCTTGGGTTGTCGCTATCATGCTAGTGGTCAGCTTGGTGTTGGCCGGGTGCGGGAAGAAGGATGCGGCGGCCATCGTGAAGGAGTTGGACGGGAAGGTCAGCAGTTTGGACAGCTATCATGGAAAAGGGGTGATGACCCTGAAGACAGGGATGGAGCCCCAGGAATATTTGGTGGAAGTCTGCTATCAGACGCCCCATTATTACCGGATTTCCATGAAAAATGCGAAGAAGGACATTACCCAGATCGTGCTGCGCAACGATGACGGCGTGTTCGTGCTGACGCCGCATTTGAATAAAAGCTTCCGTTTCCAGAGCGACTGGCCGGAAAATCAAGGCCAGGTGTATTTGTACCAATCGCTGGTGCAGAGCATTGTGATGGATCAGGAGCGGCAGTTCGTCGAGGATGAGAATGCGTATGTCTTCGACGTCGTGGCCAATTACCAGAACGGTTCTCTTGCACGGCAAAAAATTTGGCTGGACAAGAAGACGTACGAGCCGCAGCATGTCGAGGTATCCGACAGCAATGCGAATGTGCTGATGGAGGTCAAATTTGACGAATTCGAATTCGGCACGAAGTTTGAAAAAGATCAATTCGACATGCAGCGCAATATGACAAGCTGGCATATTCAATCCCTGCCGACAATGGGGCAGGAGACGGGAGGTCAGGCGGCGGGCGAGCATGGTCACAGCGGCTCAGCTGCAGGCGAGGCGTCCGGCGGAACGGCGCAGGGGACGAACGGCACGGCTGCTGAAAGCGCCGGTGGGGCGACTGCCGGTAATGGCGCCGGAGCAGGCAAAGAAGGTACCGGCGCAGCGTCCGGGGCAGCAGCAGAAGGCGCCGGAAGCGGAGCCGCAGCCGATGCGGGAGCTAGCGTAGGCAAAGAAGGTACCGGCGCAGCGTCCGGGACAGCAGCAGAAGGAGCCGGCAGCGGAGCCGCAGCCGATGTGGGAGCTAGCGTAGGCAAGGAAGGTACCGGCGCAGCGTCCGGAGCAGCAGCAGAAGGAGCCGGCAGCGGTACAGCCTCCGACGTAGGCCACAACGGCTCCGGCGACATAGCCGGCACGGCGGGGGCGAGCTCCGATGCGTCAAATGGCGCAAAGGGCGATAGCGCAGCCCAAGGCACTGCTGGCGCAAACGCCCAGAGCAATCCAGGCGGATCCCCCTCCGCTAAACCGCAGTCGTTCGGCGTAATCGAGCCGCGATATATTCCGAGCGGCGTGAAGAAGCAGGATGTCACCGACGTGAAGCTCGGCGAGGAGATGGGCGTCATGATCCGTTATTCCGGCGATTACAATTTTACGCTGGTGGAATCGCGTCCAACGACGCAGACGGTGTCGGTGCTGCCGGCGGAACCGGTGGATCTGGGCTTCACGTGGGGAGTGTTGGCCGGCGATGAGAAGAAGACGCTCATGTGGACGAACGACGGCGTCGAGTTCCGTCTCTCCACGGCGGACCTGGAGCTGACGGAGATGATCAAGATCGCCCAGTCGGTCGAAGGGGAGTCAGGCAAGTAACCAACTGCTCGCCGAACCGAATCATGGGCACCCATAATTAGGTAATGGCAATGCAGGCGATTGTTAGCAAATGTTCATTGACAGCAAAGAGCGGACCCTTTAACATGAACTTATTGACTAACAATCGTGGCAATTCGAGGGAAGTGGCCGGAGCTCGCAAAAAGCTCTTGGGTCGCTTCCCTTGATTTTGTCGGGCTCAGGAGAAGGTGGACATCGGGTGGAGGTTTCATTTTACCGTCCTACGCGTGTGGAGATTTCTCTGGATGCGCTGCGTCACAACTTGGAGGCTTTTCGTAGGGTGCTGCCGTCAGACGTCAGTATGATGGCGGTCGTCAAAGCGGATGCGTACGGACACGGCGCGATGGAAGTGTGCCGGGAGGCGCTGGACTGCGGCGTCCGCTACATTGCGGTCGCTTTTCTGGACGAGGCGCTGGAGCTGCGCAGAACGGGAGTGAAGGCGCCGATCCTCGTATTGGGCTATACCCCGCCGGAAGGGCTGCTGCCGGCCTGGGAGCATGACGTGACGCTGAATATATACTCTCACGAGCTGCTGGACGCCTGGCAGTCGATTGCGGCGAATATCGGCGATCGGGGACGGGAGAAGCCCTTGCGCATCCATATCAAGATCGACTCCGGCATGAATCGCCTTGGCGTGACAACGACGGAGGAAGCGGTCGGACTGATCGATCGGGCGAGAAATATGCCTGCGCTTGAGGTCGAAGGGCTGTTCACGCATTACGCCTGCGCGGACGAAGCCGACAAGTCGTACACGCTGGAGCAGCACCGCCGGTTCGCCGAGGTCGTCGGCCATTATGCCGACCGGGGAATCCGCTTCCGCTGGGTGCATGCGGGCAACAGTGCGGCGGCGATTGACTCGCCGGAGCTGACGTTCAACATGGTGCGGCTCGGGATCAGCATGTACGGCCTGTATCCGTCGGAGGAAGTGAGTCATGAGCGGATCGAGCTGGAGCCGGTGATGAGCATCAAGACCGGCGTTGTCATGGTGAAGCGAGTTCCGCCGGGAGCAGGCATCAGCTACGGGGCCATCTACCGCGCCCAAGGGGAAGAGACGATCGCGACGCTGCCGATCGGGTATGCAGACGGCTATTCTCGCATGCTCACCGGGAAGGCGCAGGTGCTGGTCCGCGGACGGCGAGTGCCGGTCGTCGGCCGAATATGCATGGATCAATGCATGGCGAATGTGACCGGACTTGAAGACGTTTCGCTTGAAGAGGAAGTCGTCATTCTCGGCCGGCAGGGAACAGACCAAATTACGGCGGACGATCTGGCCCGTTGGCTTGGCACCATCAACTACGAGATTACATGCATGATCTCGCACCGGGTGCCGAGGGTTTATATCCGGGAAGGCCGGGTCGTCTCTACGATCAATCCTCTGATTGGCCATTAACGCTCAACAATCCGGCATCCGACGAAGGTCCAACTAGGCCGCGGAAAGCAGCGGTAACGCAGTTTTTCAGGAAACGAGTCGAAACTGGTCTTATATTCCAATCATTTTTTATCGAATGGTGAGAGGATTTTCTTGTTTTGCCGCGAATATGTATACTTACATAACTGCGTGCGAGCGGGAAGAACGAACGGAACATACGGCGCCTGCGAAGTGTCGCGTATCGGCGCCTTGGTATAACATATTTGCTACACAGCGGGCATATACTGCCTTTGTATAATTTAGTTGGCAGATTGCCATAATGGTAATACGGTTTTTTGTATGTTTTGCATGTTTTTGGGGGTGCATGTTACGGTGGCCAATGCGCATAACACGAAACGAATCATGATCAGTTTGCCGGATAACTTGCTGCAGGAAGTCGATCTGCTGGCGGAGAAGGAGAATTCCAACCGCAGCGAGTTGATTCGACAGGCGATGAAGCTCTATTTGGTGGAGCGGAAAAAACGCCATCTGCGGGAGTCGATGCAGCGCGGTTATATGGAGATGGCAAAAATTAACCTGCACATGGCCTCTGAAGCATTCCTGGCGGAGGAAGAAGCGGACAGCACGCTGGACCGTTTAGTTAGCGGGGTGTAGCCATTGATTGTCAAACGCGGCGATGTTTTTTTCGCGGATCTTTCACCGGTCGTAGGATCGGAGCAGGGAGGCGTCAGGCCTGTTCTGGTCATTCAGAACGATATTGGCAACCGCTTCAGTCCTACCGTCATCGTGGCGGCGATTACGGCGCAGATCCAGAAGGCCAAGCTGCCGACGCATGTGGAGATCGAAGCGGAAGCGCACGGCTTTGACAGGGACTCCGTTATTCTTCTGGAGCAGATTCGGACGATCGACAAGCAGCGCCTGACCGATAAAATCACGCACCTGGACGAGGATACGATGCGCAAGGTGGACGAAGCTTTGCAGATCAGCGTGGGGCTCATTGAGTTTTAATGGTGAAATGGCGAGGGATCGTTGCCCTCGTCTTTTCTTTTTCTATAGCAAAGAAAGCGGCAGTAATCGGAGGAGGAGTCGGGGAAAATGGCGAAGGAACAGGTGACGGAATCGATGCGGACAACGAAGGGACAGGCGGAGTCGGCCAAGCCGTCGGCAGGAGCAGGCGGAGCGGGGCAGGAGCCGGCCGGCAAGACGGATGCAGGCTCCGGCCATGTGCTGCTTGCGGCCGCGGGCGAGCTGACCGAAGAGATGAAGGCGGCGGTGCAGGAGCGGATCGTGAAGCGAGTCGCTTCCGAGCTGCAGCTTCCCGCCGGAAAAGTCAAGACGACCGTAGGTCTGCTGGACGAAGGCAACACGATCCCGTTCATTGCCCGGTACCGCAAAGAAATGACCGGCGAGCTTGATGAGAACCAGCTTCGCGAGATCGAGGAGCGGGTCCGCTATTTGCGCAGCCTGGAAGAGCGCAAGCGGGAGGTTGTCCGCCTGATTGACGAGCAGGGCAAGCTGACGGACGAGCTGCTGGCGGCGATCGAGCAGGCGGCGAAGCTGCAGGAGGTCGAAGACCTGTACCGGCCGTATCGCCAGAAGCGGAAGACGCGGGCCAGCGTGGCCAAGGAGAAAGGCCTTGAGCCGCTCGCGCAGTGGATTCTTGCTCAGCCGAGGCAGGGCGATCTGCTCGCCGAAGCGGCCAAGTATGTCAGTGAGGACAAAGGCGTCGCTGCGCCGGAGGATGCGGTGCAGGGGGCGATGGACATCATCGCCGAGCAACTCGCTGACGACGCGAAGCTGAGGGCCTGGCTGCGGCGGTATACGCAGGAGCACGGCATCGTGCGGACGGAGGCGAAGGATGCGGAGCAGGAGTCGGTGTACGAGATGTACTACGCCTACCAGGAACCGGTCCGCAAGCTGCCGCCGCACCGCATTCTTGCCATCAACCGGGGAGAGCGTGAAGATGTGCTGAAGGTGACGCTGGAAGTGCCGACGGAGCGCATTCACGACTATATGGCGAAGCAGATCGTGAAGGGGCCGTCTGCCGTTCGCGAGACGCTGACCGCCGTTATCGAGGACGCCTACAAGCGGCTCCTGGCCCCGTCCATCGAACGCGAGGTGCGTGGCGAGATGACAGAGAAGGCTGAGGAGCAGGCGATCCAGATTTTTGCGGAAAACCTGCGCAATCTGCTGCTCCAACCGCCGGTGAAAGGCAAGGTTGTGCTCGGCGTCGATCCGGCTTACCGGACTGGCTGTAAGCTGGCGGTCGTAGACGAGACCGGAAAAATGCTGGAAATCGCCGTGACGTACCCGACGCCCCCGAACAACAAAATCGCCGAAGCGAAGGCTACGTTCCGCAGATTGATCGACAAATATGGCGTGGAGTTGATCGTCATCGGCAACGGCACCGCCTCCCGCGAGACGGAGCAGTTCGTGGCCGAGCTGATCGGCGAGATGAAGGGGCGAGGGCTGCAGTATTTGATCGTCAGCGAGGCAGGGGCCAGCGTCTATTCCGCATCGAAGCTGGCGCAGGAGGAATTCCCCGACCTCGATGTCGCCGAACGGAGCGCCATCTCCATCGCGCGCCGCCTTCAGGACCCGCTGGCCGAGCTGGTCAAAATCGAGCCGAAGGCAATCGGCGTCGGGCAATACCAGCACGATGTGACGCAGAAACGGCTGGAGGAGAGTCTCAAGTTCGTCGTCGAATCGGCGGTGAACCATGTCGGCGTCGACGTCAACACCGCTTCGCCGTCGCTGCTGTCCTATGTATCCGGCATTAACGCGACGCTGGCCAAAAACATCGTGAAATACCGCGAGGAGAACGGCAAGTTCGCGAACCGGGCCCAACTGCAGAAGGTGCCGCGGCTCGGGGCCAAGGCGTACGAGCAGTGCGCCGGCTTCCTGCGCATCGGCGACGGCAGCAATCCGCTCGACAATACGCCGATCCACCCGGAATCGTACGATGTGGTGGACCGCTTGTTCCGCGAGCTGAAGCTGGAGCTGAGCGAGCTCGGCACGCCCCGGCTGAAGGAAGAGCTTCAGCGGCTGAATGCCGAGGAGATGGCGGAGAAGCTGGGCGTTGGCGTGCCGACGCTGCGCGACATCGTGGACAGTCTGATGCGCCCAGGCCGCGACCCGCGGGAGGAACTGCCCGCGCCGATCTTCCGCACCGACGTGCTGCAGATCGAGGACCTGAAGCCAGGCATGGAACTGCAGGGGACGGTGCGCAACGTCATCGACTTTGGCGCCTTTGTCGATATCGGCATCAAGAACGACGGCCTGGTGCACATCTCGCAGCTCAGCCACTCTTACGTGAAGCACCCGATGGACGTCGTATCCGTTGGCGACATCGTGACCGTATGGGTGCTGAATGTCGACGTCAAGAAGGGCCGGGTCGGCCTGACGATGAAAAAACCGGATTAACGAATATTGCTGCGGCATCCGCAAGCATAAATAAATAGAGCATAAACCGGCAGCAAGGAGCGTTCCTTGTACCCGGCTTATGCTCTATCTTGATAAATTCGACGAAGTCCTTCGGCGAATTTATCAACACCGCAGGTGACGACCGATGACGAAGTCTTGGCTTGTCATAGGCGTCTATCTTGAAAATTTGGCGGTAGTCCGCCGACCAAATTTTCAACACCGCAGGTGACGACCGATGACGAAGTCTTAGCTCGTCATAGGCGTCTATCTTGAAAATTTGGCGGTAGTCCGCCGACCAAAATTTCA
>NZ_KB905637.1 GCF_000380965.1 Paenibacillus ginsengihumi DSM 21568 | reverse complement strand
TTCTAATGAATTTTCACTACAAAACGCAACGAGCTGCGGTGGCATCAAAATCTTCCTGGCCTTTCTCGAAAAAATCAAACTGCCGGAGGCGATGTGCAGCCTCTCCGGCGGCAAAGCGCGTAACTCACTCTTCCCCGTTTACCGTATTCTGCTCTATCTCATCGTTGGCTGGATGCTTGGCTGCGAACGGATTTTTCATTTCCGTCGTTTGCAAGGCGACGCGCTGCTAAGGCGCTTTCTCGGCGGCCGCTGCCCGCATCACAGTCTGTTGTACAAGGTCGTTTCTGTCCCTCTTTGGTTAACGAACTGCGGATGCTGAATCAAGAGATCATTCGACCCTGCTTGCCACCTGAGCTGATTCTCGATCTGGATTCCACGGTAGAGACCGTGTACGGCGATCAGTCCGGCGCGGCCAAGGGGGCCCCCGTGCAAATAAATTAAGGCGGGGTATTTTCGGCCAGGCTCATAATCCGGAGGCAGGACAAGAAGGCTTTCAATCTCCCAATCGTCGCTTGGATATTTGATCACTCGAACGTTAGGAACTTGCAGCGGTTGAGGCCATTCGTTAAAATGACTGATTTTTCGGATGGAGCCGCTTTGCGAACTATGAAGCTCGGCAGGTTCTCTCGGATTACTGTATGGAAAAATAACGCCTGCTTTATTATGAAAGCTAACCGGGCCCGATGGGTGATAAACGCTGTGAACGACATGATTCTCCGCCGTGATTGGCGTTGCCAGCAATTTAGCCGTATCCACGGAATATAGAATATTGGATACGCCCTGATGCGAGGAAACATAGAGCCGGGATCCATCATGCGACCAACAGTGAAGATGGACATTGCCAGGTACACTTACTTTCCCTTTTGGCGCTGCCTCTCCATGGAGCAATGATGTAATGACAATTTCGTTGGGGGAAGACAGGTTGGCAAATAAGAGCTCGCCGGAAGGTAATAATCGGGCGACGTCCACTCTTCCCGAATAAATGTCGCAGACCTCTTTACTTTCGACGTTCAGTCGCCTCAGAACTTTTCCATGCTTGATGCATACGTCTTTATCGTCAAACCAGCCAACAATTTTAACCACCGTACCTTGTTGAGTAAGCAGCGGCTCGGTTTGCTCTGTGCTTATATCCAATCGATATAAGACCGATACGGTGGGTTTTAATTTCTTTTGCCAAAGCTTTATTTCATCGGACCATTCGGCAATCACTTCAATGTCCTCTAAATTCGAACCTATCTGCCGCTCCACGATATATCTTTGACCATACCTGCTTCCATTCGGCAAGGCCGTATACAGAATGTACTTACTATCCGGTGACCAGCTCAGCATGGCATCGTTAAAGGGATCTGCGCCCTCGAAATGGGAAAACGTTAATTGACGCTTGTTCGCCCCATCCTTATCCATCATCCATATTTCTTTATCGCCTGACTTCTTGGAAAGAAATGCAATGCGATTCCCGTCCGGGGAGAAACACGGACTGTGCGAATCCTGTTCTTCAGGTCCCGTTAATGGTACGGCCTCACCCGTTAAATGCAATTTCCATATGGATCGATTCCGATTCTCCAATGCATATTCTTCGTGCGGCATATCGCTATTCCCAAAGGTCACGAGCAGCTCCGTATCGTTTGGTGACATAACAAGCTCGCGATATTGGTAATAGTGCATTTTAAGAAGCGAATCAATCCATAAGTAACCCTCGTTGTTCATGAAGGCGCCCTCCCATTTGTACGGATTGAAGTTGAAACAAGATGCGGTTGCTCTATAACTTATATTCGACGAGTTGCCAAAATTATCCTGCCAATTTCAGCAATCACTGCAACGGGAAATGGAAGGGGAAAGTAGAAGTTCAAAAGAGGAGCTTCTTATCTCAAAGCTCCTCTATCTATCTATTCTTTTAGATTCTGCGCAAACGTGACGAGTCTGTTGAGTTCAAACATATGTGGTAATTTTGATGCTCTTAAAACGACTCTTAGAATCGACTCCCGATCGGTTCGCCATTTGAATTGTTCGAATAATGGCTTTAGATCTTGAGCCAAATCATCCCAATATGGCGCCATATCTTCTTGCTTTCCATCGAGCTTCCGAAGTACCTTTACATGCTTACTAAAAATCGTCATCATTTCATGTGCTTGCATTTCATTAAGCTCTTCCGTCATTATATAGTCCCAAAGTACATATGCTTCGGGGTTTAAAGACAAATCGCGAAGTAGATGGATATAGTATTCAAGCCGTTCAACCTTTTGCTCTAGCCGCGCAACCTTTTGTTCTAAGTTCTCTTCATTCATCAATTATACCAGTCTCCGTCAGACATTCCTTATAATAATACTTCAATAACAACATTAGCAATAAGGCGAGCTGCTGAAAGAGGTAATCCGGCATCGTATAATGCTCCAGACAGCTTGTCCTTGAGATTCTGCATTGTGACTTCCTGCCAGTCAAGTAACCATTTAATTTCATTCTTCATTCCATCAACCGCGGAGTCAATCTTACCAGTATGCTTGCCTAGCCCAACATTTCTCATGGCACTTTTAATTGCTTCGATGTTGTCTTTATTATCTAATGCCTTGAGCATTTGTTCAAGGGCTTTTTTGGCAATTTTAGCTTTCGCTTGGGGTTGAATATCAGTCTGAGTAGGAAAAGCAGTCACCGGCGATAAATTCTGATTTTGGTTTTCATACGGATTTGGTGAGGCTAGTGCAGTGAGAGGGGAAAATGCAGATACTAGCATGGTTGCCGACAATGTTGCGATTACGATTTTGGATTTAACTTTAAACATCGGATAAATTCATCTCCTTTTCTAAAATATGTATTACCATTTCATAGTAATATATTTATCGATATTTTCATATAGGACTAAAGTCTTCTTTATATTGAAAAAATTGTATATAATATGTTGATTAACGAATACAAATCTTCGGATTGAGCGTTAGGAATAATAACAGTACGGCGAGAGCCGTGCTACCAACACGGGGCCCTATACAATATCCTCTTTTAAGTTCTGGAGTCGTTATTTCTGTCGCAAAACTCCCTCGCGATCAGCGAATTTCGAGAGAGAGTTTTGCGACAGTGTATGGTGCCGGATTTCAGTGTATGACGATGGACGATGAAAAGTCAGCATTTTTGCGACGCCGCTTCGTCTTCGCGCCAATAGCGGCCCGAGCCTTTTCGAATCCCGGCTACTTTGGTAATTTACCGACCGTAGTGGCCGTATTAGTCCGCGTGTGCGACGGCGCTAATTTCGATCAACTGATCGAGATATGCCAGGTATGTTATGCCGATGAGGCTGCCGGCCGGCCGATGTTGTTCCACGTATTCCTTGAAAAGCCGAACGATGGGCGCGAGCATAGTGGAACGGAAAGAGTATCCTCAAGTTCCTCCTAAGTCGAGTACCGTCTTACCGATAAAACGGAAACGCTATTGCCCGTTTTGGAACAGTTATGTGAGTGGGGAGCAAAAAAACAAAACCATTAAATCCGAATTTCAATTAAACGATTCGCTGCATGAAACACATATTCCCAATCCGGACTGTCTATCGAATACCAGACTCGGTCATCATACGTCCATTCCATATGTAATGTTCGTTTCGGTGCCTGCTGTCCGGAAATGTAGCCTTGCTTGATTTCCTTTCCTTCAAGCTGCTTCATCAGCCCTAACAACTCTTGAGCCAAACCGATCGACGTATTTTCAGGCACTTGATCGATCGGCTGGCCGATATCGTTCGGCTCCCCTTGAGTCGTCAGCAGCCAATTCCCCTCTTGCCATACAACCATATCGCTGGGAACGGCATTGGTTTTTGTTTCAGCTTCATGGTATAGGGTCGTTGGCGTTTCACCAACGACAATCGAACTGCTATATTTCAGATGCTTCTTCAATCCATCCATAACCTCTTCAGCCGGGCGATAATCGGGCGCGACTTTTCCCGACAATATGGCTCGCATCGCCGACACCGTGATTCCCCCGTCTTTATTAGATGAGTCCGTTTCCTCATAAATGATGATTTCGTACCCGTCTGCAGAGGTCGTCACCTTGATAGCATGACGCGCACCGGGGTTCCCAATTTTCGGCAAGATTTCAGGCACTAAAACGGGAACGGGACTTGCCTGCAATTCCTTCGCCACACTCATAAACAAAGCCGGAACTTTCCCTTCAACATTCGGGTCTTGTATGGAAATCGATGGCCTGACTGACACTGTATCCATCGAACAAGCCGCAAGCACGGCGGCCACCAACAGAACCGGCCCTAATAAACGCAACCCCATCACCCCACCATCCCTGCTCCCTTTTCCATCTTTTATAGAAATATGACGATTCTTAGATAAACGAGGTTCCGTTGACCCGTCGTATTCCCATTCCCTCGCCTATTTCGCAATCTTGCTCTTTCATTCAACCACTGCTCTTACCTGCGGATTTACAGGGTATACTAGGGAGTAGGAACGGCCTCGTTTTGACGGTCGGTGCTGCCATTAGCGACAATCTCCTGTTAATCACGATGCTGTATCACCGCATTTTCGGCCAAAACGGGGCGTTGGCGGGCCGCCGCGGCGCAATCGAAATGAAATCCACTCGCTGGAGCTAGAGCATACGTTCCCGCGAAGCAAAGGAGCTTGATCATGCCTGATATCCATCCCCTTTCCGCAACCGATTTGAACTGGAATGAGCTGGATCAGACGCTGGATGAGCAGGGCTACGCCAAGCTGCCGCGCTTGATTAGCGAGGAAGCGTGCAGCCGCCTGATCGTCGGCTATGAAGATGCATCGCTGTATCGCAAAAGATCGATATGCAGCGATACCGATTTGGCATCGGAGAATACAAGTATTACGACGCGCCGCTTCCGGCGCTGCTTCAGCAGCTTCGGGAACAGCTGTACCCCGGGCTGGCCAGAACGGCAAACCGTTGGCAGGAGCAGTTGAACCAGCCGGCTGCGTATCCGGAGGCGCTGGCCGCCTTTTTGGATCAATGCCATCAAGCAGGGCAATGCCGCCCGACTCCATTGATCCTGAAATACGAAGCGGGCGGGTACAATTGTCTCCATCAGGATTTGTATGGGGACGTCTTCTTTCCGTTTCAAGTCGTGTTTGTTCTCAATCAGCGGGGCGTGGATTACGAAGGCGGCGAATTTTTGCTCGTGGAGCAGCGGCCGCGGGCGCAAAGACAGAGGGCACGTCATTACGCTGAATCAAGGCGAAGGGCTGATTTTTCCAACCCAACAACGACCTGTGCAGGGAACGCGCGGGTATTACCGGGTCACCCTGCGGCATGGCGTCGGTACGGTCACATCGGGCACGCGATACAGCCTGGGCATCATTTTTCATGACGCCACTTGAATATGAGATCCGGAAGGTTTGACGATGGACACTTGAATTGCCCTGCAGTCTCCCGGATCGCCATGACGGGATGACTCTAACGCTGATGACGAGTGCTATTTCGATGAATCTGACGGTTTAAAAAATATAACGAAACGGATTAACGCTATTTTTCCAGAACCCCCGGTTTCTGCAGCCAAAACTGCAATTTAAGGTTACCTGCAAGCGTTACAATCCCAAATCGGTCATTTCGAGCTGATTAAGCTTTGTGACAGTCGTTAGCTCTGGCGCCGCGGTTGATTCGCCGATTCGCATCAATCGGACGTCGATGACGTTACCCTGCCAACTGCCGGCCGCGCAACCAAAAGCCCCTCCGCCTGCCATGGCGAAGGGGCTTCTATCCGCACGTGCGACCTATGGGCTCGATGGGCCGCCACCGTTTTCCGAGCAGCGCGCTCACGCTCTTATTCACTTGGCAGAAGGCACCTGATGGGGGCCACAGGACTGTCTGACCTGCAGCGTGCCGCTGAACGAATGAATTTCCGGCGCAAGGGCCGCCTTGTTCTTGGTCTGCTCCAGCAGCAGCTCGGCGGCCTTATAGGCCATCTGCACAGCCGGGTGCTTGAGCGTTGTAAGCGGAGGGCTGATAAACTTGGCGAACTCGACATCGTCAATGCTTACCAATGCCAGATCCTCCGGAATCCGAACCTTCTGCTCCAGCAGGTAAGGCAATACTTCCATCAGCACGAGATCGTTCCCCGCCAGCAAAGCGGTAGGAGGCTGTTCCAGCTGCAGAAGCTCGCGGACCTGCTGAGCGACCTCGCGAATCGGAACGCTTCTGACGTATTGATCATTGCCAGTTATGCCATGGTCTTGCATCGCGGCACGGTAGCCCTGAATGCGCTCGGCGCGGGTGCTGATATTCGTCGGAGGGGTAATGATCGCGATGTTCCGATGGCCCCGATCGATCAGATGCGATGTGCATACATAGGCAGAATGGATGTTGTCCATCACTACCGTAGGAAAGGGCACTCCTTCCACTTTACGATCGAGCAATACGACCGGGTAATGGTCTTGGGCCAACTGCCTATACACCTCATCATTGCGGCAGGTCGGGATAATAATGACGCCGTCCACTTGCTTGGCCCGCAGCATATCGATATATTTTTTTTCCTTGGCCGGATCTTCATCGGTATTGCAGATGATGACATGATAATCGTACATATGGCAGTAATCTTCGATCGCCCGGGTAATTTCGGTAGTAAACCGATGAAGCAAATTCGCGACAATGACGCCGATCGTTGCCGTTGTTTTCTGCTTCAAACTTCTTGCCAGCACATTCGGCTGGTAGCCCAGCTCCTCAATCGCCTGCTGGATTCTCTGCTTCGTGTCGGCCGACATATATTCGTACCGCCCGTTTAAATATTGAGATACGGTGCTTTTGGAGACGTTGGCCTTTTGCGCCACGTCGAGAAGGGTAGCTTTTTTTCTGGCCATCGTTCATTCCTCCTGAAGCGTGGTATTGTCGTATCCGCCATCCATTATTTGTTCAACTGGTCTCTTCCATGATGAAATCCGGGTCCGCCTGCAGCCATGTATCCGTGACTGCGTCCGTCACTCTCTCGGGCGATCCAGAACGAGTACAAGTGTGCATTGTCCAAATAAAAACGAATGCGGATCATGCGCTGCCCGAGCTCTTTCAATTCCCGCTCCTTCCATAAGAGCTGCACCTGAGTGCTGTCGACCGACAAGGGAATGCAATCCGATCGGGAGAAGCCGTCGATGACGTTATAGTTTTCATCCAGCAGCTCGGCGCAGATCGCCCCCGCGGCAGAATCGACGTTGACGAAGAGATGGCTGCCTTGGAACTGCAGTTTCTTAGTTAATATATACCCGCCTTTCCCCTCATCCGTCAATGAGGCAAAGCCGTCCCGCCTTAGCTTGGCCAGGCCGACGCTGCCACCCGAATACTCATGGGTTCCAAACTGGGGGGATTGTCCGGAGAAAAACGAAACGTAAAAATACAATTCGTCGCCGACGACGAGACAGACGCCGTTCGGAGAGTGCGCATAACCGTAATTCCACGAGCCGGGCTCGCGCGAAGACGAGATGAAATTGTCATACGTCGGCCGCTCCCAATGGAAGCCGTCTCTGCTGAAGGCCAGCTTCAGATCATTAATCTTGGGCGTTCCCGTCAGCTCGCAAATCGGGTTGGGCGGGCCCATAAAAACGCTGTATACACCAAGCATGATGCTTTCATAAGGAGTGGCGTCCAGGTTGTACAACTGCGTATAATAACCCAGCTTTGGATCCGGTGCATCGTAAATATCGGTGCGGGCCCAGAAGCGGACATCCTCTTCCTTCCACTTTGCTCCCTTGAAGAAATCGTCGGTCTCGTAATACCCTCGCGTTCGGACCCGGCCGTCCAAGGAGGAGAAGGTGCGCAGGCTGAACACCCATTTTCTGGTGAACGGGTTGTAGAAAAAGGTGCTATTATCTCCGGAAAGCGTCGTTTCGCCGGCCTCCGTCCAATCGATGCCATTCGCCGACTTGTACAGCTGGATCGTCTCGAGCGGCGGCAAGGAGCCGGGAACGTCATGAAAATGCTTGGGCATCTGATGATAGTACTTCACGTCGAAATCGTACTTTCGATAAAACACGAGCATTTTGTATCTTTCGTCAGGGTCTGCGGCTTCATAGTCGATCCACACGGCCGATCCGTCGCGCAGAGCGCCAGGCTGCCTGGGGATGACCCGATCGTCCTTGCGGCTCGGGTCCAGCTCGGACAAGCGCTGCCAATGAATGCCGTCCGCGCTTTCGGCGTAGCCGATCCCGTCAAACCAGCCGGCTTGATACCACATTTTGAATTTCTTGTCGGCATCGTCGTAAAAAATACCGTCATTGAACGGACAAGCGCAGGTGCAGTACCCGTCGTTCATTTCGAGCGGCGTCTTCGGCTGAAACACGGGCTGTTCCATCAGTACCGGCTGATGGTACACGGTGGACAAGTCGGTGTATTCAATCAAAAAGCGATCGACGAACAGCTGGCGCCCGATCGATATATCGACCACATCCGGCCAATACGCTCTATGCTCCGACGGCAGCGGTTTGTCCAGATTGACTTCCCGGTACACAGGAGGCCACACTTTCGGCAATTCGACGTTGTTGTACAGTTTCATCCATTCACCTCATTGCAGGTTGGAGTGACGCTGAGCCAGCTCCCGATCGCCATGACGATTGGATTCGCTCAGCAAATGAATTACGACGGCATCCAGCAGCAGATGCAGACATTGATCGAACTGATTCCCCAGGGGCTGAATCGTAGGCGGCTCGTCCTCCAGCCTCTTTTTGGTGGCCGCCGGAATGCGAAGCGTACCGTCGCTGTATTCTGCTATTTTCGAGTGCCGGTTGGTGGTCACGAGCAGGACGGAGGCGCCGCTCTTCCGGGCCTGACTGGCGTACAGATGCACGGTTTCCGTCGTGCCGGAGCCGGAGATGGCGACAAGCACATCCGCGGGGCCTATGCTCGGCGTAATCGTCTCCCCAACGGCAAAGGCATCATATCCGGCGTGCATTAGGCGCATGGCGAACGCTTTGCCCATCAATCCGGACCGCCCTTCTCCGGCTACAAAAATACGCTCCGCCTTACGAAGGCTAGCCCCAAAGGCGAGAAATTCCTCTTCGCTAACATGCGCCAATACTTCAGTGACTTCGCGGCTTATCGCGTCAAGCAAAGCTTTCATAGGCTTCGATCATCTTCTTTCTGATAGTCTGTGCGGCAGCCCTGTAAGAATCGGCTCCGGTGATGGCACTGCCGACGATGACGATATCCGGTCTGTACGCAGCGACGGTTTCGATCGAATCCGCCGAGACGCCTCCCGCATAGGCAAATCCCGCATCTGCCAACCGGTGCAGCAATGCGGCCGTTTCCGCCGCCCGCCGCTCTGCATCACGACTGCCCTGCATGTCCTTCCCGACATGCACGGAGAACAGACGAGCGCCCAACTCGTATAATCGAATAATCGCCTGCTCCTCGTGAACGCCGAGCAAATCGATCATCACTTGCCCGCCGGACCGGCGAGCGGCTTCCAGGGAATCCGCGATCGTTCGTTCATCCGAAAAAGCCATCACCGTCGTTAGGCTCGCTCCCGCGGATAAGGCCTGTACCGTCTCATGCTTGCCGGCGTCGCAGGTTTTCATATCGGCCAGTATGGGCAAATCCGGATAGGATTGCTTCACATCGGCAATGATGCCGACGCCGTACTGCTTGATCACCCCGGTGCCGATTTCGAGAATATCGATAAGGTCCCGCACCTCGGCAACGATCTCCCCGCATTGCGCTCGAGTCAACCGATCCAGCGCCAATTGCAGTTTCATCAATTCACCCGCTTTCTTGTTCAACGCATGCTCATCGCCCAATCCTTTGTTCCAAGCCGAGCTTCTGCAGCACCTCTTCATAGAACGGCAATCCTTCGTTGTCTCCCGATACGCTGACCACCATCGAGCCTACCGCATTGGCGAAGGTCATGACCTTGTCGAGCGGCCACCCCTTAACAACGCCCAGCAGAAACCCGGCATCGAATCCGTCCCCGGCTCCTACCGTATCCACGATGGCATTCGGCGGCAAAGCAGGCTTGCTGATTCGCTGTCCGTTATCGTAGCCAATGCTGCCTTCCGCTCCACGCTTGATGGCAATGCGCCGGATCCCCATCTCGGCGAAGCTCCGAATGATGTCATCCGGGTCGCTGACGCCAAGCAGCAGCTCGGCCTCGTCTTGTCCCGTCAGCATAATATCGACAGAAGGGAGCAGCGGCCCCAGGCATTGTCTGGCCTCCTCCTTCGACCACAACTTCAGGCGAATGTTCGGATCGAAGGCCACCAGCACGCCGTTGTTTTTGGCTATTTCAATCGCCCTGTAGATTACCGACATATCGTGGCGGCTAATGGCGGAAAAAACGCCGGTCAGATGAAGAATCCTGGCGCGCTTAATCTCCTCCTCCGGCAAATGGTCCGCCGTCATCGTCAGCATGGGCGAGTTCATTCTGTAGTAAAAGGTGCTTCCCGTACCGTCCTCGCGAATTTCCTTGAAATTGACGGATGTAGGATAACCGTCCAGCAATTCCACATGGGTGACGTCAATGCCCTCGCCTCTGGCGAAATTATAAATGTACTTGCCGAACTCATCGTTGCCGAGCCGGCTGATCCAACCGGTTCGCAGGCCAAGACGGGCGCATCCGATCGCCAGGTTCAACTCGGCGCCGCCAACCTTCCGTTCGAAATCACCGACAAAGCGAAGCGGCCCCCGGCTTTTGGGATTCATCGTCACCATGCCGTCTCCTATGGTTATAACATCCAATCTCTTATCCAATGCAATCTCTCTCTTCTGTGTGTTGATGTGACGCTACTTGACGGAACCTTGTAAAATCCCTTGAATGACGTAGCGCTGAGCGAACAAATAAATCAAGAGAACCGGCAGCGTCGTCAGCAAAATACCGGGCAAAAACTTGGCATAATCGGTGGAGTAAATATCTTTAAACACCTGGATCGCCAGCGGCAGCGTGAGGCTGTCCTTGCCTGCGTTCTGCAGGACAATGAGCGGCAGCAGGAAGTCATTCCATATCCACAAGGTATGCAAAATCCCAATGGTGACGGACGTAGGCAGCAGAATCGGAAACACGATTTTGAAAAACGTCTGATTGCGTCCGCATCCGTCGATAAAGGCAGCTTGCTCCAGCTCCCGCGGGATGCTTTTAATAAAGCCGTGATAAATAAACACCGCCAGCGGACTGCCGAATCCGATATACATGAAGATCAGCGTCGGCTGCGGCATCGCGCTAATCCAACCCAAGTGTCTTCCATAGACGCTGACCAGCGGAATCATAATCGCCTGAAAAGGAATGATCATCGAAGAGACCATCATCATAAACAGCGTCGTGTTGATCCGCGACGGATGGCGAACGAATTGATAAGAGGTCATCGCCGATAAGATTAGAATTACTAATATGCTGGTGAACGTAATGACGCTGGTGTTCATGAAGCTTCGGAAATAATGCATCTGCTCCATCGCGATTTTAAAATTATCGAAGCCGATCGACGTCGGCAAGGAAAACGGCGAAGCCATGATTTCCGCATTGGATTTGAAGGAGTTGAGCAGCAGCAAGGCGAACGGGAAGATGCTGACGATCAGCGCGACGGCCAGCAGAACCAAGACGAAACCGCGCCTGGCGGAAGAAAGCACGCCCATCAAATCTCTACCTCCTTCTTCTTGCTGAAATACAGCTGCAGCATGGTGACCGTGGCGACAATAAAGAACAGCACGAAGGCTTCCGCTTGTCCCAGGCCGTAATCATAGCTTCGGAACGCTTTGTCGAACACGTGCATGGATACCAGCACCGTGCTTCCGTAAGGGCCGCCCTCCGTGAGCGAATAATTCAGATCGTAGACCATAAAGCCTCTTTGCAGCGAAAGGAAGATTGTCACGATGAACGAAGGCACCATTAAAGGCAGCGTGATATGAATCAATTGACGCCACTTGCCGGCTCCATCCATCGAACTGGCTTCGATCAAATCTTTGGGAACATTCATCAGACCGGCGATGAATATGACCATCATGTAACCGGCATAATGCCATACCGTGACAACGACCAGCGCCCAGAAGGCCTTGTTCGGATCGCCGAGCCACGATTTGCTGAACAAAGCGATCTCATACTTTTGCCCGATGTTGACGAAAAATTGGTTGAATAAAAATTGCCACAGGAAACCTAAAACCAGTCCGCCGATCAAGCTGGGGGAGAAAAAGACCGCGCGAACGAGATTTTGGCGCTTCAATCCGGATACGATCAGATACGCCAGCAAAAATCCGCAGCCATTGATCAAAATCACGGTAGCGGCAACGTATTTGACGGTGAGCCAGACCGATTTCCAAAATGCTGCATCCTTGATCACGCCGACATAGTTCCCTAACCCCGTAAACGCCATATCCGTAGAAATGCCGTCCCATTTGAATAAGGTTAAATAAATTCCGTAAAGAAATGGGACGATCATGACCATCACAAAAATCAATATCGTCGGCCCGGTATACAGGAGCTGGTTGCCCCATCGCTTCAGCACACTTTTTTCCGAGGTCATTTGGACTCTGCCCCACTCCTAGAGTATTGTTTTAAAAAAAACGAAGAGATGGAAGGGAATGCTTCGCTCCCACCTCTTCCGGGTTGCTTTGCCTCCAAATACCGGTTACTTTTTGCTTTTCCAGTAGGCTTCGAGATCGGCAATCAGACCGGCACGGTCTGCGGCGCCGGCGAGATACTTCTGCATCGAGGCCCCGACCGATTTGGAATGGTCGCCGGGCACGTAGTTCGCGCCGAAGTCCAGCGTCTGGCCAGCATTCATGTAGGTCTGAATGGATTTGGCCAAGGAATCGCTCGGCTCCAAGGTGATGTTCTTGAAGGCGGGCAGAATGCTAGCTTTATTGACTAGGAAATCTTGTCCTTCCGCTTCGTACACAATCCAGTTCAAAAATTTCTTGGCCGCTTCCTGCTGCGCTTCCGTGCTTCCGACCTTGTCGATGAAGATTTGCTTCGTCGCGCCTACCGGAATCTTCGCGTTCAGCGGATCGTCGGCATTGTTGCTGACGGGCACCGGAAGGAACCCGTACTCGCCGCCCGGCTGCGCGGCATCCAATTGGCTGATCATCCAGTTTCCGTTAAAGGTGAAGGCGGCTTCGCCCTTAGCCACCGCCGCGGCGATATCGTCTGCGGTTACGGCCATCGGATCGTCTTTTTTCACGTTGTATTTTTTCATCATATCGAAGGTGTCGAGCAGTCCGTTGAACGCGGCGTTATCCGCCAAGCCTGCGCTGCCGGAGCTCAGATTGCTTAGGAACGTCGGAACATCGGACGATTGAGATACATAGGAAATCGGGAGAAAATGATTGCCGAGCGACCAAGGCATCGCGCCGATGATGAGCGGTGCCGTCCCGGACGCTTCAATCTTTTGGAATAACGCTTCCAGATCGGATGTCGTACGAACGGACTTCGGGTCGAAAGAGCCGCCAACCGCCTTGTCCAGCACTTGCTTGTTGTACACGAGGCCGTAGCCTTCGACCGCAAACGGGAAGGCGACTTTCGAACCGTTCTTCTGCAGCAGATCGCCGACCCATTTTTCTCCGGACAGATCGAGCGCCTTGTCCTCGAATTTGACAATGTCGCCGGCGTCCAGCATGCTGAGCGTGGCCGGCGTTCCCGACGAATACAGAATTGAAGCCCTTTCAAATGGAGACTGGCCGCTGGCTACAGTCATCACATTGACTTTAATATCCGGATATTTCGCCATAAACGTCTTCGCCGCTTCTTCAACGGCAGCCTGGATCTGGCCTTTGGAGTTCATGAACGTAATCTCGACAGGCCCGTTGGAGCCTCCGCCCTTATTGCCGTCATTCGAATTGCCCGCCGTGTTCGTACCGTTCCCGCCGCAGGCAGTGAGGACCATCGTTAACGCGACAAGAAAAACCACTGCTTTACCCCAAAATGCTTTCATCGTTCTCCTCCTCATAACATGTGCTTTTGTTCATTTCATTTTTTGTCTACGTAGTATGGCTTGTTTTTCCGATCCAGATCCCCCTTCAGGATTCGCCCATCAAGAAACCGCTTTCGTTATTCGCGCAAATTTGTGAGAATAACGAGAGGATCTCATGGATGACGTTTCTATTCGTTGATAAACCGGTTTACTAGAACGGTTTATGAGACCATACTACTATATTCCCTGCTGGCTTTCAACATTATTTTTGAGATTTTTTTGGGATGCATGATTTTTCTCCAAGTAACCTTCATAACCGGTCGGTTTCAGCGGAAAGCTTGCTCCAAACCGACTTGATCTCTGCGTATTCATCGCCCAACTTGTTTATGTACTGATCGTGCTCCGACTTCTTTTTCATCGCCTTATCCAGCCGCTCTATCGTGAAATTAATATCAATCGTTTGACCTCTGCTGCCGGTGCCACTACCGCCGATGCGGTTGAATCCCAATGATTTGGCGCAATACCGAAAAAAGTGCTTAACAAAATAATCTCCGCCTGGACGTGGGCCTTCTGATTCGCTATGAAACGCTAACGCTGATGACAAGCACTATTTCCATGAATACAGCGTTTATGAAACTATAAGGAAGCTGAGCCGCGCTATTTGACAAAAATCTCAATTTCGATCGCCCTGAATGTCCAATAAGGGTACTGATCAGCGTTACAATCCCACATCGGTCCTTTCGAGCGAAATAAGCTTTGTGGCCAGCGTTAGCTCGGCATCGCTGCCGCTTCTCCAGACCTGTTGGACCCAATTAAGCCGCAGGCTGCCATCCTCGCAGGAAGTCATTGCCACGTCATCATGATTTCACACGCTGTCTGTGCCATTTAAAAGCGGTAACTAATTGGGCTCAATCACGATAACTTGACCACCGCGATTTAAGGTAGTTGTATCTATTTCTTGAGTTTGAATCGGCGACGTCAGTTCTTCGGAATATTGAATGGCAGCATCACCTACAACACGCGCCATGTATTTGCCTGGCGGTACAGGATTTCCGTTAGAATCACGCTGGTTCCAGGAAAAAATCAATGTCTCATACTTTTGCCACGATGGAAATTCCATAGGATGAAGTGCTTTCGTTGATCCCGACCAAATGACTTTTTGACGATTTACATCAACGATTTCCAACGAAAACGCTAGCGGCTTTCTCAAAAATAAAGGCTGATCCTCTGTGGTTCCTACAGCAAAACGGTAATTAATCGGATCTCCAATGCTGTAGATCAGATTCGTTCCGTCACGTTTTTCCACAGGTGAGCTTCGAACGCCGAAGGATACGTTGAAAGGTGTTTGTACGAAAGTCCCCCCGGGTCTATGCTCGATCTGGCTTTCCTCCCAATCATACTCTTCACTTTGCACAGAAATGGACTGTATGGTCTGATCTGCATCGCTTAATGCTTTGGAAGAGCTTAAGTAAGCTGTGAATGCCCTGACATCTCCAGCCTGAAGCTCTTGATTTTCCGGATTGGAAATGGCAAAATAGTCCGTTCGATATTCGTTATCGTTTGTTTTTATATCTAGGCTGATTTTACGTGAATCGAACGATTTATTGATTTTAAGAAGACCACTGACAAAGTTTTGGTCAGAGGAGAAGTGGGTTTGAATGTTTCCAATGCTGATATAGCCCTGCGGATCGTGGATTGTAAACAGCTGATCCTCTGCTAAATACACGTCAATTTGACTTTTCTCGCCATCCGAATCGCTTTTTGAACGATAATCGACGGTCGCTCCCGAATTTTCAGCAAATAACCGCAATGGAATGTAGGCTTTATTGTTGTAACTTAAAACAATGTTGTCGCCTGTTCCATCGACTTGCTTGAGTTCCCCATTCACATGAAAATGAAGTACCGTTGGAAACAAGACCGCTTGAATCGAAGAAGCAGCTACCGTTGTTGATACAGCAAGAATTATTCCACACACAAGACCCAGAAAAAATTTGTTCATTGTGGCCTCCTTTTTGTGGTTTTGGGATTTATCATATTCCAAATTATAACGGTAATTATACATGATGGAACAAGTATGTAATGCAAGTGCGCACAGTGCGTCGTTTCGTACACTTTACGGACTTGAGGGTTATGGGATCGTTCCCGACCGATGAGTTGGAGGATAGTCATAGAAAGGTTTTTCGTTGATCGATAAGGTATTTGAACGAAAGTTGAGGGAAACGGTGCTTGTCCTAGCAGATGTAAAGTGCATCGATTCAGTTGGCCACAACCGTAAGCACTCTAATCTAAAAAAAATTTTATGGCTCAACATCAAAGTTAGTGCTTGACTTTATGTACCAAATCGTTCACGGTTACATTCGACCAGAAGTCCTTGTACGTAACGTTCCCGGTTCCGGGTGAAGTAATGTCGGCGTTGAAAGGCTTTCATTCGGTTGTTTCTTCCTTCAACCGCCGCATTGGTCCACCGACAGGAGTGATAATTGACGATCTCCGTTCGCCAGTTTCGCATCGTTTTGATGCAGGTGGCTACTGCCGGATGCTGAAAATGTTCCCCTTGTCCCAGCCAGCGGTCAAACCA
>NZ_KB905636.1 GCF_000380965.1 Paenibacillus ginsengihumi DSM 21568 | reverse complement strand
ATCATAAAATATATCAAATATATATGACAGAGGCTGTCGTAGTTGATGGCCTATACTGGACCATGAGTCTGGTGTCCGACAAACATGCCGTTGGCCGCAACGCAAGCAGAGAACTATGGCATGGACAGCTGTGCTGCGGACAAGGCTCATGAATGAACGATGACCATGACGACCGATGACGAAGGTCTCGCTCGTCATAGGCGTCTATCTTGAAAAATTGGACGGAACCCTCCGGCGAATTTTTCAACACCGAAGGTGACGACCGATGACGAAAGGAATCGCTCGTCATAGGCGTCTATTGAGAAAAGAGGGAGGTTGGATGTCCTTGGAACAAACCTCATCGGAAAAGCCGCTAAAGGGACGAATTGCCGTCGTCGCCGGCGCGACCCGGGGCGCGGGCCGCGGCATCGCCGTCATGCTCGGAGAGGCAGGCGCCACCGTCTATGTCACTGGACGGAGCACGAGATCCTTAAGGAGCGACATGGACCGTCCGGAGACGATCGAGGACACGGCCGAGCAGGTGACGGCCGCCGGCGGTCTGGGCATCCCCGTCAAAGTCGACCACACCGCAGCGGACGAAGTGCGCGCGCTGTTCGAGCGCATTCGCCGGGAGCAAAATGGCCGCCTCGATCTTCTCGTGAACGATGTCTGGGGCGGCGATCCGCTGACGCAGTGGGGCGCGAAGTTCTGGGAGCATTCGCTCGACGACGGACTGACGATGCAGCAGCGGGCGGTGCAGTCGCACCGGGCTGTCGCTGCGCTGGCCGCCGATCCGAACGTCGCAGCCATGTCCGGCCAGGCGCTCAGCACCTGGCAGCTTTACCGCGAATACGGCTTCACCGACGCGGACGGCAGCCAGCCGGATTGGGGCGCTTATTTCGAGAAGCATGTGCTCGGCGCGGCGCCGGAGGAGCAGGCGTAATCCTTTATACGCCGCTTGCCGGTCGCTGCCTGCGGCGACAAGCTCCGCTGCCAACAGGAACGGGCCGCCGGGAGAATCCCCCGGCGGCCCGCAGTCCGCTGCTTAAGCAGCGTCATTGCGATTCGCTGCCGAGCTTGTTCAGCAGCTTTGTCAAACATTGCTCGATCTCGTCGGCGCACTTTCGGTATTCCTCCAGCGAGCAGCCGAACGGATCGGCGATATCCGGATTCGGCAGCTCGCGTTCTAACGCCATTAGCCGCTGCTTCTCTTCATCCGTCACCGGCTGAGCCGTCGCCTGCTTCAAGTGAAGCTCGGAGACGAGCGACTCCAGCGCCGCGAGCTTCTCTGCCGACGCTTCGTCATCGCCTACATATTCCTTCAGCGTGAATACCTTATCTATCGATTCGGGAAAACGCTGGATCGCCTGGCGTTTATGGCCGGATGTCATCGTCAGCACCACGTCGGCCCATTCCATCAAGGAAGCCGTCAGCGCCTTCGAACCGTCCGGAACCTGGCATTGCTTGCGCTTCAACACCTCAGCCGCATTTTCCGATACGGGCAATCCGTCAATGGCCGCGACGCCGGCGGAACGGATGTCGAGCTTCCCGCCGAGCCCACGTTCTTCGGCCAGCCGGCGCAGCATGCTTTCCGCCATCGGGCTGCGGCAAGTATTCCCGGTGCATACGAACAAGATGCGTTTCATCGAATACCCCGCCTTTATCGTATGATGGTTTCGGTTCGCTTCTGCCCCTTATTGTACCGCAAATCAGATCAGAAAACGAATGCCGAACGCCAGCAAAATCACCCCGCCGAGCGCCTCCCCGTATTCGCCGATCCATCCGGCCACGCGGCTGCCGAGCAAGAGGCCGGTCATCGCCATCAAGCCCGCAACCGCCCCGAACGTAAGCACGGTTAACACCGGATCTCCGGAAAACATTCCAAGCGATATTCCGACCGAAAAGGAATCGATGCTCACGCTCAGCGCGTACATCGTCATTCCTCCGACGCTGCGGTGATCGAGAGACCTGTTCTCGCTTCCATTAAGCGAATGGTACACCATATGGGCCCCGAGCAAAATGAGCAAAATACCTCCGCCAACGGTCGCCACCTGTCCAAGCAGCTTGCCGACGTAACCGCCCATGAGCATGCCCGCTAGCGGCATCACGATATGAAAAAAAGCAATGATCAGGCTGATTGTCAAGATATCCCGCTTCCGGATTCCTTTCATGCCGATCCCCAGGCCCATAGACAGCGCGTCCAGGCCGAGAGCGACGGCCATCAGCACAACGGCGATAAACTGCCCCCATAACAGCTGCGACGCTACCCCAAGCCGTCTCCCCCCTGTCCCATTCCCCATCAACATATGCGGACAAGGGAGGAAACATGCTTGGGCCTGACCGATTTCGCGGACAACTCCCTTAAGGTTATAGCTATACGTCAATCAAGCGGTCGCCGGCGGCTTTGCTCAGCCGGTTCATGATCGCGGCGCCGATGCCGGCTTCGGGGCACGCTTCGGCCGCGATAAAGCCGACGCCGGCTTCGTCGAAAGCGCGCAGCGCGTCATACAGTCGCCGCGCGGCCTCATCCAGGTCGTCCAGCCTGCCGCAGGCGATGACGCAATCCGCGCGCCAGCCCGCCGCCTCGTGCTCGCCATAGGTGAGCACGCCGGTGCGCTCCCCTCGCGCGCGGGCTTCATCCAGCTCGCGCTGCATCCGCGCGAGCACCTGTTCCGGGGCGGTGCCTGGCCGCCCCCGAAAAAGCGTCATCGCGCCGCGCGGAGCGTAGTGCGCGTACTTCATGCCCGGCGCGCGGGGCGCCTCGCCGGGGTCCTGGTGCGCGGCCGCCTCGCGCACCGCCACGCCCGGCAGCGCACGCTCCAGCTGCGCCGCCGTAACGCCGCCGGGCCGCAAAATGTGCAGCACGCCCCCTCCCGCCGGCCTGCCGCCGGCGGCTGCTGCGGGGACGTACTGCACGACCGTCGACTCGACGCCGACCCCGGTCGGCCCTCCGTCGACGAGGCCGCCGATGCGGCCCGCAAGATCTTCCCACACGTGATCGGCCCGTGTGGGACTCGGTCGCCCCGAGCGATTCGCGCTCGGGGCGGCGACAGGGCAGCCTGCCGCGGCGATCAGCTCCAGCGCTACGGGATGGTCGGGGATGCGCACCCCGACCGTAGTCAGCCCGGCGGTGACCAGCGGCGACAGCACGCCCGGCCTTACCGGCAGCACCACCGTCAGCGGCCCCGGCCAGAATGCCTCCAGCAAACGCGAAACGGCCTCCTCCGGAGGGGTGGTCAGCTCCTCCAGCTGAGACCGGTCGGCGATATGTACGATCAGCGGGTTGTCCGACGGCCGTCCCTTCGCCTCGAAGATGCGGGCTACCGCCTCCGTATTTCGGGCGTCGGCCCCGAGTCCGTACACCGTCTCCGTCGGAAAAGCGACCGTAGCGCCATCCCTCAGCATGGCCGCAGCTTCATTCAAAGCAGCGTGGCGCACGCTTTCCGCGGCGCCGCTCACATTCCATCGTTGTGTCATCCCATTCGCGTCCTTTTTCAAGAGAATCAGTCAGCAGGATATCAGGCCAGCTATCTCATCCTAATCCGCGGGCATTAACATGATCGCTCTTCCTGTGCGAATTACGCGAAGAGGGAGCCGATTTTCTTAAACAAATCCCACAGAAAAAAGCGAATTTCCGGCTGCGGCGTCCGATGGGCCGAAGCCTCGCCCGCGGCGGCGTCCCCCGCCTGGGCCAGACCTTCGCGGCCGACTTCCGTCTGCTCATCGGCGCGATCCTGCTTGGCAGATGGCCGCTCCGTTTCTGCCCCGCCGCTGCTTCTGCCTCCTTCCGCCGAAGCGGCCTGCGAATCCGTTTCATCCCCGGCGGCGGCCGCATGCGCAGTGTTCGGCTTCTTCTTGGCGATCATCTCCGAATCGACGAAGCAGAGCGGCGGGAACAGCACGCACCACCAGTTTTGCCCTTTGCCGTCGCCAATCGTGACCCGCAGCGCCTCGTAATCGCCGGCCGGATACACCTGATTGCCGTACATTTTCGTAGGGAACGGGACCATGCCCAGCTCCACCTGATACGTATAATCGAAGCCGTATTCCTGCAGGGTGCGTCCAACAAGCGCTTCAAGCTCGGGCAGCCGTTCCCGAATGATCTCGCGGGCTTCCTCAATCCCTTTCGGCTCCGTCGCCCAGCCGTTCATTTCTGCAACGATTACATCGCGTATTTCCCTTTTGATCCATTGATCCTGGGGGGCATCGGAATGAGCCAGAATGCGCAGGCGAATGGACTCTTGCGGAATGATGTCGATAGCCCCTGCCGCCCTGTCCGAAGCTGCGTATACCCAAGCGTTGGAGCGGTTTGCTTCCCAGCAAGCCAGCAGCACCATGAAGGCGAATCCCAAATAAGCATACCGTTTCCAGTTCCATGCCTTGCGTCTGACCATCCGAATCGTCCCCTCTCGAACTCTATCAGTGCATCTGCTAGACAGTATGAACCGGTTCGGAAGGTTTTAAACGCGCAATCTATGAAATTTTCGGCCAGCGGTTGATAGGAATAGAAGCGAGCGGCGCCGCTTCTTCGCTTCGGCAACCGCTCGCCGCCTTGTCGCCAGCACTCCCTGCGGCTCCATAGCTCCCGCGGCAGGCCTAGTCCCGCCGGATAGCCAATACATGCCGCTGGATGCCAGCCAAATCAGGCACGATGCGGATCTCGTCCCACCGGCCGACTGCAGCCAGCAGCTCGCGAACGGCCGCCGCCTGCCCCTGGCCGACCTCGAGGCCGACTACGCGCGGCAGCGCGGGCAGCTCCTTTAGCTGCGACGTCAGCCGGCGGTACAGCTCCAGTCCGTCCGGACCGCCGAACAAGGCTGTCCGCGGCTCGAACAGCCTGACCTCCGGCTGCAGCCCTGCTTCATCCCCGTCGGGAATATACGGCGGGTTGGACAGCACCATATCGAGCCGGATGCCGCGCTGCACGAACGGCGTCAGCAAGTCGCCTTCGTAGAAGGTGATGCTTCGTCCCGCCTCGTAACACTCAGCATTACTTCGCGCTACCTGGAGCGCTTCCGCCGAGAGATCCGAGCCGTAAATGCGCCAATCCGGAGCATTCACGGCCAGCGTTACGGCAATCGCGCCGCTTCCGACGCCGATATCCGCTACCGCCGGACGGTACGCCGCCGCGATCGCCGCGCTCTCTCCCTCGCTGTCAGGGCGAAGCTTCTCCGAGCCGGAAGCAGCCGCCAGGCAGCGTGCTGCCGCGCTTGAGACTGCCTCCCCGCCGCTGCCCCGCTCAGACTCCTCCGGTTCTGCAGAGGGCTTCGCAGTTACCTCATGATCCTGGCCAGCACCGAGTCTCTCCGCCGGCCACAGCTCCCGCCCGAGCCTAAGCGCTTCTTCGACGAGCAGCTCGGTCTCCGGCCGGGGAATGAGCACCGCCGGCGTGACACGAAACGGCAGGCCGTAGAACTCCTGCACCCGGGTGATATACTGCACCGGTTCCCCGCTCGCTTTGCGCCGCAACAGCTCTTGCCAGGCGGCTTCCTGCGCCGCGGGGAACGGCTCCGGCCAGCGCAGCAGCAGCTCGCTGCGGCCGATGCCCAGAAGGTGCTCCAAGAGCAGCATGGCGCACGACTCCGGCTCCGCGACTCCCGCGCCCCGCAAAAAAGAAGAAGCCTCCTGGAAGGCTTCCCGAATCGATCGCTGCCGTTCCGCGGACGTCATGACGGCTGGCTTTCCTTTTCCAACTGCTCCGCCTGGGCTGCGATCGTCAGCGCAGTAATAATCTCGTCCATCTCCCCGTTCAGCACGGCGTCGAGCTTATGCAGCGTCAGCCCGATGCGGTGATCGGTCACCCGGCTCTGCGGGAAGTTGTACGTCCGGATCCGTTCGGAACGGTCTCCCGTACCGACCTTGCTTTTCCGTTCGGCGCCGTATTTCTCCATTTCCTCCTGCTGCATTTTATCGTATATCCGCGCCCGCAGCACCTGCAGAGCCTTTTCCTTGTTCGAGTTTTGCGATTTGCCGTCCTGGCAGGTGGCGACAATCCCGGTCGGAATATGCGTCACGCGTACCGCCGATTTCGTCGTATTGACGGACTGGCCGCCCGCTCCGCTCGAGCAGAACGTATCGACGCGGATATCTGCGTCATTGATCTCAATATCGATTTCTTCCATCTCCGGCATCACGCCGACAGTCGAAGTAGAGGTATGAATGCGGCCGCCCGACTCCGTCGCCGGAATGCGCTGAACGCGATGAGCGCCGCTCTCAAACTTCAATTTGCTGTAGGCGCCTTTGCCGTTGATCATAAATATGATCTCCTTAAACCCGCCCAAATCGTTCATGCTCACATCAAGCACTTCGGTGCGCCAGCCCTGCATATCCGCATATTTCGTATACATGCGGTACAGATCCGCGGCGAACAGCGCAGCCTCGTCGCCCCCGGCGGCGCCGCGAATCTCGACGATGACGTTCTTGTCGTCATTCGGGTCCTTCGGCAGCATGAGCACCTTCAGCCGCTCCTCGAGCTGCTGCTTGCGCTCGGACAGCTCCTCCAGCTCCAGCTTGACGAGCTCTTTCATCTCATCGTCCAGTTTCTCGGCCTGCATCGCCCGAGCCGCCTCGATCTGTTCGATGACGCTTTTGTATTCCGTATAAGCCTCGTACGTCTCCTGAAGGCTGGATTGCTCCTTAGAATATTCGCGCAGCTTCTTCGGGTCGTTCGCCACATCGGGATCGCACAGCAGTTCGCTCAGCTTCTCATAACGGTCGGCCAGCGATTGAAGTCGGTCCAGCACCTTGCTTCATCCTCCCAATGTCATAAATTACACATTAAACCGGAAATGCATGACGTCGCCGTCCTGCACGACATAGTCTTTGCCTTCCAAGCGCAGCTGTCCTCTTTCCTTAGCCGCATTCATCGATCCGGCGTTCACCAGATCATCGTAAGAGACGACCTCGGCGCGAATAAACCCGCGCTCGAAATCGGTATGGATGACGCCGGCCGCCTGCGGCGCCTTCGTCCCTCTGCGGATCGTCCAGGCCCGTACCTCCTGCACGCCCGCCGTAAAATACGTATATAACCCGAGCAGCTTGTAGGCCGCGCGAATCAGGCGGTTGAGGCCTGATTCCTGCAGGCCGAGCTCCTCCAGGAACATCTGCTTGTCTTCGCCTTCCAGCTCCGCGATCTCCGATTCGACACGGGCGCTGATCGGCACGACCTCGGCGCCTTCCTGCGCCGCGTATTCGCGAACCGTCTGCACAAACGGATTCTCGTCTGCGTTCGCCGCCTCGGCCTCGCTCACATTGGCAGCGTACAGTACAGGCTTCATCGTCAGCAAATGCAGGTCGCGCACCAGCAGCTTCTCTTCGTCGCTTAAGTCCACGCTGCGGGCCGGCTTGTCGTTGTACAGCGCCTCCTTGATGCGCTCCAGCACCTCGACCTCCTGCGCATATTTCTTGTCGCCGCTCTTCATATTTTTGCGCGAACGTTCAATCCGTCTATCCACCGAATCGACATCGGCCAAGATCAGCTCCAGATTAATCGTCTCGATATCGCTGATCGGATCGACCTTGCCCGAAACGTGCGTGATGTTCTCGTCTTGAAAACAGCGCACGACGTGCACGATCGCGTCCACCTCGCGGATATGCGCCAAAAACTTGTTGCCGAGCCCCTCGCCCTTGCTGGCCCCCTTCACGAGCCCGGCAATGTCGACGAACTCGAACGCCGTCGGCACAATCCGGTTCGGAACGACAATTTCCGCCAGTTTGGAGAGCCGCTCGTCCGGCACTTCCACGACGCCGACGTTCGGGTCGATCGTACAGAACGGATAGTTCGCCGATTCCGCCCCCGCCTGCGTGATTGCATTGAACAACGTGGACTTGCCTACGTTAGGCAGCCCTACAATACCAGCTTTCAAAGCCATTGCAAAGGACAACTCCTTAGAAAGTCAATTCAAATATTCTAAATTATAATTATATAATATTTCATGTCGGTTTGTCATCTTTGCGCGATCACTCAGTTAAAATGTTACTTAAGCGGTATCGGATCAATCCCATCGAAATGTCAGCCCGCCGCCTCCACTCCAAAGGCTCGGTGCTTTATCTCCATAGAAATAATAAGGAAGAACCATTTAAGGTTCTTCCTTATATTGCTCCTAACGCCTAAAATACTCCTCGACCTGCCTCCGAAAGACGAACGCGCGCAAAGTGTTGGCTTTCTCGACCGGCAGATCCACATATTTGGCGCCGTAATATGCCCCTTCCGTCGCCGGCTGCCTGCGCACAATCTTTAGCTGGCACGGAAGACGCATGTCCAGCTCCAGTTCGGCATAGACAAGCATATCCGCGCCTAATGCATGCTCTTCCTTTACCATAAAACCGACGCCGCCTACGCTGACGTCGAAGACCTGCAGCTTTATAGGCTCGCTCAGCGAACGCCAGCCGCCGTCAAACGGCTGGAACATCCTGCAGATCGTCCCTCGCAGATTCGCCTTGACTCGCGGGTATTCCCTTCTTTCGGAAACGGGCTTCCGGCCCTTCGAAAGCTTCATGCACATAATGGCTCTCCGGTCTTTGGCAATCACCCTCGACTCGAACACCCGATCTCCCGCCTGCGAATGAATGGTCAGCTTCACAATATCCCCTACGTCGAATTGTCTGCACTCCGACGTCTCCACTTCCACCATGTTCCCTTCGGCATATGACAATATTCCGGTAAAGGCAATTCCTTCCTTCTCCAGCACCGTTCGGCAATGCAGCAATTCTTCCGCGCCTTCGTTGCGGTACTTGCTTGCGAATTCATGATTGGGCGCGACAGCAGGCTTCGGTGACACACAAATCCCGCCCTTCCCCAAATAAATATAATGCCCGCTTAAACCATTGGGAAACAGACCGGCTGCGCCGAAAACAAATCCACTCTATGCGATATTCGGCGGCCAGGCTGCCATAGTTCGTCCTACGAACCTTAGACCCTCAGCTTTGCGTCCTTGCCTTTCGACAAGTTTGCCCTTAACGAATGACTCAAATCTCAAATTCATCAAATTATGCCACAAAAAACTAGTAAAATTAACCTACTATTAATTAATATTAATTTAATTATACTTTGGAATGGTCGGAGCGGCAATGGCTCCGGTCGATTTTCTTATCGTTACAAAAAGTTTAACTTGGCTAAAGGATTAAAGCGAAGGGCGACTTTCTGTACCAAGAAAAAATACCGCTTAATCCGCGGTCGTTCTTCTTTGAATGGACGTCGATAGACGTTTTTCTTATCGTATTCATTACCTGTCGGACGCGCGCGGCCCGCCTATTTGCGAAAAACCGATTCTTTAACTAAAATGAAATGCGTGGACATTTATCCACAACATTATCCACAGCATGTTAACAACGAATGTTTGTTCGAATGGATATCCACAAAAGCGAATGGCATAGAATCGGAGGAACGATGTGAACGGGCACGAAGCATGGGAACAGCATATCCCCTATATGAGAGCGGCGATCGAGGAGGCCCGCAAGGCGGAGGCAATTCGGGAAGTGCCGATTGGGGCTGTCATCGTGAAGGATGGCGAAATTATCGGCCGCGGCCACAATTTGCGCGAGACGACCCGCGATCCGCTGGCTCATGCGGAGCTTTTGGCGATCCGGCAGGCCAGCGAATATTTGGATGCCTGGAGGCTGCTCGACTGCCGCCTGTACGTAACCTTGGAGCCATGCCCCATGTGCGCGGGAGCCATTGTTCAATCGCGCATCGTCCAGGTTGTCTACGGAACGGCGGACCCGAAGGCCGGCTGCTCCGGAACGCTGATGAATTTGCTGCAGGAGGAGCGGTTCAACCATCGCGTCGATGTTGTCAGCGGCGTGCTGCAGGAAGAGTGCAGCTCCATGCTGACGCAATTTTTTCGCCGCCTGCGCGGCAAGGAGCGATAAGCTTACGTCTGCGAAGGTTGGGGCGACGCCGGTGACGCCCCAAGCCATTTGCGTACATGATATTTTTTTCGAAATCCCTCTTTACTTTTGCTTCGGATCGTGATAATATTAAGAAGCTGCATTCGTTAAGAATGTTTTAAGCGAAGTTTCGAGACGTGGCTCAGCTTGGTAGAGCGCTTGGTTCGGGACCAAGAGGTCGCAGGTTCAAATCCTGTCGTCTCGACCATTATTACGACAATGAGAAGGCCGTCCTGAATGGGACGGTCTTTTTTGAACGTTACAGAAAGTTTAACTTTGCTAAAGCGATAAAACGAAGGGCGACTTTCTGTACCAAGCAAAAACGACCGCCAAACCGCGGCCGCTCATCCTTGCAAGAACATCGATAAACGTGTTTCTTATATATTTACATAGAAGAACCGGTCTTTCGCCGGTCCGGTTGACGCCCCGCTTCGCCTTGGCCTGTACGGCTTGCGAAAGGGGCGTCTTTTGGCAGGCAGCATCCGTACCGGAGCCGTCAGCGTCCGTTCGGCCGGTCTGTCCGACCCGGCGCATGCTTGTCGTCGAATCTCCTGCGCTTCCCGAAGCTTCCGCTGATCAAGCGAAGACCGCTGCCGATCAGCAGTACGGACAAAACAAAGGGCTGGAAATACCTGTCGAATCGATAGATGATTTTGTGTTTCGGAAACCAATCATTCAGAATATCCAACAACAGCTGATCGAACAAGTAATATGCCCCCAGGACAAGCAGCCCGTAGCCAACCCAGCGCTGCTGATTGGTCAGCCAATGGACGACAGGCTCGTCCGCGAGCGGCTCTCGTCCGTATTTGGCAATGTACTTCAAAGCGTCAAAGAAGCTGTAAAACCATAAGATCGGGATCAGAAACAAAAACAGCGACAATCGCATCTGATCCATGATGAATATGCTGAACAGAAACAAAGCCATTAGCTGAAGGCCCCGCTTTTGCAGACCCAAATACATATGTCCGGCGCCCGGGAACATGGCCAGCATCGAGGCGATCGGTTTATTTTTATGCTCCAGACTGCGGCTTTCCTGAAAATCCTCGCATACGGTCCGGTCAACCAGCGGCTCGCCCCGCTCCTTGCGGCTAAGCTGCTGAGAGCAGTCAAACAGATTGTAAATCCAGATTACAGGCAAAATGCCCATGAACACCAGGAATTCATCGCGACGGGTCAGCATGGCGACGAAAAATACCATCAAGGCCAGGCCGACAAAGGAAATGATGAAGCCGAGACCGCGCTGCATGAGGCCGAGCCGGAAGTGACCCAGGCCCGGAATCAAGGAGAGCAGCATGATCGCGGAACGGTCCGAAGCTTCGTTTCCTTGCCAGCCGGTTGGCGCCCCCCCTGCTGCACTGCTGTGCGGCGGATACCCGTCATTCGCAGGCCCGTAGGCCGAATTGTCATAAACGGAAGGGTTGTATGGCCTGCGGTACAGCAAAGTATAGGCTGTATCGATCATATTGACGAACCAGATCAGCAAGCCGAGCACGAACAGCATCAGCGCAAATTTGTGGTCGTGAATTTCCAGGACAACGAAAAAGAACAGCAATACTGTTCCGAAGAACGAGCCTCCATACAGGAGTCCTTTCCAGGCTTTGTTCAAATACAAATGGCTTAGTCCCGGTATAAACCCGAGCAGGAATACAATCATCGGACTTTTATGGGGATTCATCGGTTACCTCCTCTGTCGCGCTTCGGCTGAATCGAATCCAGCACCGCGCTTGTTTTCTCCATGAGCGTATCGGACATCGGTTTTACTCCTTCCGCCACGGCCTCGCGTCTCGATTTCTCCCAATGACCCATCGTATCGGCAACCGATTCGAACAAGCCCGCGCTCATCAAAATCATCGTAATCACTGCGGCTAATCCGTAATGGAAGAGAGGGTGCCGATATAGGCGGGTTCGCCGCGAAAGGCGTTCCGTGCTGCGAAGTGCCGCTGCGGGGCCGGGACGGACGTTTGCAGGGGGTACAACTGCTTCTGTCGATGCATTACGGTCAGATATGGCATCAAACTGTTCCATCAGCCTGTCGACAAAATGACTTTCGTCAGGCAATTCGGGAAGCGACGGGACGCATCGCTCCATGGCTTCGATATATAACGCAAGGCAAGCTTCGCAACGCTCCAGATGCGCTTCCCAGACATCCCGGTCTTCTGGGCTTAATTCTCCGCGTATATAGCTGATCCAATCTTCGATGCCAGGATGGTTCATTCCCTCTCTTCCTCCTTCCAATGCTTTTTCATGTACTTTTTGGCCCGGTACAGCTTCGATTCCACCGTCTTAAGGGCCAGATTCTGTTCTTCGGCAATTTGCTGGTAGCTCTTCTCCTCGATATAAAAGGCGAAGACAACGTCCCGGTAGCTGTCCGGAAGCTCGCGTATTTTTCGGCGAATCAGTTCCCTTTCCTGCCGTTTAAGCACAATCTCCTCCACCGGATTGACGGAACGAGCCACTGGCAAATGCTGTTCCCACTCATCGGTCAGCGCCTCCCGTTTGCGGTCATGAGATCGCTTGTAGTCAATCGCCTTGTTGACAGCTATGCGCGTAATCCAAGTTTTGAACCCTTGCCCGCGGTACTGGGGGAGAGATGAATAAATTTTCATCATCGTTTCCTGGGTAACATCCTCCGCATCCTTCACTGAACGCAGCACGGAATAAGCCACCTGGAATAAATACTGCGAGTAGGTATCGGCGAATTCGCGAAACGCATTGGCGTCTCCTCCTTCCAACCTGGCAATCCACATTTCCTCCGAAATCGTTCTCCCCCTCCTTCCCACATCTTATTGACGTTAGAAGCGTTAAAAAATACTGCGCTAGCCCAAATTTTTTCTGAAAACGGTCACCAAACAGGAGAATTGCCCTCGCCGATCGCTCACAGGAACTTCCCCTTTTCTCTCAACGCGTTATATGTTATAATTGAATTTGATGCGTCCCCGTAGCTCAACGGGATAGAGCAGTCCTCTCCTAAAGGACAGATAGGGGTTCGAGTCCTCTCGGGGACGCCATACTTAACGAAACGTAAAGACCGTCTGCTTCGTTTGAAGCGACGGTCATTTTGTTGTTCATCATTTTCGGGCGATTCATCCACACTACTATAGAGGTGATCGCATATGGCATCCAACACGGCACCTGGCGGCAAAGCCGCAGACACGGACGCTCTGGAGGACATTTACATCTACAACAACGAAGGTATTCATGACGTCAAATCCGATTCGACAGGGGAAATCGGCGCACCCGCTCCGTCTCGACACGCCGTATCCGAGGATCGGCCGGAGACAGACGCCAGCACCTGAAAATGTTCGACACCGCAAGGGACGGCCTGCGACGAACGATTCGTCCGTCATCGCCATTTAAACGGTCAAAATAAGCGGCCCCGTCTTCGTGATAGCGACGGTATGCTCGAACTGGGCGGACAGGCTGCCATCCATCGTTCGCATCGTCCAGCCGTCTATTTCAAGAAATGTCTCCGCTCCTCCTTCATTGATGATCGGCTCAATGGTGATGACCATTCCTTCCTGAAGGAGGAAGCCTTCCCCCCGTTTGCCCAAATGCGGGAAGAGCGGTTCTTCGTGCAATGTTCGGCCGATTCCATGTCCCACCAGCTCCCGTACGACGGAATAGCCGGCATTCTCCGCGTGCCGCTGAACTTCGTGCATCACGTCGCCGATTCGGCGTCCTGGCCTTAATTGGCGTATTCCGATGTCCATGCATTCCCGGGCAATCCGAACGAGGCGGGAAGCTCTGGCGGACAAGCTTCCGACCGGATACGTTCGGGTCATATCGGCCAGCCAGCCGCGATAGCGGCAAACGATATCGATCTTGACGATATCTCCGCTCTTTAACGGCTTCCTGTCCGGAAAACCGTGCGCAATGACGTCGTTGACGGAAGCGCATATAGCATAAGGAAAGCCCTTGTAGCCTTTAAGCACCTGCCTGGCTCCGTGCTGCTTTAGGAATTTTTCCGTAAAATCGTTCAGCTCCATCGTCGTCATGCCCGGCCGGATCAGGCCTTCGATCGCATCGTGGCATCGCGCCAGGATACGCCCCGCTTTTCGCATCCGCTCAATTTCTTCCGGCGTCTTGATGTGTACCATCGGATATCCCCATTCCGCATACAGAATAATAACCATGATACGCATGCCGCCAAAAAAGTTTCATGGATGGATAATAGGCAGATGGTCTGCCTAGGAGCTTTTTCAAAACCGGCACCAACAAAGGCCGCCCTCCGCCGTTGCGGCTTGTGAGCGGCCCTTGCGAGCATTAGCCTTCCCCGTTGTTATGCCTGGAGTGATTTTGGTTTTTGACTTTTTTGGAGCCGGACAACGGCTCGTTAGGCTGACGGTGCTCTTCCCGGTTTTGCCGTCCGGATGGAGGGTTAACCGGCTGCGGAATATCCTTCGGCATCCTAGACACCTCTTCTCTTGTTTGATCGATTATTCTTTGTCGCTTAAGACAGACATATCTTCCGTGTTATCGTGGTTCAAAGCGTCCTGATGGCGGTGATCGTTTCTTTGCTGCTGCACTTGCTGAGCCTGGTGACGGTTAACCGGCCGCTGCTCCAGCTGTTCGACGACATTCATCAAGTTTTTATCTACGCCGCTCTTGTTCTTGGTCATAGTATGGCTCCTTCCTCAGCTCCCGCTGGTGACTGCATGCAGCTGCTGTGCGCATTCATGAATATGGCGGACATAATCGTCCACAAGCGTCTGAATGGTCGCGGTTCTTTCGTCAACGCTTTGCCCTTCCCGCTCCACATCGACCAGCTCGACCTTTACTTCCCGGGAATCGGCATAAGTGCATTTGA
The DNA here is from genome assembly GCF_000380965.1 of Paenibacillus ginsengihumi DSM 21568. Taxonomy (GTDB): domain Bacteria; phylum Bacillota; class Bacilli; order Paenibacillales; family NBRC-103111; genus Paenibacillus_G; species Paenibacillus_G ginsengihumi. The sequence continues at coordinate 2,279 of NZ_KB905636.1, read as the reverse complement.
AGTCAAAGCTGTAGTCGCTGTGACCTGCCGTACGGATATGCACACGGAGAGCATGCTCATCCGCTTCATCTGGTCTAACGTCGGCCCGGTCGGATGCGTTCAGCACGGTAGGCAGTGTTCTTGCCCATGCCTTCGCCAACTGCTCCGAGCCGATCTGCGGCTTATCGGCTTTGCTCATCGTTTAACACCTCCATAAGGTTAACTTCGCCCAAGCATGGGGTGTCTATGCCGTTGCCAGGAATGCAAATTACGGCATGAAAAAACGGCCACCTACATGGCCGTTTCATGGAATGACATACGCTCCAAACGATCGATCAGTTGCCGTAAGCTTGCTTCGTCTGCGGCATATTGCCGGACATCCTGTCCAAGCAGCTGGTCCGCCTGCTGCCTTGTGAACGTAAAGCTATACTCTGTGCCGTCATCATAACCCGTCTCATCAACAATCGAATAGGTGATCGAACCGACATTATCAATCAGGCTTAAGAGCACAATCGCGTTGCGGTAAAAGGTTTCGCCGTTAATAGCCCCTTCTTTCATCAAACCGGCGGAATCCTTCATGGCATAATAGACGGTCACCCCATAAGGCTGCTCTGTCGTTTGAAGAGCCATCCCTTTGCCTTCCAAGCCTGCTAACTTCGGTGTCGCGCTGATGAGCCCGCCGACTTTGACATGGTTGCCTACATACAGCGTTTTATGTTCCAGCAGCTTATCCAGCTGATATCCATGATAGGAAGGCTGCGGGGAAAGAGGCGAAGACGGCGGCAAAGGCTCAGGGTTCGCCACGCACCCTGCGACAAGAGCGGCGATAACGATGATCGCGCAGGCGGTCATCCGTGAAGTGGGCTTCCGGTAAGATAGCACATTGCGTATTCTCGCCTTTATATCGCTTTCTCCAAAAGCAAGCGGGCTGCCTGCCGAAAACCCGCTCCGTTTCAGGGAAAGGGAGAGCAGAGCGTTGGAGTAGCTTCTTTTCTTCTGGGTGCCCATTTGATCAATAACGCTTTCGTCACAGGACATTTCCATATCCTTGCTCATCAGCGAATAAGCCAGCCACATGAGCGGATTGAACCAATGCAAAATAACGAGCAAAAACGCAAACGGCTTGATCAAATAATCCCTTCTTGCGATATGCGTCCGCTCATGCAGCAAAATGCATAGCTGCTGCTCCTCGCTCAAACCGGTCGGAACGTATATTTTCGGCTTGATCCAACCGTAAACAACCGGGGTAGATATTTGATCCGTCTCAAAAATGTTTTCCCTGACTAGAGTCGCCGTTCGGACTTTAGCCGCAAATTTCATATACGAAATGACGCTGTACAGCAATAGGGCGGCAGCTCCCGCGATCCACACAAAACTCGCAGCCCCCAGGATGAATGTCCATGGATTGACGCTTGATGCCCAGGAACTAGCCGAAAGAGACGAATGGACCAACTGGCCGATCTCGCGGATTCCGTCCGTCACCAAATGATTGTTGACAAAAACCATATCCTGCGAAACATATTGGATGTAGCCCGTACCCGCATCATACGAAGGCTGAACTAAGCGCAACAGACTCCAGCTTGCAGTGAAGCTGACGGGCAGAACCAATCGAATCGCTACAGCTGACCATAAGATATAAGAGAATATTTTAGGGGCGCGTCTCAACAAAAGCCATCTTGCTAGCATGACCGCCAACGCCACATAGCTTGCAGTGATGCTCGTATTCACAATAAACAAAAACAGGCCCGTCATCGAGTGGCCTCCTCAATAATCCTCTTCAATTCCTCAGCCTCCTGCTCAGTCAGCTTCTTCCCCCCGAGAAAAGCGGTTAAAAATTGCGGCAAAGACCCGTTGAAGGTTTTCTCAACAACGGTCTGGCTCTCGTATTTCTGCGCATCAGCTTTCTTAACGATGGCCGTTACCGTCGCATTCTCGTTCCTGAGAATCCCCCGCTCGCACAGCTTTCTTAACACGGTATAGGTTGTCGACTTCTTCCAGCCCAACTTCGCCTGGCTAAGCTTGACAAGCTCTGTTGATTTCATCGGCTCGTTATCCCAAACCAGACAGGCAAATTTGTATTCGGCATCATACAATTTGTAAGCTTCCAATTTTCGCATGGCCTCCCCACCAGGTTTATTTCAATAAACCTTTTAGGGTAAGTCTATCCCAATAAACCTTATGTGTCAAGAAAATTGGGTGGGATGCGGCCACTTTCGTTTGGCCGACTGCGAAGTTTCCCTACCGAAGCTTATGCTCCGACGAACCCTTGGGTTCTCATCCCGCCTAGCCTGTTTCCGCAT
>NZ_KB905635.1 GCF_000380965.1 Paenibacillus ginsengihumi DSM 21568 | reverse complement strand
TGTGTTGTGCGCAAACATCACTTTACCAAGGGAGAAGCTCTTTTTCTATATCCGCTTTTTCCAATTCCTACACCCACAGAGATTTTACACTATCTTTGCTGAATGTCGGAGAATATCGCGGCCTGCTTGCCGACCATCGCACTCGCAAACTTACAACCGGTAAAGCCATTCAGATTTTTGTGGAGTCTCAGCTTGCAGGGCGTACCAGCTATGATGAAATCTCGGAACACCTTCGCATCATGCCGGATCTGCAGGACGACCATCTGAAGTCGATCAGTGCCTCTCAGCTTTCACGAAAGATCAAGCAACTCCCGACGGATCTGTTACAAGCGATCTTTCTCTGCAACATCGCACGCATCCAGGAGATCACCAAGCAGAAGCAAGGGATCCCGAATATCGGCAAGCTCCGGATTCTCGACTCCACCGTGCTTACCTTGCCCACCCTAGCTGGACGCTGGGCGTACTGGAGCAAAGAGCAAAATGCGGTCAAGATCCATACCCAGCTCGTGGTGGCCGATCGCGAAACGGTGTTTCCCGGCAAGATCATCAACAGCACAGCGGCGGTGAGTGATCAGGAAGTCGCTCTTGATCTGGTGGTGGCGGACGATGCATTCATGTGATGGATCGCGGGTATATCCAGTACGAGCTATATGAATCGCTGATTCACCAACAGATGAGGTTCGTGGCCAGATTGCAGACCAAGAACAAGGTAACCATCCTCCATCAGCGAGCGGTTCCTGAGGGTTCTCCCATCACGTTAGATGCGGACGTCGAGATCCAGTGGAACGATAAGCAGAAGCAGACGCATCACCTCCAAGCCCGACTGATCGAGTTTACGGATGAGCAGAAACGGACCTACCGCTTGCTGACCAATGTGCAGGATCGCTCTGCCCAAGAGATTAGCGAGATCTACCGCTATCGATGGTTGATCGAGTTGTTCTTCAAATGGATCAAGCAACATCTGAGGCTGGTGAAGATCTACAGCGCAAACCAAACCGCCATCTGGAACCAAATCTATCTGGCGCTGATCGCGTACAGCTTGGTGCTGTTGATCAAGTTAGAGATGCAAACGGATCTAAGCTTATGGCAGATCTTGAAACGCATGCGCTTATATGCTGAGCGATCGTGGGAAGAGTTTCAACAAGCTGTGTTACGACCGCCGTCTAAGCCATCCAAAGGCCGGCGTAAGAAAGGGCGGCCAGGAAGGCCGAGAAAACATCCATTGAAGCTCAAGAGCGTCAAGATGGTACTAGAGTAACCGAATGATTCATCTACTAATTTTTGGTAACATGACTACACTTCACGTCCTGTTACCCTTTTAGCACATTGGCGGAAAATAGAAATGGTAAATTTTAATCCAATAAGTTGATACAACCAAGATTAACAATTAATTGAATACCATGTCACTTTAGATGCAAGGCTAGTGCGAAATAAGGTCACTGGGGTCCTTTAGCATTACAAATCGCCCGTTTTTGCCCGAAATAGCGGCTCCTGGGTCCGTTAAACCGGGAGCCGTTGCACGCCAAGGTACGCCCTCAGCAGCCTACAGCGCTTTGCCACACGAGCGTGCACCCGCACACCCCGCCTCCCTGCTGGCTTTGCCGCATGGGCAGGCATATGCTGCGCCCCGCCTCCCGCCCGCGCGCCCCGCCGCCTAACCCTCGATCAGCGTTTGTCGCGGCCAGGTCCGCAGCCACTCCTTGGCGGCGACCCGTTCCCTGAATGCCGCGGTATCGCGGAAGTACGGGCTTTGCCGAACCTTCAACGACAGCAAATCTTCGAGGCCCAAGGGCGCGATTAGCTCCACTTCGCCTTCGGCGTTCAGGCAGACGCCAACCGCCGTAGCGGTTTCGGGCCAGTGCCGCATCGCGTCTTCGACCGAGCGGTAAGGCGCCTCCCCGTTCCGCAAATGCATCCGCGCCTGATTTTTGACCGACCAGTTCCGCTGCGGGCAGCGGGCCGACAGTTGAGCGTCGTACGCCTTCTCCACCGCTTCGTCCAGGCAATCCGGATCATAATAGAGGACGTCCACATCATGCAGCGGGGTTCTGCTCGCATACCCGTGCAGAACGTCCCAGACGAAGTTGCGGACATACCCGGCGGCGATGCACCCCTGCGGCAAGCCCAGTTCGGCAACGAGCCTTAGATCGGCCATCATCTCCGGCTGCCGCCGGATCGCTTCGCGTAAATCGGCTGCGCTGGCCATAGGCAAATATCCCGAACCATCAAGCAGCATCGTCTACCAACCTTTCAACCGAAATCAAACGTTTTTTCTATTATACATAGAAATACCGGACGCTGGCAGGACAGCGTCCGGCTCGGACTATTTTACAATAGCGCATTCCCATCTTTGCGCCTCATGAATTTTCAAAATGAGTTCACGGCGTTCATGGTCGTACCACCATCCGGCTACCCCATCTTCCAACGCTTCCAGGGATTCATACCGCTGTAGCCCGCCGACGTCCTGCGGCTCCCGCGGCAGGTGCTTCACCACGAAACGCAGGTTTTCCCGCGGATGATCGTAGCCGCGATGAAGCTCTTCATATCCCAGGCGGAGCGAAATTTTCGTCTCCTCGGCAAAGCATCTTAGCTCGTTATACTCCCCTTGCTTATACCGGTCGCTTGCGCCGTCGTCTTCATAAAGCGTAAATTCGCTGCTGCCCGGCTCGCCATCGTCCCCACGAACATAATAATACAAAGTCAAATTCTGCCACCCGGCCGTAGCGGTATGCTGCGCCTCGACGGTTTCCGGCACGATCGCTCCGCCCCGCACGAACAGCGGCAGCGTATCGAGAGGGGCGTGGACGAGGATGTGCTTGCCGCCCTCGTGCCGCTCGCCGGTCCAATAATCGTACCAGTTCCCTTCGGGAAGATAGACGGCCCGGTGAGCGGTGCTCGGTCTATAGATCGGAGCGATCAGAAAATCTTGACCCAGCAGGAACTGGTCGGACAGTTGGTACGTTTCCCGGTCCTCCGGATATTCCAGCGCCAAGCTGCGCATGATGGGCAGCCCCGTAAGCGACGCCTCGCGAAAATAAGCGTACAGATAAGGAAGCAGCCGGTATCTAAGCCGGATATATTTGCGGCAAATCTCCTCCACTTCACTGCCGAAGCGCCACGGCTCCTGATACAGCGTCTTATAGGCGCTATGGTTCCGGCACAGCGGCGAGAACACGCCCATCTGCATCCAGCGGGCCAACAGTTCGCCGGAGGTGGAATGCTCGAATCCGCCGATGTCGGAACCGCAAAAAGCGACGCCGGAGAAGCCCAAATTCATCCCCATAGGCATGAACATCGCCATATGCTCCCAATAACTGCGGTTGTCTCCGGTCCAGACGGCGGCAAACCGCTGAATCCCCGCATAACCGGAACGGGTCAGCACGAAGGGGCGTTCCCCGCTCAGCAAACGCTTCATTCCTTCATGGGTCGCTTTCGACATGGCGAGGCCGTACATGTTGTGCCAAGCTTCATGGCTGATCGGCCGCCCGTCGTTTTGGTGCAGCACATCCAAATCCATCGTATGGGTTTCGCAGGCGAACACGCTCGGTTCGTTCATGTCGTTCCAGATTCCCGCGATGCCCATTTCCGCGTACACGCGGTGCTGCTCGCCCCACCACTTGGCAGCCTCAGGATCGGAAAAATCCGGGAATACGCTTATTCCGGGCCAAACCTCGCCTTGAAAGACGCTCCCGTCTTCTTTACGGCAAAAATAACCCTTCTCTAAGCCTTCGACGTAAACCGGGAACCGCGCGTCCATTTTTACGCCCGGATCGACAATCGGCACAACCCGGATCCCCATCTCCTTCAGTTCGGCGATCATCCCTTTCGGGTCCGGAAACCGCACCGGGTCAAACGTAAACACCTTAAAGTCTTCCATGTAGTGGATATCCAGGTAAATCGCGTCGCAAGGGATTCCTTTCGCCCGAAAGGTGCGCGCGAGCTCCAGCACCTCCTGCTGGGTCATATAGCTGTAGCGGGACTGCTGGTAGCCGATGGCCCAAAGCGGCGGCAGCTCCATCCGGCCGGTCAGCAGCGTGTAGCGCTGAACGACGTCTTTGAGCGCGGGACCCGCCACAAAATAGCCATCCAGCAGTCCCGTTTCCAAATCGATCCGGTACTTATCCCGCTCTTTCCGCATATCGAACTGGATTTGTCCCGGGTTATCGACAAACAGGGCGTAAGCTTTCCCCAAATGGTGATGGATGAGCACAGGTATCGATTGGTAAAGCGACTCCATGTCGGCCACATGCGGCGAATAGACGTCGGAGTTCCACATCGTATACCGCTCGCCGCGCTTGTCCAAATAACCCGTCGTTTCGCCAAGCCCGTAAATCTGCGCTCCGGGCGTCATCTCGCCGCGGCACTGCAAATGCCCTTCACCGCTGTAATACCGGTGAAGGTTCATTGCCGGATGGCCGGCGGCGTCCGTCAGAACGAAGGACAGGTCACTTTTGTTCACTTGAAGGGTCCAGTTGCCGCCGCCATGAAGCAAAATCCGATCTTCCGTCTCCTCTATGGAAATCCGATTGGAACAAGATTCGTCCGGCAGCAGGGCCGCATACACCGGAAGCGTACCGGCTAACGCTTCCGCGGACGCGGCTCCCGTAATCCGAACGATATCCTCGTAAATCCACTGAACCCGCAAAGAGCCATGCCGCCCTTCGATGATCGTCCATCCCGATTCGGAAACGACCGCTCTCGCGGGTCCGAAATGCTCGACCTCTCTGTCCGAACGGCGCGCCAGCTCGCCGTCCGGACGAATCATTTCGCTAGTTAGCATGAACCGATCCCCCAGATTTCGTTTGAATATAAACCTTCTGCTCGCCTTGACCGGCACGCAGAATCAAATCATTTCCGCGAAGGAAGTAGCCCGGCTCTTGGTCCAGGTCATCCGGATTCGCCAAACGGCTCAAATCCGCATCGCCCAACGTCACCTTCTGCACCTCATCCAGTCCGCGCACGATCAGGCTGACAGGCTCGGAGACATTCGATGTCACCGTAAACCGCAAACCGTCTTCCTCCCGTTTTCCCCGCAGCGTTACGTAGTTACCCAGATCGTCCGCGAAACGATAGTCCCATTCACGGACGGGGAACATCATGAAAGTAAGCCGCTCATAACGGTCCACCGCATTGCCTACATGCGTGCCCAGATTCAATCCGTCCTTCAGATTAAGCGGAATGATCCCATCTTCCCGGATAAACACGGGGATTTCGTCCAAATCGGCGTGAACGCCTTCGCTGCGCCCGCCCTCGACTAGCTGATCCCCAAACAGGGAGAGCCAGCGCCCTTCCGGAAAATAAACCCGTCTGCTGTAAGCTCCTTCTTCCGTTAGCGGCGCTACGAGCAGGCTTCTGCCGAACATATACTGCGTTCCCAGCCCCATGCAGGCTTTGTCGCCCGGAAACTCGATAGCCATCGCCCGCATCATCGGTTCCCCCGTGGCGCTGGAATACATCGCTTCGGCATACACATACGGAAGGAGGTTCATGCGGATATCGGCGAATTTTTTATAGATCGCGATCACCTCGGGACGTCCCGTCCGCTCGGCAATGTTCCAAGGAGTCCGGTCCTGATTGAATTCCCCCTTCGTTTCCGCATGGTACTGCATGACCGGACAAAAGGCGGCCATCTGCGCCGCGCGGATGAACAGCTCCGCCGTCGGAATATCGCCGTGAAATCCTCCCAGATCCCAGCCCCAAAACGGGATGCCGGACATGCCGCTCGTCAGGCCCGCCAAGATAGAGGAGCGGAAGGCCTCATACGTCGAGCGCTCGTCCCCGGCCCAATGCAGCGGATATTGCTGGGCTCCCGTATAGCCAGAGCGGCTGAAGGTGATGCCGTTATTGCGCGTCCGTTCCTGAACAAACCGGTAATAGCTCCCGATATAGTCGAGCGGATAGCGGTTGTGCATCTCCGCAGCGGACGTGCCGTCGGCAAACATCAGATCATGGCCCAGAATGCATTCCCCGCCGTCGGTCTTAAACCCGTCAATCCCGACTTCATCGAGCAGATACTGCCGTTTCTTAAACCACCAGCGCCGAGCTTCCTCGTTCGTGAAGTCAAGGACAAGGCAATCCTTGAACCAATTGTAGGGAATCCGGTACGGCGTCCCGTCGGTTCGCCTTACGTGATAATTCCGCTCCAGCATAAACTTCTCGTCCTGGTCCTTCTGCTCGTGCGTAATGCCGTACATAAATTTTTGAATCGGGATTTGCCAGAGCAGAACCTTAAGCCCGCGCGCATGGAGCTCTTCGACCATTTGCCGGGGATTCGGCCAGCGCCCCCAATCCGGAAACGTGAAATCGCCGTATGTGAGGAATTCACCGCCGTCTACCGCCTTGTACTGGGCATCGTTGAAAATGTAGAACGTCGCCTCGTCGCTCCACTGCTCCAGCACGATGACCGTCGCCGGGATTTCATACCGCTCCGTCAGCTCCACCTGCTTCATCGTCTCGGCCTGGCTGTCCCAGTTGTTGCTTGACATCCATGGGCCAAACGACCACTTCGGCGGGAGGACGGGTCTTGCTGTCGCCTCGCTGAACTGGCGGATGACCGCGAGCGGTTGTCCAGGGAACCAGTGTGCTTTTAGCCTAGGCGAATCGGGGCTTAATTCCGCTTCCACCGTCAATAGATCCGACTGCTGCGAACCGAAATCAAAACGGGAATACATCAGCGTATCCAGAAAACAGCCATAGCCTTGCGAGCTGATGTAGAAGGGGACGGGCATATATGTTTTAAGCCCTTGGCTCCGGTACTCGTTATACACGTGGTTATCTACACTAAATCCGCGATATTCCATGCGCGCGTATCTCTCGCCCATCCCGAAGGCGCGCTCCCCGTCTTGAAGCTGCAAATTCAGCCGGGCTTTGTAAACTTTGCCCTCCTGATCGGTCATCACTTCCACCGGCGGCGTGCCGCGCCCTTGGGCCGTCTCGAAAACGAGCTTCCCTAGCGCATCCAGCATACGCCATTTAAGCTTGCCGTTGGCGCGGGCAATGATCAACTCGTATCCTTTCAGCTCTAGCCTCCATTCCGCCGTTTCCGGCTGATCCCCGGAGATTCCCGGTGAAGAGTCCGGCGCCTTCCAATCCAGCATGACTTCAATCCCTTCGCCGCTCTCTCTTGCGGCTCTATGAAAGCGGATGACAGGCCGCAGGCTCATTCCGGGAAGAAGCGCAAACTCTACGGCAATTTCCTCCGGATTCGCCTGGATGCTAGACGGCTCCCAAAGTCCTGTCCATGCCCGAACGGAGAAAGAATAGACTTCCGAAACGACCTTTTCCCCGCCTTCCTGAGCCTCGAAACGGTAGTGCACAGTCTGGCCGAAAGCAAACCGTCCAAGCGCCGCCTCCCAAATCTTCTCCCCTTCCGGCGTGGCGGCCAGCCTCATCGGCAAGCGCGTATACGCGCCGTCCCCGATGCGGAATTCAACCCACACCGTTTGCGATTGCGGGCGAAACGGCAGCGTCGATGCGCGCACGAACACTAGCTGCCCCTCCTCCGGATGCCGGGGAGACCGTTCATGCGGCGCATATACGTAAGGATCATTCGTTCCCGCCGGTTCGTGCAGCAATGATACGGACGGTCTGTCCGGCGCCTTTTCGCGGCCTTGCAAAGCTTTTTTCAGCGCCTCTTCGGCAATTTCGAAGATCGCTTCCGCCAGGGGGCTTACCGGGATTTGCCCGCCGCGTTTGCGCAGTTCCTCTTCCAGGTAAAGCGGCTCCAAGGCCGTTTGCGGATCGATCTCCGGCAGCTCTCCGCCAGGCGATGCCTCACGAAGCTCCGTCAGGCGCTCCAGCAATTGCTTCGCCTTCGCCGTATCCCCTTTTTCGCTGTAATACCACGCCAGGACTCCTCCCAGCGCCGGACGCTCGCAACCTCCGAAGGCCAGATCGGCTTCAGAGAACCGCACCCCGCGGCCGATCAGCTCCCGTTCGGCAACGTACAGCGCTTCGATGAGAATGCGGTCCTCGATCCCGAGCAAACCGAAAGGAACGGCGGCCAGCACAATATCGCCGTTAATTTCCCGGCTGCCCACGCGGCTGACGACCCGGCCGTCTTTAATCATTTTGGCAAACAGCAATTCTCGGATCTCTTTGAGCAGCCGCTGCACATCGGCGGCCGAAAATGCGCCGCTATCCAGCCCGTTCGTCCATGAAGGCTGAATGGCCAGCGCGGCCCCGTACAAAATCGCCAAATTGCTTAAATAAATCGCCGGCTCCCGCCCCGGAATGCCGAGCCAATGCGGCAGCGAATCCCTCCAATGCGCGGATATGGCCGTCAGAGCCACTTCCGCCGTGTTCCGGAGGCTAACAAGCAGCGACCGGTCTTTAGCCGCATTCGTATATTCGCCGAGAATCCACAGCCAATAAGCCGCATTCAGCGTATCCGGGCCGCTAAGCGCCGGCGGCTTTGCGCCCTCCCCGCCGATATTTGACTGCTTGAAGGCGTGAAGCAGAATCGTTTCCGTTTGCCGGATGAACCTTACCGCCCGATCCATCTCGCCTCTTTGGAGCCCGGCAAAGCTGGAAAACGCCTGATCGCGTATCAAGTCCCCTTTTCCCGTCATCGTGCTGCCTCCTTTTCATAAAAAGCGACATACATCGCATAAGCCAAAAATCCGGCGCAGGTAGCAAACGCCTCGCCAGTCTCGCATTCGCCCGTATGTTCGTTGACGCTTTCACAGGCGATGCCGTTGTCCATTTTCAGGTGCGGCACAATCCGCAGAAAATGTTCTTTGCGGCCCGACAATAGGCTGTTGGCGATGCTGAGCACCCACGGATGGGGCGCATGCTCGCAGCCGATATCGGCAATTTTCGCCCCGGCAAAAGAGTACCGGTAATCCGGTCTCCGGATATATTCCACCGTCGCCCGGTAAACGGGATCGTCCCAGCCGCAAAAACCGTAGAACGGCAGCAGCGTTAAACTGCCCGGAGGCTCGTCGTACACATTCCAGTTGCCTTCAAGGTCCACGGACCAGGCAAAAATTCGTTTGCCGTCGACTTCTTTGACGCAGTGCTCGTAGATCGCCGCTTGCGTCTTATCCGCCTTTTGGAGCAGGGGGCCGGCAAATTCTTTGCGGCCCGCAAGCAGTTCGGCCAAATAACGTAAAATCGTAACTACCAGCGCATTGTTGTAAGTCAAATACGGATACACGATCATGTCGTCGGTCGGCTGCAGGAAAGTTTCATACAAATCGATATGCTTGTGCTTCTTGGAATCCAGAATGTTCAGAATCCGCGCGATGCCTTTGGCAAAAATCGGCTCATGTACGATTTCCTTCTCTCCCGTGCGCTTCACGTAGTTGTACAGCGCAACGATCGGAGCGCACAGCTCATCCAGTTCAAAGCCCGGTTCCAGCACCGTGCCGTCGATGTAGCGGCTGTGAACGCCCACGTTTCTCATTTGCACCTCGAATACGTACTCCAGCATTTGGCGGGCATAACCGGCATCCGCGATCAGGATGGATGGGAAGCTCCAGAGCAGGCTGTCCCGGTCCCAATAGGCCGCGCTGACGTAATACCTCGGGCTTCGGGAGGTGATGAGCACAAGCTGCTCCGTATCCATCGTCTTTCCGGAAGCGTAAAAGAAGTTAAAGAACAGATTCGTGTTAAACAATTGGTCCAAATCTTCCCGGCCGCTTTGCTGGCGCCGCTCTTCCAGCCAGCTTACGGTGCGGGACAGGAGAGCGCCGTAGCCTTTGCGCAGCATTTCTTTGGCCGCTGTCGTCGAGCCCACCTCTTCAAAACCGAGCCCCCAATAAAAATCGACCGCTGCCGATTCGCCGGGCGCAAGCGACAATTCCTTGCCGAAGCGGTAAGCGATGCCCTCATCCCTTGCCTCCGCCTCATGCAAATCCATCTTCGCCGCAAAAATCGGCGCAAACGAAAATACCGACACCGTGTTGCGGAAATCAAACACATTGGAATGGTTCCAGCCGCTTTCATAAACAAATTTCCGGCCGTTCATCGGCTTGGATTCATTGATCGTATGCTTCGTTTCCGTCCATTTTCCTTGCAGCCCGAGCGTAAACGTAAGCGTCTCTTTCCCGCGGTTTTCCGCTTTGAGCCGATATACAAAGCCCCTTTCTTCGAGCGGAGCCAGCACCGTACCTTCCAGAACCAAATCCGAAACGCCCGGTATGTCCGCTTCAAAGGTAGGAATCCAGTCGCTAAGCCGCCGCCAGCGCAAGTTCTGCGGTCTATGCACCGCGCCATTCATATCGATGAAAGGCTCCATCAGCGGCGCGTTGTCCGCCGGATCGCCTGTAATTTCCACGATGCCTTTGTAGCCCATATGCAAAAAATTGACCGATTCGATCGCCGCCCTTGCTTCGGTCAGCAGAGGAATCGCGATCATTTCATTGCCGGTAGGCAGATATGATTTCATTCTTTCACCCCATCGCTATAATCCAAAAATACTTTTTTGCTATAACACGCGAAATTAAAGTATGATAGTAATTGAAAGTAAGTAAGGGATCGTTCCCACAAACGACCCCTTACCATGGGTGCTGGATAATCAAGACGACGCTTTGCTGTTATTTCAGAATGTCTTCCAATTTTTTCTGGGCGGCATCCAGCGCGGTTTGGGCATCGGATGCGCCAAGTCTTGCTTTATCCAGCTCTTCCCCCACCGCCGTCGAAATTTCGTTCCATTTCTCAGGCTTCGGTCCGACCGGAGGCAGAACGAGGGAATCCAACGCTTCGATCACTTTCTTCTTCGATTCAGGCGGCGTTTTCTTGAAATAAGCCTCCAGCATCGTTTCGTCGGAAATCGCCGGCACGCTCCAATCTTTCGCAATCCGCTGCTCCACTACGTAAGGATCGGCAGACATGAACTTCAGGAATTTCCACGCCGCTTCGGCATGCTCGCTGTTCTTGGAAACGGCAAGCCCGTCGGCGAAGAAATGATGGGCTTTTTGCACATTGCCCGGTTCAAGAGCGATGTCCCAATTAAAGCCCGCGTCCGCAAACCGCGCCATATTCCAAATCCCGGTGCGGAACATCGCGATTTTCCCGGCTTTGAAGGCGTTGACGTCGGCATCCGGCTGGGCGAAGGTGTCGTCATTCAGCGGCGGAGAAATTTTATATTTTGCCGCCTTATCGATCATCCATTGCAGCGCTTCCACGTTGGCCGGGCTATTAACCGTCGGTTTGCCGCTTTCGTCAAAAATACCGCCGCCGTTTTGGGCGATCGTTTTGTAAAACTCATAAAATTGGATCGGCGAGTAAGTGCCCCAAATGCCTTTCTCCGCATCGGTCAGCTTTTGCGCGGCTTCCAGCTCATCTTTCCAAGTCCAGGAGTCCTGCGGATAAGCCACTTGCTTCTGGTCGAACAAATCTTTGTTGTAGAATAGAACGACGTCCGAGAAGCTTTCCACGATGCCCATTTGCTTTCCGTTATATTTGAACGCGTCATAAGCCAGCTTCTTGTACTGATCCGGGTTGAACTCTTTATCGTTTGCGATAATGTCGGTCAAATCCATCAACACATTTTGCGAGGCGTAGGTCATGAAATTTTCGTACCCTACCTCAAACACGTCAGGGGCGGTATTGGAAGCGATCATCGTATTCAGCTTGGTCATATAATTTTGATAGTCTACGATTTCCATGTCGACCTTGATGCCAGGATTGGCCTCTTCGAATTTTTTGATCATGCCCTTGAGCGTTTCTTCCTGCGCGCCGCTCGCCGTGTACTGCATAAATTTGATCGTTTCCTGCTTGCCGCCGTTCGCATTTTCCGAACCGCCCGCTTCCTTGCCGCTGTTTGAGCCGCATGCCGACGCTACCAACGCCAGGCACAGAAGCAGAATCCATGTCATGCTCTTCTTGACCATTTACCATCTCTCCCTTGAGTTTTCTAAAATAGCGCTTACATCGCGCATTGCGCCAAATTCCGCCAGGCCATTGCACCGCCCGCGTATCCGCATCCCCCCCTTGTTTTAGGTGTGGTTTATTTTATCCCGCTCATCGTGATCCCCTTAATAAAATGCTTTTGTGCAAACAGGTACACGATGAAGATAGGAATAAACGAAATCACATTGCCGGCCATCAGAATGTTCCATTCCGTCGCCCAGCGCCCCTGCAGCCTGCTTAAGCCCAGCGGCAGGGTCATCAAATCGGTATCGCTCGTGATGATCAGCGGCCACAGGAAATTGTTCCACGAGCCCATAAACGAAAAGATCAGCAGCGTCGCCAAAACCGGCTTGCTAAGCGGCAAAACCACCTTGCGGAACACTTGGAAATAGGAAGCTCCGTCGATAAACGCCGCTTCTAGCAGCGCGTTAGGGATTCCGATCATGTGCTGGCGCAGCAGGAAGGTCCCGTACGCGCTGAATATCCCCGGCAGGATCAGCCCGGCCAACGTGTTCACGAGATGCAGCTTCTGAAAAATGATGAATAACGGCGTCATCGTGACCTGCATCGGGATCATCAGCGTGATCAAAAACAGGAAGAACAACGCTTCCCTGCCTTTGAAGCTGATTTTGGCGAAGACGAATGCCGCCATGGCGCAGACAATAAGCTGCAGTCCAGTCGAAACGACGGCGACGACGGCGCTGTTCCACAATGAACGGAAAATCGGAAAGTATTTTTCAATTTCAATGAAATTATCGAAGTTAAAATGCGACGGAATCCACTGCGGCGGCATCTTGACGACTTCCAGGCTGTCCTTGAACGCGCCGCTGACCATCCAGACAAACGGAAATACGAGCACGAGCGAAGCGATGGACAAAACGAGATGCGCGGCGATGTTTTTCCATAACGTTGCCTTACTTGTCATAAACGACCCACCTTTTTTGCAATTGGTTCTGCACCAGCGTCACGGCAAAAATGATCGCGAACAGCACCCAGGACTGGGCAGACGCAAAACCCATCTTGTTGTTCATGAAAGCGTTCTTATAAACTTGCTCGACGATCGTGCTTGTGCTTCCTGCCGGTCCGCCGCCGGTCATGATCATAACCTGGTCGAACAGTTGGAACGAGTTGATCAGGGAAATCGTCAGCACGAAAAACAGCGCCGGCGTCAGCAAAGGAAGCGTAATTTTCCGAAACTGGGTCCAACCTCTGGCCCCGTCGATTTGCGCCGCCTCATAGTAGTCGTCGGATATTTCCTGAAGTCCGGCAAGCAGAATAATCGCCACAAATCCAAGGTCCTTCCATACCGTAACCCCGATGACCGCCGGCAAAGCCCAGTTGAAATCTTGAAGCCAAATCGGGCCGTCGATCCCAAACAGGGAAAGAAAGTAGTTTATCAGGCCGCTTTGGCCGTTGAGGAACCAGCGCCATACTATCGACACCGCGATCCACGAAGTAATGACCGGAATGAATATCATCGCCCGGTAAAATTTGATGCCCCGCATGTTCCGGTTCAGCAATACGGCGAGAAAGGTGCCGAGCGCCATCACCGCCGGGATGTAGCCGACGATAAACTTGAACACGTTAAGCAGCGAGGTGTAAGATTTCTCATCGGTAAATACCTTTGCGAAATTGTCCAAACCGACAAATTTGGCGGATGACAGCATGTTCCAATCCGTAAAGCTGATCACTCCTGAAATGACGATCGGTATCAGTTGAAACATTAGCAGCCCGATCAAGCTGGGAAGCAAAAACACGAGGATTGCCGCCCGTTTCGCCCATTTATTCTGACCAACCATGTTTCCACTCCTTTATCGCTTAATCCGGCGCACGGTTTCGCGTTCTTTGATGGAAATCGGAAGCAGGGTAACTCCGCCGTCGGGTTTTTGCTTGCCGTCCAGAACGTCAATGAGATATTGGGCCGCAGCCATCCCCCGGGCCTTAATATCCTGATGGACGGTCGTCAGCTTCGGAAGAAAAATGCTGGATAGCGAAATATCGTCAAAGCCGATCACCGAGACATCGTCCGGCACCTGAAGCCCTTCCTGGCGCAAACCGTTAATGACGCCGAAGGCCATCATGTCGCTGGTGACGAAGACCGCAGTCAGGTTCGTTTGCCGCTTGGCAATCTCGATGCCGGCCTCCACCCCATACTCGTAGCTGACCTGCCCCTCGAACACGAGGTTGTGGTCATAAAACAAATTCGCTTCGCTCAAAGCCTTCTTATAACCCAAATACCGCTTCTCCACGACGCCATCCTTCCGGATGACCCCTGTAACGAGGCCGATGTTCGTATGGCCTTGCTCGATCAGATGCTTGGTGGCCAGATAGCCGCCCAGCTCGTCGTCGATCCGGATTTTCTTGAACGAATCGTCGTTAATATAGCTGTCAATGAGCACGATCGGAATATCCACCTTTTTCAGCTCTTCATAGAAGCTTTCCTGATAAATCCCCATGATGACAGCCCCGTCCAGATTGCGCTGCATCGTTAAATCCAGATAGCTATGCCCTTTCTCCACCCCGGAGATCAGGACATGATAACCGTGCTGCCTTAGCTTGGCTTCGATTCCGCAGATCAGGTCGCTGTAGAACGGGTTTTCGAGCAGCAGCCTCTTCTGGTCTTCGGTCTGGGGAATCACAACGCCGATCAGGCTGGAACGTTTGCTCGCCAAGCTCCGCGCGGAAAAATCGGGGATATAATTCAGCTCTTCGATCGCCTTTAAGATTTTCGCCAGCGTCTCTTCCGACACTTTGCCTTCGCGCCCGTTCAACACATACGAGACCGCGGCCGCGGAAACCCCGGCTTTCTCCGCCACATCTTTAATCGTCGTACGTTTCATTCCTCCACCTTCTTTTGTTTACTTTGCTGAACATCACCAAGATCTTAGTTATACGTTTAAGTTCATTATAGTGACGAAAGCGCTATATTTCAAGTGGAATTTGCTAATTTTAGCTTCGGGATTTTAGTTAACGAAGTTAACCGATTTACCTCAGGGCAAAAAAGAGAGGTTATATTCGAGCAGGAATATAACCCCGTCCTTTTCATCCAGCTTTCACTGCTGCCTTAACACCTCATCTTTCGGCAGCAGCACGGTCAACAGGCCGATCAGCGGCAGCAGCGAGCATAGCTGCATAATGTACAGGATGCCGGTCTGATCGGCAAAAATGCCGAGCACCGCGGAGCCGAGGCCGCCGAGGCCAAACGACAGCCCGAAAAAACAGGCCGGACACGAGCCCCACTTTTCCCGGCAGGAGCTCCTGCGCGTACACGACGATGATCGAAAACGAAGAGGACATAATCAAGCCGGCGATCACGACGAGCACGCCGGACCAGAACAAATTGGCGTAAGGAAGCAGCAGCGAAAACGGCGCCGTCCCCAGGATCGACAGCCAAATGATGTTGCGCCGCCCGTACCGGTCCGCCAGCGGCCCGCCAAAAAACGTGCCGACCGCCGCCGCGGCCAGAAAAGCGAAAATATACCACTGCGCCGTTTCTTTGGCTACGCCGTAATGATCGATCAGAAAAAACGAATAAAAAGTGGAAATGCTGATCGTATATACATTTTTGGAAAACAGCAGCAGCACCAGCACGGTAACCGCCAGCATGACTTTCCCCTGGCTAAGGCCGCTTTTGGGTGCCGGCTCGCCGCTTCCAACGCGCCGTTTGCGCGGCTGCAAATCCTGCCCACCGTACCATCTAGCTACAAAAAACTGGATGATAATCGCCGCCACAGCCGCCAAGGCAAACCAGGCGACGCTGCGCTGCCCGAGCGGGATAAAAATCAAAGCCGACATGATCGGGCCGAGCGAAGAGCCTACATTCCCGCCGACCTGGAAAATCGATTGGGCCAGCCCGCGTCTTGTCCCCGCCGCCAAATAGGCGACGCGCGACGACTCCGGATGAAACACCGACGAGCCCAATCCGATCAAGGTGACGGCAAGCAAAATCATGCCGTAGTTAGGCGCGAACGCGAGCATGACGATGCCGGCCAGCGTAAAGCAGACGCCGAGCGGCAAAATGTCCGGCCGCGGCCGGACATCGGAGTACAAGCCTACCAAAGGCTGAAACACCGAAGCGGTGATGTTCATGGCAAAAGAAATCCACCCGATCTGTCCGTACGATAGCAGCAGCGACTCGCGCAGCACCGGAAACAACGCGGGGATCGCCGATTGCATCGTGTCGTTCAGCAAATGGACGATGCTGACCGCAAACAAAACCGGGTAGACGGTGAATACGGGTGATGCCGTTTTTACAGCGGTTGTCTGATTCATAGGTTCCTCACTTGCTTGTCTTGATTTCTAGGAAAATAAAATGAAAGCTTCCAGCTTGTTAAAAAGAGAGCATCGCGCCGCTTTCGTCAAACGCGGCGGAAGGATTCCAGGCCACCTCCCAGACGTTGAATTCCGGGTCGGCAAAATAAGCTGAACGGCCGCCCCAAAACGCCTGCTCCGGCTCCTTGAGGATGACCGCTCCGGCGGCGCGCGCCTGCTCGATCGCCGCGTCGACCAGCTCCGGCTCCTCCACGTTGACCGCCAGCGTAATCCCCCGGAATGAAGGCTTGGCATCTCCGGCTTCCCGAGGGCCGCCCGGACCGTCTTCCGTCGCCCATTTCCCGTCAAGCCCGGCATCCTTCGCCAATTCCGCGTAAGGATATAGGCTCAGCAGAACGCCCGCCGTCGTAAATACGCAATAATCGTCCGTGCTCGCCGGCGTATCCTCCCAGCCCAAACGTTGGTAGAACGCGCGCAAATTCGGCAGATCCCGCGCTCCCAAAGTCACCAAGGTAATCCGCTGCGGTATCATTCGTATCCCTCCCTCATCTCAAAATGCAAGGCAGAAGAAACTGGAAAATTTTTATGGTATCCTTTATCCTACATCAAATCCGGGAGATTGAACAGTTGCCGGGCAAAAAAGTCAGTGTCAAGCTAGCGTGGGCAGTCATTTAAGATGCCTGGAACGCGAACCCCGAAGGAACCTCTTCCTTGTAAGCGCTTTGCTTCGTTCTTTCATCAAACACAAGTGATTTGTCAGAATTTTTTGCCGTTATCCGCGAAGTGCTTTGAGTGCCATACCCGTTGTGCTGCTTTGCTTCGGTCCTTGCAGCATGCGAATCATTCCAGCGATACAACCCTTGACCGGTTGCGTCACGTTCTTGAGCAATTGCCGCATGTTTATCGACTGCTGCGGCGTTGCCTGCTTACTCGCTTGTCCTTCAACCGTTCTTACCACCGTGCCCGCTTCT
>NZ_KB905634.1 GCF_000380965.1 Paenibacillus ginsengihumi DSM 21568 | reverse complement strand
CGCTCGTCATAGGCGTCTATCTTGAAAATTTGGCGATATACGCCGACAAAATTTCAACACCGCAGGTGACGACCGATGACGTAAGGAAGCGCTCGGCATAGGCGTCTATCTTGAAAATAGCGCTTGGTGCGCGGCCCTTCCTGCGCTTCCGCCGAAAGCTTCGATTCTCTAACGCTGGTGACAAACGCTATTTTGCTGAAACGGAGCCTTTGAAAAATGTAACGCAACTGGATAGCGCTATTTTGTCGAAAACGCTCATCCTGTTAGCCAAAATGCGAAATAAGGCTGCTCACTTGCGTTACAATTTCAAATCGCTCGTTTCGAGGGGAATAAGCTCTGTGGCTAGCGTTAGCTTAAGGTCTGCCTGGGCAAAACAGCGCCTAGGCTAGCGAACATGAAGAGAAGCTTCGGTCGAAGCACCTTCACCAGATGAGCAGGGCTGCGCTTATGCGAATGTTGCCTGGTGCAGAAAGCCATACTTCGTTTTAACACTTTAACGCTTTATCGAGGTCAAAATTCTCCAGCAGCTTTTCTGGCGGATTTTCTGACAGCGCCGAGAAAACCTTGCCTTCGGAGTGGCCCTTTATTGAACGAACCTACACTTTACTGCGACGAAGATACTCAGCCGGCGCCTTCCGATACACGCGTTACCGTGCAGACTCGAATGCTAGCTTTGGAACTCCACGTCAGCGTGCGAACTCCGCATTAGCGTTCGACCCCCGCGTTAGCGCGGCCCCTCCCCAGGCACATGAGGCGACAAATCCTGCAAAAAATGCAACATTTTCCGCCTCCTTTGCACAAGAGGAAGGGGAATATTGCATTTTGTACAACAATTTGGAGGCGATTGGCTTCAAACCCGAGAAAATCGCCCGAAATGTTGCACAAAGTGCAACATTGAGCCGCGAATACGGTTGATCCCCCCGTTTTTGTTGTACAAAATACAACATTTGCTGGCACTCCCCGAAAATTGCTCGGGGTGCGCGGCTCATTATCTTGAAACTAGCCCCGAGCTCGCGGCCAATTTTCGCCCGTTCGTTGCGCCTGCCCCCCCCTGGGCGCCTCCATAGCTCCAAAACGCCCGGCGCTTCCTCTCGTCCCGCTCGCGTTCTTGCCGGATGCCATTTTCGACCGATCCTGATCCTTGTCGCGTCTCGTCCCGCTCGCATCCCTGGCGGATACGAAACTAGGGCGGCCTAATCCATCGCCGACGGCTCCAGCTGATGGACCGTAAGCGAGATTAGCTCGAAGTCCTCCTGGTCCGCGATCAGCCCCATGCCGGTCGAACCCGCATCGGGGAAAATCAAGTCGGTGATCACCGCCTCGCCCTCCCCCGCGAACACTTCCACGGAAGAGCGGTCGACCCAAATGTGAAGCCGCACCGCGTCCCCGATGACCTGCAGCTTGGCAGCATGCACGCCGCGAAAATGCTCGTGAAAGGCGTGTTGCCCGCTCCTGGTGCGGTCGACGTATACCTCGCCGGCGGCGGCGTCGAACCCGATGAGCGTCTCCTGGCCTTCCCCGGCTCGCACTTTGAAAGCGAAGGAGCGGTCGGACGCCGCTTCTGCGACCAGCTCGCAGCTGTCCAGCTGCAGGGAGCGCAGCGCGGCATCGGCCGCAGCGCAGGCCGTGCGCCCGAGCGCCAGCAGCGGTACACGGGCGCGCGCCAATTCCCGCGCCGGTCTCTGCACCAGGACCGCTTCGCCGCCCCGCGTCTCCAGCGTCAGCTCGCGCGGGAGCGTCGCCGCGCCGCGGAAATCTTCCGTCGGCGTCAAATTCGCGTATTTCCAGTTGCTCATCCAGCCGACGAGAAGCCGCCTCCCGTCCTCCGCCGGAATGTCCGACCAGCTGACGGCGGCGTAATTGTCCCGGCCGTAATCCAGCCACCGCACCGGGGGAGAAGCTTGATCCGGCGTGAACGTCACTCCGTCAAAATCGCCGATAAAATACTGCGTCCGCGATCCCTCCTTATACGCGGGAGCGTCGCCGACGCTAACCAGCATCACCCACTTGAGCCTGGAGGCGTCCCCGTCGACGGCGAGCGGAAACAGATCGGGACATTCCCACACGCCGCCGTGGAATCCTACGCCGCGCCCGAATTCGCTGCCGAACGTCCACGTTTTTAGGTCGGGGGAGTGATACAGGCACACCGTCTGGCCGCAGGCCAAAATCATAATCCAGCGACCGGTATTCTCGTGCCAGAACACCTTGGGATCGCGAAAATCGACCAGTTCGTCATGCGCCAACACCGGATTGCCCTCGTACTTCGTCCAGGTTCTGCCTTTATCCTTGCTGTAAGCGAGGCTCTGGGTCTGTAGCGGAGGCTTACCCGGCCGCTCGAGATGGTGGGTGAAAATAGCGACAAGACCGGGCTCCGCGGCGAAAAAACCGGTTGTATTGCGCCAGTCCACGACAGCGCTGCCGGAAAAAATCGTCCCGTTCTCGTCAGGAGCGAGCGCGATGTCCAGTTCCTCCCACCTTACCAAATCTTTGCTGACGGCATGGCCCCAATGCATCGGCCCCCAGGTCGTTCCATGCGGGTAATGCTGGTAGAACAGATGGTATTCCCCAGCGAAATAAACGAGCCCGTTCGGATCGTTCATCCAGTTTCGTCTCGGCGAGAAATGATATTTCCCCCGGTAGTTTGGCCTGGCAATCGTCGTCATCCTTTTGCTTCTCCTCCACTCCCGCAGTATGTTTCGCTTCACTTATCGTTATCTGCATCGCTATCTATATCTGCATTTGTCATCCGCATTTGCCACCTGCATTGTCGTCCACATTTGCCACCTTCATCTATCACCCGCATCTGCCACCTGCATCTATCATCTTCATCCGCCATCTGCATCTATCACCTGCACCCCGCCACCTTCATCTATCACCCGCATCTGCCACTTGCATCTATCATCTTCATCCGCCATCTGCGTCTATCACCTGCACCCCGCCATCTTCATCTATCGCCTGCATCCGCCATCTGCATCTATCATCCGCATCTGCCATCTGCATCCTCACCCGCACCTATCATCCGCAACTGCCATTTGCATCTGCCGCCGCACCGTCCGGTTACTTTTGCATCGCCCGGTCGTAGCCGGTTTGCTTGATTTTAAGCCATTCCGGCAATCCGAGCCGCTCCAATTCCTTCAGATAGTCGTCCCACTGCTCATCGATTTTGCCGTTTTGGTACCACTCGGTCCGCATTCTTAGCACATAAGCGAACAGATCGGTCTCGATCGTCGTCAGACGCTCCAGCTCTTCGATGGAGTTGAATATGCTGGGCATGGCATGATCGGCCTTCATATGGGGAGCCATGACCTCTTTGACAATGCGAAGCCTTTCCTTGGCGTCGTCGGGCTTCGTCGTGTATTTGCCGTAATAGCTGTCCAGAATGGCGAGCGGACCGCCGATGCTCGTTTTCTCCCGCAGCTCGATCGGGGCGGTGCCGTTCAGCGGCAAATGCTTCAGCATGTTGTTTTCCGCATCGAATTCAAAAATGTTTTGCTGCGTTTCATCGCCGTAAGTGCCCCAGTTGTTTTGCACGGATTGCAGCGGATCGTACATTTGATCGACCCATTTGGCCGTCGCTTCCAGGTTTTTGTTGGCGCTTGTAATGACCATTTTACCGCGGTGAAAGCCGTAAGCATTCGTCTGCGTAACATTGATTTCGCCGTCGGGTCCGGCGAGCGGAGGCATCACTTCATAGCTGCCGTTGTCGCCCGTGACGTTGCTTTTGTCCCAGGCAAAGTACAGGCCATATTTGTGATCCTTGCCTTTGGCGATATACGTGCTCCAATCCTGCGTATACGCTTCGACATCGATGAGCCCTTCCTTATACAGCTCATGGATATACTTGACGGCGTTCTTGTAGCCTTCCTCCGCCGGGGTAAAGACGACTTTGCCTTCGTTAGTGACGACGGCGTGATCCGGATTTTCCCCGAGGCCGAACGCCCCGAAGAGAAACACCACATCCTCCGCTCCCGGCTTGTTGATAAAGGACAGCGGAATTTCGTCGGCCTGCCCGTTGCCGTTCGGGTCCCGGGTTTTGAAAGCGATCAGCACCTGCTTCAGTTCCTCGGTCGTGGTCGGCATCTCAAGACCCAGCTTCTTCAGCCAGTCCACATTGATCCACGGCACGGCGTCAACCGCCTGAATGCGCTCCTTCCCGGTGCCGAGCTCCTCGATCCACGGAAAAGCGTAGATGTTGCCATCCGGCGCCGTAATCATCGCCCGGTATTCCGGCGCTTCCTCCAGCACCTTCCTGAAATTCGGCATGTGCCGCTCGATCAGATCGTTCAGCGGAATAATCGCCCCGTCCTTGGCCAGCTTGAGCAGCTCGTAATCGGAGTAACCAGCGTCAAAGATCGCGTCGGGGAAATCGCCGCTGGCCATGGCCAGATTCCGTTTTTCCACAAAAATATCCCTGGTGTAATTTTTCCAATTGATGTGGATGCCGGTCGTCTCCTCCAGACGCTTGTTAATCAGTTTATCGTTCGGGTCTGCCGGCGCGAGCGGCGAGCTTTGCGTCATTAGGTTGAGCGTAATCTTCCCGTCCGGACTTTGCTCCCCGCCGTCCGCCCCGCTGTCGCAGGCGGCAAGAAGGAGCGCGGAAGCAAGGACGGCGGCAGATAGAGCCTTCGCGGTCCGCCCGGCTTGTCGATAAGTTGGCATCATGATAACCTCCTATAACCGTATGAATCGCTTTTATGTGCAGTCGGCCTTTATTTGAGCGAGCCGATCAGGACACCTTTCTCAAAATATTTCTGGAAAAACGGGTACATCACAATGAGCGGAACACTGGATACGACAATCGCCGCATATTTGATCATCTCCGACAGCCGCTTCATCTCCGCCATCGCCAGCTGGTCGCCGATCATGCCCGGATCGACCTGGTTTTGAATGAGAATGGAACGAAGCACGAGCTGCAGCGGATGAAGCTTCGGATTGTCGAGATAAATCATGGCGTCAAAGTAGCTGTTCCATTGGCCGACAAAGGCGTACAAAGCCAGCACGAACACGATCGGCTTGGACAGCGGCAGAACGATGCGGAAAAAGATGCTGATCTCCGAAGCGCCGTCCACGTTGGCCGCCTCCTTCAGCTCGACCGGGACGCTCTGGAAGAAGGTGCGCGACAAAATGATGTTCCACACGTTGACCGCTCCGGGGAGGAGGACCGCCCAGACTGTATCGAGCATGCCCAGCTTTTTGACCAGCAGATAGGTAGGGACTAGTCCCCCGCCAAAAAACATCGTGATCACAAACAGCGTCATGAACAATCCGCGCCCCTTGAGACGGCGGTCCGACAAGGCATAGCCGGCAAAGACGGAAACCGTCACGGTGACAGCAGCGAACGAGACAGAATAGAGCAGCGCGTTGAGGAAGCCCCGAACCATCGCCGGATTGGACAAAATCTTGCGATATCCTTCCAGAGTCCAGTCCTCGATCCGAAGCGACAAGCCCCGGCTCAGCAACACGGACGGTTCCATAAACGAAGCGACGACAATATAAAAGAGCGGGACGACGATAACGAGCACAGCCGCCACTAACCCGACGGCGTTCAGCCCGAGAAGAAAACGGTCGAAACCGGAATGTTTGACGGGCATTGCCTTTGCTCCTTTCTATCTTGAAAAATCAGCTTAGCCTACAAGCTGATTTTTCAATACCGAAGGTGACGACCGATGACGAAGGAGTCGTTCGTCATAGGCGTCTATCTTGAAAATACTGCGGTATCCGCACGCCGAATTTTCAGGCACCGCAGGTGACGACCGATAACGAAAGGAATCGCTCGGCTAGGCGTCTTCTTAGTAGAGACCTTGCCCTTCGTTCAGCCTTTTGACAATCCAGTTCACTGTGACGAGCAAAATCACATTGATGACCGAATTGAACAAGCCTACGGCCGAGGAATACGCATAATCGCCGGACTGCAGGCCGATCTTGTACACGTAAGTCGGGATAATCTCCGATGTCGGCAAGTTCATGGACGTCTGCATCAGGTAAGCTTTCTCGAAGCCGATCGACATAATTCCGCCGGCGGCGAGAATAAACACGATCGCCATAATGGGGCGAATGGTCGGTATATCGATGTGGCGGATTCTTTGCAGCAGGTTGGCGCCGTCCAGACTCGCCGCATGATGCAGCTCGGGATCCACATTCGCCAGCGCCGCCACGTAAATGATCGAGGCCCATCCTGCTCCCGTCCAAATATCCGATAAAATATAAATCCACCGAAAATACTCGGGACGCGACATGAACATGATCGGCTCATCCGTAAGCCAGGCGAGCAGTTGATTGACGGGCCCCGTCGGCGACAGGAAAATAAACAGCATGCCGACAATGACAACGACCGATATAAAGTTCGGAGCGTACAGGAACAGCTGGATGTTCTTCTTCACGCCCGCTCTGCGCACCTGGTTCAGCATCAGCGCCAGCAGGATCGGTACGGGGAAGCCGAGAAGCAGCCCGAACAAGCTTAATTTAAGCGTATTCATAAAGATAAGCTCAAAATTGGGCGATGACAGAAACTTCTCAAAATGCTTAAGGCCTACCCAATCGCTTCCCAGGATCCCCTTGATCGGACTGAAATCCTTGAAGGCGATCACCGCCCCGTACATAGGTCCGTATTTGAAGATCAAGGTCAGGATCAGAGCCGGCGCCAGCAGCAGGTATAGGAACCCGTGTTTTTTCCATTCGTTAACGAGCTTCGTTCTGCGCACGCTGCCAAGCTCCGTATCCCCTTGGCCCGCTTTGGTCATGCTTTGCAATGGTTTACCCCCATCCTCTCGAAACGTTTGTGCCTTGCAGACGCAAAGGCTTTCGCCGCAAAGGCGTTGTTACAAAATCCAACCATCTTCATTTACAATTTAACAAACGATTCACCCTACGTCAATTATTTTGTAAAATTAATTTATGTTCATTTGCAAAATTAAAACAAACAAAATGCACACTTGTCCGCTCAATAACGAAAAAAAAGCTTCGCCCAATCTAACTTGCCGCGTCATTTCGGCGCAACAACGAATTTTTCGTTACGTTCTCGCTGCAGCCCGGACTTGGTTCATTTTTACTTTTGCCAACTGATATATAAAAATGAACAATTCATTTGTGCATTTGTAAAATCGGGTTGCTATTTTGTGCGGACTATTATACATTTGAAGGAGATAACCATCGCAGACGGCATAATGAACTGATCGATGAATGGATTGATGCAGACGGTATATAGAGGTGACATGATGGCGAAGGAAAGAGTAACGATTCAGGACATCGCCAACGCTTTGGGCATATCCCGCAATACGGCCTCCAAGGCGCTGAACGGAAGCGAAAGCATTCCGCCGGAAACCCGCAATAAAGTGATTAAAAAAGCGATTGAGCTTAAATATAAGCAGTTCGCGTTTATGGACAGCGACCTCTTGTCCAAAAGCTCGTCGGGCAATATCGCGCTGCTGACGGCCAACCTGCCCAATACTTCCCATTTCGGCTCGGCGCTTATCAGCGGCCTGGAGAAAAGAATCAGCGCTGAAGGCTACAATCTGTCGATCCATATCGTCAGGGATATCGAGCTGAAGTCGTTGTCGCTGCCGAACAATTTCGAGCCCTCCAACGTGGACGGGATCATCTGCATCGAGCTGTTCGATCTGGCGTACAGCAAGCGCATTACGGAGCTCGGCATCCCGACGGTGTTTATCGATTGCTCGGCCAGCGTCTGTTACCCGGAGTTTCGCGCCGATATTTTGCTGATGGAGAATGAGCACAGCGTCTATTCGCTGACCAAACAGCTGATCGAACAAGGCTTCCAAAGCTTCGGGTTCGCCGGCGATTATCTTCATTGCCGCAGCTTCGGCGAGCGGTGGGCCGGCTTCAACCGCGCGCTGCGCGAGGCCGGGATCGAGCTGGACCGGTCGCAATGCATCACGGACGACGACCGGCTGTTTTTCTCGCGGCCCGATTGGATGGACGAGCGGCTGAACGATATGCCGCGGCTCCCTTCCGTCTTCGTATGCGCCAACGATTTTATTGCGGTGGGGCTCATGAAAGCGCTGAAGAACCGCAATCTGTCGATTCCGGGCGATATCGTCATCTGCGGGTTTGACAATGCGCCGGAATCGGTCATCGTCGAGCCGCAGCTGACTACGGTTCATATCTACAGCAACGAGATGGGCATCAAGGCTGCGGAAATGCTGCTCTCGCGCATCGGCAATCCGAATCAGCCTTATCAGATTACCCATATTTATACCAAGCCGATCATCAGAGATTCCACCCCTCCTATCGGTTGAGCGCCAATACCCGGAAATAAAGAAATGACTCCCGGCCTTTCCGGGAGTCATTGGGCGCATGTCAATCCATATGCGAGCCGCCGTTGATATCGATTTCCTCCCCGGTAATGTACGCTGCTTCATCCGAGGCGAGGAAGGCGATCGCGGCCGCGATTTCTTCGGTTTCGCCGGGTCTGCCCATCGGAATGCCGGCAATGACCGATTTCACCGTCTGTTCGTCAAGCGACTTCCAGATGTCGGTATTGACCAGCCCCGGCGCGACGCAATTCACGGTAATCCCGTCTTGAGCGACTTCGCGGGCCAAGTTTTTCGAAAATCCAAGCACAGCCGCTTTGGACGCCGAATAGTGCGCGCCGCCGAATACGCCGCCCCCCCGTTTGGCCGAGACGGACGATAAATTGACAATGCGGCCGTACTTCTGTTTTTTCATCGTCTCCAATACGGCTTGCGTGCAGAGGAACAAGCCGAACATATTGACGGTGAAGATTCTCGTCATATCCTCCAGCGTCATGTCCTGAACGGTCACCTTTTGCGAAATGCCCGCATTATTGACCAAAATGTCGATTCTGCCATACGCTTCCAGCACCTTGCTTACCATGGCGTCGACCGAAGCTTGGTCCGTGACGTTCAATTCCACGCCCAACGCTTCCCCGCCGGCCTCCTTCACCGCCTGTACGGTCTCCTCGATCCCTTCCATATTCAAGTCGGCGACAACGATTTTCGCGCCTTGCCGGGCCAGCGTGAGCGCAATCGTGCGGCCGATTCCCCGTTTGGAACCGCTGCCGGTCACTATCGCTACTCGATCAGTCAATTGAAACATGTCCAATCCTCTCCTTAAAGCAAAGTTTTTTGAAAATAATCTATTTAAGACAGCAGCGCCTTCGCGGTTTTTACGATGTTATCGACCGTAATTCCGCTTAGCTCCAGCAGCTTCTCGTAAGGCGCCGATTCCCCGAATTTGTCCTGCACGCCGATTCTTCGGACGATGCCTCGGCCTTCTTCGGCGACCACCTCGCTGACCGCGCTGCCAAGTCCGTTGATGATGTTGTGGTCTTCTACGGTGATGATTTTGCCGATATCCAAACATTCGACGACCGCCTCGCGGTCCAGCGGCTTGAGCGTGTGCATGTCGAGCAGCTTCGCGGAAATGCCCTGCTCCGCAAGCTCCGCCGCCGCCTTCAGCGCCAGATGAACGGTATCGCCGTTGGCGATCAAGGCGATATCGGTTCCCTCCCGCAGCTTCTTCGCTTTACCGATAACAAACGTATCCTGCTCGTCGTAAATGACCGGAACGGCATCCCTCGTAAAGCGCAAATAGACGGGTCCGCAATGCTCTGCCGCCAGCGCGACCAAGCGGCGCGTCGCGTAATAATCGGCCCCCATGATCACCGTCATGTTCGGGATTGTCCGCAGAACGCCCATATCCTCGATCGCCTGATGGCTTCCGCCGTCATTGGCCGGCGTCAGCCCCCCGTGGGAGCAGGCGATCTTGACGTTCAAATTCGGGTAGCATATTTCCTGGCGGATTTGCTCGGCCATGCGCAAAGACCCGAACACGGCGTATGTGCTGACAAAAGGGATTTTGCCGGTCGTAGCAAGCCCCGCAGCGATGCCGCAGCCGTTCTGCTCCGCGATCCCGACGTTAATGTGCTGGCCGGGGAGGCGGTTCATAAATTCCGTCGTTTTGCACGATTTGCCGATATCGATATCGACGACGTAAATATTGCTGTTCTTTAGGCCCAGCTCCACGATTTCGTGTCCGAATGCGTCCCGGGTGGCGATTTTCGCCTTTTGCTGCTGTACGATCATCTTTGCAAACCTCCCGCGATTTCTTCCATAGCCCGCTTGTATTCTTCCTCTTTCGGCGCGACGCCGTGCCAGCTGACCGAATGCTCCATGAAGGACACGCCCTTGCCTTTGACCGTATTGCATACGATGCACTTCGGCTTGCCGTTGTTCGCTGCTTTGACCTCGTCCAGCGTCCGGACAATCTCCTCAATGTTGTGGCCGTCGATTCTCCGCGTCTCAAAGCCGAACGCCGCAAACTTGCGCTCCAGGTCGAGATTGGGCATCACTTCGTCGCAGGTTCCGTCGATTTGCAGCCCGTTGTCGTCGACGAACACGATCAGATTATCCAGCGCGTATTTGTTGGCTGACTGCGCCGCTTCCCATATTTGCCCTTCCTGGCATTCTCCGTCCCCTACCATCGCGAACACGCGATAGGCTTTGCCGTCCCGCTTTCCGGCGATCGCCATGCCGACCGCGCAGGACAGCCCCTGCCCCAACGATCCGGTCGAAATATCGATGCCGGGACATTTCTTCATGTCCGGATGGCCCTGGAACGGCGAGCCGTATTTCCGCAAGCTGTGGATCGTCTCCGGGGGAACGAACCCCCGCAGCAGCAAAGCCGCATACAAAATCGGGCAAACGTGGCCTTTGGACAGAACGAACCGGTCGCGATCCTCCCACTTCGGGTTCGCCGGATCGATGTTCATTTCTTTGAAGTACAGGACGGCTATCACGTCCGCCGCGGAGAACGAGCCGCCCGGGTGACCGGATTGCGCTTCGTAAATCATCGTCAGAGCGGCTTGCCGAAGTTCCACCGCTTTCTGCTGCAGCTCTTGAATGCTGATCTGCTTCATCTCTCCCACCTCAATCCAAGAATTTGTATACTTGTCTAACAAGTATCGCAATAAAAAATGAGCATATGATTATAAAAAGTTGAGCCGAAAGAAACCATCAGCGCGGCTTGGCCAGAATGCGGCACGTTCCGGAGAACGGCCGGTAGAACAGAGAGCACGGCAGCACTGGCGGAAAACATGGGATCAACTTATATAGATGGATCATATACCCGAACTGCAATAGGAAGATACATCTTCCTAGGTACCTTGTATAACAAGTATACATGTGGTTATCAACATCGTCAATTCGCATTCTGCTCATTTTTGGCAAAATGGCAATTTCCTATCCGTCTTTTCAACAGACGGCATCTGTCTACGAGTGCATGATGCGCTTAAGCATTCCGCCTCAGCATAATTTGTATACTTGTCTAACAACAATCCCGATAAAAAAACGAGTGAGATGCTGCTTGCATACTCGCGCTCTTCTTCATACGCGAAAATCCGCGCCTCACGCCGTTTTGTCGGCATGTTCAGCAGGCGAAGCGACCGGCTGTGCCGCCTTTTTGCCGCCTTTGACCAGAAATACAATCACGCATGCGCTTGCAATCAAGCTGATGCCCAGCGCAACCATGCTAAAATGATAAGATCCCGTAATATCATTGATATAGCCGACGAGATACGGCCCGAAAAATCCGCCAAGATTGCCGATGCTGTTAATGAGCGCAATAGCGCCTCCTGCTGCGGCTCCCGTCAAGAACGAAGGGGGAATCGCCCAGAACGGGGAGTATGCTCCGAACGCTCCGCATAAGCTGATCGTCAACAGCCCAAAGGCGCCGATCGTGCTTACATCCGATACGTAAACGCTTGCTATCATGGCGACGGCGCTGAGCGTCAAGCATCCGGCAACATGAAATCTTCGCTCGTTCCTTCGATCGGAACTTTTGCCGACCAAATACATCGCGATCATCGCAATCATGTACATCAGGCCGAGCAGCCAGCCCATTCCCTGCACCGAAAGCGAAATTTCCTCCCGCATCCCCGCAGAGATCGAAGGCAAAAACATATTAATTCCGTAGTAACCGAACATCCAAAACAGATAACCCATGGATAAAATGAGAACGTCGCGGTCTTTTAGCGCCTGCAGGAACGTATATTGCTTCACTTTCTGTTTCTCCAGCGACTCTCGCGTCGTCACTTCCAGCAGCCAGGCGCGTTCTTCGTTCGTCAGCCATTTCGCGTCCTCGATTCGGTCCGTTAAATAAAAGTAACAAATCACGCCCAGAATGACGGCAGGGATCGCTTCTAAAATAAACAGCCATTGCCAACCGGTCAGCCCGAACCATTCGATTTGCAGCAAATACGTGGAAATCGGAGAACCGATCGCGTTCGCTGCGGGAATGGCGATCATAAAACCGGCAATCGCCTTGGCATGATGCTT
The DNA here is from genome assembly GCF_000380965.1 of Paenibacillus ginsengihumi DSM 21568. Taxonomy (GTDB): domain Bacteria; phylum Bacillota; class Bacilli; order Paenibacillales; family NBRC-103111; genus Paenibacillus_G; species Paenibacillus_G ginsengihumi. The sequence continues at coordinate 4,841 of NZ_KB905634.1, read as the reverse complement.
CTGCTGATAAAAACCGCTCAAATAATGCACCATGCACGGATAAAAGCTCGCTTCGGCTACCCCCAGCAGGAACCTTGCAATATAAAACTGCAGCGGCGTTTGCACGAACGCCATGGCAATCGCGATCAGCGCCCAGGAGACCATGATGCGGCTGATCCATTTTCTTGCCCCGATCCTGGCCATCATGGCGCTGCCAGGCACTTCCAGCAGGAAGTAACCTACGAAGAAGATCCCTGCGCCGAACCCGTACACCGCATGGGAAAAGCCTAGATCCTCGTTCATTTGCAGCGCGGCAAAGCCGATATTCACCCGATCCAAAATCGAGATCGTGAAGCAAAGAAACAAAAACGGAATTAATCTTAATGTGACTTTACGGGTAGTTGTCTGTTCTAATCGATGAATTTCCAATGTCCTAACCCTCCTAATATAACACCGGGCTGTTCCTATCTGTTACGATTTCGTGCAGCATGTTCCGCGACTTCGTCCCGCTGAGTGCCGCGTCTTCGTCCTGCCATGTTCCGCGCCTTCATCCAGTCATGTTCCGCGTCCCAAGGTCAGTTTAAGATTTAACCGCTTACATTGATCTCCGGATTGTTTGTGCTTGCAACGGCGATATTCGGATCATGGCTTCCTAAAGAGAGCATCCTCTCCTTTCCCGTATGGAATGATGCATCGCATAAATTTGTATCCTAAGGTACCTTGTGTGATTAGTATATGTCCCGTTGCTTTCGTTGTCAACCGTTTTCATCCGAATCATTGAAAAACTTGCCGGTAAGAAAAATGTCTATCGACGTCTATTCAAGGATGAGCCCGCGGATTAGCGGTAGTTTTTCTTGGTGCAGAAAGTCGCACTTCGCTTTATCGCTTTATCACTTTATCGAACTTAAATCTTTTTAATAACGTTAAAAAACCTCCGCCGTTTCTAAAGTCATGTCAAAAGGCGGAGGCTTCTATTTTGAAAATTTGGCGGTATACGCCGACAAAATTTCAATACCGCAGGTGACGACCGATGACGATAGGAAGCGCTCGTCATAGGCGTCTATCCTGATCATTTTTTTGGGTATCAACATTAAAATATGTGTGCATAAAACTCAAAAGCCTTTAATCGCTTGGAAAAACAGTGTTTTTCGGGCAGTTTAATATCGAGCATAAATAAATATTGAGCATAATTCTGTCTATTTATGCTCAATTTTGCGGGAAGGTGTCGAATGAGGAGTTAGGCGGGAGGCTGATTGTATGACACAAGCGCCCTTGGAGACTGAAGGAGACCTCCAATTGGTCAAAGAATACATTTTACTCCCTATTCTTTTGGATGTGTTGGAAAGGGATATTAAAGCATTAGGGACAGTAAAGCTAAAGATGGACGTTGTATATGTAAAAGCCTTAAGATCTGCGCAAGATCTAATCACTGCAGACGTTACGTTGCTTCGAAAAAAAATGCGCGGCAGAGGAATAAAAGTGTATGAGCAGCGGCGCACCGAGTTGTGCATCGAGGCCCGTTATTTGTGCAGGGGGTATCAACATAGGTTCACTATGCTTTGGGGTTTGGTGAAAGCGGAGCTTTACAAATACTTAAGTAAATATCTGAACGTCGACTTAAGGAGTAGCCTATGAAAAGCGATAACAAAGGTCGAATCGTGATGTTGGCCGATTGTCAGTCATTTTACGCAAGTGTTGAAAAAGCCGCCCACCCTGAGTACGCAGATCAACCTGTCGTTGTTGCAGGAGATCCGGCCCGTCGATCCGGAATTATCCTTGCCGCGTGTCCCCTTGCCAAGCAACATGGTATTACTACCGCAGAACGGCTAGGAGAGGCACTTGCAAAATGTCCCGATCTAGTGGTCATTCGCCCACGCATGGAGGAATACATCAAGGTATCCTTGCAAATTACGGAAATTTATCAATCTTACACTGACTTGGTAGAACCGTACAGCATAGATGAACAGCATTTGGATGTCACGGGAAGTTTACGGCTTTTTGGCGACCCCCATGAGATTGCTAAGAGTATTCAGGATAAAGTCATGAAAGAAACGGGAGTTCGTGTACGCATTGGAATTAGTGAAAATAAAGTGCTCTCCAAAATGGCATGCGATAATTTTGCTAAACGAAATCCGTCAGGCATTTTCCACTTGCCTGTGGAAGATCTGCAAGAAGTGCTTTGGCCGTTGCCGATTCATCAGATGTTTATGGTGGGCTCCCGGATGTGCCGGCATTTAACGAGCATGGGGATATATACAATTGGCCAGTTGGCTCAGACTCCTCTGGCAAAATTAAGATCCAAGTGGGGAGTGAATGGTGAAGTTCTGTGGCTCATTGCCAACGGTAAAGATAATTCCCCGGTAACTCCAGGTTCACACGATTTGCAAAAAGCAATCGGCCATCAGATGACCCTTCCATTCGATTATCGGGAGTTTGACGACATCATGGTTCCCCTGCTTGAACTCTCGGAGTTAGTATGTCAACGAACCCGAATGAAAGGCTATATGGGCTCGGTGGTCTCGGTAGGTTGTCAGGGAGCAGATTTTGATCACCCTTCTGGCTTCTACAGACAAATGAAATTGCCCGACCCAACGAATCTCACGGATGAGGTTTTCCATGCAGCGAAAAAACTATTTAAACGACATTGGGATGGGTTGCCCATTCGAAAAATCGGGGTTACTCTAAGTCAATTGGTAAGCGATCAAGAATATCAGCTTACTTTATTCAATGACCGCGAGGCAAAGTTAGCGTTGGAAAGAACCACTGACCGAATTAAAGAGAAATACGGAAGTACCGCGATTATGAGGGCCTCTTCTTTAAAAGCTTCGGGCCAAGCGCGGGATCGAGCGCAAAAAATTGGAGGACATTATAAATGAGTAAAAAACTGCAAGGAAACGGTCTATTCGAATCGTCCAGAATGATGCTTCCGGAACACAAGGAGGCTTACATCCTGCACCAGCAGAACTTGCGAAAGAATCCGCCGCCACAATTAGATGATCAAGAAATGGAACGGATATCCATGCTCATTGCTGAATCAATGCAGCTCAGGAAAGAGGTAATTTTAGTATTATTCGGTGAATTTAATGTAACGGAAATAACAGGAGTCGTGACAAAAATTGATCTACAACAAAAAAACATCAAATTCACCCATGGCAATGATTTTCGCTGGATAAAGGTATCGGACATTATTGACGGTATGTGGAAATGATTTGTAATAAGGAAAACTTGAAGAGCTATCCTTAAAAGTCATCGCAGATGGCTTCCGGTATAGCTCTTTTTTACTGAAATATGCAAAGATCTGAAATGAGCCAATAGATACAGAGGAATTAATTACTGGTGATAGAGGGAAATAAAGTCTTAGACTGACTACCGGCGTTAAGTTAAATAATTTAATGGCCTATTAATCTCCTTGAAGTCCAAAATGTATTGACAAGAGAATCTAAAACAGTTTACGTTTCTCTTAATATAGAAAATGGAGGAAACCCTATGGCCGGTAACAAAGTAATTAACCAGCATACCGTATCCCAAAGCTATCTTCGCTTTTTTGCGAACAAGGCCGAACAGATTTACGTATTTGACAAGCTACAGAAAAAAACCTTTCCAACTCATATCCGTAACGTCGCAAGCGGCAGATATTTTTACGATTTTCCCGAAGGACTTCCGCCAGATGAAGAAGGGGAACTTCCGGATCAAATTGTGGAGAAGTTCTTCGCCGAGATTGAAGGGGAATACCCAAAGAAGATCAATAAAATCATCGCCACGTATCACATGGCACATCCAGATAAAGTATACAGTATGCCCGCATTTTCTCTTGAGGATAAAATGGAGATAACAGGGCTTATCACCCTGCAAATCTTACGGACGAAAGAGTTTAGGGCAGGGCTTGTAGAACTACATGAAAAATTCACCAAGTCACTGTTGGATCGTTTTATACAGGAAGATGAGTCCGAATTTGCCCCAGATAGCTACGAATTAAAAATCAAGAACGAATTTTACTCGGTCCTGCAAGCGCAGCAACTCGCTAACCCAGAGTTTCTAGATAGTATGACGCAAACACTGATGAATCATATTTGGGTAGTTTTTGTAAATTTAACCGACTTGCCCATCTACACATCCGACACCCCGATTGTCAAACACGCCAATAAAGATGACAAATTCATCAGCTATGGCGGATACGCTTCGGAAGGAATTGAGATCCATTATCCGCTCAATAGTAAATTTGTATTAACCTTAATGGATCGCAGATATTTTAAGGACATGGAAGCATTAGAGAACTGCTTTTTACCATTGGATAATGTTGAGAACATAAAATACCTAAACGGCCTACAGATCAGCCATGCTTATCGCCAGGTATTCTGTGCAGAAGACAAATTTGATATGGCGTTCGATTATTGCAAACAGTACCCAGATGCTTGCGAAGAAGCTAAAAACCGTGTAAGTGTTCATGCATTCGGACGCAAGTATTAAAAGAAAGCTACCTTTTTTGGCCTAAAATAGAAAGGTTATTCAGTGGGTGGCTCGGCTCCATTTATTAATTGAAGTATCGAGGAACGTTAGTTCAACAAAACGGCAGCAGTCTAGGGCGTGTTTTCAAACTATCAACTGAGGCAAATATTTGGTAAACTTATCCTATGAGAAGACGATACGAGATACGCGACGACCAATGGGAAATCATCAAATACTTGCTGCCACCGGAGAGAAAACCTCAAGGGGGACGCCCTGCTATCGACAACCGCAAGATGCTTAATGGCATGCTGTGGGTGATCCGTTCAGGAGCGCCATGGCGCGACTTGCCGGAACACTACGGCTCCTGGAATAGTGTCTATACCCGATTCCGCCGTTGGGAAAAGGCCGGAATCTTT
>NZ_KB905633.1 GCF_000380965.1 Paenibacillus ginsengihumi DSM 21568 | reverse complement strand
AACAAACTTTCTTCTTTGAGTCGAATCTTTGCTTACCGATTGATCAAATTGACGCAGGTAGTCTAAATATGCTGATTGGACCCCGCATATCTTAATCGTTTTGCTCATCCTAACTCTCCCAAAAACGAAAGGTAGCGAAAAATCGCTACCTTCGACATACTTTTTTCGTTCCTCACTTATACGGTAGAGGATCTCCGGCTTTTTTCGTTCCTCACTTATACGGTAGAGGATCTCCGGCTTTTTTCGTTCCTCACTTATACGGTAGAGGATCTCCGGCTTTTTATGGAAAACACTTCATTTTCTCATTTATTATTGTAAGAAGGGTTTAAAAATCTGTCAAGCAATGATCCCCAAAAAATCACCTTCCACGGTGTTTTTCCTTTGCTTTTTTTCGCTTGATTTCTCTCTTATATTCCTTGAGTGCTTCCCGTCTGTCTCTGCGCAGAATTTGTTTTTCTTTTTTTCTTTTCTCATACTCTAACTGAAGTGCCGCTTGGGCGAACGTCGACACTCCATTCGCTTTCATTTCGCGGGCTGCCTGCCGTGCTAATCGTTTCGGGTTCATTTTTCTAGGTTGACGGTTTTCAACAGATAGCTGTTCCGACACCCCGTTCATGAAGTCCAATAATTTTGTGTTGACAAATGCAAATACTTCCTGGTCTTTTGGCTCGGAGCCAAACAAATACTTGCCCGCTCTCAGCTTTCCGTTAACGACTTCTTCAACAACACCTACCCAAAATTGACCATCATAAAAAACAGTCAATTTCACTTTTTATTCCCCCTCTAAAAAATGATTGGAACGATGGACATCCCGAGGGGGGAAGGTTACTGACATTGATAAAAAGTTACCAATGCGTCTGGACTACCAACCAGACCGTGTTTTTACGTTCCATCTTTCATCATACAACAAGTTTCATGCGATTTCACTATCCCGTCCGTCAACTCAAGGATCACAATCCGGATCTGTATTTCACGGTCTATGACATCGCTTTATTTCATCGGACACGCATCACCGGCTCCTATTTCTCAACCTGTTAGAGTCAAAGGAATTGTTGAAAAGCGGCAAGCCCGACCCGATCAAGTCTGTCGTTGAGCAAACCGCTACCCGCATTCGCTAAAATGAAAAAATATCCCCTGGAGCGCCGAAAGGAGTTTGATCGGTGCCAGGGGATAAGATCCGCGACTTGTTCCCAGAAGTCGTCCAGATTGCATCATGCTGCTTCCGCATATTCGGCGGCGCTCGTCCCGGGCGGGCGGCACGTTCCGGAACTCCGTAGAGCTCAAGCCGCCGCGCTTAGCGCCTGATCGGCATCAGTGCCGGTTGTTCCGGAACGGACAACGCTCAGCATTTCAGCCTTTGGGAGGGAAAATCCCTTCCAAAGCGATAATAAAATTAATCGCCACGTACGGCTGCATATTGTTGTGCGGCTTGCCGCCTCCCGCGGCGGCGATCGCCTGCGCCCCCATCTTCTCCGTCCCGGCCGCGGAGTACACGCGGATGGCGGCTTTGCCTCCCGGCGAGTTGGCCCAGATCATTCCCCCCGGGTTTGTCTGGTCCGCGGTCGATTGACAGCCGGCGGTATGGATGTGTGCCGGAATTTGCGATGTCGACAACGTCACCGCCGCTTCCCCGCCTTTCTCCCCCAAGGCCCGCGGCGTCAGTCCGTTTCCATGTCCAAAGTGCATCGGTACGCAGCCTCGCATGTCGGGCAGATGAAAATAATTTTTTCCGTCGCCTCCATACGTCGTTCCAATGACGGCGAACAGCGCCTGATTGGACAGCACTGCCAATTGCTGTCCATGGCAAAACGCCCATCCTACCGGCGCATACTTCCCGGCAAACAGTCGAATTTCTCCCACATATGAATCCATAGCCGATTCCTCCGATCAGTTCCTTGGCGGCCAGATGCCTTGCAGCGCAATGCAATACTGGACCACTGTATACGGCTGCATGTTGGCATGCGGCTGGCTGTTGCCGGAAGCGCTCAATGCCGCCTGATTCATCGTCACGTTCGCCGTCGGGTGGTACGCGGTCACCGAGCCGGGCGTCGTCGCCCACACGTTGCCGGCGGCAACGTTGGTCGTAGCTTCCGCTCCCGCCATCACTTCATGCGTATGAGGCGGCATTTCGTCGATCGTTAACACGTGGGTCTCTTCGCCGCCCGTACTGCCGTGCTGGATCGCGTCGCTCGGTGCGACCGGTACTTTGCCTTGCAAATTCGGCAGGGCGAACGTCCTGACCCCGTCACCGCCGAATGTCGTTCCTAATAAAGAGTATAAAGCCGGGTTTTGAGATATCTGCAAAAGCTGCCCGTTGCACTGCGCCCAGCCTCGCGGCGCAAATTTGAACGAAAACATGCGAATCTCGCCAAGAAACGGCTCCGCCAACGCGTTCTCCTCCTATCGTATCGATCGTTTAGTTTTGGCTCGGATATATGCCTTGCAGCGCAATGATGAACGAGACGGCAAAATACGGCATGACGTTGTTGTGCGCCATATTACCGCCGGTTATCCCGATTGCGGAACTGCCCATCATGCCGTTCGCAGCCGTATTCGAGTACAAATTGACCGGACCGGCCGCCCAGTAGTTGTTGGCCGCGGTGGACGACGTGCCGGCCTCGCTCTGCGCGTTCACGGCATGAGTATGTTTCGGAAGCTGGTCATAGACGAGCGTAACCGTCTCCGTCCCTCCCTTCTGCCCGAGCGGGTACACGGTGCCGGTCTCGGTGTTCTTCCCCGTGTGAACGGGCACGCGTCCTTGCAAGTCAGGCAAGGCGAACGTCGTCTGACCGTCGCCGCCGTATGTCGTTCCGATCAGTGAAAACAGCGCTTCGTTCTGGCTGATCGAAAGCAGTTGCCCATTGCACATCGCCCAGCCTTCGGGGGCATAATTGCCGGCAAACATCCGAATTTCGCCCAAATATTGGTCGCTCATACGTGTTTCTCCTCTCGCTCCGATGACTCGGCCGTTTTGGATATCGAAAATGCCGCTTCATACACATAACCGTTCTCATCTTGCCCGACAGGCACAAGCATCCAAAATGCGGAGCCGACGGACGGATGCTCCACCCCATACAAGCCTTGCGGCAAAAAACAGTCGGCCGCTCCGCTGAACAGGAGCGAAAATTGCTCGTACGGGCCGGCGGCGCCTTTATCGATCACCTTCACCAGCCGGAGGGAATGCGCCTCCTTCCCCTCCGGCCGCACGAGAAACGAATCGCCGATCCGTTCGCGCGCTGTCGTGTAACACCATTGCTTGCTCATCACCAGCTATCCACTCCATCCACGTATAAGGAACCGATTGTCCGATCGGGCGAAACCCGAGCCGCTCGTACAGCCGCCTCGCCCGATTGGCAGCGTCTACGCTGAGCACGACGGATTTGCCCGCCTTGGCGGCTTTCTGCTGCAGTGAAGCGATCAGACGGCTGCCGATTCCTTGATTCCGGTAAGCTTCCAGTAACGCCACACCCACAATCCGTATCGAGCTCTCGCCCTCTTCGACGATCAAATGCCCGACAGGCGCTTCGTTCCAGACGATCACGCTGTGTTCCGCCGCCGCGGCCTGCATCGCGTAGGAGCGACGCCGCAGTTCGTACTGCATGCGGAGAAACGCCTCCCGCTCGCTTTCCTCCCATCCCCAGGCAGACAGCTCCGCCGAACGCGATTCGGCATAAATGCGGTACAACAGTTCGTCGTGCTCGGGAGCAGCCTCGACGATTTCCAGCACGGACATCCCCCGCTTCTTCCCTTCCAGGAATCAAATTAACCCGGACTTCTGCAGCAGTCTTCGCACGAGCGCCGCAACTTCCGCCCGCGATATCGAATCGCCGGGCGCGATCCGGTCGCCATCCCGGCCGGATACGATGCCCGCCTTAAGCCCCGCCGCCATGCCGGATCTTGCCCATTCCGACACGTCGGCCGCATCCGCGAACGAAGCGAGCGTCTTCTCCGCATCCGCCGGCGAAACGTCCGCCGTCAGACCGGTAAGCGCCATCGCTTTGGCGATGATAACCATCGCCTGTTCGCGGGTGATCCGCTCCATCGGACGGAACGTGCCATCCTCGTAGCCTTCCAGCAGGCCGTATTCGTAGGCCGTCCGGACGACTCTGGCGTACCAGTCGCCGCTCTTGATATCGGCAAACGGAACTGTTCCGTCTTCCGGCGCCAGCCCCAGTCCTCTGACCATGATGGCGGCAAATTCCGCGCGCGTAATCGGCAGATCGGGCGCGAAGCTCTCGCTGCCGACCCCGTCGATCACCATCCGGGAGCCCATGTCGTTGACCGCTTCCTCGGCCCAATGGCCCGCCACGTCGCGGAACGCACGCGGATGCCAGACGACCGTGTAGATGCTGTTCGTCAGGCTGTTGATTGTGGCGTAATACTTGCCGTCGTTGGCGACGATTCGGGTCGGTACATGGCGAACCGTTCCGTCCGGTTCCACGACAACGCCGGTCGTAATTTTGCCGGGATCGACGCCTCCGGGGATGGCGATCGTCCGTTCCACATATGCGTTGAAGCGCGCCACCTCGACCGTCTTGTCGCCGTACGTCGCCGTCACGGTGAATTCGAGCGGCGGAGTGACGATTGCGAACGGTTCGTTCGCGCCCAGGCTCTGGAGGATGCCGGACAGATCGGCAGCCGGCTCGGCAATTTCGATCCGAATTTTGATCTCTTCCGGCTTCACATTGCCGCCAAGCAGCTGGGCAACGGAATCGATGCGGATCTGCTCGGCGGGCAGCGTATACGTCGCTTGCTCCGTTTTGATCTCGACGACGGCCTGATTCCGCTCCATGCTCTTGACGAGCTGCCCGCTCAATTCGCCGGCGACGACGTCGGCTTGCGATTGAACCAGGATGGTAATGACGGCGCGCTCGCCCTCCGCCGCCAGCTTCTCCTCCAGCCTGGCCGGATCGACCGTCACCGTGACATGCGTCCGCCCGGCCTCTACCGTCGTCCTGGACGTGCCGACGCGCTCCGCCCTGCCGTTCACGAGCACCTCCACACCGGTTTCCCCATCCGAAGGCGCGGCCGGAGTCGAAGTTCCCGCCGGAGGATTCGAAATTCCGGTCGGAGGCGGCAGCGTCGGCTCATCGTCCTCTTCGGTGGCCGGTTCTTCGGTGGCCGGTTCTTCCGGCTCTTCGGTGGTCGGCTCTTCGGTGACCGGCGCTTCCGGTTCTTCGGTGGCCGGCGCTTCCGGCGTAACCGGGTTGGACGCGGCCGATGCCGCTCCCGGCCCGATCGCGTTCACCGCCTGGACCGTAAACGTATAGGTCGTGCCGTTCGCCAGTCCCGTTACCGTAATCGGACTGCCCGACCCTTCGGCCGTTATGCCGCCCGGGCTGGCCGTGACGATATAGCCGGTGATCGGGCTGCCCCCGTCGCTGGCCGGCGTCTCGAAGCGGACGGTCGCCTGCCCGTCGCCGGCCGTCGCCGTTACGCCGGTCGGCGCCGACGGAACGGTGCGCGGCGTCGCGCTCACCTCGTTGGAAGCGGCGCTGTCGACTCCGGCATTCGTCGCTTTGACGACGAAGTAGTACGTCGTGCCATTGGTCAACCCCGTCACTTCCTGGCTGTACACCGTTCCGCTGACCGTCATCAATTCCGCGCCGTAAGCGCCGGAAGCCGTTCGCATGAACAGCTTGTAGCCCGTAGAACCGGTCACGGGACTCCACGTTAATGTGACCCGGGCGTCTCCCGCCACAGGCGGCTGCAGCATCGGCGCTCCCGGTGTCGGAACTTGCGGCGTCGCGCTCGCCTCGTTGGAGGCCGGACTTATGCCGCCCGGATTGACCGCTTTGACGACGAAGAAATACGTGGTGCCGTTCGTCAAGCCGGTGGCATCGTACACCGTATCGGTCACGTTGGCGATTGCCATCCCGTAGTCTGTGGAAGCGGTCCGCATATAAAGCGAGTAGCTGACCGCGCCGTACACCGGGCTCCACTCGATTCGGACATGCCCATCGCCGGGTGTGGCCGTTTCGATGACCGGAGCCCCAGGCGATGGCCACGGAAGCGATACGGCCGAGCTTAGGATCGTCGGCAATCCCGCTGCTTCGAAGGCGATGCGTGCTCCCGCCAGCGCCGCGGAGTTGGCCGCACCCAAATCGCTAAACGCCACCACCCCGGCTTGAGCCTTCCGGGACGTCGTCCCCGTCAAGCTCCACGTACCCGAGTCCTCCTTGGCAGCGGTGACGACCGTCGAATCGTCATGGACGCTGACGTTGCCGAATGCGTCCACGAGCGTCACGACCGGCTGCTGGGCAAACGCCCCTCCGTTGGTGGCCGGGGACGCAATATCCGCGGTCAGCTTCATCGAAGCGGCCGGCCCCGCCACGGGAGCGATGTCGACAGTGTCCGTGGACGTGACGCCGGCGACGCCGAACGTGATCGACTGCGCATCCGCTTTGTTCAATCGCAGATCGACCGTCGCCTTGCCGGCGGTGAACACAACGGTCACTGTCTTCGCCCCGCCGGTCAATGGCGTCCCGTCGATCGCCCCGTAGCTGTGATCCGGCGCCTCTTCATAGCCGGAGACGGTCACGTCGTGCTCGCCGGAAAACGCGCTTACGGTACTCCCCAGCGCGTCCTTAACCGTCAGTGTGACGGTATTGCTCGCCCCCGTCTCGGGCGCGGACAAGGCGGCGACAGCTACGACCGACTCCGCTCCCGCATCCACGAGGACGCCCATCGTATCGCCCACGTTGTGCAGTTCGGGCATGATGCCGTTCCCTGTCGAATCGGTCATCGACCCGCCGGACAGTTCGATTTCACCGCCCACTTCGATGCCGTCCGCGTCCGTATCGCCCGATTTCACGACGTATTCGAATTTGATCTCGTTCGTACCCGTTCCGGATACGTATACCGCTTTGACCGAAGCCGTGCCGATCGTAAGCGGCAATGCGGGCGTTCCGCCGTCCGTCTGAACCACGACATTTTCGCTGAAATGAACCGTGAACGTCAGCGGTTGTCCAAGCGTGTATATGCCGACGGCAGGCACGCTTACGCTGGTTACTTGCGGTTGAACCGCATCCACGCGCACGCCCTCTGTGTTAGCGACGTTGTTTAGCGTGAGCACGGCCGCGTTGCCCGCGGCATCGGCGATGCCGGCTCCTCCCGGCAAACTCAATGCCGTTACGGCAATTCCGTCGGCATCTAAATCTCCGGTGGCGACCGTGTAGCGAAATTTCAGCTCGCTGCCGCTCACAGACTCTATATATACGGCCGACCGGGACGCTTCCCCGATCATCAGGTCAAGCGTCGGCACGCCCGTAACCGTGACCGGTTCGTTCATCGCAACGACAAACTCGAGCGCTTGCCCCGCCATGTAGGTCGCATTCAGCGGAACCGTTACGCTTGTTACATTCGGCGCAGCCGTATCGACCTTGATCCCGCTCGTATCCACGCTGTTGAAAGTCAAATTCAGATCGTTGCCTGCGGCATCCCGAATCGTTGCGCCATTCGTCTCAATGGAGGAAGCAAGAGCTATGCCGTCGGCGTCTTCATCACCGGAAACGACGGTGTAGGCGAAATTCAGTTTCGTAGCCGTACTTCCCGACGGCGTATATTCGGCATATTTGTCGGCGGAGCCGATCGTCAGTCCGATCCGCGGGATACCGCCGGCCGTGTTCACCTCAACCGGTTCATCGGTATTCACCGCAAACGTCAGAACGGCTGCCGCCTTGTAGCTGCCGGCCGTCGGCACATCGACCGACCCGATCCTCGGCGCCGTCGTGTCGATGACGATCGCCTTGTTCGCCCCGAGCGATCCTGCCGCTCCCGGCTCGGCAAGCGTCAACACGGCCGCGTTGCCCGCCGAATCTTTGATCGTGCCGCCATTCAAGACCAAAGCGTTGGCCGATGTGTAATCCAGATCGGTCGACGAATCCCCGGCCTGGACCGTGTACTCGAACGTAAGCTTTGTGCCGTCTATGCTCTTAAAGTCGGCCGTCCGGTCGTTTTCGCCCGTCTCCAGCGTCAGCTGGGGCGTTCCCGTCACGATAACCGGTTCGCTGAACATCACTTCGATCGGGATCAATGTTCCGGCTTTGTACGTGCCGTCCGCGTGAGGCGACGTGACGCCAGCGACAGTCGGCGCCACCGCATCGACCTTCACCTCGCTCGTGTCCCCTACCCCGTTCAGCGTCAAGTCGGCATCCTTGGAACCGCTTTTAATCGAGCCTCCGTTCAAGGTCAATGCATTGACCGCTATGCCGTCTTCATCCAGATCGCCCTCCGCCACGGTATAACGGAACAACAGATCGGTCGAATCCGCACCGGAGACGTAATTGGCGCTGACCGTTTTGCTTCCGATCGTCAGGCTGAGTTGCGGCGTGCCGCCAACCGTGACCGGCTGGTCGAACTTCACCGTAAAATCCAGCGATTCGCCGGCCACATACGTATCGTCAGGCGGAACGGCAACCGAAGTAACGGCCGGATTGGCGACGACCGTCACGTTGATGGTCCGCGTAGCCGTGGCGAACCCGTCGCTGACTTCGATCTGGAAGCTGTCGGAGCCCGAATAACCGGATGCCGGTTGGTAAGTAATGATTCCGCCGGGCGCGATATCCGCGCCGCCGGAGGAAGACGTGGCTTCGGTAATCATTAACGTTCCATGGTCTGGCGCGTCTTTCTCCGTCCAGGTCAACGTTTGTCCAAAATCGGGGTCGCTGACATGCAGGAGACTTTTCACATCTGTAGCAGCATCATCTTTGGACACAGTTAACTCTGTATTCGAGCCAACAAAGACGGGCGGATGATTGATCCGCAACGTTGCGTAATTGGACGTTTTGGAATCCAGGCCGGTGACGATGACACGGTACCTGTATTCGTGCATATCCTCCGTTGCGCCCGTAATAGACAACGTAGAGGTTGTCGCGCCGCTATACGGACCGCTGTCGTTGATATTCTCATAACCGCTGCTCGTATTGACTTGCCACTGATACGTCAAGGGAGGCTTCCCCGTGGCCGTGACCTGGAAGGTTGCAGAGCCTCCCACATTGGCGACAGCGTCGGTCGGATGGGTGGTAATCTCGGTGGGCTCGTTCGCCGGGTCTATGACTGTTACCGCTCCAGGACCAACCGCCTCGAACTTGACATGGCCGGTAGCGCCGGAATCGTAACTGGTCATGACCAGATAGTAACTCGTTCCCGCGGTTAACGGCACATTAACCATAGAAGACAGAAAGTCAGGCACATTACCATCAACTTGTTCCGCATCCTGGTCATCGTTGCCGGCATATAGATTGGCCAGCGGCTGCGTTTTGTCGAAGCTGCCTTCGTACAAGAACAGCGTCGTATCATCCAAAACGGTTCCTTCCTCTAAGACCGTAATATTGTAATTACCGGAGACAGAGGGAATCAATTTTCGGACAAAATAGTTTCGTATGTAGCTCGGGTCACCCGGACTGCTTTGATCCGGCTTGCACACTTCAGTAAGCGGTTGATTAACGACTTCTATTGCCATTCCTTTCCAAACAGCAGTCTCCAAATCGCCGCCGGAGCAAGCAGTATTGATATGGTAAAACCAGGTCGCATTGAAATACCAGTTTGCATGATAATCACTGACTTCAAATGCGACATCTCCGGGCATTTTCGGCCGAACGAACGTTTGATCATTATTCAGATCTCCTTCGAACGGTGTTGCCACGGGATCGGCGTACGCCGTTGCCGAAAAATAAGCCGAAAAGGCTACGACCAGTCCGATGCACAATGCCCAAACATATGCAACGGCTTTATTGCTAGCTGGTCCAACTCTCATTCCCTCAATCTCCCCGTTTGGAATTTTTGACTACGGCCTTGCTTCCTTTCTTCTTTTATAGCTTCCAGTCATCAAAAAACTACTGAACAGCTATCCGACTTTTACCTTATGTATCCTTACATTGCGAATCAATGGACCAAAAGCCCCGGTTCTAGTATCCTATATGGAAGTATTCCTTGTCTATACCCGTCGCAAAAAAATGTAACCGCATTCGGTCTGGCGCCAGTTGGGCGTATCGGGCAAGCGCCGCACATGATCTTTCCCGTTCGGGAGCAAAATCTGCAGAAATCTTGAATGAGATCATGTGCCTTAACGGAAGAAAAACCTTGCCTGCGGCAAGGTCCTTTAGCGTGCAAATCCATATTTTGCTGCGACAGGGATTGCTCTGCCGGCAGCCCTCAAATTCCGTGTAAGTGTTCGAACTCTGCGCCAGCGCTGCCCCTCCCCAGGCACACTCAGGCACATGAGGCGACAATCCTGCAAAAAATTTAGGCTTAATACATCGTTAATTTTTCCTTTTAAAACATGAGCATATATCAAAACTTCCTGCTTCTCCTCCATTTAGGTAGGGTTCTTCATCAAGTCTGTCATAACCAAATACTGGGCAAATATAACACTTGGCATTATCCACCCCAACTTGCCAATTGAACTTAAATAAGGGATTTAACTATATTGGAGTAACGCAATCGGATTAGTCCCAGAAGTGAAAAACTATTTCTCCAACAGTTTTAGGTTTCCAATAAAAAATCTGTCTTAATTCTGATTTATTTAATCTATTTTCATTAAGCACGGAATGTGTCTTTTCTTCGAGCCTTAAGCATTCGTTAAGTTCTATTCCTTGAGAAACTCCAATCTTTTTTTGCAAATTCAATCTGTGTTAATGAATGTTGCTTTCGTATGTACTTTAGTCTTTTTTCCTAAAGAATCCATCAACACCCAGCACCTTAGGTACATATGAAAAGGTCCCGATGAATGATTCATCGGGACTGTCGTATCAATGTTCAATCTTGTTGTATCTTCCCAATAGTTTTGTTTCCAACTTTATTTCCAAATAAGTTTCCGACTTATTTACCGAGGTTTCCAAAATTTTTACCTGGTTTCCGGAATGAATACATCCGGACATTAACCCGAACATCCCCAACTCGTTTACTCCACCGTCACGCTCTTCGCCAAGTTCCGCGGCTTGTCGACATCATTGCCGCGGGCCAGCGAGGCGTAGTAGGACAGCAACTGCAACGGGATGATCGACAGCGCCGGCATCAGCAGCGGCAGCGTCTCCGGGATGGCGAACGTCTGGTCGACAGTCTTGGCCAGCTCGTTGTCGCCTTCGGTATGCAGGCCGATCACATAAGCGCCGCGGGCGGTCACTTCCTTGATGTTGCTGACCGTCTTCTCGAACAGATCCGGCTGAGTCGCCAAGGCGATGACCGGAATGCCTTCCTCGATCAGCGCGAGCGTGCCGTGCTTCAGCTCGCCGGCAGCATACGCCTCGGAATGGATGTAAGAAATTTCCTTAAGCTTCAGCGAGCCTTCCAGCGCAATCGCGTAGTCGAGGCCGCGGCCGATGAAGAACAGATTGTCGTGCTTGGCTACCTGCTCGGCTACCTGCTTGACGGTCTCGGCTTGGGCGAGCAGCGCCTCCACCTTGCCAGGCAGCTGCTGCATAGCGGCGATCAGTTCGGCGATGTAAGCTTCCTCCTGCGTTTCCAGCGTCTGGGCCAAGTACAGGCCGAGCAGATAGAACGCGATGAGCTGGGACGTGTACGCCTTCGTCGAAGCGACGGCGATTTCCGGCCCGGCCCAGGTGAAGATCACATCGTCCGCTTCGCGGGCAACCGAGCTGCCGACGACGTTCGTGATCGCCAGCACGCGGGCGCCGCAACGGCGGGCTTCGCGCAGCGCCGCGAGCGTGTCGGCCGTCTCGCCCGACTGGCTAACGACGATGACGAGCGTCTCCGGCGTAATGATCGGCGAGCGGTAGCGGTATTCGGAAGCGACATCCGTCTCGACCGGAATGCGAGCCAGATGCTCGATGACCGTCTTGCCGACAAGACCGGCGTGATAAGCCGTGCCGCAGGCGACGATGTGAATATTGCGGATGCCGCGAATCTGCTCCGGCGTCATCTTCACTTCGTTCAGGATCACCTTGCGGCCCGATTCGTCGATCCGGCTGCTCATCGTATCGCGGTAGGCTTTAGGCTGCTCGTGAATTTCTTTCAGCATAAAGTGATCGAATCCGGCTTTTTCCGCCGTCGTGATGTCCCAATCGACATGAAATGTTTCCCGGGAAATAAAATTCCCCTCGATCGTCATCAATTCGACACCGTCTTTCGTCAAAAGCGCCATTTCTCCGTCATTCAAAATATACACATTGCGCGTATATTCGAGGATTGCCGGAATATCGGAGCCGATGAAGTTCTCGCCTTCTCCGACGCCGATGATGAGCGGGCTTTGCAGACGCACGGCGACCAGCTTCTCCGGCTCGTACTCCGTCAGCACGCCCAGGGCGAATGCGCCCTTCATGCGCTTCACCGCCTGCTGCACCGCCTTGACGATATCCCCGTCATAGAGGCTGGCGATCAGATGGGAGATGACCTCGGTATCCGTCTCCGAGACGAATACGTGCCCCTGCGCCTGAAGCTCCTCCTTGAGAGCGATATAGTTCTCGATAATTCCGTTATGCACCACGGAAAACTTCTGCGAGTTGTCCGTATGGGGATGCGAGTTGATGTCGGACGGCTTGCCGTGAGTCGCCCAGCGCGTATGGCCGATGCCGATGCCGCCGCTCAGCGGAGCTTGCTGCAGCTGCGATTCCAGAATCGCGAGCCGTCCCTTCGACTTGCGGATCTGCAGTCCCCCTTCCGTAAACACCGCAATGCCGGCGGAATCGTATCCGCGGTATTCCAGCTTCTTCAGCCCTTCGATCAACACTTCCTGGGAATTCCGCTTCCCTACGTACCCAACGATACCGCACATATGTGAATAACCTCCCGATAATGGCAATAGTCATAAACAGGCAGATTCAAATAAGAGTCCCTTCCGGACTCGCTGCTGCCCTGCTCATATCATGCGGCTGCCTGCCTATCCAATCCCGGACGGCTGCTGCCGCGATCCTGCCGAATCCTTGTCCGCCAGGTCGCCCCGACGTTTTGCCCTTCGGCTTAACGGTATGGATCGATACCGGAAGGTCCCCGCCGAAAACTTCGAACACCTTCACCTCGTCAGCTTGCGCGTACCCGCATGCAGCTCTCGTCTGTGCCGTCAACGATATTGTACGAAAATGCCGCTTCCGCTAAAGCGAATGGCGGAACCCGTCATTTTCAAGACCGATACACAGCGATGACTTCATCCGAAATACGAACAAGCTCTGGCGCTTGTGCTTCCTTCTGCCTGCTATCCTCCTTTCTCGTCTGGACTAGACACATACCCATCTTATGCATTTTTCAAATGAAGTGCAACCCAAAATTTTTCAAACCGTTTACATGATGGGGCCGCTGTATAAAAAATCCCCGTCACGCCATAAGCGATCAGGGATTTGTAAATATCATATGAATCTTGCAAGAGGCCCGTTCTCAACGTTACACCAATTCGCGTTCGATGACTTCGGCAATTTGGCGCACATAGCTTTCGACCTGATCCTTGTCCGGGCCTTCGGCCATGACGCGGATGAGCGATTCCGTGCCGGAAGGACGCACCAGCACCCGGCCGTTGTCGCCGAGCTCGGCTTCCACCTTGCGGATGATCTCCTCGACAGGTCCGTTGTTGTTCAGCTTCGACTTGTCGGCGACCCGCACATTGACCAAGGTTTGCGGATATTTGCGCATAATTTGCTTGAGCTCGCTGAGCGGCCGTCCCGACTTGACCATCGTATCGACCAGCTGAATCGCCGTGAGCATCCCGTCGCCTGTCGTATTGTAGTCGAGGAAAATAACGTGGCCGGACTGCTCCCCGCCCAGATTGAATCCGCCGCGGCGCATCTCCTCCATCACATAGCGGTCGCCTACCGCAGTCTTGGCCGCCTTCATGCCGAGCGCTTCGATGCCCTTGAAGAAGCCGATATTGCTCATCACGGTCGTCACGATCGTCTGCCCGTTAAGCCGGCCTTCCTGGTTCAGCGCATGCCCCAGAATGCTCAGGATGAAATCCCCGTCGACTTCGGCTCCTGTCTCGTCGACGGCAATCAGCCGGTCTGCATCGCCGTCGAACGCCAGGCCGATGTGAGCGCCCCGCTCAACGACGAGCTGCTGCAGCTTCTCCGGGTGCGTCGATCCGCACGCCTCGTTAATGTTGCGTCCGTCCGGCTCCGCTCCGATGGCGATCACCTCGGCGCCCAGCGCCCTGAACAATGCCGGAGCAAGCTCATAGGCGGCCCCGTTGGCGCAGTCCAGCGCAATGCGCAGGCCTTGGAAAGACGACTTCACCGTCGAGCGCAAATAGTCCATGTAATCAAATTTGGCCTGCTCGTTATCCATTACCGTGCCGATATCTCCGCCGACCGGACGTGGCAGCTCATCCATATCCGCATCCATCAGCCGTTCGATTTCCAGCTCCGTCTCGTCGGACAGCTTGAAGCCGTCCGCTCCGAAAAACTTAATGCCGTTATCCTCCACCGGATTATGGCTGGCAGAGATCATCACGCCGGCATCGGCCTTGAGCGTGCGCGTCAAATAAGCGACTCCCGGAGTGCTGACGACGCCGAGGCGAATGACATTGGCGCCGATCGACAACAGACCCGCTACCAATGCCGCCTCCAGCATCGGTCCGGACACCCGCGTATCGCGGCCGATGACGACAACCGGCTTCTCCGCCTGTCCTGCCAGCACATAGCCTCCGCAGCGGCCGATCTTGTACGCCAGCTCCGGCGTCAAGCCTTCATTCGCTACCCCGCGGACCCCATCCGTTCCAAAATATTTCCCCATAACTTCCCTTCTCCACTCCTCAGGTACTTGATCTGGCAGGCGCAGCCTGTCGGCGCAAACCTATGCCTATTATCGTCGAAAAGGGCGGGCCGGTCAAACGGGGCGGCGGACCTACCGCTAACCTTCCGCTTCCGAAGTAGGCGGATCGGCCGGGTGCTCGGGCGCGTCTGTGCCCCCCGGGTCCGCGCCGGTTCCCCCCTCGCCCGCGTCAGCATCCCCTGTAACCGGGATATCCGGCCCGCCTACGGCGTTATCGGCATCGCCGGCTGCTCCGCCGGCATCCCCGCCGCTGTCGCCCGCTGCCGGCGTATCCGCCGCATCGCCCGGCGGCGCTGCCGAAGGCTCCTCCGCAGGAGGAGAGCTGGCCGGCTCTTCCGCCGGCGGGGCAGGCGTCTGCTGCCCCTGCTTGGCGCTAATTTCCACCGTGACAGTATATTCCTGCTGCGGCGCTTTTTTGACAAATGTCGGCAAATTCCACGCGACCTTCAGGCTATGCCGTCCCGGCGGCAAATTGCTGACGTCCAGAATCGCCTGCAAATCTTGCGCCTTCAGCTTGCCCACAATGGTCGGCGCACCCTCGACGACCACATTCAGCCGGGACGACGGCGAAACTACCTGCGTGTTAAACCCGTCGTTCTGCCCGATGATGGAGATCGGTACCCCCTCAATCGTGCGCGAGACTGAGGGTACGATCGTGACCGATATCGTCACTTGATCCGGCTCCAACTGCATCTCTTTGCTGTGCGCGGGAATGTCCAGCGTCAGCTCGCTGTTCTCCTTCATCTGCGACAAATCCACCTGCGGCCCTTCATAGAATTCGAGCGGGTCGAGCACATTCTGAGGGCCGAACACCGTCACCTTATCCGGATTTTGCCGCAGCGACTCGACCGCAAATCCTGGCGGCGGCTCGCCCAGCAGCTTCAGCTGCAGCGGAACGAGCTTGAACGGGCTCGTCACCGGCACCTCGACATCGACTACCGCCGGACTAATCTCCGCCATCTCCAGCGGCTTGCCTTTCTTGTCATAAGCGACGAGCCGCGCTTTATTCGATACCGCTGCGGTCGCATTCGCCACGCTGACCTCCGCGCTCACCGTCTCGACCGCATCGTACAGCTTGCTTGGCACGGTAACTGTCACGCGGTTCGGCTTGACGACCGGCTGACCGGCCTTCAGCCCTTCGGCGGGAGTGCCCGTCACCTTGACATTCACCGGCATCGACTTGTTTTTCTTCTCGTCCAGGACGACGCGAACCGTCGAAGGCGTAATTTTCACCGTAACCCCGGAAGGAAATCCTACAGGCGTCAGCACCTGGATGTGCTCGCCTTTGCCGAGCGCGGTCAAATCCGCCTCCACGCTGTAATTGCCCGAATTCATGGCCTTCTTGATGCTCGAATTGCGGCCGGTCAAAATGACCGATACTTGCGCCGGCTCGATGGATTCGATATACAGCTGCTCCGTATTGTACCGCGGCGTAACGGCCACGTTAGAGATGATCGTCTCCCCGTTCAGTCCGCTCGTGCCGGAACCGGGAACCGACCGGTCCTCCATATGTACGACCAGCCACAGCAAAATGCCGATAACCAGAGCGACGACCTTGACGACATTCGTGTTGCGCAGCCATTGGTCCATCTATCGCTTCCTCCATTTCCAAATGGAGTTCTTTTCCTTGTTCTTGGATTTCGGCGTCAGCTCCTCGATCAGCTTGGCGAGCAGCACATCGTCCTTAATATCCCGCAAAATATGCCCGTTCATCGCAATCGACACTTGTCCGGTCTCCTCGGATACGATCACGCAGACGGCATCCGACACCTCGCTCAGGCCGATCGCGGCCCGGTGCCGCGTCCCCAGCTCCTTGCTGATGAACGGGTTCTCCGACAGCGGCAAATAGCAGCCGGCCGCCATGAGCTGAGCTTTTCGCATAATGACCGCGCCGTCATGCAGCGGCGTATTCGGGATGAATATATTGATCAGCAGTTCCGAGCTGATACGCGATTCGATCGCAATGCCGGATTCGATGTAATCGCTTAGCCCCGTCTCCCGCTCGAAGACGATCAGCGCGCCGATTTTGCGCCGGGACAAATAATTAATCGCTTTAAGCACCTCGTTGATCCGCACGCTGATCTCGTGATCCTGCTCCGCCGTCGAACGGCTGAACAGCTTGCCGCGGCCCAGCTGCTCCAACGCGCGCCGCAGCTCAGGCTGGAAGATGATCGCGACCCCCACAAGACCGAAGGTGAACATCTGGTTCATCATCCACTGCAGCGTGCTGAGCTTGAACCAGGAGCTGAGCGCCCAGGCGACGACCACCACGAAAATGCCTTTTAACAGCTGAATGGCCCTTGTGCCGCGCACGATCAGAATGAGCTTGTAAATTACATAACTGACAATTCCTATATCAATAATGTCACGGATGCTGATGTCGGCTATCCATTCCATGGTGATGCCCCCAATGACCGCTTGCACGGCAGTCGCGCTTTTGTCTCTTTGTTATTGTAACCCCTTCATTAAATCATACCATATTTAAAATAAAAAACCCTCCCTTTTCTCACCTGGATCAGGAAGGATTCGTAAAAAATAGTTCTTACGAACTCAACTTTCGCAGCATGAAATCGGCAAACAAGCCTTGATGTAGCTGGGCAAAGCAGCAATCCATTGCTGGAGTTGACGTTGAATCAGAGTCGAAAGCTTTTTTCCTGCTTTCGTTGCGATTTCGTTGATCAGATCGAGCAGTTGCTGCAAGGCGATCACCCAGTCCAACGTGCCAACTTCGTCGCACAACACATAAAACAAGCCGCCGAACGAGCGAGCATCCGTACTTTGCCGGTGCTGCCATGCCAGCAGAATATAGCGGGAAAACACAATGGTCGTATGGCTAATCAGCA
>NZ_KB905632.1 GCF_000380965.1 Paenibacillus ginsengihumi DSM 21568 | reverse complement strand
TACTACGCGAGCATAGACCCGACCATGGCAAACCGATTCCTGACCAAAGTGGACTGGCATATCCGCAGAAGAATAAGTCTGTGGTGGAACAGAAAACACAAGAAGAGGAGAGCCAGTCAGGTAAATGTGTTCGAATTACTTCGGATGGCGGGTCTGAAAACCGTCGCAATTTGGGGCAAACGTACTGTCCAAGGTGAAGAACGTCGGAAAGCCGTATGAGGGAAAACTTCACGTACGGTTTGATGAGGAGGGGCTGGTACCCCCAGCCCTTCACTCTACAAAACGGAGGGATCAGCCCTATTTACAGCTCAATGTTGTAGAAAGTGCAACAATTCGGGCGCTGTTCCCGGGTTTGAAGCCAATCGAACCCAAATTGTTGTACAAAATACAACAATCCCCTTCCTATCCTATAGCGCGAGGAATGAGGAAAATGTTGCATTTTTTGCAGGATTCGCCGCCTCATGTGCCCGGGTAGGTCTGTATGAATCGCGGCCGGCGATCATCACCGGCATTCGCGGTCGGCGAAACGAGCTGCCGGGAATGGATTGCTCGCTGCTGGATCGCGGACAAAGACAGATTGCTCACTTCGCAAGCCTTCGCCTGGCGGTTGGCTTTAGCTAACGCTTGCCAGAGAGCTTATTTCACTCGAAACGCTCGATTTGAAATTGTATAGCAAGCGAGAAGCCTTATTTGGCAATTTTGGCTACCGGATTCAGCGTTTTGGGCAAAATAGTGCTACCCCGTTTCGTTACATTTCTACAAGGTTACGTTTCAGCAAAATAGCGTTTGTCACAAGTGTTAGAGATGATGGAGGGCTGATATTGTGTGGACGCCTCATCAAGCCCGTCGCCTGAAGCAGCCGATACAAGTTGTGGATGCCGCGCGTCTGGCCGAGGACGGACTCGGCTACTTGAAATGGGGCCGGTCCGCCGGCACCTTGTCGGGCAGCAAAGAGGACAGCGAATCAAGCTGGCCAAGGAGCTTTGAGCAGGCCGTCCAGGCAGCATACGCTTTATTTGCTCGACGTGCCGTCGACCGGCCTTCATCCGGGCGACGTCAAGCGGCTGCTCGTTCTGCTGCACCGGTTGGTTGATGCGGGAAATACCGTCATTTTGGTGGAACATCATCTCGGGCTGATTCGTAATACTGATTGGGCGATCGATTCAGGGCCCGAAGGAGGGGAAGCGGGAGAAGCTGTCGTTGCCGCCGGAACGCCGGAAGGAGGTCGCAGCGGTCGGTGCGTCGTATACGGGAGCTTTTTTACGTAAAGACAGGGAAGCTTGGTTCGGGGAATAGCCGTATGTTGGCGAACGAATCTTTCATTGACTGGCGCGTTATCCGCGGTCCATGAACCGATGGGCGAACGGGCCGAAGGAGACCGCTACATTTTTCGGAAGAAAAAAGGGGGATTGGCATGACAGTATCGCAAAAAGGCGGAACGAATATGCCTATGCCGGAGGAAGAAGGAAAAGCGCCGTTGCAAAAGGCTACGATCCGCTATTTGATATTTGTGCTGCGCATGAGCGGCATCCCGAAGCTGCTGATCGCCGCAGCGATCGCGCTCAGTCTGGTCGCTTCGGTGCTCGGGCTGGTCGTGCCGCTGATGACCGGCAATCTGATTGACAATTTCGGCGGCGGGTCGTTCCAAGCCGGGACGATCGCGCTGTTGATCGGCGTATTCGTCGTGCAGGCGATAACGAGCGGCGTCTCTTATTTTATGCTGGCGCATGCCGGCAACAAGATGGTGAGCAAGCTCCGCAAGCAGCTGTGGAGCCGGGTGCTGTCGCTGCCCGTCCCGTTCTTCGACAAGCACCGCTCGGCCGATACGATGAGCCGGATTACGAATGATACGAACGAGATTAAGACACTGATCACCGATCATCTGATCTCGTTCTGCTCGAATTTGCTGACGGTGATCGGGGCGGTGGCCATTCTGTTTTATATCGATTGGCAAATGACGCTGGTGATTCTGGTCGCCGTTCCGCTGTCGTTTGCGATCATCATGCCGATCGGCGACAAAATGTTCAAAATTTCGCTCAGCATGCAGGAGGAGCTGGCGAAGCTGGCCGTTCAGCTGACTCAAGTCATCGGCGAAATCCGGCTGGTCAAAGCGTCGAATGCCGAGCGGAGAGAGGAGCTTGGCGGACAGGCTCATATCGACAGCCTGTACCGGTTCGGGATCAAAGAGGCGAAAATCAACGCGATTCTTGCGCCGCTCATGACGATGGCGATGATCGTGCTGCTTGTCGTCATTATCGGCTATGGCGGGCTGCGCGTCTCGTCGGGCGCCTTGAGTGCCGGGGAGCTCGTGTCGTTCATCCTGCTGCTGTTCCAGATCATGTTCCCGTTCAGCCAGTTCGCCACCTTCTATTCGCATTTGCAAAAGGTGATGGGGGCGACGGAGCGGCTGCGGCTGATTCTGGAGATGGCCCCCGAGAGTGATGCGCCCGACCTTCCGGCACCAAGCGGGCTGAAGGATGTAACGTTTAAGAACGTGACGTTTTCCTATCATCCGGGGGAGCCTATTCTGCAGAACGTCGACCTGACGATCCCCGCCCGCAAGGTGACGGCGCTCGTCGGTCCGAGCGGCAGCGGCAAGACGACGGTGTTCTCGCTGCTGGAACGCTTCTATTTGCCCGACTCCGGCTGCATTCGATATGGGGACGAGCCGATTGAAAGCTTCTCGCTTGCGGCTTGGAGACGGAAGATCGGCTATGTCTCGCAAGACAGTCCGCTCATGACCGGATCGATTCGGCAAAATATCGTCTACGGCCGGGAAGACGAAGTGAGCGAGGAGGAGATCGTCCAGGCGAGCACGCTGGCGTATGCCCACGACTTTATTAGCTCGCTGCCGCGGGGCTACGATACCGATGTCGGGGAGCGGGGCATTCAGCTGTCGGGAGGCCAGCGGCAGCGGATCGCGATCGCCCGGGCGCTGCTCCGCAAGCCCGATATTCTGCTGCTCGACGAAGCGACAGCCAGCCTGGACAGCAACTCCGAGCATGAGGTGCAGAAGGCGCTGGCGAATTTGATGGTCGACCGGACGACGATCGTTATCGCCCACCGGCTGTCGACGGTCGTCGAGGCGGACCAGATCGTCGTGCTGGAGTACGGCAGGGTGACTGGCATCGGCACGCACGAGCAGCTGCTGCAAACCCATCCGTCGTATGCGGAATGGGCGAGAAAGCAGTTTCAGACGGGAGAGGCCGCCCGGTGAAATTAGAACAAGTCAGCAAGCGGGCCCGCTGGCTTGTCCTGTAAGGGGCCCTTTCCTGCAGCCTGCTTATGCGGAGCAACGAAAGGAATGAAGCCGAATCATCCGGAAACTTACCTGGCTTCTTGAAGCAGCTTGAGCAGTTCTCTTTTGGTCATTGGGTGATAGGTCAGCAGCTTGCCGTTGTATATGACTTGAAAAGTGCCGTAAGCGGAAGGCGCGCCCTGCGCGTCCCGGCAGTGCGTCATCTGGCTGACGCGGATCTCGATGCCGAGCTCGCTCGCAGCCTTCATTCATCACAAGCGACAGAGCTCGGCAGGGCAGTTGCTTTTTATTTCCGGGCTGATTCGTTTATACTGATAGCAAGAATTAGCACGGGAGGGGGCCGAGTCAGCTCATGGATTGGATCGCGGTACAGCCGTATTACAAAGTGGAGCGGGAAATAACGGGCATTGAACAGCAGTCGGTCGTCAGCGAGCGCGCCATGTATTTGTACCCCGACAAAATTGTCACCTGGCGCAGGGAGTTTTCGCTTAACGATGTGTTCGATATGTCATTTCGCAGAATGGGCGCGGAGGGCGGAATATTGTACTTGCACACGAAGCGGGGTGTCTATTCGTACACGGTCAAAATCGGTCCGGACCCGTTCATGAAGGCGTATCGTGCGCTGCAGACCGATCAGCGGAACAAGCTTTGAGCGGAGGAGTAGTTTTTTCTTGAAGAGTATGGAAGATGAACGCGGCGCGGCAGTTGCGAAAGCTGTCCGTTCATACCGCTTGGCCTGTTTCGCGATGGGGCGAAGGGCCGGCGGTTTGTTTTTTTGGCTTGTACGCAGCGATCTTTATCGATTCTTTATAATTGCTTGATAAGCTCTCCAGCGTAGGGGGACGTTCTCCCGGAATACCGACAGAGGATGATAGCAATGAATGACATTTTACGCACGGTGAATTTGGAAAAACGCTTCGGCAAGCAAGCCGCCGTATCCGGCGTCTCGCTTCATGTCCGCGAGGGAACGGTGTACGGCTTGCTGGGGCCCAATGGAGCCGGCAAAACGACGACGCTGAAGATGATCGCTGGACTGCTGCGGCCTTCTTCCGGCGAAATCCGCATGAACGGCAAGCCATGGACCCGCGACTGCCTGGGCGAGATCGGAGCGCTGATCGAAGCTCCGGCGCTGTACGGCAACTTGACGGCACGCGAAAATTTGCTGGTCCACGCCCGCCTGCTGAAGCTGCCCGAGTCCGCGATTCGGAGCGCGCTTGAGACCGTCGACCTGACGAATACCGGCAGGAAAAAGGCATCCCAGTTCTCGCTGGGCATGCGGCAGAGGCTGGGCATCGCCATTGCGCTTGTGCATAGCCCGCGGCTGCTGATTTTGGATGAGCCGACGAACGGGCTCGATCCGCTCGGCATCCAGGAACTGCGCGAGCTGATCCGCTCCTTTCCGGCGCGGGGCATCACGGTGATCCTGTCGAGCCATATTTTGAGCGAAGTGGAGCAAACAGCCGACGATATCGGCATTATTAGCGAAGGGCGGCTGCTGTACGAGGGCGCGAACCGGCGCGGGACCGACCTGGAAGCTTTGTTTATGGAAGTCGTACGCGAGCGGCAAGCGGAAGGAGGAGCGCGCCATGCTTAACCTGCTTCAGGCCGAAGTCCTGAAATCGAGGCGCACCTTTGCCAGGAAGCTGGTCATCGGCGCCCCGCTATTTTTTGTTCTCTATGCCATCGCCGTCAAAATGCTGATGCCGGACGGTCAGCTCAGCACCTGGGAGGCGCTGCTGGCCATGGTGTTTAACTGGTGGTCGGTGCTGTTCGTGCCGCTTGGGACCGCGCTTCTGTGCGCGCTGACGGAAGCCCGGGAGCGAAAGTCGGGCGCCGAGCGCAGCCTGCGGGCGCGGCCGGTTTCGCCCCGTCTCCTGTGGCTGGCCAAGGCGGCTGTCCTGGCCGGGCATACGCTGCTATCCTCCGCGATGCTCGTCTTCTCGACGCTGCTTGCAGGGCTGCTCATCGCCGAAGGGCCGGCGCCTCTGGGCCGCATCCTCGTAGCGAGCGCAGCCGTCTGGGTGCTGTCGACAGCGCTGATACCGCTGCAGTTGCTGGCCGCGGCCTGGAAAGGGACGGCGCTCTCGCTCCTGCTCGGCCTGGCCGGCCTGTTCGCGGGCGTCCTGTCGGCGCCGAGGCCGCATTGGCTGGCGGTCCCGTGGAGCTGGCCGACCCGGGCGATGGCCCCGCTCATTGGGGTTCATCCGAACGGCGTTCCGCTGCCAGCCGGCGATCCGCTGTTCGACCGATCCGTCATTCCGCTTGCGATCGGGCTGGCACTCGCCTTTCTGGCCGTCTCCTTGCTGTTGACCGCCATATGTTACGCTCGCAGGGAGGTGCGCTAAACGATGACGCTGCTGCGTATTCTTCGCGCCGACTGGCTCATGACCAAACGCACCGGTTACCGGTGGCTCGTGTTCGGCGCGCCTCCGCTGGCCGCGGGCATCCTGCTGTGGTATTTCTCAGGCCGGTCGCCTGCGCCGGGCCTGGCGAACGCGATGTACGACGCGTTCTTTCAATTGGTCGCGGCGGCGCTGCCGCTGGCGGTCGGGCTGTTGGCCGGGCTGATCGCCATGCAGGAGGAGCAGGCCGGCCGCTTCGGCGCGCTTTTGGGCCGGCAGCAGCCCCGGGCGCTGAGCTTCGCGGGCAAGCTGCTGATGCTCGCGCTGCCGGTCGGCTGCGGCATCTTCGCTGCCGCGCTGCTGACGGTCTTCGGCATGGAGGCGCTGCTCGGCGTCGCCGGCGCCGATGCCTCTCTGTTTCTGACCGGCGCCGCTTACGCGACAGCGGGCTCGCTGGCGCTGTGCGCGCTGCACTTATGGCTCGCGCTGGCCTTCGGGATGGGCGCTTCGGCCGCTGTCGGCGGAGCGGGATTTCTCGTGGCCGCGATCATGGGCGCCACAGCGATTGGCGACCGGATCTGGATGTTCATCCCTTGGGCCTGGCCCGTCAGGCTGTCGCTGTATCCGCTGGTGGCGCGTCTACCGGAGTTTCGGCAGGGGCCGAAAGCCGCTCTTCTCGAGCGCTACGGACAGGAGGTTGACGGCGGGCTGCTGCTCGCCGCCGCTTTGTTTATCATCGTCTCGATCTTCGGTACAATATGGTTCATGAGATGGGAAGGACGCAAAGCTTACGAATAGATGGCGGAGGTTAGGATGAGTACGATTTTGATCGTAGACGACGAACGGGACATGGTGGAATTGCTGTCGGATGAGCTGACGGCCAAGGGGCACCGCGTGCTGGCTGCTTACGACGGGGAGCGTGGCATCGAGCTGGCACGCTCGCAGCCCGATTTGGTCATATTGGACATCATGATGCCGGGGCGGGACGGCTTCGACGTATGCCGGGCGATACGCGATACGGTAACGTGTCCGATCCTCTTCGTCAGCGCCAGACAGTCGGAAAACGATCGGGTCAAAGGCTTCTCGCTGGGAGGCGACGATTATATCGTGAAGCCCTTCGGCTTGCGGGAATTTCTCGCCCGCATTGAGGCTAACCTGCGAAGGGAGGAGCGGGCGAGACAGCGCGCCGGAGCCGGCGGCGAACAGAGCGGCGCGGAGACTCGGCTTCGCTTTCGCCATTTGCAGCTCGACCTTAAGGGAATGGCGGTCGCGGTACGCGGAGAGCCGGTCCCGCTCACCCGGAGGGAATACGAGATCGTCGAGCTGCTGGCACTGCACCCCGGGCAAGTTTTTTCCCGCGAGCAGATGTACGAGCGGATCTGGGGCTGGGATGCGGAGGGCGATTCCTCGACCGTCGTCGAGCATATTAAGAAAATTCGGGCCAAGCTGGCCGCAGCCGACCCGAGCGGAGAGTATATACAGACGGTTTGGGGCATCGGCTACAAATGGAATAAGGGGCAGCTATGAAGAAAATCGCTCATTGGTCGCTGAAATCGCAGTTTGTCCTTGGCTTTGCCCTGATCTTGCTGCTCAGTCTGCTGGCCACCGCGGCCACTTACGTGCTCGGAGCGCTGCTGTTTATCCGCTTGGAATACTCTAGCGTCTATCCGGCCAACTATTACGAAAAGCAGCTTCCTGACATTCGGGCGTACATCCGCCAGGAGAATACACGCCTGCTCGACCCGGCCGCGAAGGAGGCGCTGGAGCAGCAGGTGCCTGAAAGCGGGATTCTCTATCAGGTGGTTGACAGCGACGGGAATTATTTGTACGGCACCCTGCGTGAACCGGTCTTTGAGGGAAGACAGCAGCTGTATGACGGGCTGAATACGCTGACTGTCCACCGCGGTCGGTATGTGCTGACAGTGCCGATCGTCGATGCGGCCGGGCAAATTTCAGCGGCCGTGCTGCTGTCCTACATGCTGAGTCCAACCTATGCCGAAGGGCGGGAATGGTTGGCCGCCGTGTATGCTGCTGTGCTGCTGTCCCCGTTTTTTTACATCCTTCTGTTTACGCTGCTCTTCGCCAAAAAGCTTGCCCGTCGCATTAACGAGCCGCTCCGGATGCTGATGCAGGCGTCGCGCAAAATCGCGGGCAAAGATCTCGATTTTACGATCGACTACCGCGCCGATAATGAGCTGGGGCAGTTGTGCGCGGCGTTCGTTCAAATGCAGGGCGAGCTGCGCTCATCGCTGTCCGCGCAGTGGGAACTGGAGCGGGAGAAGACCGAAATGATCGAAGCGCTGGCCCATGATTTGAAAACGCCGATATCGATCATCTCGGGGTATGCCGAGGCGCTGCTCGAATCCGGGGCTTCCGAAGACAAGCGGCGCCGGTATTTGACGGTCATTCGCGACAACGCCCGCAAAAGCGCCGGACTCGTGCGCCAGCTGCAATACAGCGCCGAGCTGGAGAGCTTCGAAGGGCGGCTGCAGGTCTCGCCCCTCGAGCCCGCCGCCTGGACTGAGAAGCTGGTTAAACAGTTCGAGCCGGCGGCAGGCAGCAAGGAAATACGCATTTTCTTTCAACCGGAAGGGAGTCCGGGAACGTATCTGATTGATTCGGAGAAGCTGGAGCGCATTCTCGCCAATATTCTTTCCAACAGCATCTCGTATACTCCTGCCGGCGGCCGGATCGAAGTGGGGTTGAAAGCGTCCGGACGGCAGCTCTGCTTTCGGATTCGGGATACCGGTCCCGGGTTCGCGCCCGGGGAGGAGGACAAGGTGTTCGAGCGGTTTTACCGTGCTGACAAGGCGCGGGGGCAGGCGGAGGGCCATTCCGGGCTCGGTCTTTACATTGCCAGGCGGCTTGTCGAAAGCCACGGAGGGCAGATTCAAGCCGGCAATGCGGAGGGCGGCGGAGCCGTCGTGACGTTTACGATTGCCGCCGCCCGAGATGAGACTTGAATGAAAACAGCCCTTTTACGAAGTCGGCGGGCGAACCCGGTCATAAACTGCGGCTCACTCTCGGGTCGCAGCCAAGGCAATAGGC
Organism: Paenibacillus ginsengihumi DSM 21568; assembly: GCF_000380965.1. Lineage (GTDB taxonomy): Bacteria > Bacillota > Bacilli > Paenibacillales > NBRC-103111 > Paenibacillus_G > Paenibacillus_G ginsengihumi. The sequence goes on along the minus strand of NZ_KB905632.1, from coordinate 9,094 downwards.
GGGAAATGCTCGCTTCGCAAGCCTTCGCTTGCTGTCTGGCTATAGCTAACGCTTGCCACAGAGCTTATTTCGCTCCAAATGATCGTTTTGGCATTCTAACGCTTGCGAGCAGCCTTATTCCGCATTTTTGGTTGCCAGAATCAGCGTTTCTGACCAAATAGCGCTACTTCGTTTCGTTACATTTTTAACAGGGCGCGTTTTATCAAAATAGCGTTTGTCGCAAGCGTTAGAGATGATAGGGTGATCCGAAAGGTTCCAGCCAGGTCCGCTTTTCGTTCTCGGCCGGCTTTTTGCATGCCGCGCTGGCACGATTGATGCTTTAAGTCCATGCCTTGCTTGCGGCTTGAGTAGTGGTAACGGCCTCCTAAAACGCGAAATCGCTTGTGACGTGACCCAAGTCATGGAGCGGTATTCTTAACGTCACGGCCTAATCTTGCCTGATCCGCCGATGAGAGCGCATGAGGGCTCGAATGGGAGGCACGCGGGATCGGCTCGACAGCGCCACAGCAGCCTGGGGCACGTGGCTCCAGCTGGGGCATGTGGCTCAAGTCTGAGGCATAGAACCCAGCCTAGGGCAAAGGCACCAGCCCGGACATATCTCAAGAAAAACGACCGCTAATAAAGCGGTCGCTCGTCCTTGCATGATTTTTACATAAGATTTAACAAAATTTACTCCTTCGGCGCATGCGTCCGCTTGATGAACAGGGCGAGCACAAAAGCGATCACAGCAAAGCCGAAGCCGAACAGAAACGCATTATGCACGCCAAGGACGGTAGCCTGGGCGATTTGATCTTTGGCTTCCGGATTCGGGGAGCTGGCCAGGAATCGGTTCTGACCCGAGGTCATAATGCCGATGAAGAACGCGACGCCAATCGCGCCGGCGACTTGCTGCAGCGTGTTCAGAATCGCGGTGCCGTGCGGATAGTACCGGGGCGGCAGCTGATTCAGGCCGTTCGTCTGCGTCGGCATCATGATCATCGAAATACAGATCATCATGACAATGTGCAGGACAAGAAAGACCGGCAGGGGCGTCGTCTCGTTCACCCGCGTAAAAATCCACATAATAACGGTCAGACAGGCCGTTCCGGGAATGACCATCGCTCTCGGGCCGAACTTGTCGAACAGCCGCCCCATAAGAGGCGAAATCAATCCGTTCAGCAGGCTGCCCGGAAGCAGCAGCAGTCCCGAAGCGAATACGGTAAGTCCCAGCGCGCCCTGAAACAGGAACGGCAGCAGGGCGATCGTCGAGAACAGGGTCATCATCATAATGATGAGCATAATCGTTGTAAGTGCGAACATCGGGAAGCGGAACGCCCTCAGATCCATCAGAGGCTCGCGAACCCGGAATTGCCGCAGCACGAACAGCAGCAGGGAAATGCCGCCGACGATTACCGTGCCGTAAACTTGCGGACTGGACCAGCCGGCATGTCCCTCGCCCGAACTGCTGAAGCCGTATACGAGGCCGCCGAAACCGATCGTGGACAGAATGATCGAGGTCCAGTCGACTTTAGGCCTGGTCGGCTCCGTCACATTTTTCAAGTAGATCGCAGCGAACGCGATGGAAAAGACGGCGAACGGCAGCACCAGGTAGAACAGCCAGCGCCAATCGAAATAATTCAGGATCAGCCCGGACAGCGTCGGTCCGATGGCCGGCGCGAACATGATCACCAGTCCGATCGTTCCCATCGCCGCCCCCCGTTTTTCCGGCGGGTACAGCACCAGAATCGTATTCATCATAACCGGCAGCAATAGCCCGGTTCCTGCCGCCTGCAGCACGCGGCCGAGCAGCAGAAAGGCAAATTGCGGCGCAGTGCCGCATACCAAGGTACCCACCGTGAACAGCGTCATCGCGCCGAGGAACATCTGTCTTGTCGTGAACCATTGCACGAGAAGCGCCGATGCAGGGACGAGGACGCCGACAACGAGCATATAGGCGGTTGCCAGCCATTGAAGCGTTGTAGGCGAGACGTTCAGCTCGAGCACGAGCTCGGGAAACGCGATGTTCAGCAATGTTTCGTTCAAAATCGAGAAAAAAGCCCCGATAAGCAGCGAGATCAGAATCGGAAGTCGCTTGACTTCCCCGATCTCGCGGGGGGCCGAAGTAGCAGCAGCTCCAGCGGTATTCACGTTTCTCTCCTCCTTTATCTATACCTTGGTATTATATTCGAATCGGTTTCCGGTATCAATTCGAACATTTCGGTATAGTTTCGGTATAATTGTTCTTTCCGGTGAACCGTTCCATTATAAATGGACAATGTTGACAGCGTGCTGTCATCTTTCGGACAGGCGCGTGCCCCGGCAAACCGGACAAAAATCATTTTGTAAAATAAAAGTAAACGGTTCCCTCCTCAAAAAGAATGTGATATGATATACGCGAACGATTGTTCTGGGTTCGTGTTGATCATTTTAGCGGATGGAACGGCTTTTGACAATCCTGCGCGAAGCATAAAGTTACGGATGGAGGACGTTAATCCAATGATGGCAGACCGCTATTCCGAAATCGATGAAGTGATCAAGTATATTCACCAAAATATTTACGAGCCGCTTCCGCTGTCGCGATTGGCCCGGTACGCGGCATACAGTCCTTATCATTTCACTCGCATCTTTAAGGAAAGAACCGGTCTGAGCCCATTGTATTACGTATCGGCAATGCGGCTGCAGAGGGCCAAGGACCTGCTGCTGCACACGAATTTGAGCGTCCGCGACATCGCGCTGGAGATCGGTCAGCAAAGCCTGGGCACCTTCACGACCCGGTTCACCGAACGGGTCGGCGTCACGCCGGCCGTCTTTCGGGGGCAGTCGCAGCAGGCGGACGACGCGCTTCGCTCCCTGCAGCGGCTCGGCGACTGGGGCAGGCCGGCGGCTTCCATAAGCAGCGGCGTCGTCGCAGGATGCATGCGGGCAGAAATTCCTTTTGAAGGCATCATCTTCGTCGGGCTGTTCGCCAAGCCGATTCCCGAACGGCTGCCTTTATATGGCACGGTGCTTTCCTCGCTTGGGGAATTTTGTTTTACGGGGGTCAAGCCGGGTGTCTATTACCTGATGGCCACATCGGTTTCCTGGGATATGAAAGCGACGGATTTCATGCTTCCTTATACCACGCTGCGTACCCGGTCGAAGAAGCCGATCATCGTCGGGCCGCAGCATGCCGTGCCGTACCAGGAAGCGATGCTTCACCTTCCTCGGGTGGACGATCCGCCGATCCTGATTTCCCTTCCCTTGCTGATGCAGCGGTTTCTCAGCCGCTCGCGACGGCACACGGACAAACGGTAACCTGCCGGTTGGGCCGTCAATCGCTGCTTGCCTGGACGCTTGCGCTTTGACGATTGACCCGGCTTTTGAAGCAGCCCATTAACCACAGCAGGAGCGGGAAGGCGATTCCGTAACAGGCGGCATAGTAAGGCCAGATGCGGAACATCTCGAACAAGAACGAAGTATCCGGCCATATCGAGCGGGCCATAACAAGCGCGATGACCATCAGCGGAACGAGCAGGGCGGAAGGGTTCTGCAGCCGCACAACATCGGCGGTTACGTGCACGGTGATATACATCAGCAGGACTAGCCGGTAAAAGATCGAAATATACCAGAAAATCGTGACGGCGATTTCGAACCGTTCGATAAAATCGGCGATGCTGATCGTCCGCACGACAAAATAGCTGGCATACGTTAAATTCGACATGGCTTCTTGTCCGAGCACCGCGGTCGTATTCACGAACATAATCAAGTACATGGCCCCGCTGATCAGAATGCTCCATACGACAGACCTCTTCCATAGATCCGGGTTTTTCATGCGATTCTTCAAGAACAAAAACAGCACCGTTTCCATAAACGGAAAAGCAAAGATAGGAAACGAGCCGCGGATAACAGGCTTCCAGCCGTATTCAAGCATGGGAAGCAGATTGTTATAATCGAGCTTCGATACCAGTGCAAACGTCACAAGCGCATACAGCAGCGGGATAACGAAGAACAAGATTTCGACGGATCGCCCGATGACTGCGGCGCCGGAGCGGATGGCATAATAGACGGCGACGAACATGAATGTATAGATCGCTTCGCTCGGCGTCTCCGGCATCATCGTCGTTTGAATAAAGTCGTCCAAATGCCTGAGCGTGATCACCAAGTTCAGGTAAGGGACAAGCAGCACGAACGCAATGGCGGCAAGTCCGCCAACCCGCCGCCCGAATAGGGTCTGAAGATGAATGGCCATCGACTTCCCCTGCATCTGCTTGGAGATGGCAATATACATCGGAACTAGCGCCATTTGAAACCCGATGGCCAGGAGCACCGACAGCCAGACGTCCTGCTTCGCTGTGGCGGCCAGCACCGAAGGGAGCAGCAAAAATCCGTTCCCGATCAAGTATAAAATAAACCACAGCGTAGCCTGCCGGCCCGTAAACATTTCATTCATCAGCAGAACCTCCGATTACGATAACAGTTTCTCGATCCATCGACTGGCCGGTTGAAACAGCGCTTGGATCGCATACAGAGGGCTGGGCAAAGGGACGCCGAACAAAAATAAGAGGCCCGCTCCGAAGCCGATGGCGGTCAGGAAGGCGTTGGCACCCATGTCGCGGTATTGCTTAAGCCGCTTCTGCCGGCGGATCTCGATGAAGAATACAAGCAGCAGGATGGCAAGAATGACGATGAGCAACGTTATTGCTCCTCCTGTTTGACATGATCGTCTGTCGGGTTAATCATGCGGCCGAAATGCAGCAGCCGATATTTCTGCTCGATCTCGACAGGGAGCTTCTGAAACTGCCGATTCCAGTCGTCTTTCCACTGATGCCACTGCTTCGGATATTTCCGGTGAAACGCTTCGCCGAATCCGAATATGTCTGACGCGTACTGCTTCTGCACTCGTTGTATTCCATTTAGCAGCCGACTTTTCGTTAACTTCATGACGGCCTGTTCCAAGTCGTTGAAGGTCTCTTGATTCTTCAAATCGGCTGCGCACGCCACCTCCGCAATATTGCCTTCCGTATCCGCAACGAGGCGAATGCGAGGCTCCCCGTCGACAATGCGGGGCTCGATCTTTATTTTCGACTTGGTGACCTCCACGACGAAATTACCCGGCGCATGAGGACACGGCACGGTGAGCACCGTACTGTAGATATGGTTTGTGATATAATTATAGGCTTTGCTTTCAGTATCATTTAACCAACCGACGAGGCGGTCGTCCCGGAACACGCCGATGCCGGTATATTGATAAATCTCATACGGATCAGGCCGCCTTGCATTATCCGGCAGCCCCCCTTTTTCCCGATTTCCGGTCAAGGTCAGTCCGGTTAATACAGGATCAACGCCTTTTTTTAACAGCATTTTCATCAGTTCCTTAGCGCTGACGGATGCGGTGGGGGCCCACGTTTTTTGCGAGGCGCGCAATGACTTGTACAATTCCATTCCGGGCAGCACCTCGGTAGGTGTGATCATTGCGAGCACTTCTTTGGCCTTGCGATTCTTGACGACGGCCACGTGAAAATCGGGCCTTGACCTCATGATCCCGCAACATCAGATCGAGCGTCCTTCGGATTCCCGCCCTGGCGACGTTTTCGTCGAACAGCAGCAAGTGCAGATGAGAGCCGTACATTCTGCGCGACGCCTTGGTCGTGATCTTGCGAATCGCCTCGAACAACGTCGGCGCGCGCTCCGAATAGACGGTTGTCGGCGACCGTTCCGTTTTTCGGTTGCGCCCCATTTGGGAAGGGTCGACCGTCTGCAAGCTGATTTCGTATTGGTCGCCGACCTGATCGATGCCCATGGCCAGCACAACGGACAGCTCGTTCAGCTCGCGCCGGTTCCAGCAGCCGCTGGCAGCAATGGCGAGCATGATCCATAGCAGCAAGGACAGCAGCCGTTTTCCGTTTCTGTTCATCGCTAATTTCCCCCATCCGGACAGGTTTAGTTCGCATTCCGCCGCGATCCATCCTGATCATTTGATGATGACCGTCAGCAAATTTTCAGTACCGAAGGTGACGACCGATGACGAAGGTTCGTTCGTCATCGGCGTCCGTAAGGAAACCGGAGGATCGCGTCGCGCTCCTTGCTTGCGTTGAACGGCGCGACCGGGCTCGTGTAAGGTACGCCGAACGAATGCAAACTGCATAGATGGATAATGAGCAGGATCATGCCGATCGTCAGCCCGTAGATGCCGAACACGGCAGCCAAACCCATGAAAATAAATCGCAGCAGGCGTATGGCAATCGACATGGAATAAGAAGGGATCACAAAGCTTGAGATGGCCGTGATGGAGACGACGATGACCATCACCGCCGATACGATGCTCGCCTCGACGGCAGCTTGACCGATGACGATCGTACCGACAATCGAAACGGCCTGACCGATGGTCCGAGGCATGCGAATTCCTGCTTCCCGCAATATTTCGAAGGTAACCTCCATAATGAGCGCTTCCACAAATGCCGGGAACGGAACGCCTTCCCGCTGCGCCGCAAGATTTAGCAGCAGAACGGTTGGAAACATATCCTGGTGGAATGTCGTTAACGCGATATAGATAGCAGGTGCCAGCAAACAGATGAATAAGGCGATATACCTCAATATGCGGATGAAATTGCTGTATAAATACGATTGATAATAGTCCTCTGCCGATTGGATAAAGTCGACGAAGAGCGCCGGTGCGAGCAGGACGAAAGGGGTCCCGTCAATAAAGATGGCGATCTTGCCTTCCATAATGCCTGCGGCAATCGAATCGGGCCGATCGGTATTGTAGAACAGCGGGAAAATCGTCTGAATCTTGCCCTCGCGAAGATTTTCCTCCAGGTATTCTCCTTCAAGCACCCGGTTTTCCCGGATGCGGTTTAGCTTCTCCAGCGTTTGCCGCACCATCTCATCGTTCGCGACGCCTTGAATGTACATAATCGCCACGTCCGTTTTGGTCTCGGCGCCTACCTGCACCGTCGTTAACCGCAGCCGAATATCCTTGATTCTGCGGCGGACTAACGTCGTATTCGTGCGAATCGTTTCGGTAAACGAATCCTGCGGCCCGCGAATGACCGTCTGCAGCTTCGGCTCCGTAATATCGCGATCTTCCCATCCCGGCATAGCGACCGAGATGCCTTCCTCAGCTCCGTCCAGGACGACCAGCACGCTGCCGGACAAAACCCGCTGCAAACCGTCCTCAATACTGAAGACAAAACTGACCTCGCCCGCATTCAGAATGCAGTCCTTCAATTCGCTCAGGGAAAACTCATCCCCGTGCCGCCGCTCTTGCAGCGGAGCGAGCAAATGATCCTGCAGCGTCGGCTTGTCGATCATCCCGTCCAAATAAAACAGCACGGCGCGCTTGCTGCAGGAAATCGCAATTTCGCGGACGACAAAATCGGTGCTCTCTCCCATGAGCAACCGAATATGCTCGATATTCGTCTGCAGCTGCGGCGCAAACGGCGTTTCTCGAGTCATGTCCATTCCCCCCTCAGAATGCAGTATCTCCCAAACGAAAAAGGTTATGTATCGTACGCTAAGTGATGCCGCTTCCTGGCAAGGACCGCAATCGAGAAGAAATCGGAAAGCGGGTAATATGGTAGCATAATCAATGTAAGCCACCGTGAGACTCTCGATAATCTTTTGACAAAGGGGAATTTAAGATGGGATATCAATCCAAACAAATTTTCGTCAATTTGCCCGTAAAGGACCTCAATCGCTCGATCGACTTCTTTTCCAGGCTCGGGTTTGATTTCAATCCGCAATTTACCGACGAGAATGCCACCTGCATGATCATTGGGGAAAATATTTATGCGATGCTGCTGATCGAGCCCTTTTTCAAGGGCTTCATCAAAACCGAAATCGCCGATGCGACCAAAAGCACGGAAGTACTTGTCGGATTGTCGGCTGCGAGCCGGGAGGAGGTCGACGAATTGATCCGGAAAGTGCAGGCTGCCGGCGGCAAGGCGTACGATCCGGTCGATCACGGCTTCATGTACAGCTGCAGCTTCCAGGATTTGGACGGTCATATTTGGGAGCTCATATACATGGACGAAAGCGCGGTTCAGGGATGACAACGCTGAGTCATATCCCCGTTGTTAAAGCGGGAATGCTCATTAGAAAACCTGTTGAAGAGGTTTTTGAGGCTTTTGCCAACCCGGCGATAACGACAAAATTTTGGTTCACAAAAAGCAGCGGCAGATTGGAAGCGGGCCGTCGTGTCAAATGGGATTGGGAGATGTATGGCGTTTCCGATGACGTTTATGTCAAAGAACTCGAAGAAAACAAGCGGATCCGCATCGAATGGTCGGACAGCACCGAGACCGAGTGGATATTTACTCCCCGAGCGGATAACGAAACCTTTGTTGCGATTACAAGCTCGGGCTATACTGGAAACGGAGATGAGATCGTAACTAGAGCCGTTGACGATATGGGAGGATACACGATGGTGCTCTGCGGGCTAAAGGCGTTGCTTGAACATAACATCGTCTTGAATCTTGTAGCGGATAAAGCTCCCGACGCCAACGTTGACCGTTAATCATCGGCATTTCGCTGTGACTCCGCCTTATCGATTTCCGTTAGAGAGATTATCAACCGTGACCCAATGAATCCGCACTTGCTGCGGATTTTTGTTTTGAATAGACTAGCAGATCGAAGACCGGATCGTCCGAATCCAGTCCAGCCTAATCTTCCAAGCAAAATAAGAATGAAGAATGATCTTATTTCTCCCAAAATGGCCCAATGAGCTCTGATAAGTTAACATGAACGTAAAACAGCTCCGTATTTGCTAGCGATCGTAGGTTAAAAATGTGAGTGTAGGACACATTTTCAGAGCTACTAAGCAAAAGGAGCTGTTACTTATGAAGTATGCCACAAAATTCATTGGTTTAGATGTATCGAAAGAAAAAATTGCTGTAGCGGTGGCAGATAGCGGTCGAGAAGCCCCTCGTTATCTTGGAGCTATTCCTCACAAACCTGAGGCAATTCGGAAATTAATTAAACAGTTGGGAGATCCGAGCACCCTTTCGTTTTGTTATGAAGCCGGGCCGACCGGGTACGAATTGTACCGCTGGATTCAATCGATGGGGGCAGCTTGTGAAGTCATCGCGCCTTCCCTTATTCCGAAACGGGCAGGCGATCAGGTAAAAACAGACCGTAG
>NZ_KB905631.1 GCF_000380965.1 Paenibacillus ginsengihumi DSM 21568 | reverse complement strand
TTCCTCTTATCTCTTCACTAAGGACACGATTTCTGGCAAACCTTGGACACCTAACACTGTCATATTCCGGCCAATATGGGTTGGCAGTAACAATATTTGCATCCTATATCGAACGGACAAATTTATGGGGCAAGCTGCAAAAATATTTATAAACGAATTGCAGTCTTTCATTCAAAGTGTAATGAAACTTTCCAATCGGTCTTTGGGGTAATTTTAGTCGTCACTTATGATACGGCTCACCGTATCACTTGATATGGTAAACTGAAAATAAACGAAGGAGGGGCCACAGTAGCCTCTCCTTCACTTATAATCGTATTACACTCTAACACGAACCTTCTTAACACGTACTTGCTCGCGAATCGTCTCCTGCACCCTGTTTGAAATCTCAGTATACAAATCGACTTCCTCATTCGTGTGCTCTAATGTTGCAACAACTGCGTATTTTTGTGGTCCTAATTCCTCAGTGGCCCAAACGCTCTCACATCTTACAACTAGGTAATATGTTGAGCCGTAATTCAATTTCTGCTTCGCAGTAAATACAGCTTTTTGCACAGTTCCGTTATCCCTTAACGAGGGTGTTGGATACATTTTGCATTCATGGCTTCCGAGTTTCCCTGGCGATCCCTCCTCCTTTTTTCTTGCCCTAAAGAATTCAATGACATCTCTTAATTCTCTTCCGCGGATAAGTCTATATGACATTGTTACACCCAAATAATCTAATCTAGTATGTCGTACTGGTGGATCAAATGCCAAGGTTATAGTGATGTGCCTATCGCCATTTACAGAGTTAAAATCCTCCGGTATAGGAACTTCATATATGTGAAATTTATCAAATTCTAAAGATCCTTCAGCAAATAAAGTTACTCGGTTATTGCTTGAAGTCGCAACTCTTTGGACATCTGAAATTCCATAACCGAATGACCGAAATATTTCATCGCTTGTCATTTCAATATTATTAGGTAATTGAGCAGAATGGACAAGTAATGCCCTTATTAGATTAGATGAAGCGTTCGGGAAAATCTTGTATAGTTTTGCAGCCTTATTCGAAACCTGAGGAGCTGCAAAACTTGTTCCAACATCTGTAGTGAATAGTTCATCAGGTATGTTTTTCGACGTACTTACAACAGATAAAGAACGATCATCTCTTATTCGCTTTGTTAATCCATCATATAATAGGTTTCCCCCATACTCACAAAGCTCTGGTTTAACTGCTCCTCCTACACCAGGTCCAGTTCTAGTAAATGGTGACGGATGATTTTCCTTCCCAATAACCCTTAAATTAACCCCGCGTTCTATTGTCATCCCACTTATTGCAGGAGCTACGTAGTTAGCACAATAGGAACCAACTGTTAGTGCCAAGGCCGCACTTGCTGGATCAATTATTTTGGACTGCTGGTTGAATAAAAAACCCGGATATTCAGACAAAATGTTCTCTGGATCATCAGGATAATAAAAATGATTTCCGGCAGAAACTACTACAACTATATCTAGTTCTCTGATGAGTTCATCTAAAACAGAAGCCCATAAAGTCTGTTTTCCATCCACATAAACGTTTTCATCATCGCCTAAAGAGATATTATAAATCTTACATCCATATTCATCATAGAAGTATCGTATTGCGTCTCTCATTTGTGTTGTTATTAGCTTTTCATCATCGAATCTATTATTTGAGTTTGTAACCCTTGCACTAAAAATTCTGTATTCCGGTTTGAACGTACCTGATCTTATCAACGTTAGTATATCGCCATATAAAGCTAAACCGGCTACTTTCGTTCCATGCCCTTCCACATCACTAGTGTCTCCTAGTTCATCAGGAAAACACGCAGAATCCCCTATTGCCGGACCTAATAAGGGGTGGCCTTGCATCACCCCACTATCTATAATGCAAATTGATGGACTGTCAGGTGACGGTGGTTGGATTTCAGGCAATGACTCTATCGAGACACTGTTATATTCTCTCGGAATGAAGGTAGGCTGTGGAGGCAAATCTATCATACGCACAATATCAAGCTCTAGAAGATCTTTCAAGAGTTTCCCTGTGACATTAGCTCGAAGAACACATATAGAACTCCCTAGATAGTCATCTGTTACCCGCCCTTGATTCTCAGTTATATAACCTCGTATTTCTTTAATTTTATCCCTGCAAACTGAGGCTGCCCCTAAATGCCACAATTCAATATCAACCCAGTATGTAGTTTCAACATCTATTTTAATCGCTCTAAGTTTTGACCCTACTCTATCAGCTGGAGTTAACGCAGAGACAGAATTAATATTTGCAAAAATTCCATTATAGCTTGGATTTTCAGATTTATTCTGAGGACCAGCCTGATATTGTTTTAATCGATTTCTAAATTCAGATAGTTCATCATCTGACGAAAAAAGAATTAGTGCGTTATTAGGATCTTCACCAATTACTTCAAAACCACACCTTTTAAGTTCTTCGGCAGGAATTTTATTTTCATAGCTTATTTTCAAAATCAACTCTGGCTTTATTCCTTTTGCCTTTGGCCGATGATAACTTTTCATCAACAAGTCAATATTCTCTTGGATGTCTTCGCCATGACGTTTATATTCTCTTTGTGGAGCCTGACCAAATCCGGGTCTTTTTCTGCGGTCAAGCTCAAGCTCAACTCTTATCAATGGCAAGTTATCCAACCTTAATTACCTCCTTCGTATATTTTTTGACGATTACGTTCTTTAATTGTCTGTAATTGCACTATGTCATTAGAGAGTGCGGCTATATCATTAAGCAAGCAGAACTTAATACTTTCATGACAAATACGCTCAATTTCTGAATGACTGAGCCCAATCATATTTTCAGCTACTTTATTAAAATCCAAATCTTTCTTTGGATAACTGGTGGTTTTCTTCTTTACCAGCAAAACGATCTCTTCGTGAGTGGGCTTGTCAAAATAGATAACTTCGTCAAACCTTCGCCATATAGCCTTATCCAAAAGGCTTTCATGGTTCGTACAAGCTATTATTAAGCTCTGTCCCTCAAAACTGTCCATGATTTGTAAAAAACTATTTACAACACGCTTTAGTTCCCCGTGTTCATTTGGGTCATTTCTACTCTTGCCGATTGCATCAAATTCATCAAAGAGCATAACCCATGTTTCCTTTGATCCGAAGTCAAATACCTTCCGAATATTGCTTGAGGTGTCCCCCAAATATGAGGAAATTATAGAATCAAAACGGTTATATATAATCGGCAAGCCTAGTTCACCAGCAATTGCCTCAGCACATAAACTTTTTCCGCAACCTGGAGGTCCGCAAAAAAGTATCTTTGACTTAGGCCTTAGGTTATATGCCTTTAATAGCTCTGATCGCCAAAATTCCTGAATTATTTCATCAATTGCATTTTTATTTTTTTCCGATAAAATTACATCGGACAAATACCTCTTCGATTTTCTTATTTCAATTAAAGAAACCTCATTTTCGTCCTTAGGTACTGTGACCATATGAGTCAACCGACTGAATCTATCAGGTGAGAAGGATTGAGAATCAATAATTTTTTGTAGCTGATCAGCCAACGCGTGATGATTCTTCTTTCGTTCTTCCCTAATAATGTCCATCGCGATTTCCCTAAACTTTTTATCTTCCCCACGTTGGTACGACAATAAAAGTTTTTTGATAAGATCACCTCTAGCCATTCCCCTCACCCCCTTAATTAAATGTATGAAAATGTATGATTTAATGTATGATTCTACATTTCACCTGACTAAAACAATCCTTAAAGTTAAAATGTCTTGAGCATAAATGTATCCAAAATGTCAGAGAAATGTATCAGAAATGTATATTTTTATTTGTCGAGTACATATCGTGCCGCTCTGCCGTGTCCAACAATTTTTACTCCCTCGATTTCATGAATGAGAGCATTTACTTGCTGCCGATCTAATCCGGTCATTCGCCTAACCTCTTGATTCCTAAGAGGTCGTTCTTTTAGTACGGATAGAATCCTTATTTTCATTGCTTCTTTATCCAAACTCCGTTTGCGTTCATATGCCATGCTGCCTTTCAATAACTCATAGGCAAACCTAGTTAATGTATAATAGCGTCCTCTTCCACGTCCAACTGGCTCAATAAGCTCCATGTTATTAGCTAATTTGCTTAATAACTCTCTAGCTTGTTCCAGACTACGTTGTGAAACAGTTGCAGCCGTAGTCGAATCGATCTCTTCATGCCGCATTAAGTATTGCATAATAAGCAAGTGATCAACATCAACACCTTGATCCCGTTTCTCCATTTCCTTTACTAAATTCATAAAACCGGCATGTAATGGGGAAGATGTAAATGTTAACTCAATGTGATTTCCAACCTCACGATAAATAGGAGGTTCTTTACCTTCCATCAATAAGGAACGATATATTCTTGATACTCCTAAATTTGATCGGTTCACAAGTTTTAACTTATCCAGTAAATCCATAAGGTGATTATTACGAGCTACAGGTGGATGATGCAGAATGTTATTCGGAGTTATGCCACCTATGAAGTTCCCAGGATTAGTTAAAATTAACTTATCCTTATAATGTTTTAACATCACCGTTCCAATCATTCTGAAGTCACGATGACCAAAAGCATTTAGCAAAGCCTCCCTAAGAGCTACTCGTGGGTAAGTACTAAATTCCGGATGCACTAGTCCTGATTCGATAGTGACCATTGGGTTATCTACTGCAATATATCGCTCCAATTCATACAACGCAATTGGAATTGCATGAGTACCATCATCTCGATGAGAATAATCGGTATCACTTAACATTTTACGGTATGACCATTTATGTTCCGGTACAATCCGAGCGATGACATCTGGTTTGCCAACCAACAATACTGCACCTTTAGTTAGAAAATTGTTTTTTAAAGCACCAATTGAGGATAGTAAGTCTTCATCACTCATGTTATTTAACATAACCGATCCACGTTCTGCAGACATCATTTCCCGTATACGTTCCATCGCAGACGGAGAAATGATACTTTTCCAATCTTCATAAACAATATCTGCAGTTACGTCAACCAGGCCAGTGGCTTCAACCATCTGCCGCCTTAATGTGCCAGTAAAGGGTATACAGTCCTTCCCTTGTCGTATTGTTGCCTTACCGTCGGTTTCGGTGTATGGAGGCATACCGGAATAGATATGCATAATCAGCAACCGGCCCGTACCTTCTGGAACAGTCAGCTCTTCAAAAACTGGGGTAATATGAGGATCTGTCCTTTCGTACACTTGTCGTTGGAGTTTTAGAATATCAACGTCCCGTGGCACGCCAATAATTGCATTACTCTTGCCCTTCACTTTATCCGCAACTCCCAGGACAATACTGCCGCCTCCACCGTTAGCCATACAAACAGCCATTTTGACTACCAAAGAAATACTGTCGTTAATACTCCGGGAATTCCACTCTTTGAAATCAAGATCCTGAGATTCAAGATCATCCGCAATGTGATCTTCTAACTGCTGTAGAATAGATTCGATTTCAAATCTGCTCTTCATTGCTACCTGAACCTCCTTCCTTAATAGAATGTTTGTCCATCCTTATCTAATATTATTCACAAGTATTTAGGGCTTGCTGAACGATTCTTTAACCGAAACTCATGGCTAGGCGACTGCGAGATAGCAGCGTAAAAATGAGGCAAAAAAGAACGCGGAGCCGGCGCTCCAGGTTCATCACCAGAAGTTGCAGCGTAATCACGGATTCACTTGTCTTTGCGAGGCGTGCTCGAATACAGCCAAGCCCGTACTTGCGCTTGCCTTCTCTGAACTTGCCTTCGATTGCGTTTCGTTCTCCGGTATCCTGTTTGGCCACTTGCCTATCTTCGCTTGTCGGGCCGTTTTTCGGCTTGCGTCCCAGTGCCGGTCCGCTGAGCCGAATCCCATGCTGTTTGCAGAATCTCCGGTTTTCGCGTGTGCGGTAGATCTGATCCGCTTGGACGACAGCCGGATAGAATCCCATGCGGCTGCGATACTTCTCGATCACGTCCATGAGCGTCGTGCTCTCGTTGAAGTTATCCCAAGATAGCCGATCAAGGAACGCGTAGCCCTTCGTCATGCTTACCGCGATCTTGGCTCCGAACTCGACGCGCGCCTTGGCTTTCCCGCGCACGATCGGCCTGACATGCGGCTGATGAATGCTGACGATCCGGTCTTCCATCTGGTGGGAACGCTCGTTGTACATGTGAAGCTGCTGACGGTACAGTTCGTGAATCACCAGCAGGTCGCGATAGGCTTTGCGGCCAAGTAGCGTGAGCGGTTGCGACTTGGCTTGCTCGGCGATGATGGAGAGGTTCCGTCCAACGTAACCGAGTTGCCTCCTGATCGCTTTGCGAATCACTTCGCCCCGGTCTGCGTTGCTTGGAAACGGCCAGAAACTGTTTGCGCGCTTTTTCCCGGTACGTGCGCGGTTTCGCCATTTGTCCGATGACCGGCTCATGCAGCGTATCGATGATCGCTTCGAGCTTCTCCCGCGCTTCATTCAACAGATTCAGATCGGTCGGATACGCCACATCCGCCGGCGCACAGGTGGCATCCACCAGCACGGTCCCTTGATTCGGTTGCTCAGGGGCTTCCCATTCTGCGGTCGATTTCGGATGCGCTTCGCAAACAAGTTTATTCGTTTCAGGAACCTCTGACTCTGTAGCCATCGACTCCACGGGAGACGCTGCTTCTGACGATGCGACTTGCGATTGTGCAAACATGGTTTGCTGCTCGACTTCTTCATCAGAGGCGCGCTTCTTCGAGCGCTTCCCTTGGCCTTTACCGCCGCCGGTCGCGTCGTTGCTGTCATCATCGTCTTTCGTTTCCTTCGCACCTTCGGTGGCGACGATCTCATTCAACTCTGCCAGCACGTCCGTCAGACGCTTGCGGAAATGCGTCATCATGGAGTGATGGAACGGTGGCTTCATGACGAATCCAGGCAAACCAATGAAGTATTGCATGTAAGGATTTTCGCTGATCGACTCCAACGTTTCTCTGTCGGTCAGTTGCATTCGCTCCTGAATGATGAGCGCACCGAGCCCCATCCGAAGACTGATCGTTTGCTGGCCGCGAAAGGTGTCTTTGAAAAATTGACCGTATGTTTTCTCAGCCTCCGCCCACGGCACCAACCGCGCCAACTGGACCCAGCGATTGTCCTCGTCCAGCTTTCCGCCAAAGGGCAGAAAGAAATCGCCGGGCAGGATCAATTGATTATCGAGGTGCGCGGTCGGCTTAAACATCTTCGTCACTCCATCTGCAAAGGTTTCAGGTGGTTTTCAAACATTTCCTTTGCATATGATTTCGACAAATGGGCCTTAGAATCCTTGTTGTTATGCGGTTTTTGTTGTTTTTTTAAGTGTTCAGCAAGCCCTATTTAACCCTTAAAACTTCCAGCGGAAAACGCAATATTTTTATCCCTTTACGATCTCCAACAACTTCTCATAGCTGTTAACCACATCATACTTGAACTGGTCCGAATTCAGCTTAGCAAAATGCCTCCGTGCACACTCAATCTTCGCCTTCTCGACTTCACGCAGCTCCATCGAATCCAATGAGCCTTTCGTCTCGGCAATAAAGTAAATGTGCTTCACGTCGCCTTCTTTGAATACAATCGCCCAGTCCGGGTTGTAGTCGCCTACCGGAGTAGGGATGTAGAATCCGCGTGGCAGCTTCGCATAAACCTGCACTTCTTTGCTCGTATCCAGCTCTTTAGCGAATGCCCGCTCAATCTTGGAATCCGTTACGACGTAATCATAAATATGCTTTTCAACAGAGATGGCGTTCAGACCCAGTTGTCCCTTCAAGTTATTCTTCGTAAACACATCCGTATGGAACGTATCATTAATTACATCATAAGTTATGGATTCAATAATCGTGGTGGCCTTCTGTTCGTTAATAAGCTTGGACGCCCGAATAATAAACTCCTCCGGATTCTTCCGGAACAACAGGAAGGTAGACGGTTTAATACCCTTCAAGATGGCGACAATTGTCTTCCGGGTCAGCCGCGTTTCATCCATCATCTTGCCGACCAAGTCGTACTTGATCTTTGATATAGCAGGCCCGTTCACGTACTCCGTTTGCGTTTCCCGAGTTACAAATGCCTCGCCTTGCTGGAGTTGCTCCCGAGACTCTATCTCCTTCATCTCACCGTGTTTAATTGCGTAGCGGATGTCTGGCACCTGCAAATTCATGTCTAATGCCAGGATACACTTCCGTACCAACTCATCGGAATCAAATCGAACGGTATAGACAGATTTTTTGTTGATCCGGTTCCACAACTCCTTGAACTCTTGCTTATAGAAGTTGTTGTTAACCTTCACCGAAACGATATTTCGATTCCGGTCATTCTCCATCATATCTGCCTTGCCTTCAACGTAGATGGATTTAACCAGTTCGATGAGCGGTTCTTGATATTCTCGAAGTTCATCGGGCAGCTTGACCGATTGATCGTTAACGGCGGCAAAGTAGTCGTCCGTCAAACGAAATTCATCATCGACATAGCCATTTTTTATAAAGGCAAATTGCAGCTTGTTTGCCAGCTTCTCATCAATACTTAATTGTTCGCCGCGGGCATTGGTAAGCACTTTATTCAGGAAGAAATCCACGTTAGCCTTACGTGGCCGATCCGACAATGTAGCGGCAATCTCGCTTTGTAGCTGCTTGGCAAACTCTTCGTAGGACTCGCTTGCAACAACGGTAAGTGAATTAATCTCGTGAACATCAATACCGGGGATGCTGGAGTCGATCCGTTCACCGTATTTATTCACGCACAGTCGCAGTCCACGCCCAACTTCCTGCCGTTTCTTAATCGTGGAGTCGCTATGTTTGAGCGTACATATCTGGAATACGTTCGGGTTGTCCCAGCCTTCCTTTAACGCCGAGTGCGAGAAAATAAACCGTGTCGGTTCCTCGAAGCTGAGAAGCCGTTCCTTATCTCGCATGATCAAGTCGTAGGCATCAACATCATCAGAATCCGTCTCTCTTGCGGACACTTTGGAATTAACAAACCTGTTGCTTTTCTTGTCAATGGAGAAGTAGCCTTTATGCGTACTCTTTACCTGAATCGAATTCAAATATTGAATGTATGGGTCATCCGCAAACAACGATAACTGTTCATTTAGTAGCTCCATATATTCTTCTTCAAAAATGTCAGCGTACTCTCCATTTTTTTCGTTTCCGTCTTTATCATATTGACGGTACTTGGCGACTTCATCAATAAAGAAGAGTGAGAGCACTTTGATTCCTTTATGGAACAGCACCCGCTCCTTTTCGAAGTGAGATTTCAGCGTTTCCCGAATCTGGATTCGCCGGAAATGAAGCTCATTGACATCACCTTGTACATCACCGGCGTACAGCGTAACTCCATTGATGAAGCTGATGCTGTTATTCTGTCCGTTGATTTCAGACACTTTGTAGCCTTTGTATTGCTCCAGATAATCGGACAACTGATAGAGGTCATCGCCCGTCACGATTTTCTTGGAGACTTTGGTTAATCCTGTCTTGGTTCGTTTTTCATATTCAAGACGGGCTACAGGAGCGTGCTTATCGCTGACATCTACGCCTTCCAGATATAAATAGCTGTTGGTTCCACTGGTTCCTTTTACAGAGATGCCTTTGACGCTGATCTTCTTGACCAGCTTCATGTTATACGCATCCAGAGCATCGAGGCGATAAACCTTGTTATAGTCCTCCCGGTGTGTTGCCGAATACCGCAGCGTAAACAACGGTTTGAAATCTTTAAGTGCTTCCTTCGTCTTCTGACCTTCCACCGATTGAGGCTCGTCGATTATCAATATTGGATTTGTGCTGGCGATAACATCAATCGGACGCCGAGAGTTAAAGTCATCCAGCTCCATGGAAATTCTTCGTGCATCTTTACCCCTCGCATTAAACGCTTGTGAGTTGATGATCATGACATTGATCCCAGCGTCGCTGGCAAACTTCTCGATTTGATGCAATTGCTTTGAATTATAGACAAAATACCTAGCCTTTGACCCGTATTCAGACATGAAATGGTCTTCGGTGATCTGAAACGTCTTCAGCACACCCTCCCGAATGGCGATCGACGGGACAACGATGATGAATTTGCTCCAGCCGTATTTTTTATACAGTTCGTACATCGTCCGAATATAGGTGTAGGTTTTTCCCGTACCGGTTTCCATCTCAACTGTAAGGTTGTATTGGCCTTCAAGCCGTTCGGACAATTTCAAGCCATTTTGCCGTTGTATGGCCTGAATATTACTCAACACTTCCTGATCAATAAGTTTAATAGGATTGTTCTTGAAGCCATAATCAGACTCACCGCTTGTGGTTTGAAACAAATCTCCCATTTCCACGCTTTTCTGCCTGCGTCCTTTATCAAGCGTAAACCGAGAGGATTCGTTCGGCTGCCCTTGGAACACGTCTACAATACTCTTGACCGCATCCAATTGAAATTGTTGATGTTTGAATTTGATTTTCATCGCTGCTCACCTTCCTTACAGCACTTGAATTTCGGTGCTCGGAGAGAGCAGCTTGAACAGTTCTTCCACATTGATGCGGGCCGAATCATCCCGGAACGAACTATCGCGGAATACAACCCTGAGCGGTTGATCCGCCGCGATTTTTTTAATGACCGATTCTGGAACCTCTTCATCGAAGCAAGCGATTAAGGAATTCTCGGCAACGTAGTGGACGGTTTTGCCTTCGATTTCCTTGGTCTCCATTGGCAGGGAAAGCTCTAACCCGCATTCCAGCATCACCTGGATGAGCAAATCCTCGCCTGTACGGTCTTCCTTAATGTTGGATGACAGATCGTCCAGATTCATCTGACCCAACTTGTCCGGCGTGTAGTACACGTCCTTCATGTTCGAAGAGTCCACCCGGAACACTCGGAAGCCGTAATCGATGTCGGCACCAGTTTCTTCTTTAATCTTCTTCGCTGCACGGCGGATGCGTTCTTTGCCAAGTTCACAAATATTAGCAAATTGGCTATCTGTTTTATTTATCTCAGGCAATTGAACCAATATATATTTTCTATTCCCGCCATCTTTCGCATTTAAATTCATTACAGCATGGGCAGAGGTTGCTGAACCCGAAAAAAAGTCTAAGTAGATACCATCTTTGTCATCCGAATTATTTATTGAGAAACTAAAAAAATACTCTATTAATTTCGATGGCTTTGGAAATCCAAATGGGTCGATGCCATCAAATAGTTCTTTTATCTCTTTGGTTCCCTCTTGATTAAAAGGCCCGTTAAGGATGGAGACTGGCTTTCCTTTCCTCATATTCCCGTTCTCATCTTTTAAATATTGTTTCATACGAACGCTGTATTTTCCATTCGTATTATTAATTACGATTTCATCATTTTCGTAAGCTTTATAAAGCCTCTCTTTTGACCAGATCCATTGTTTTTCTGGCCAAATCTCTACACCATTGTGAATCAAAGGATAGACTAGATTTGGTCTATTATCTTTGCTGTTAGTTGCTAAAGGTTGCGTGATGTATCCACCTCTAGTCTCATACTTTGAGTCCTTATTTTTTTCGTACTCTTTTATTGACTCTTCATCTAATGGAGCTTCTATATTTACAAGCGGATTTTTAGAGTAACATAATATATACTCATGGACATTTGCAAACCCCTTAGTCAGTGCACCCGAACCATACTTATTTTTCCACACGATTTTCTCTATGAAATTATCTGCCCCGAATACATCATCACATAACTTTTTTAAATTATCTACTTCATTGTCATCAATACTAATAAAGATTACACCATCTTCACGCAACAAATTTCTTGCTATTTTTAACCTAGAAGAGATCATTGTCATCCAGTCACTATGAAATCGACCATTTGAAGTTGGATTCGGCACTAATCTTATTCCGTTTTCATCAATCTGACCTGACTCTTCAAGATATTCTTCGGAGGACTCCTTGAAATCATCTTTGTAAATGAAATCATTACCTGTATTATATGGCGGATCAATATAAATCATCTTAATCTTGTTTAAATAAGATTCTTGAAGTAATTTCAACACTTCAAGGTTATCGCCTTCAATATACAGGTTTTGCGTATTGTCCCAATCCACGCTATCTTCCTTGACCGGACGCAACGTCTTATCAGTCGGCGTATTCGCATTCAGGATTGCTTGTTTCTTACCGGGCCAAGTAAGCTGATACCGTTCTTTTTCGCCTTCAACCAGAACATCGGAAAGTTCCTGCTTCAACAAATCAAAATCAACGGCTCGAACCACTTTGCCATGTTCGTCTCTTGCTTCAGTAATGACATTTGGGAACAACTCTGCAATCTTCTCAATATTGGCTTGAGTCAAATCGACCGATTTCATGTTTAATTTGTTCAATGTTTATGCCTCCCATCAATCATCAAGTAGTTGATTCAGTTCTTTTCGTTTTCGTTGCAGTTCCATGTTCAATTCAACCTTCTTGTTGAATTGTTTTTCAGCCCGCAGTTTGGACTCTAGCCGCTCACATTCTTGCGTCAGCTTGTCAATTTGGGCTTGCCGCTCCAAAACGGCCGAAAGCTCGATTTCCGGCTTCACCTTGATGGGAAGCAGTTGACGGATGATGTTCTCATAAACAGTCTTCAGATCGAGCCCTTGAAGGATATTAAGCTCGATACTCTCCACAGGCTGCCAGTCCGTCTCATGGTAGGAACGAACGACAGACCGATTGTCGTCGGTCTGATTTCGTTCTTTATACGCGATGGCAAGCTTGGCCTGATCCTCATACATCAAGATATGCAAGATGGGATAAGGGATTGCCTTGTCTATACTCCGAAGCAAATCCAGGGAGTAGGTTTGCTCCTTCAAATGAATCTCGAATATTTGAATTTCCTCAATATCCTCTTTCGGTTCAAGACGAATCGTGTCCTTGGATAGCTTGTGCTTCCAGATGATCGATTCGACTTGTTCGGTAAACAGTTCCTTAAGATGATGATTGGCTTGCAACTTCTCATAAAATTTGTTCTTCGGAATTTTACGGTTTACAAGCGTGCTTGAAGGCAATTGAAACATCACACATTCACCTGCCTGATGACGACAAAGGTGATGAGTTCAAAGTCCTCAAGCCCTTTAATCGAGTCGATTAGTGCTGTCGTGCCTCCCGAAGAGAACAAGCTATCCAGATCGTTTTCTTCCTTTACCTGAACAATCGAGCGGATGGTCTCTTCCAATAGCATGGAATACATGTCCATCTTCTTGCCGTCTTTTGTCGCTTGATTGAAGCTGCGGCAAGCATTCATCATTGGTTCGGATTGCCCTCTGCATAGAGCTCGCAAAATATCCAGCGTCTTTTTAACATCCATATGATTGGTGATGACTTCGCCGTCTTCGCTCATATAGACAAGGTAAAAAGGATGTAGCCGGTTCTGCTTGTCGGGATTCAGTTCCTCATTAACGTTGCGAAGAACAAAAATGACGCCGGGCTTTGCTCCCTTCTCTTCGTCAGCAGCCACAACCGCATGCAGTCCGCTCGGAACGGAATCAAGTTCTCCGTTCTCCTTGACATAGTTCACCAAGTCCATGCGAAAATCGTTTAAACCCAGATCGGTAATCGAAACCCCTGTGTTCATATCGTCCAGATCGACGACTTCCTTCTGCAAACGATGAAGCTGCTGCTTCCGATATTCCAGATCGCTGGATTGATTGAACAGAACGTTATCATCGCCGGTTGCCGTCATATCCATGATGACCATGCGATTTTCGACCCGTTCTTTTAACTGAATGTATTCATCCAGCGTCATGTTGGGCCAGAAGTTCACCAATTGGATTTCCTTATTTTGCGACCCAATCCGGTCTATCCGTCCGAAACGCTGAATAATCCGCACTGGATTCCAGTGAATGTCATAGTTGATAAGATAGTCGCAATCTTGCAAGTTTTGCCCCTCAGAAATACAATCGGAAGCAATGAGCAGATCAATCTCGCCTTTGACATCCGGCATGGTCAGCTTCTTCTCCTTGGATCGCGGCGAGAAGCAGGTCAGCAATGTGCTGATGTCATTCCGCAAACCAGCGGTGTTT
The DNA here is from genome assembly GCF_000380965.1 of Paenibacillus ginsengihumi DSM 21568. Classification (GTDB taxonomy): domain Bacteria; phylum Bacillota; class Bacilli; order Paenibacillales; family NBRC-103111; genus Paenibacillus_G; species Paenibacillus_G ginsengihumi. The sequence continues at coordinate 3,813 of NZ_KB905631.1, read as the reverse complement.
TTGTTCTCATCGCTGCCGACGATTTTGGCCGTATCGATATTGTACTTCGCCTTCATGTACGCAGATAAATGCGTGTACAAGTACGCCGCGGTATCCGTGAACGCACTGAAAATGATGACTTTGCGGTTGCCGGGATTGATCGGATGATTGATTTTGTGATTAATAACCTGCTTTAATGTGTTTAGCTTCGCATCATGTTCAGGCGTTACTTTCTGCATTTCGGTCAGCAAGGCGGAAAGAATGTTGTGATCATTCATCAAATCTTCTTTCCAGCGAAGAACATCCATATCGGACAAATTGATCTTGATCGTATCCCCGATGCTGAAATCATCGTCCAGCCAATCGTCATCGTCAAGATTAGCATCCTCAATATCGGTATAACCTATAGCATCGGATTTCCCGCTTCGTTCGAAGGCTTCGATTTGCCGGAGCGTCTGATCGATTTTGGCGATAATCTTGGAAAGGGTCAATCGGAACGACTCCACTGAACTTTCCAAGCGTTTCAGCAGGTTGATCCGCATCAAAATCTGCAAGCTGCCTTCGCGGTCCATCTGCCTGAAGTTCCCGCTTCCGCCCCTTACGCTGGTGTCATACAACTCTTCATAGAAACGCAATCGGCTCGGCTGAATATATTTGAACGGTGCATAGATACCGAGATTGATTCTTGACAACTCGATAAAAATATCATTATACCCGATAACATCCGTTCTGTCGGTCAAATCGCAAAACTTAGAGAGAGGCGGCAGTCGTCTGGGGAACTCGCCGATTTCTTCCGCTTTGTAATACTTCTGGATATGCTTGCGTGACCGGGCGATCGTCAAGCTGTCCAGCAGCTCAAAAAAGTCGAAGTCGAGCATACCAAGAAGCGTCTCCGTTGTCCGCTCAGCAACATCCATCTTAGACCACTGGTTAAACGCGAACTGGGCTCGTTTGAAGATGTCGTTAATTCCCCGCTCCGTCCCCAACTTGCTGTTGATTTCCTCAGGATTTCCTTCATAAGCTAGGGCAAGTTGGTTGCGAAGATCCATGAATTTGTTGTTCACCGGAGTAGCGGAGAGCATGAGCACCTTCGTTTTCACGCCGCTTTTTAACACTTTCCGCATCAGCTTCTGATACCGCGTCTCTTTATCTTTCTTGGCTTCGTTGTTACGGAAATTATGCGACTCATCAATGACGAGCAGATCGTAATTGCCCCAATTCAACCGGTCAAGCGGGATATCGTTTGATTTGCCTCTTTCCCGCGATATGTCCGTATGGTAGAGTACATCATAGCGGAATCGGTCAGCATACAAAATATTGTTGGTTACATTCTGTTTATAGGTAAGCCAGTTGTCACCGAGTTTCTTTGGACATAACAACAATACGGACTTGTTGCGAAGTTCATAGTATTTAATGATGCCAAGAGCCGTGAATGTTTTCCCCAGACCGACGCTGTCTGCCAGGATGCATCCATTGTATTTTTCCAGTTTATTAATCGCACCAAGAACCGCATCTTTCTGGAAGTGATAGAGACGTTTCCAGATTTCCGTCTCTTTGAATCCAGTTGCTTCGTTGGGCAATATGTCTTCTGTAATGTCCGATAGGAACTCGTTGAAAATATTGTACAAAATGACATAGTAAATGAACTCCGGAGAGTTCTCTTTATACACCGATGAAATATGCTCCACAACTTGGTTCGTGACATCTTCAAGCTTGCTTTTGTCATTCCATACCTGATCGAACAGATCGAAATACATTTTGGTAAACGGAGCTTCCGTGAACTTGTTCACCATCTTGGAGAGAGCATTGCCCTTTTCATAACCAAGATCAACGGTCGTAAAGCCATCGATCGGCATATAGGTGATCGGCTCGTTTGCAGTCTGCACATTCAGCATGCCTTGCATTAAACCTGAAGTACGGTTCGATTTGAACGTGACTTTTTTACGAATCCAGTCACTGCACTCTTTTGCAATCGCTTTGAGTGTCAATTCGTTTTTGAGCTGGATTTCAAATTCGGTGCCGTACAAGCTTTTTTCCCGGTTCCGTTTCGGGATGTAAAATTCCCGTTTTTCTTTTTGAATGTTGTCTGCAATGAATGTGGGGGAAGTGAAGATAAAGCGGACTTCCTCCACCTGATTCAGTTCTTTCATTGAGGCTTCATAGGCATAAATGGAGAAGCATGATGCAGCAATCGATATTTTGCTGCCTTTACAGAGTTCAAGTTTCAAATTTTCCCCGAGAAGATGGTCGATATTATTGATGATTTCCATAGTTCACCTCTTGTTCCGCCCAAAACCACGTAACTTTTCTTATTCGACATCTCATGTTGAATTTCCTTGTTTCAAGTTTTCGCAATTCCTACTTTAGGGAAATTCGATTAGGGGTTGAAATCGAGAAAAACCAAGCCAAAAGTCGTAAAACCAACATTTGAAAGGTTAGATTCAGATGATACCGACCGCAAACGAAGGGCAAGGTGGAAAAAGAGAGGCAGCGACAGGATCAAACGGCATGTAGCTCTCCTCACAGCCGAGTATCCAGCCGACGACGAGATAGAACAGGATACGGTGAACGAGAAAGAACAAGTTGGGCCTTTTGCCACCGGAGAGGCTACGCATAAAAAGGCCGAGAAGATTTTGACGCCTCCGAAGCTGGTCGCGTTTTGCAGTAAGAATTCGGGCTTGATTTTGCTGATGGCTGTGGTGTTCCTCTCTTTGGGTGATGTTGTTCTGGACAAACACCATTCTACCAAAGATTTAGAGCCTTTTTCATATTTTCAAAGGAGCGATACTTTTGAAATTCAGGTTGATACAAATTTCGCCTCACTTATGGTACGGCTCCCCCCTCATTATCTTAAAAGCCCGATAAACCTGCTCCGCCAGCACCAGCCGCATCAGCTGGTGAGGCAGCGTCATTCGGCCGAACGACAGCTTCAGGTCGGCCCGCCGGAGCACTGCGGCGTCGAGGCCAAGCGAGCCGCCGATGACGAAGCAGACCTGGCTGCGGCCGTAGGTGGCCAGGTTCTGGAGCTGCGCCGCGAGCTCCTCGCTGGACAGCGCCTTGCCGTCGATGGCGAGCGCGATGACGAAGGCGTCGCTCTTGATGTGCGCCAGCAGACGCTCGCCCTCGCGCTGCTTGACCTGCTGCTCCTCCGCGGCGCTCATCGACTCCGGGGCCTTCTCGTCGGGCACCTCGATGATTTGCAGCTTGGCATACGGGCCGAGCCGCTTCGTATATTCGGCGATCCCCTGGACGAGATACGATTCCTTGAGTTTACCCACAGCCACGATCTGAATGTGCATAACGTTTTTGCTCCTTTTATCCACAGGTTGATAAGTCCGATCCCTGATGATTCTCCCCAGCTTGTGAAAAAGAGAGCCCGCGCACCTGCGAACTCTCCTCTCCCCGCGACCTTTCCGGTCATACCACCAAATAACGTCCCGGCGCCTTGCAGCGATCGCAATGAGCCGGCGGTTCCCAGGCCGTGAACGTCACCTGCTTCAGGTCGACCACATCCGGAGCTTCCTCGTATTCATCGACGAACATATCGATCGCCAGCTCCAGATGCTCCTTGCAAACGACATACATCAACTCGTCCCCTTTTTTTCTCGAATTCTTCGTCTCAACCCTATATTTTACCATGCCGCTCACCGGAAGGACAACTTTGCGCAATCACTCAGTCCAAATGTTACCGAAGAGGTATCGGATCACTCAAATCGAAATGTTACCGAAGGGATGTGAGTTGAACATGAAATCGGAATGTGGATAACTCAGGCCTGTGGATAACCCGCCATCGCACTACGGAATGCCTGTTTCAATGCGTTTTTGGAGCCGGGC
>NZ_KB905630.1 GCF_000380965.1 Paenibacillus ginsengihumi DSM 21568 | reverse complement strand
GCTGGAATCGTCGATGCGATGCAGCAAAAGCTCAGAGCATTGGCCATAAGCTTCATTCCGACTCTACATGCGGCCTAACGGTTCGATTCATCCCTGGCCATAACGGCATTTCGACCTGTAAAAATCAGGTCTTCTTTGGGTTGTGCAAAAAAACGCAGGATCACATCAGAACGTAAGAAGACTTAAAAGCCCGGCTCCAAAAACGCATTGAAACAGGCATTCCGTAGTGCGATGGCGGGTTATCCACAGGCCTGAGTTATCCACATTCCGATTTCATGTTTAAATTCATGGTCTAACCCCTTTCAAGCTGCCTAAGTGCTGAGAAGATCCGGCGGTGTGCCGGATCCGCTGGATTACAGCTTGCCGATATTGGCGACAATCGCAGCCGTAAATTCGGTGGTGGAAGCCGTCCCTTTCAGATCGCGAGTCTTTACGCCTTCTTCCATCGTCTTGAATACGGCTTGTTCCATCAGCCTGCCCGCTGTTTTCAGCATCTCATCGTTGTGGCGCGCGCTCAGCCATTCCATCAGCATGACGGTGGACAGGATAATGCCTACCGGGTTGGCGACATTTTGACCCGCGATATCCGGTGCGGAGCCGTGCGCCGCTTGCGCCATGGCCAGCCTGTCGTTCGTATTGATGGATGGAGCCAATCCCAGGCTGCCGACCAGCTCGCCCGTTAGATCAGAGAGAATATCTCCGAACATGTTCTCTGTGACGATGACATCAAAGTCTTTCGCCCGGCGAACAAGGTGAGCCGTCATCGCATCGATATGATAGTCGTCCACCTGGACTTCCGGGTATTGCCTGGCCACCTCCAGGCAGACATTCTTGAACAGGCCGGTGCCCAGCTTGATCACATTCGCTTTATGCACGATCGTTACCTTTTTGCGGCGCTGCCTAGCCATTCGGAACGCTTCATGAGCGATCCTCTCCACCGCTTTGCGGGTGAAGACGCCGGCGGAAACGACGACATCCTCCGTGATCTGCCATTCGCCGGCCCCTACGTACATGTTGCGGTCGCAATAGAAGCCCTCGGTGTTTTCGCGGAAAATGACCAGATCGGTATCTTCCACCACGCCTTGTATACCAGCCATATTTTTGGCCGGACGAACATTCGCGTAGAGATCGAAGTAATGCCGGAGCTCGCCGCTCGGGTTGCGGCCCGCCTGATGCTGCTCAGGGTAAGCAGCTGAGTCGTGAGGTCCCATGATCCAGCCGTGCAGCTTCTCCAGTTCATCCTTGGTGTATTGCGGGATCGGGTCCCCGTACTCTTGTATGCCCACCCAGCCCATCGGCAAGGTTACGAATTCGATATTCGCACCTGCTTTTTGCGAGGCCGCTTTCAAAATGTCAACCGCCGATTGCGTAATCTCCGGACCGATCCCATCTCCGTACAGAGCGCCTAATTTGTAAGTCGTCATCTGCTCAATTCCTTTCTGTGTAAATAATTTTCATAAACCTACTATAGTCAAATTTAAATAATAAATAAAATATCTAATTTTTATTATTTATCATAGATTTTTTTTATTTCTATGATATTCGTTTAAAGAAGGATGAAGAACGGGAGAAGAGAATTAGCGGAGACCGCCAAGCATTGGATTATTTGGACAGTATGCTTTCCAAGCTAAAAGCTTAGTGATATACCAAAAAGGCTTTCCACCAGAGATAACATTGGGGGAAAGCCTTTTTGTTTTGGTCAACTGTTCCGCTCAAGTCATTCAAAATCATATAGTCGAGCTGGATTATCAACCAATATTTTATGAAGTAAGTCTTGATTAGAAGCCTGCTTAACTAACAACTCTATCAAATCGGCGTCATTAGGCATCGGTTTTCCTGCAGAATATAAGCTGGGATGCGGCCAATCGCTTCCCCAAATGACATGTTCCGAAGCGATGTCAATAAAAGCTTTGGCTAAAGAAAGACTATCTGAGTAATCAGGCGGCCCTTCCAAGGAAAGATGATACACTCCGGAAAGCTTGACCCAGGCTTTGCCCTGCTGCAATAAGCTACGCATGATCTCGAATGCCGGATGCTTTATTCCGATAGATAGAGGAATCCCGCCGAAATGATCAAAAACGATTGGACATGCAAGGTTTTTCAGTAATTCGCTCATCTCAACCGTATCATCAGCCTTCATCCAAAATTGAATGTGCCAACCCAAATCGGCTATCCTTTCAGCTAGAGACTGTATTAGCGCAAAATTTTTGGGTGCTCCTGTGCTGATATTGAACCGGATTCCTCTTACACCGATGTCGTGCATATAGGAAAGCTCTGCTTTCGTTACAGTTTGCTCAACGACAACTACCGCCCGCGAATGGGGACCCATCTGCTGCAGGGCGTCTAAAGTGCAGCGGTTATCGGTTCCATAGGCGGACGGAGTGACAATTACATTTCGAGTCGTGCCCAGCCGGGTTTGGAGCTTTCGGTAATCTTGTACCGTGGCCGGAGGCTGTCCGCGTCGGTCCTCTGGATGATATGGAAACCGTAATGGATCATATATATGATGGTGGCAATCGCATGCGTTGCCGGGTATCGTTATTGCTGGGATATGACTCCCCGCAGAATGCGGCACAAGGCAGCCGCTTCCACTTTCCTGCACTTTATTTTGCTCGTTCATTTGGTTCCTCCACTCATTATCCGGATAAAGACTTTCCCAGTACATTTTGCAAGGATACTGCAATAAATACACTTGCAAGACCGGTTAACAACTGAGAAGCAAACAAAGACCATAAGTAAGGAAACAGCCAAGGTAAAAGCATTCCCATTCCTAGTGAGGACATTCCGAATAAACCCGGAAGCTTGTCTCCAATGGCATCCGCAATCTTTCCGGCGCGTATAGCCAGAAAAAGCGGCAGCACCGCATAACATGCGGTTAAAACACCCACAGTAAAAGGAGCCGCTCCTATAAAGGAAGCGTACAGCGACATGGCCGGTCTGGACATATTTAATATGATTTGAAAACGAAATCCTAAAATCAAGACATATTTGAACATGGCAATCCTCTGGTAGTTTCAGCTTTTTATACTATATTTTAATATTTTAGTGCTTCATCAATAAACAAACATTTTTTTATCCATTCTCATAAATTTTTTCTATGGTATTTCATTTTGCTGCTTTCTTCTCTGCTATTTCTAATCAGCATGCATACAAAAAAGGCTCACTCCAACTTTAACAAGTGGAATAAGCCATATACACGTGCGCAAAACCATAACTGCGGAGGAAAATTGACTCTGCCGATAAATCAATTCCCACCCTTTTCCCCTTATTGAAATAAAGCCGTCTTTGCCGGTAGCCCGGGCAAAGACGGTCTTTGCTTGCTTACCGGCACGCCGATCGCTTTATAAGCAAGGCGGGCACATTCCTTCGAACTTTTTGAAGTTGGCAACGAATCGCCTCGCAAGACCGCGGGCCGCCTCCTCGTAAGCTGCGGAATCTGACCACGCCGCTTGCGGATTCAAAATATTTTTCGGCACGCCAGGCAATTCGACGGGATGTGCCAGCTTGAAGATCGGATCGACGGCAAGCGGGGCCCGTTCGATCGCTCCGTCCAATGCGGCCGTAATCATCGCCCGCGTATAACGCAAAGAGATTCGTTCCCCGACTCCGTACGGTCCGCCCGTCCAGCCCGTATTGACGAGGTATACCCGCGTTTCATGGCGGTTGATTTTGTCGCCTAGCATATTGGCGTACACGCTCGGGTGCAACGGCAGGAACGGCGCCCCGAAGCAAGCCGAAAACGTCGCTTCCGGATGGGTGACGCCGCGCTCTGTCCCGGCAAGCTTGGACGTATAACCGGACAGGAAGTAGTACATCGCCTGTTCCTTTGTCAGTTTCGAGATCGGCGGCAGCACGCCAAACGCGTCGGCCGTCAAAAAAATGATAGCGCTCGGATGGCCCGCCATGCCGGGAATGACAGCGTCCGGGATGTAGTCGATCGGGTATGCGGCTCTCGTATTTTCCGTCAGCGTCGCAGCAGCGAAATCCGGCGTGCCGCTCGCTTCGTCCACAACGACGTTTTCCAGTACGGCGCCGAAGCGAATCGCCTCCCAAATTTGCGGCTCCATTTCGCGGGATAAGCCGATGCATTTCGCATAGCAGCCGCCTTCGAAATTAAACACCCCGCCCTCGAACCATCCGTGTTCGTCGTCGCCGATCAAGCGTCGGTTCGGGTCCGCCGACAGCGTTGTTTTGCCTGTGCCGGATAAGCCGAAAAACAGCGCCACATCTCCGCGTTCGCCAACGTTGGCGGAGCAGTGCATCGGCAGCGTCCCTTGCATCGGAAGCAAGTAATTGAGCACGCTGAAAATGGACTTTTTCATCTCGCCAGCGTAGTGCGTGCCGCCGATGAGAACGACTTTCTTTTCGAACGAAATAACGATAAACGTCTCCGACCGGGTTCCGTCCTGCTGCGGGTCTGCTCGCAGCTCCGGGAGCGCGATGACGGTAAACTGCGGGCTGAACTGCTCCAGCTCATGCGCTTCCGGGCGAATAAACAGTTGGCGGGCGAATAAATTTTGCCACGCATACTCGTTGATGACCCGAATCGGCAAGCGATAGTTCGGGTCCGCCCCCGCGAATCCGTCGAACACGAACAATTCTTTCGACTGCATATATTCGAGGGCACGCTGATAGAGCCGCTCGAACTGCGCTTGTTCGATCGGTTGGTTAACGCTGCCCCAGTCGATCCTCTCCGCACTCCCGCCATCGGCCACGATAAATTTGTCTTGCGGAGAGCGCCCCGTGTATACTCCCGTCACGACGGACAACGCTCCCGAAGAGGCCAACGGCGCTTCGTTGCGGCGAATCGCCTCTTCGACCAGCCGCGCGACGGAAAGATTGCGATGGATCTTCGCGGCGTCGGAGTTTTCGATATACTTCAGCGCATCTTCGCGCTCAAAGGTTGTTTTCATGATCATCGTCCCTTTCTTTCGGGGTGATCCCGTTCTCCCGGCGTGAACTCCGTATGTCTCAATCGCTGCTTTCGATATCCTTTTTTCGGGTCCTCGTTCTAAGCAAACCTGGAAACAGGCTCGTAATTTTTCTTTAAATAAACGTATCCTTCCATGATCATTCTGGCAGTGCGAACCACTTTAATGGCGCCGATATGTCCGGCGATCAAATCCACTTTCGTTTCCATAATGCCGGCCGGATGCCCGAGCCGCAACACTTCGCTTTGGACATGAACGATGTCCCTGAGAATCGATTCTTTCAAAAACGCGCTCGCCGTGAGGCAAATCGCCCCGGTAATCGCCAGCGCCTGATGCGGCTTCTGCATGGACATCATGCGCACCAAACAATCCATATCGGACGCTTTCCGTTCGATCCCCGTCGCATCGATATAATCCGCCGGAGGCGCGACGATTGTCATTTTCGGTACAGCCGGAGAAAGCTTCGTCGCTTCTTCTCTGGGGGCAAACCCGCACAGCTCGGCGGCAATCGAGCGGATTTCCTCGAGAAGGGCCAACGTTTCCGGCTTATATTCATGCGGCAGTTCCTTGCCGGTGAGGCCGACATCGCGCGCGTCAATAAAAACAAGCGGGTTCGCATAATCGACGATGGAGATGTTCTTCGGCCCGTCTGACGTCCATATGGTGTCGATCGCATTCCCGGTCGGGAACAGTTTTCCGGTTACTGCTCCTTCCGACTGCGCGAACGACAGATAGATCGGGGAACCGGTTCCTGGAACTCCGGGGATCGAGCAGGCACCTTCGGTTTTGACCCTGCCGTTTGCCACTTCGACTTCAGCGACGATCATTTTTTGAGTGTTCGTGTTAAAAATTTTAACCTTCGTTACCGGCTCGACCGCGGGCACGAGGCCTTTTTCGATCGCATATGGACCTACAGCCGCAGACATATTGCCGCAGTTGCCTTTAAAATCGACAAGTCGATTTTCGATGCTGACTTGAGCAAACGTATATTCCACATCGACGCCTTCAATGTCGGACTTTCTCACGATCGCCGCTTTGCTCGTCAGCGGATTCGCTCCGCCGAGGCCGTCGATCTGTCTCCGATCCGGACTCCCCATAATGTCCAATAAATAATCTTCCCAAACACGGCGATCTTGCGGCATATCCTCGTAACGCAGGAAGACGCCTTTACTTGTTCCTCCGCGCATGACAACAACCGGCACCTTCATTTCGCTAACCACCTTATAAAATGATTTTGGGAAGCGGCCGCTTCTTTTGAGGATTATCTTATGATACGATTAGTCATAAGTGAAATAGATGTTTTTCAAAAAAAACAAAAAAAAAACTTATATTGTACGAATAGGAGGATTCCTCGATGGACGAAAGAGATTGGCACGCGCTGCGAATTTTGTACGAAGAGAAAAATATGAGCCGGGCCGCCGAGCGTTTATACATTTCGCAGCCTGCGCTGACGTATCGGCTCAAAAATTTGGAGAAGGAGTTCGGCATTAGCCTGATCTTTAAAGTCAAAGGAGGCATCGAATTTACGGCCGAAGGGATTCATTTGGTGCATTACGCGGATGAAATGATCAAAAAATTGCAGATCACCAAAGACTACATGCTAAATATGCGCGAAGAAATTCGGGGGACGCTGCGTATCGGAGTATCGAGCAATTTCGCGCAATATAAATTGCCCAAAATTTTAAAGCAGTTTTCGCTTCTCTATCCGAACGTTCAATTCAACGTCAACACCGGTTGGAGCACGGACATTATGAACCTGCTCAACTCCTCTAGCGTCCATTTGGGCATTTTGCGCGGCAATTACGAATGGTACGGGGAGAAAACATTGCTGCATCGAGAGCGGCTTTGTTTGATTTCCAAGACAGAAATCAACATGGAGCGTCTGCCCGAAATTCCATTCATTAACTATAAAACGGACAGCTCGTTAAAAGCGCTCATCAACGGATGGTGGCACGACCGCTTCTCCGATCCGCCGAACGTCATTATGGAGACCGACCGGCAAGAAACATGCAAAGAAATGGTAAAACATGACCTGGGCATCGCCATCGTGCCGCAAATTTGCCTGCAGCCGACCGACGATTTATACACGTACGAGCTATTTTACCGGAATGACGAGCCGGTATTCCGAAATACGTGGCTCATGTACGATCAGGACTATTTGAAGCTGACTACCGTAAAGTCGTTTTTGGAATTTTTGCGCCAGCTTACGGTTTGAGCGAATGCCCGCTTGAGAACGCCGCATCGCCGCATCGCTGTCATTAAATTTTTTTTGGCTATTCGCCAGAAAATTTATATTTTACTTATTTATCACACTGTCATATCGTTAATGACAAGCAACAGATTTGATGGCGCTTCATGAGAACGAAGCAGCGATGCGAGACTCGTTTCAAGTTTCATGAAAGCGGATTCTCAAAGGAGGAATTGCGATGCTTACCTTTCTGGGCATTTCGATGGTCATCGTATTCACTTATCTCATCATGGCAAAGAAATTATCTCCCGTGACCGCGCTCGTTGTTGTCCCGATCGTATTTGCCGTATGCGGCGGATTCGGTTTGGAACTTGGCGATATGATGCTCGACGGCATCAAACAAGTAGCGCCGTCCGCAGTATTGCTGCTGTTCGCCATTTTGTTTTTCGGCATTTTGATTGATGCCGGTTTATTCGATCCGTTAATCAATAAAATCATGAAATTCGTCAAGGGAGACCCGGTAAAAATCGCAATTGGCACCGCAATCATCGCCATGACCGTCGCTCTGGACGGAGACGGAACGACGACGCATATGATTACGATCTCCGCGATGTTAGCGCTTTATCTTCGCATCAACATGAATCCACTCGTATTGGCGACCATTTCCATGCTGTCCGTCAGCATTATGAGCGGCATGACCCCTTGGGGCGGCCCGGCGACGCGGGCCATCGCTTCTTTGGGCCTCGATGCCAACGAATTTTTTCTGCCGATTTTGCCGACGATGCTCTCAGGTATGGTCAGCATTCTATTTATCTCGTACGTTCTTGGGAAAAAAGAGCGGGAAAAAATCGGCATCATTCCGGTGAGAGAAGTTTCTCACAACGAGCTGCAGCTCAGCGAAGCAGCCGCGTCGGTTCATGCGCTCAAGGACCATTTGAAGCGCCCGCACTTGAGATGGGTGAACTTCCTGTTGGCTATGGCCGTCATGGTCATGTTGGTCACGGGATTTATTCCGGCCTCGGTGCTGTTTCTCATCGGTTTTGTCATTGCTGTCATGATCAATTATCCGAATTTGGAGCAGCAAAAAGAACGCATATTATCCCATGCAGGCAATGCGCTGACCGTCGTCCTGCTGGTGTTTGCGGCCGGCATCTTCTCGGGGATTTTCTCGGGAACGAAAATGGTGGGCGCCATCTCCAATGCGTTAGTCGCGATCATACCGGAATCCGTCGGCACATTGTTTCCGCTTGTCGTCGCGATCACCAGCATGCCGTTTACGTTTGTGCTGTCCAATGACGCCTACTATTTCGGGGTATTGCCGATTTTAGCCGAGGCCGGCGGGGCATACGGGGCTAACCCGTTGGAAATCGCAAGAGCGTCTGTGCTCGGCCAGCCGGTGCATTTTTTAAGCCCGCTCGTGGCGTCGACCTTGTTGTTAGTCGGGATGGTCAAAACCGATATAGGCGAATTCCAGCGGTACGCCTTTAAATGGACGCTGCTCTGTTCCATCGTCATTATAGCGGTAGCGTTTCTAACCGGCGCGATCAGATGACGGTAACGGGGGGAGCGCAGGCAATGCGGCTTTTCGCTTCCTCGCAGCGCATCAATTTCGCTTTTTCGCAGTCATCCAGTGATTCGGATGGCTCTTTTTTATTACACGCTATACTTTCACAATGACGCTTACGATCGCTTTCGCCAGTGTCATCACGGTATACAGCCGGGTATCGTTTAAAAATTGCGAGGCAGGCAGCGGATCGATGTAATTGACAACGCCGACGAAATGGCAGTCGCCTACCTGCGGCAAAATTTTTTCCAGCGCTTTTCCCGGCGTCAACGGTCCTTCTTTAAAGATAACATGTCCTACTTCTTCCTTTTCGCCAACGAGGGCATCGATGCCGATAATAAAGGGCTTCTTGTATTGCTTCCTGATCTCTTTCAGCGTTCCCTTTAAATTGAAAGCATGAATCGGCTCGGCCAACGTGCCGTAAACGGGAAACGAAAACCCGCTTTCTGCCAGCATCGTGCCGACTAGCGGCCCCAAAGAGTCACCGACATACCGATCCGATCCGATGCATAAAAAAACGGGCGTCCTCTCGCTTAGTATCGCGTCCCCCACGATTTCCTTAAGCTTTTCAGCTACGATGCCCCTGATCGCCAAATCTTCCGTTTTGCCATTCGCGTCCCAATGCCAGCTGCCGGGTTCTTGAGACCAACTCCCATTGTTTTGACCGATGTCGTCCATATGAATCACCTTGAATGTTTTTAATCATCATAAGTTATTATACCTTAGGAAACAATCGTTTGGCTCGAGCATTGAGGCAGTTTCTCGACCATTTCCCCTGGGTGGACTTGCCTATCATACCGCTCCCGCTTTGATGATAGTGATTTTTCGTCCCCGATAAAATTCCTGTAAATATGCCCGCCCCAAGCGCTGGGCTGACTACAGGTATAGCACTGCTCCATACTCCTTGGCTCTAACCCCTTTCAAGCGGCTACACGCGGGAAGCTCCGGCGTTGCGCCGGGTCCCGCTGGATTACAGCTTTAACGGAGAATGTTGCATTTCGTGCAACAATTTGGGCGAGATAGACTTCAAACCCGGGAACATCGCCCGAAATATTGCACAAAGTGCAACATTGAGCCGCAAATAGGGGTTATCCCCCCATTTTTGTTGTACCAAATACAACATTTGCGGACTCTCCTCAAAAATGTGGCGATAATCCACAGGCCAAAATTTCAGGTATCGAAGGCGACGGCCGATAACGAAACGCTGGGCTTGCCATCGGCGTCTATTTTCGCAACGACTGTCTCCGCATCGCACACAAAATCGCCCGCTCATACCATTTCCACGGCAGCAGCCGAGACAGACAAATGGCCGCGAACGAGCCTTTGCCCATCACATAGCGAAGCCTTGGAGAGGAGGAACGCACAATGCGGGCAACGGCCTCGGCCACTTCCCGGGGATGCGGGGCTGTCTCCGCCGTGCGCCGCGAATAGCGCAGCACCGCTTCGGTCGGCTGGCGATAAGGCGAATCGTCCTTCAGGCGGATCGACCCCAAGCCTTTGTCCCAGATGGCGGTTTTGTAGGCTCCCGGCTCGACCAGCACGGCGTGAATGCCGAGCGGCTTCAGCTCCAGCCGCAGCGACTCGGTAAATCCCTCCACGGCAAATTTGGACGACGCGTAAGCCGCGTAGCCCGGAAACGCCATCCTGCCGCTCACGCTGCTCATATTGACAATCGTTCCCCGGCGCCGTTCGCGCATGACGGGCAGCACCGCCTTGGTCATCGCAACTGTGCCGAAGAAGTTCGTCTCCATTTGCCGGTACCAATCCTCCAGCGGAACGTCCTCGATAAATCCGCCTACTGCAAAGCCCGCATTGTTGACCAGCGCATCGATTCGCCCGTACCGCGCGGCAATATCGCGAACGGTCCGCTCGACAGCCCGGCGATCTGTCACATCGAGCGGCATGCAGTCGATGCTCGGCCATACGCCCGCCTGCCGGGCTTCGTGCTCCAGCTCCCCGCTTCTTTGCACATTGCGCATCGTCGCGATCACCCGCCAGCCTTCCCTGGCCAGCGCGAGGCAAATATGCAGTCCGAAGCCGCTGGATGCCCCCGTCACGAGCGCCACCGGCGAATCGCCGGACGCTGCCGCCCTTCTGTCCATAATTTCTCCCTCCGTCTCATTCACCTTACAGTTTGAATTTCCGCATCAAAGGCACGCCCACCCGGTTGGCCAATCCGGCCAGCAGCAGCCAGCATCCGCGACGCCATGGCGGCAAATGGCGGGTATAGGCAGCCGTATATTCAAAATGTCCGACAGCGCCGCGATTCCGCTTGAATTCCGCCGCCCCCGAGCTTTCGTTCAGCTTCATCCCGAGCCGCTGCGCCTCGCGGACCAACACGGCGGACAGCATGCGGTACAGCCCGGTTTCCCGGGGAAGCGACGTATCGTACCCGAACACCGGCGTCGTCATAATCCCGTTGCGGCGAAAATAACCGAGCACCGCGTCAAGCCGCCCGTCCTTGCGCAGAGCGATCAGGCAGAGTGTCCGTTCCCGAAGCGCCAGCGCGAAAAACCTTTCGTTGAACTGCGGGTTGTAGCGGGAATATTTGTCCAAATAAAGCGCCCGGTACAACGCCGTGATGCGCGGAATATCCGCCGCCGTCAGCTCCTCGTGCCTGACGATGTCGTATCCTTGCGATGCGAGCAGCCGCTCGTCCCGCTTGATCAGCCAGCGGGCTTTGGCGTTTTGTGCGCCGGCCTCCCCCGCATCCAGCAAATACACTTGGCGGCTCGCCGCCAGACGATAGCCGCAATCGCCCAGCGCCCGGCACAAGTCCGGGTGATCGTGCGGATTGAGCGAGCGGAACCATATCGCGTGCTGCGGAAAGCGCTCGGCAAGGAAGGCGGTGATCCGCCTCACCTGTTCCCGCTTCAGCTCCGGGTACAGATTGGTCGACAGCATCCAGTTGTTGACGATAACGGCGCGATTGATCCGCCCCATCCTTAGCAGGCTGCCGATCCCTTGCAGGAGGACGGCCAGCCCCCGCTCCAGGCGCGGGCTCCGCAGCTCCTTCAGCTCTTCGGCGGCGTAGGAAACATAGTGGGTATAAGGAGAAACGACGTAGGAATTATCGTATTCCCCGTCGTTCACCGTAACGGGCAGCATGAGATCGTCGATGGCGAGCGCCATCACCCGGGTGCGCACATTGTCGATGAACCGCTTCGTCCCTTCTCGCATGAACGGCAGCAGCCAGGCGCGGGCATAGCGCCCTTCCTCCGTATCGGGCCAAGGGATGCGTTCCGCGTCCGCTCCGTCATATAATCGAATATTCGCGTTCATAGCTGAAATTTCCTTTCGATGCGGCGCAATTTCCGCGCGCCTGGCCGCCGCTGCGCCGCATCCCATTCGGCAAAGCGCACCTCCGGCGGCAAGCACGACATGCCTGCGCACAGCTTTGCAAGCTTGCGCCGCACTTGCCCGCAGCAAGCTTCCCGCTGCGACTCCGGCAGCTTCAGCGCGACAGCGACGAGCTGCGGAGAATGCTGGACCGCCGCATACTCTTCGATGTCCGCGGATGCGGCCAGGATCGCCCTGCGGATGAAGTCGGGGAAGACTGGCCGCAGACCGCCGCCCTCCGCAGAAGGAAAATAAAACATATCGTCGCAGCGCCCCTCGATGCAATCCAGCGCCGTCATCGGCGAGCCGCACGGGCACGGTTCGCTTCGCTCGGTCAGAATATCGTCCAGCCGGTAGCGGATGATCGGCTGCGTCGTGCGGCGGAAATCGGTAATGATCGGCACGAATTTGCGCTCGCTCTCATCGAGCCATTCCTTCTCGACGACGACCAGGTCCTCGTTCAGGTGCAGCGTGCCGTATCGGCATGTTGCGCCGAGGAAGCCCTCCGTGCATTGGTAAACTTGATGCACCGGCTGTCCGAAGCCGCGGGCAATGTACCGTTCGTCCAGCGGGTCCAGCGCCTCCGCCACCGAGATCACCTTGCCTGGCCGAATGCGCAGCTCGCCCTGCAGAGCGGCTTCGGCCAGCATGCGCAGCATCGAAGGCGGCGCCGCCAGCAGCGTCGGCCGGTATTCATTCAACCTGTCCAGGTGCCGCTCGAGCGGGTCGAGCAGGTCGAAGTAAGCGAATCGGATCGCCCCGCGGTCCACGCTGCTGTACAAATTGCTGTTCGCCCGCAAAAAGAAAGCGATGCGCTGGCGGCTCAGCAGCGAGCCGGGCAGCGCCTTCGCCAGCATCGTGCCGGCCCACGCCATCCGCTCGCCGGGGCTTGCAAGGAACAGCCCGCGATGCCCCGATGTGCCGGACGACAGGCCGACGGTGATGCCGCCAAGCGTCGGGCTGAAATCGCGGCTTTCCTCCGCCGCGAACGCCGTCGCGAAAGCCTGCTCCTTGCGGATGCCGGCTGTATTGAGCGCATCGAAGCCGGCCATCATCGTGCGCTTGTCGATGACCGGGAACTCCCGCCATCGTTCCGCGGACAGCCCCCCGGCCAATTCCCGGTAAAACGCCGACTTCGGCAAAATGCGCCGCAAATGCCGCCGCACCTGCCGTTCCTGCCATTGCAGCAGCTCTTCCCTGCTCCGCCAATTTCGTCCATATTTGGTGAGCAGGTAATGCCTGCCTACCGTAAGCCATTCATTCATTGTGCGGCACCGCCTTTCGTGAAATGACGGACATGCTTCAAGATTGACGCCTATGCGACCGCGTCCTCTCGTCATCGGCCGTCACCTGCGGTATTGAATCTTCAGCGCCGGGATACCGCTGAAGGTTCAAGCTCGACGCCTATGACGAGCTATTCCTTTCGTCCTGCCGTCGTCTTCGGTGTGGAATATTGAATGTCATTGCGCCGATTCCCGCCATTCGCCGCAGTGCGTCGGAACGATGCGGATGTGCGGGGACCTTGCGTGCAGCTCGTGCAGCCGCTGCAGGTTATGCAGGTACAGCCGCCAATCGCTCTTGATCAGCCCCGCCAGCGGATGCGGCGCCGCGTACTCCCGGTAAGCCCGGCTCGACCAGGCTGCATCGGCGCACAGCAAGTATTCCTGGCCCGCGGATGTGAAATAGATGCCGATCTGCCCCGGCGCATGCCCGGACAAGTCGATGGCGATGACGCTCCCATCGCCGAACAGGTCATAGCCGTGCTCGAACGGCAGCAGGCAGTCAGGCAGCGCTATCCGCTGCTTTGCCTCGTCGATCGGCCGCGAGCGCCGGTCGAAATCGGCCGGCAGCAGACCGGGCAGAAATCCCGCCATGACCATCGCCATAGCGGATTGTCTGATGCGAAGAGACTCGTAAGCCTCGTTCAAATACACGAATTGCGCCTGCGGAAAATCCATGACGCCGCCGATATGATCGGCATGAAAATGGGAGAGAATGATCGTCCGCACATCATCCGGGTCAATGCCGGCCTCCCTCAGCTGGCGCGCGGCGCTGTCCTCCTCGCGGAAATAGACCGGCGTCGTCCACCGGTACAGACGGCCGGGAAACCGCTCCGTCTGCTCGAAAAACCGCCGCGAATAGCCGGTATCGAACAGGATCGGCCCGAGGTCCGGGTGCTCCAGGCAGGCGAACATCGCCGGAAAGCGGATCGTCCGCCGCGCCCCGCCCCGAATCGTCAGGCACTCCCGGTGCGTGCAATATCCCGCGGCAAACAGCGTCAGCTTAACCGGCGTGCGGCCTGCTCCATGACATCGGGTCACTGGCGGTCCGGGAAGCCTCGAAGCATCCGTCCGCCCCTGGGGCCGGCCCTCCGAAGGCACGGTCTCGGGACGCCCGCCGCTCGCCAGCTCCGCATCACGCGGGTCAAGCGAAGCATTCTTTCCCCGATCCACTTCCCGCAGGTCGTGTGGAGCACTCTTCGCCAGATCGGCTTCCCGCAGGTCAGGCGGAGCGCTCTTGGCCTGCTCCGCTTCCCGCAGGTCGGGCGAAGCGCTCTTGGCCTGCTCCGCTTCCCGCTCCCTGCACCTCTCGTTCCCCGCTTCGTTCGAACTCACCTTCATCCCTCCTCATCACATAATGCATGCGACGCAGCTCACTTACGACCTTCGAGCTCCCGTTGATTCGGACAACCGGAGGCGGCGGTCCCTCACACCGCCGCCCGGATGGGACGGCAACGGAAACCGCTCCGCGCTTGCCCGCCGCGCCCCGCTTTTTCTCCCTCGTCCACGCGAAGCCACGCTATCCCCGCTCCCGCCCTTCCTTCTTCCACCATTGGGCGAATGCAGCAATCCCTTCCTCGATGCCGATGCGCGGCGTATAGCCTAGCACCTCCCGCGCCGCGGAGATGTCGAGCGTCTGGCTTTTGCCGAGCACGCCGACCGTGTAGCGGGTGAGCAGCGGCTCCTTGCCTCGCCCGAGCAGCCGCGCATGCAGTTCCATCCCGGCGGCCACGCAGTAAGCGGCGGCGAACGGCACCCGCTTCGGGCGCAGCGGCTGACCCAGCTGCGCGAACAGTTGCTGCAGCAGCTCGATCAGCAGCACCGGCTCGCCGTTGGTGATGTTGAACTTGCGCCCGAGCGCCCGCTCCGGGGCATCCTTGCACAGCAGCAGCGCATCGACGACATTGTCGACGTACGTGACGTCCAGGCGAGCAAGCCCTCCGCCGATCAACGGCACCCGGCCGAGCCGGTTCGCTTCGATCAGCCGCGGCAGGATCGTTCGGTCCCCCGGTCCGAATATCGCTCGCGGCCGGATCGTGATCGCCGCCAAACCGAGATCGCTCGCCCGGTCGACCTCCCGCTCGGCCAGCAGCTTCGTCGCGGCATACGCGTTGGCCGATTTGCGCGGCAGCGGGTGCGTCTCCGCAATATCGCAGCGGTCCCGCCCATCGAAATAGATGCTCGGCGTGGAAACGTGAACGAAGCGCGACACGCCATGCCGCAGGCAGCCGTTCAGCAGATGGCGCGTGCCCAGGACGTTGCTGCCGTAAAAATCGGCATAGCGGCCCCACGGCGCGGACAGCGCGGCGCAGTGAAACACGATGTCCTGGCCCGCCGCCAGCTGCGCCGCGCTTTCCGCGTCCCGCAAATCCGCGCGCACGAAGCGGATTCCCGCCCGCGCCAGCCGCTCTCCCTCCCGCTCGCTGCGGCCTGTCGCCGTCACATCGTATCCTTCATGCAGCAGCCGGTATGCCAGCTTCTGGCCAAGGAACCCGGTGCTTCCCGTCACCAGCACGTTCATTCCCATGCTTCACCATTCCATTCGATATCGGATGTCATCGCTTCCGCGATAGAGCTGCGGCGCGACCGGCTGCGCCGCCAAAAATGCCACAGCAGCGCAAGCTGCGCCGCGGCGGGCAGCGGATCGTCCAGGCGGAAGACGACATCCCGCCCCCTTCGCAGCAGCGAAGCCCACTGCCTGAAGCGCGAGCGATGCTTGCCGCGGCTAACCGCTGCGGCCCGGCCTTCTGGAGCCGCACCGCTTCGCGGCGACAGGCCCGGCTGCTCCTTCGGCCGATCCGGTTGGCCGGCGCCGCTTCCCCCCGCTTCGCCGGGCTCCTCGCTGCTTCTCCCCGCTTCGCCGCACTCCCCGCCGCTTCGCCAGCCGTACGCCAGCATCGCCGCCGCGAGCAGCGAAGGGCGCCGCTCTGACGGCTGCACCACCTCGCCTTCGCCGAGCCCTTCCCCGAGGAAGGCCCGCTCCAGCCGGTCCGCCGGCCGAAACAGATGAACGCCGCTCGTCGCCCGCGGGTTGCATTCGATAGGGTACGCCTTCCCCTCTGCCGTGACGATAAAATCAAAGGCGATCTGCCCCGTAAACCGCACAGCCGCCGCGAATCGCCTCACCCACTCCAGCAGATCGGCCCGCTCCTCGTACTCGAAGCTGATGGACGCGCCGCGGCCCGCCGTGAACGCCCCGGCGTAGCAGGCATGGGCGACGACGGCGCCTTGCCGGGCAATGCTGTACGTACAGTACGGCCGCCCGGCGATATACTGCTGGCCGACCCACGGGAAGCTCGCGGAAATGCCGGGCAAGGGAGGACGCTCCCTCCCGCGGACGACGAGCGCCTTCGCCGCGAACCGAGAATACACGGGTTTGAGCACGACGGGCGAATCGGGCGAATCGGGCAAATCCGCTCCGCGTTCGGACAAGAAGCGGTCGGCTTCGGCCTGCGAAGCAAGCAGCCGCGTTTCGGGGACGCAGAACCCGAGCTTCTCCGCCAGCGCGATCAACTCCCGCTTGTTGTGCAGCACGGCCAGCTTGTCGAGATCGTCCGCAAACACATGGCAGCGCGGCGATAACCGCTCCTTGCCCCAGGCGATATAAAATATTTCCTCGCACGTCGGAACGAGCAGATCGACCTGCTCCGCTGCAACCACCTCCGCCAGGAAATCGATATACCGGCGCGGATCGCGGCGCGGCTTTGGGCACACATAACTGCGGTCGACGGAGCGCGACGCCGAACAGAGCGAGACAGGCACGCTGTCCGCGGCGACGACCCGGTGGCCCCAAGCCGCGAACAGCCGGGCCAGCTCGAGAGCGGCCGGCGCCCGGCCCCCTGTGATCAGAATCGTGCGCCGTCCGGTTCCCGCGGACTCAGTATTCAAGGACCATTCCTCCTATGGACAGGCCGGCCGACGTGCCGAGCAGCATCACGCGGTCCCCCCGCACGATGCGCCCTTGCCGGATCGCTTCGTGCAGCCCCATCGGGAGCGAAGCCGCGATCGTGTTGCCGTGCTCCGGCGTAATGTACATCAGCTGCTCATCGGCAATGCCGAGCTTGCGGCGCATGAGCCGCATCGCCATCGCGCTGCCTTGATGCGGAACGACAAGGCGCAGGTCCGAAATGCGCATGCCAAACGGATTCAGCAGCCGCGAGACGAAGCCGGGCAGCAGCTTCGAAGCCATCCGATAAATCGCCGAACCGTCCATATCAAACAAATAGTCCGCGGCCGTCTCCTCCGTATGCCTGCTCGCATGCAGCCGCGTGCCGCCGCCGCGTATCTCCGACAAATGAGCTCCCCGGCTGTACGTTTCGATGACGGAGCCGATAATTTTCGCGCTGTCGCCAGCGCCCGCACGGCCGATCACCACCGCCGCCGCGCCGTCTCCGAACAGCGCCGCGCTCTCCTTCTGCTCCCAGTTCAGTCCGGCGGAAGCAATCTCCGTCGATACGAGCAGTACGCGCCGGTAGCGCCCCGCATGAACGAGATAGGAGAGCAGGTCGAGCCCTACGAGAAAGCTTAGACACGTGCAGTTGACATCGAAGGCGGGAACGCCCGATTCCCCCTGCTTCATCGCCTCTTGAATGAGCGCCGCCGTCGACGGAATCGGCTGCTCCATCGTTCCGCTCGTGCAGACGAGACAGTCGATGTCGGCGAACGTCAGCCCCGCGTCGCGCAGGGCAGCCTCCGCCGCCAGCGCCCCCATCTGCGAAGACGTCTCCTCCGCCGCGAAGTGGCGGACGCGCACATCCGATTTGTGCAACGTCCACCCGGCAGGCACGCCGAGCATCCGATCTATTTCTTCCGAAGTAACTTGCCGCCGCGGCAAATATTTGCCGGTGCCAAGGATTTTTACATTTCTTATCTGCATCGTCATTCCCTCCGCTTCGTAGGCTGTCGGCCGCTGCAAGATGACGGAGATCGGATCATTGTAAGCAACTTTAATATATTCGTGATGCTGTACCGTTTCCCCTGCAAGCTGCGTTCAAGTCCTAGCACCTGGTCGTATTTCCATTGTATAATTTTGGCGCAAAAAAAATAGTACTATCTTTCGATAGTACCGCTTGCCGAAAAACCCCAGGACAAGCACTCCTGGGATTTTTCAAAAAAAATACCGGCTCAACATCAAAGTTAGTGCTTGACTTTATGTACCAAATCGTTCACGGTTACATTCGACCAGAAGTCCTTGTACGTAACGTTCCCGGTTCCGGGTGAAGTAATGTCGGCGTTGAAAGGCTTTCATTCGGTTGTTTCTTCCTTCAACCGCCGCATTGGTCCACCGACAGGAGTGATAATTGACGATCTCCGTTCGCCAGTTTCGCATCGTTTTGATGCAGGTGGCTACTGCCGGATGCTGAAAATGTTCCCCTTGTCCCAGCCAGCGGTCAAACCAGATGGCAG
>NZ_KB905629.1 GCF_000380965.1 Paenibacillus ginsengihumi DSM 21568 | reverse complement strand
CCTGGCCTCCTTCGCTGACCTGCAGCTTGAGGCCCTTCTTCCTGGCCTCCTTCGCTGACCAGCGGCTTGAGGGCCCTCTTCCTGGCCTCCTTCGCTGACCAATAGCTGCAAGCCACGCTTCCGTTCTCCCCATCCCCAAAAATGCTGCGCCTTCCTTGCAAATGCGGTTATCCCCCCGTTTTTGTTGGACAAAATACAACATCGGCTGGCTCTCTTGCCGCATCCGTCTCATCGGTCGGCATTCGCGAATGGTCAATCGACGCCCGTTCAAGGAACGGCTGCGGTTTAGCCGCCGATGACAAACACTCTCGTGCCGAGCGCCCGCGCCCGCAACGCAAAAAAAGCCGCCGCTTCATGCAAGCGGCAGCTCAGATTATCGAAAGTCCCCCGTTGCTTACGGGGGATCGTCGTTCGCAGCTCTCGGCAAATCGCCATTGCCGTTAGATCGAGATAAGATCCTTCACGTTGAAGTTAACGGCGATCTCATAATCAGCGGCGATATTGTTGTATTTGATTTTCGCCGATTTCAATTCCATGTCGTAATACCAGCCCTCTTCGCCCGCTTCCCATTCGGCGGGATTCAAGAACATCGGCAGCTTCCGGCCCTGCAGCGATACCTGGAACGGCGCGACCTGATTGCAGACCAGATCGATGACGATGCGCTTCACGCTGCTGGCGTAAGCTCCTTCTTTCTTGAAGGAAATAACGGTATTCCGTTCAGTCTTCACAGCGATCGTCGTCTTCAGATAATCCCCGTTCTTGTAATTGTTCGTCACTCCGTCGTCCTCATACATGACGAAGCTGGCGTTCTCTGACGGCTCGATCAAAAGCTGCAGCTCCTCCACGGTATCCAGGTGGATGTTTTCCAGCTTCGGCGCCAGTGGAATGATGGCCCCGCTGCGAAGGAACATCGGAATCGACTGCAGGGTGACATTAAGCTCGATCGTCTGCCCGCCGGCATACCATTGCCTCGTGTGCCAGTCGAACCAGTCGCTTCCTTTCGGCAGGTACACCTTCCTCGTGCGCGCGCCTGGCTCAAGCACATTGGCGACCAGGATCGAACGGCCAAGCATGAAGTCGAAGCTCTCTTCCCAGGTGGCGGAATCGTGCTCGAATTCGTACACCATCGGCCGCATTACCGGCGAGCCCTCGACCGAAGCCTCGTACAGCAACGAATAGAAATACGGCACGAGCCGGTAACGAAGCCGGATCGCATCCCGGATATAATGCGTATACGAAGGATACATCCACGGCTCGGTCACCGTATTGTCCGTATTGGAGGAGTGAATCGAGAATCTCGGCTGGAAAATGCCGTTCTGCACCCAGCGGACCAGCAGCTCCGGCTCCGGAGCCGGCCCGAAGAAGCCGCCGATATCGCAGCCCTGATTCGCCACGCCGGAGAGGCCCATGCCCAAAATAACCGGAATGTTGAACTTGAGGCTGTTCCAGCTGGTGTAATTGTCTCCCGCCCACGTCTGGGCGTACCGCTGAATGCCGGCGAAGCCCGCGCGATTGACGATATACGGCCTTGTGTTCGGCGCCGCCTCGGCGATCGCTTCCTTGGCCATCTGCGCCATCAGGTTCGGCATGATCGGCCGCAGAGCGCTGATCTCCTTCTTGCTGCCTTCAAACTCGCACAGCGCATCCGGATCGTTGATCTCGTATTCGTTGTTGTCGTTCCAGATTGAAGTCACGCCCAGCTCGACGAGCGACGCTTTCAGGTGCTTCTTCCATAGCTCCCTGCCCTTCGGGTTCGTGAAGTCGACGAAAGAAGCTTGACCTCCCCAGAAACGGTCCGTTGCGGATTCGTCTCCCTGAGCGTTCTTGATGTAGGCGCCGGCCTCGTCGAACTCCTTGTACAGCGGGTTCGTCAGCAGCATGCCCGGCTTGATATTAGGCGCCAGCGCCGCCCCTTTGCTCTGCATCTGCTCGACAAAGCGCTGCGGGTCCGGAAACCGGTCGTAGTTCCAGTTAAACACATACCTTTTTCCGTCTTTGCCGGACGTGTAGCCGGAAGACATGAAGAAGCCGTCGCACGGAATGCCTTCCGCCTTGCAGCGGTCCAGAAAGTTCAAGATCGCCTGATCGGAGTCGCGGTCAAGCTCGGTATAATACATGGTTGAGCCCATGTAACCGAGAGAATATTTCGTCGGCAAAATCGTCTTGCCCGTAATATCCGTGTAATGCCGAACGACATCTTTGATACGCGGCCCGTACATGAAGAACAGGTCCAATTCGCCGCCGTCCGCGCAAAAATAGCTGTATTTGTTCCAGTAACCGCTGCGTTCGCAGCCCATGTCGAAGATCGAGTCGTAGCTGTTATGGTAGAACAAGCCCGTCGCGGTCTGCGTCTCCCCGTTGAATTTGATATAAAACGGAATATGCTTGTACAGCGGATCGGTATGCTCGGAATCGTAGCCGATCGTATCCACATTGTGCATGCGCATCCGTCTCTTCTTCTTGTTCAGGTAGCCGCTCTTTTCGCCGAAGCCGTAGTAATAATCCTCGTCCTTCAGGCACGAATAATGGTACAGCCGGCCATGATTGTCCTTCACATAAGAACGCTGCTTCAGATCCTCGTGAAGCACGCGGCCTTCCGCATCCGTAATCTCGATGGCAAAAGGCTCTTTATGAATCAAGATGCGCAAGGCGCTTGTGCGAAGCAGCAAATAGGCTCCTGCATCTTCATACTTGGCGGGGAGCGCCTCGATCCGTTTGCGATCCTCCACCATTCCATCCAGCTTGTCTTCCCAAGCGGTCATGGTCAGCGTATACGAGGCCTCTTCGGCAAAATGCTCGTCGAAGGTGCAGCGAATCCGGACCACATGATCGTTCATCAAATAAATGCGATACTTGGCTGCATCGGTCACCAGGTCCACATATTGCCGTTCCTCCACGACCTGCAACAGCTTGCTGCTTACTTTCATAGTTTACCCTCCAGGTTTCCTATCTCGAAAATTTGGCTTATCCACCGACAAAATTTCAGCGGGCCACAGGCGACGGCCGATGACGAAGTCTTCGCTTGTCATCGGCGTCAATCTATCTATTTTGAAAATTCGACGAATCCCTTCGGCGAATTTTCTGGCACCGAAGGTGACGACCGATGACGAAGGAATCGCTCGTCATAGGCGTCTATCTATTTAAAAGCTCTTGCTGCATGAACGGCTTTTCTCCATCCTTCGTACAGCTTGCGGCGTCGCGCATCGTCCATGGCCGGCACGAAGGTCCGATTGATTTTCCACTGTTTTATGATATCTGATTGATCAGTCCAATAACCGATGGCCAGTCCGGCCAAATAAGCCGCCCCCAGCGCCGTCGTCTCGTTGATGACCGGACGGTCGACCGGAACGTTCAGAATGTCGCTCTGGAATTGCATCAGGAAGTTGTTCTTGACAGCGCCGCCGTCGACGCGCAGCGAGCGCAAGGCGATGCCCGATTCCTCCTCCATGACGGAGAGGACATCCTTCGTCTGATAGGCGAGCGCCTCGAGCGTCGCCCGGATGAAGTGCTCTTTGGTCGTTCCGCGCGTGAGCCCGAAGACGGCTCCCCGCACGTCGCTGTCCCAATAAGGCGTGCCCAGCCCGACGAGCGCCGGCACGACATACACCCCTTCGGTGGAATCGACGTCCGAAGCGAACCGTTCGGTTTCCTCGGCGCTCTCGATCATGCGGATTCCGTCGCGCAGCCATTGAATGGCCGATCCCGCCACGAAAATGCTGCCCTCCAGCGCGTATTCCACCCGATCGCCGATGCCCCAGGCAATCGTCGTCAGCAGTCCGTGCTTCGAGGTGACCGCCTTGCTGCCGGTGTTCATCAGCATGAAGCAGCCGGTGCCGTACGTGTTCTTGGCCGCCCCTTCCTCGAAGCATGCCTGCCCGAACAGCGCAGCCTGCTGGTCGCCGGCCGCCCCGGCAATCGCGATCTCTTCGCCGAACAGTTCCTTCGCCGTTGTCCCGTAAATAGATGACGACGGCTTCACCTCGGGAAGCATCGATGCCGGGATGCGCAGCAGCTTAAGGAGCTGCTCGTCCCACTGCAGCTTCCGGATGTTGAACAGCATCGTGCGGGAAGCGTTGGAATAATCGGTGACATGTACCTTGCCTCCGGTCAGCTTCCAGATGAGCCACGTATCGATCGTGCCGAACAGCAACTCTCCCCGCTCCGCCCGCTCCCGGGCGCCAGGCACCTTATCCAGAATCCAGGCCGCTTTCGTTCCGGAGAAATACGGGTCGATCAGCAGGCCGGTTTTTTCCAAAATCGCATCCTGCCAGCCCTCCGCCTTGAGCTTCTCGCAAATCGGCGCGGTCTGTCTGGACTGCCAGACGATCGCGTTGTAAATCGGCTTGCCGGTCGCCTTGTCCCAGACGACCGTCGTCTCCCGCTGGTTCGCGATGCCGATGGCGGCAATTTGGCCCGGCTCGGCGCCCGCGCCGGACAGGCAGGACTTGATGACGGACAGCACTGACGCCCAGATTTCCTCCGCATCGTGCTCCACCCAGCCGGGCTGCGGATAGAATTGGGTGAATTCCTGCTGCGCCGCATGAACCATTTCGCTGTCGCGGTTGAACAAGATCGCCCGCGAGCTGGTCGTTCCCTGATCTATAGACAAGATGTAGCGTTCCACATTTAAGCTCCCCTAAAAAATCCCTTCAGCGACAGAGACTTCCGGTCACTGTGTTTGAAGGGAGTTGTGCGTTCCATTATTTCATTCCGGATGTCACCATGCCGCTGACGAATTGACGTTGGAAGATAAGAAACACGACAAGCACAGGAATCATCGTGATCACGGACATCGCCAGCAGGCTGCCCCAGTCGACGTTAAATTCCCCGATAAAATTGGACAACGCCAATTGAATCGTATACAGCTGCGGATCGCTGATGGCGATCAACGGCCACAGGAAGTCGTCCCACCGCCACATGAAGGAGAAAATCGCCAGCACAGCCAGAATCGGCTTGCAGATCGGCAGGATGATTTGCGAATAGATCCGCCACTCGGAAGCTCCGTCCATCCGGGCCGCTTCCAGCAGCTCATCCGGCACCGTGAGCAAATATTGTCTGAGCAAAAACACGCCTGTCGGCGTCGCCGCCGGCGGAATGATCAGCGCCAGCAACGTGTTGAACAGCCCAAGGAAGCTGAGCACCTTAAAGATCGGAATCATGATAACTTCAAGCGGAATCATCAAGGTCGATATAAAACCGACCAGCAGCAGATTGGCGCCGATAAATTTGTATTTCGCCAACGCGAACCCGGCCATCGAGTTGATCAGCAGCAGCAAAATCGTCGAGGTAATCGTGACAATGGTGCTGTTAATGAAGTAACGGCCGAAGTTGCCTTTCTCGAAGGCCGCCGTAAAATGCTCAAAGGTGAACGGCTGCGGCCAAAATCGCGGCGGAAAGCTGTACAAATCGTTATTCGTCTTGAACGACGAGAGGACGATCCAAAGGACCGGAAACAGCCATATAGCAGCCAGAACGATAAGCAATACATACAATACCGCTTTTGCGGAAGATTTCAGTTCCACGTCAATCGGCGCCTCCCTTGGACAGTTTGAACTGCAGCGCGGTAAACAGCGAGATGAGCACAAACAATACGACGGACATCGCGCTGGCCATGCCCAGCTCTTGCTTGACGAATCCGGTTTCGTAAATGTACTGGACGATATACGTCGTTTCTTTGCCCGGTCCGCCTCCCGTCAGCGCGAACAGCAGCGGGTATGCCTTGAACGCTTCGATCAGCGTCAGCATCAGGACGAGCACGGTCGTCGGCTTCAGCAGCGGCAAGGTAATGCTCCAGAATACCCGAGGCTTCGAGGCGCCGTCCAGGTAGGCCGCCTCGTAATAGTCTCTTGGAATCGCCTGCAGGCCAGCCATGAAAATAACCATATAAAAACCGAGACGCGACCAGATCGTGGCGATAATGACGGATACGTTCGCATAGAACGGATCGGACAAAAAGCTTATCGACTCTTGGCCGAACAGCGTCATCATGTAATTGAATACCCCGAAATCGCCGAAAATCCATTTCCAGGTCAGACCGACGATAATAAAGGAAATCATCGTAGGCCAGTAAAAGATGGCGCGGAAGAACCCTTTGGCGCGAAGCTGCTGAATCAGCATCATCGCCACAAGCAGAGCCAGGCAATAAATCGACGGCACGACGATAAGCGCATACAGACCGGTTTTGCCGAGAGCGGTCCAAAACTCGTTGTTCGTCAAGATCTCTTTGTAATTGTCGATACCGATGAACTCCATCGGGTTCAAGCCGTCATACTCATGGAACGAATACACGAAGCCGATAATCGTCGGAATGATGATAAAGGTGGCAAAAATCAAGAAGTTAGGCAGCACGAACAAATACGGGATCAACCCTTGTTCCGGCCGCCGTTTCTTAAGCTTGGCTGCCGAGGCTTGTGCAGACATCGGACGTACTCCTTTCGCTTCAAAAATCCGGGTAAGCTTCACTTTTTTCGTTTGTTTCCAAAAACCGGCCGCTGCCGGGCCGAACCGGCAGCGGCCTGCTTGCTGTTACTTCTTCTCATCCGCGATCGCTTTGTCGATCAAGCCTGCAACCTTATCGAGGCCTGCTTGAGCCGTCACTTTCCCGGAAATAATCTCCGAGATCGTCGTCTTCAGATCGTTGCTGAATTTCGGCACGATCGTCTGTCTGGACCAGTCCTCGGCCGCCGCCGGAACCGTATTGTTCAACTCATCCGAGAACACTTCCATCATTTCCTTGCCGAAGGCGTAGTCGAGCTGCGCGTTGTCCTTGCGCGGGCTCAGGAACAACGCTTCTTTCGTGTACTTCGCGTTGACTTCCTTCGTCGTAATGTAGTTGATGAAGTCGGTCGCTTCCTTCTCGACGCCGGAGTTTTTGAACGCCATGGCGAATTTGCCGCCCGGTACCGAGGAACGCTGCTTCGCTTTGGGCATATAAGTAACGCCCCACTCGAAATTCGTAATGTCTTTATAGTTGCCAATCATCCAGTTGCCGGCCAAATGCGCAGCGACGGTGCCGGTGCGGAACAGGTTGTTCGGGTTTTCTCCGCCGAACCATACGGAGCTCGGAGCGATGCCGTCGTCATGCAGCTTCTTGAAAAATTCGGCGGCCGCCACACCTTCCGCGTTGTTGATCGTCGCCTTCGAGCCGTCCGGGCTCATCATGCTGCCGCCGAATTGATACAGCAGAGTCGACCAGCGCTGCGGCGTGTAGTCCCATACGAGGCCGTATTTGGCGCCGCCTTTGTCCATGACCTGCTTCAGTGCCGCGGAGAACTCTTCCCACGTCCACACTTCATCCGGGGAAGCCGGCACCTTCACGCCCGCTTTGTCGAACAGCGTCTTGTTGTAAATCAGGCCGTTCGCCGTCACGTCCATCGGAGCGGCAACCGCTTTGCCGTTCACCACATAGAACGGTTTCAGGGAATCGACAAACTGAGCGGTATAGTTGTCCAGACCGCCGTTGCTCTCGCTCAAATCGACCGCCTGGTTGGCAAATCCGCCGAGCTCGGTCGTGCTGATCCGCGCCAGTGCAGGCGGTTGGCCGCCGGAGATCATCGTTTTCAGCTTCGTGGACAAGTCTTTGTAAGGCACTTCGATCATGTTGATTTTGACGTTCGGATTGGCGGTTTCGTAATCCTGAATGATGCTCTTCATGATCTCGCCTTCATTGCCGTCCGAGAACCAGACGAAATCGAGCTTCGCCTTGCCTTCCGCCCCGCCCGAATCGTTCTTGGCGCAAGCGGCGGACATCAGTGTCATGATGACGACGATCATCGCGACGGATAACGTTTTCACCGTTTTGTGCATTGTCTTCTACTCCATTCCTTTGTAGCATAGTTATTGTAAAAATGGTAAAACAGCGGTTCTTAAGGCATGCTTACGGCCCGTAGCCTTGCTTGCGGTACATTTGAGGCGACGTTCCCGCGTATTTCTTGAAGGAACGGCTGAAATGAACCGCCGTGTTGAAGCCCAGCTTTTCTGCGATCATGGCGATCGGCTCGTCGGTCGTTCGCAGCAGCTTCTTCGCTTCCTCGATTCGCTTGCTAACGATGTAACTGTTGATCGTATAGCCGGTTACTTCTTTGAAGCAGTGACAAATGTAATACTTGTTCAAGTGAAGCTCGTTGGAGAGCTCCTGCAAGGAAAAGTTCTCCGTAAAATGCTGGCTGATATATTGCAAAATCCGGCGAACGTTCTCCTGGGTCGGCGACTGCTGCAAAGCGGGCGCAATTTCGTGCATCCGCTTGGCTTTGCGGTAAATCGCTATCAACATTTGGATCAACTGCGTTCTGAGCATCAGCTCATAGCCGAACGACTCCCGCTCATTCTCCCGCGCCAGAGCCCGAAAATACGCCTCCATTTCCTCGCGCTCTTCCGGAGCCCACTGAATGAGCATTCCGTCGGCCGATTCGAACAGAGACATCAGCTTGCCAAACATTTCATCCGACATCTGCTCCCTCAAGAAGGACTCCGTAAAATTGACGTAGCTGCGGAGGTAGGGAGCCTCTTTCGACGGATTGACCCTGTGAATAGTGCTTCCCCGAAAAAGAAGCATATCGCCTGGAGATAGGTCGTATATATTTTCTCCTATAATGTAATTCGCATTCCCACGTATGAAATAATAAATTTCAAGCCCTTCATGAGTATGAACAGGCCAGTGGTACTGCCAATCATCCGCGTCCGCCCTGACGTAAATTCCCAATTTACGAAGCGCGAGATTAGTGGGCGTATGAATTACCAAAAGGGTCCTCCCTTCCTAGCCAAGCAATCTGGACGTCTTGAACGTTTTGCAATCAAAATATAACATACTGAAATTGCGGGCACTTAACGTATATTGCTGTTAATTTGATTCAGATTGTTGAAAATTATTCATTGCGTTGTTGAAAATTCGTCACTTCATAAGGCGCGAAATGAATTATTCCAATGCCGGAAAAAACCGTCAAGCATGCCGCAGTCAAGAACAGGCAAATACGGGAAGGGGAAGAGGAAGGAAGCAATATGCGTCCATTTTCGGCGAATGCGCTGCTCGCTGAAGCGCAATTCAGTGAGAAAAGGCAGCCGCATCCCCGGCAATGAGTAGCATCCGTTATGAGTAGCATCCGTTTTTTATAGAATGCCTATGACGTGGGCAATTCCTTGCGTCATCGGTTGTCACCTGCAGTGCCAGAAAATTCAGCTTGTAGATAAAGCTGATTTTCAAGATAGACCCCCATGCCGCTCGCGCAGCACCATCAGAAGATGAAAATTGGGCCGCGGGCCCTGGGGGCTATTTTCAAGATAGACGCCTATGACGAGCGATTCCTTTCCTCATCGGTCGTCACCTTCGGTGCCCGAAAATTCGCCGGAGGGTTCCGTCCCATTTTTCAAGATAGACCCCCATGCGGCTGGCGCGGCCCCAGTACGCTCCATTATCATGCAGCGGCGCAGCTTGCCGGAGGGAGCGTCAAGTCGGCCTAGCTCTAACGCTTCGCCTTGATATCTTGAACGATCTGCTCCAGCGTCGTGCTCTGAAGCACGCGCTCCATCTGATGCTGGGCTTCCTTCAAGGGGACGGTTAAGGACGATTGAATATTTTTTCCGACAAGGCACTCGATATTCGTATTCTGGTGAATTGAAAATAAATCGCGTTTCTCCGGCAGCTCTACGGCCCGATACACATCCAGAAGCGTGATCTCCCGAAGCGGCTTGAGCAGCTTGATCCCTACTACGCCCGGCCGCGAAGCGATGAGCTGCGCCCGGCTGAGCATGCCCATAATGCGCCGGATGACCGCGGCGTTCGTATTGACGCTGCCTGCAATATATTCAGAGGTTACCTTCCCGTCATTCATGTCGATAAGAGCCAACGTATGAACGGCTACGGTGAAACGGCTGCTAATCAACATTCCCACCTCCTTGACTCTTGCCGTACATCAGTAACTATATGCGCTGCATCTGCTGGAGTCAAATTCTATGAAAGCAAGAAAACCGACCCTTCCGGGATGGAAAGGATCGGTTTCCCGCAAATAAACGTCTTTTGCCCCTCCCGAAGAAACCCGGGCTTGCCTTAGGAGAGGCTGCGAACGATTTGGCCCAAAGCTTCCTGGATCGGCGTCAGCGGACGGCCGAGCAGCTTCTCGAAGTCGCTGCTCTCCACTTCAAGCGCCCCCGAGCGGATGCCTTCCTGGATGCCGACGAGCATCGGGATGACGAAATCAGGCACGCCCGCATTTTTCATGATTTCGGCATACGCGGAATCGTCGACCTGCTGCACGGGAACTTCTTTTCCGAGCACGGCGCCGAGCGCGGAGACCAGCTCTTCCTGGGTCAGCAGCTTGCCGGAAAGCTCGTAAATTTTGTTCTCGTGCCCGCTGCCCGTCAGCACGGCCGCCGCGGCTTCCGCGTATTCCTGCTGCAGCGCCCAGCCGACCTTGCCCGACCCGGCGGATGTCACCCAGGGCGCCCCCGCTATCACCCCTTGAATGCTGGAAATCTCATTCTCCAGGTACCAGTTGTTGCGCAGGAACGCATAGGGGATACCGGTCTTGCGAATGGCCTCCTCCGTCTCACGGTGGGTCGGAGCAAGGAAGATCGGGCTTTCCATCGCATTCGCCAGGCTGGTGTAGGCAATGAAGCCGACTCCCGCCCGCTGAGCCGCCTCTACGGCATTCCCATGCTGCCGGATTCGCGTCTCGTTGTCGCCGTCGGCCGATATGAAGAGCAAGCGGTCTACACCGGCAAAAGCGGTTACCAGCGTCTCCGGGTGATCGAAATTGCCCTGCCGCAC
This sequence comes from Paenibacillus ginsengihumi DSM 21568, assembly GCF_000380965.1. GTDB lineage: Bacteria > Bacillota > Bacilli > Paenibacillales > NBRC-103111 > Paenibacillus_G > Paenibacillus_G ginsengihumi. Next base: position 8,039 of record NZ_KB905629.1, on the reverse strand, counting down.
GTCAACGCCGCGGGCTCTTAGATCCTCCGCTTTTTGCGGATCGCGCACGCTGACGGCCAGCTGCTCTGCCGGTACGGCTTTAAGCAGCGCTTCGACAACTTTTCTCCCCAATTTTCCTGTAGCGCCTGTGACCAATATTTTCATCGCATATTCCTCCCGGTTCGATTCTTGTCATCTGTTTGAAATGGTAATCATGCATGGACCTTGAACATTGAGCGGGATCACGCTGAATTTTCAACACCGCAGGTGACGGCCAATGAGCGAAGATTTCTTCGTCATAGGCGTCTTTGTGAAAAAATATTCCGCACACTGCCCAAGCCGTGTTCTTGTCAACAGCTGTTCTTTCCTGAGCTACTCCTTCGTATCCTTCCCCTTCCTGAGCTGTTCCTTTCTGAGTTGCCCTTTTCTGCGCCGCTTCTGCTGTTCCTTTCTGCGCCCACGCCGAAGCTTCCGAATTTTCTAACGCTAGTGACAAGCGCTATTTTGCTAAAACGTGCCCTGGTAAAAATGTAACGAAACTGAGGAGCGCTATTTGGCCAGAAACGCTGAATCCGGCAGCCCAAAATGCCAAATAAGGATACTCACTTGCGTTAGAATTCCAAATTCGGTCGTTTCAGTGAAACAAGCTCGCTGGCTAGCGTTAGAGTGGGCAAAACAGCATCGAAGCTAGCGAGCACGAAGAGAAGCTCTATCCGAAGCACATTCACCAGATAAGCAGGGCTGCGTTTGAGCGGCAGTTTTGCCTGGTGCAGAAAGCCGCACTGCGATTTAACACTTTTTCTGCCAGCGGAGCAAACCTTGCCCCCGGAATAGCCCTTTTTGTGCGAATCTACGCTTTACTGCGGCGGAGATACTCAGCCGGGCGCCCCCGAAACCCGCGTTAGCGTGCGAATTCCATGTTAGCGTTCGGACTCCGCGTTAGCGTGCGAGCTCCATGTTAGCGTTCGGACTTCGCGTTAGCGTGCGAGCTCCATGTTAGCGTTCGGACTTCGCGTTAGCGTGCGAGTTCCATGTTAGCGTTCGGCCCCCGCTTGAGCGTCCAAACTCCACATCAGCGCGCGAACTTCACGTTAGCGCGGCCCCTCCCCGGGCACATGAAGCGACAAATCCTGCAAAAAATGCAACATTTTCCGCTCCCTTCGCCCCAGAGGAAGGGAAATGTTGCATTTTGTGCAACAATTTAGGGGCGATTGGCTTCAAAGCCGTGAACATCGCCCAAAATGTTGCACATTTTACAACATTAAGCCGTAAATAGGGCCGAACCCCCCATTTTTGTTGTACAAAATACAACATTTGCTGGCTCTCGTGGAAATAGCCCCGGGCCCGCTGCCCATTTTCATCATCTGATGGTGCCGCGCCAGCGGCATGGGGGTCTATCTTGAAAATTTGGCGATAATCCACGGGCCAAATTTCAACACCGAGGGTAACAACCGGTGACGTAAGGTAGCGCTCGCTATAAGTTTCATGTAATGTAACCAAGCACATTACTTCTAAAAGCAAAAAAATGATGCCTGCCTTTCTTCCTGCGCCTGTTTGTGCTTCTGCCACCCCCTTAATTGTAACTATATAAGTTACATTATCGTTTGTCAACATATGAATTCATCGTCCATCCTTTGGCGGTTTGGGTACCGATCCAGACCGATGACCATATGATGTATGAGTTCATTGCGCAGAGGAGAGATCAGGTTGTACAAACTGACGTTAGCCGAGGCGAAGCAATTGCTGGACATCGCCGAAAGGAAAGCCCGGCAAATGGGGCTTAGCTTCAATATTACGATTGTCGATGAAGGAGGCAACCTGCTGGCCTTCCAACGGATGGACAACGCCAAAATTGCCGGAATCGATATCTCCGCCGGCAAAGCCTGGACCAGCGTCGCGATGCAGATGCCGACAGCCAATCTGGCGCAATCGGCGCAGCCTGGCGGGCCGACCTTCGGCATCAACACTACGAACCAAGGCCGGCTTGTGATTCTAGGCGGGGGCATCCCGCTCGTCCGCGAAGGACGAATTGTTGGCGGCATCGGCGTCAGCGGAGGAACAAGCGCCCAAGACATTGAGGTCGCCAGCGCGGCCGTCGAAGCGTTCGAACGGGGAGCAGGAGGTCCGCACGCCAATGCGCGCATAGGCTCCCTGCGGCATACGTTCCCTTATTGACTTCTCTGTCCATTCGGCGCGGCTCGATGGTGAGGGCATTGCTCGCCATAGACGCCCCTCCTGAAAATTCGACGAAGTCTTTCGGCGAATTTTCAACACCGCGGGTGACGTCCGATATGATGTAGCCTTGAACGGGGCGCCGTTCAAAGCGCAGCCGGCAGTGCCAGCAGAGGCGGCAGCACGATGAGCCGGTCGATCGCAAACAGCGCTCCCAGGCAGAACAGCATGAATAGCGTGTTCGCAAGCCCCAGGAGCACGAGGGCGATGCCGAGAATGAGGCCGATCCGGGCGAGTCTTCTCAAGCCGCTGCCGCCGCTTTGCCGGCAAACAGCATATTTGCAGCCGTTCGCGTGAATACTGTTATTCCCCATATGATCGCCATCGCTGCCAATAGCAAAAATCGCATGCTTGCGCTGGCGGAGCAGGCGCGAGAAGGCGCTTGACCGTTTTTGGTTTATATCACTAACGTTGCATTAAACTCGAAGAACAATGTTATCTGAAAATTCCGAAAACACTTCTATGTAGCTCTGCCAATAGGTTGATTACCTAACAAGAGGTAGTCTGTCCATTGGGTAAATTTATACTATTCTTCTAGGTGGCGTAAGGTGACATCGAATTTGCCTACTACGTTTTCTTACGTCTTCCCGAAGATGTCCGACTTGGCTTGCGGTGTATTCGCTGAAGCCACGTACGCGCACTGTCCCACAACAACGTTTTGAGCCAAAATGCCAAGCTCCTTCTGAAAACCTTTGGACAGCAAGTCATCTGCGATCTCACGCAATCCGTCGCGTTGGTGAAGCTGTGCGTGTAAGAATAACTTGAGATACGCAAGCGTGGTGAGCTTCTTAACGTATTTATCTTGTTCGATTTTATTTACGCGCTCTGCGAACGTCTTCGTACAAATTGGCGAAAGCCATTTACCAAATGAAGAAAATAGGGTATTCTTGTCCATGTGTTCGTCCTTTTCAGTGGATTATGGACATTCCATTGTAAAGGATTTTTTTATGCTCAGAGGTTAATATCACAGAAAATTGTGAAGATTCAGAGAACATTAATGCAACGCTAGTGGGTTTATATACTAAACTAAAATCATGCGAAACCAGGAAAAGCCGTCCCCACCACCGACGCTCAAGCATTTGAACCGATTTATCGTTCAGCTACAACGGCTGGAGAAGCAGCCGTTCCGCTTCGGAGCGGCAGGACCGCTGACGCCCGGCGAAATCCATACAATTGACGCGATTGGCCTGGAGGGAGGAGTGCTGATGAGCGAGCTGGCCAATCGGCTGGCCGTCACCAAAGGGGCGGTCACGCAAATGATTCTCCGGCTGGAGGACAAGCGCCTCGTCGGGCGCACGCCGAATCCGGACGATTCCCGCAGCACGCTCGTCTCATTGACCGAGCTCGGGAAGGAGGCCTACCATACCCACGAAGCGATGCACCAGGCCTTCATTCGCGACCTCAGCTCTCAGCTTGATGAACGGGAAATCGAGATTTTCGATCAATGTCTGGAGAAGCTCTGCCGTCATTTGATGGCGGAGTAATTTTTTAACCATTTGATTTAGAAACTAAACAATATACTTGAGGAAGCAGGTGAACGCATGAAGCGTGACATTGTTGTCATCGGTGGATACGGACAGGTCGGGCAAGTGGTGTGCCGGGAGCTTGGAGCGCTATACCCCGGCAAGGTGTATGCGGCAGGCCGCTCCTACTCGAAGGCGAAGCGCTTCTCCGACGCGACGGGCGGCAACGTGCTGCCCCTGCAGCTGGATGTGAACGAGCGGCTGCCGGCGGCCGTCTTCCGCGAGGCTGCCCTGGTTGTCATGTGCCTGGACGTCCGGCATACAGGCGTCGTTCAGGCATGCATCGATCACGGCGTCGATTATATCGACATCACGGCCGACTATTCGGCGATGGCAAGCATCGAGAAGCTTCGCGCTGCCAAATCGACCGTCGTTCTCAGCGTCGGGCTGGCGCCGGGCATCACCAATATGCTGGTCAAGCGAGGCAAGCAGAAGCTGGATACGGTCCTGCAGGCGGACATCTACGTTTTGCTCGGTCTGGGAGAAGCGCACGGGCGCGCCGCCATCGAGTGGACGCTGGATAACCTGGCTGCTGATTTCTCCGTCGTGGAGCAAGGCGCAGCGCGGCAGACGGCCAGCTTCTCCGAGGGCAAGAAAACGAGGTTTCCCGATCCATTCGGAAGGCGAACGGCATACCGTTTCAACTTCTCCGATCAGCACGTGATCCCCCGTACCTTGCATATTCCTGCGGTTTCAACCCGCCTATGCTTCGATTCCGCTCTGGTCACGCATGCGGCAGCCGGCCTAAAACGAGCGGGAATCGCCCGCCTGCTGGCCAGACCCTCCATCCGCGCGAAGGCGCTCGATCTGTGGGGGGCGGTGCGCTGGGGGACGGAACGGTTCGCGGCAAAGGCGGACGTCTTCGGCCAGCTGAACGGCCGGCCGGCGCTATATGAGGGCTCGGCAAGCGGCGTCCAGGAGGCTCGCGCTACCGGCCAGGTCGCTGCGTACGTCGCGCAGAGGCTGGTCTCGGAACGGCATCCCTTCGGCATTTTCCATATAGAAGAGCTGTTCCAGCCCGAAGCTTTGTTTGCGGGCCTTAAGGAGGCCGTTTCGTTGGAAGAACGCATCGTCGTTCATGAATAAGTCGGTGCAGGGAACGAGCAGCCTCGCGCTTCATCCGAAACAGCAGCCCTCCCGCTGCGTGGGTCTAGCCACATCAAGAAGACGCCGCTGTTCACTTTGCCAGAACGCGGCGTCTTCCTTGTGTCTTCCAGGCTATATTTCCAGGCTGTATGTGTTAGGCCAACAGCTTGACAAACTTCCGCATCACCGGCTGGATCGCTTCCTGCACTTCGGCCATCACCGTGGACAGGTGAGAACGGGCCGCATCCGGCTTCGCGGCGAAGCGCAGCAGTTCGGCGACGGCGGCTATCGATACCTCGGTGTTCACGTTCACCTTGCAGATGCCTCTGCTCACCGCCTCGGCGATGATCTCATCGGGCGTGCCGGAGCCGCCGTGCAGCACGAGCGGCACGCGGACGGCGTCGCGGATTCTCGTCAGCAGCTCCAGATCGATCCGCGGCTCGCCCGTGTACATGCCGTGCACCGTGCCGATCGCTGCGGCGAGGAAATCGACGCCCGTCTCGGCCACGAACCGCTTCGCATCTTCCGGGTCGGTCAGCCGGCCGTCGCCTTCCTCCTCGTCCGAGAAGGCGCCGCGCGCCACGGAGCCGATCTCCGCCTCGACGGAGACGCCCGCCATATGCGCGATCTCGACGATGTCCCGCGTCAGCGCCATATTGCGCTCCAGCGCATGCTTGGAGCCGTCGAACATGACGGAGGTGAAGCCGCAGCGGATCGCCCGAACGATCGATTGCTTCTCGTAGGCATGATCCAGGTGAAGCGCCACAGGCACAGCGGCTTTGGCCGCGATCGCGCGAACCATGGCGGAAAAGCCCTCAACGTCGACGGTCGGGAAATAGCGCTCCCCCAGCGCGATGATGACCGGCCTGTTCTCCTGCTCCGCCGCGCTTACGGCGGCCTGCACCGTCTCCAGATTCGTCACATTAAACGCGGCGACGGCCTTCTTCTGCTGCTGAGCTTCCAGCAGTATGTCCTTCGTATTCACCAGCATGTTATCCGTTTCCCCCAGCACCCGAGCGGCGCCCCGCGCAGCAAGCCCGCGGAACGCCGCCCGGTTTATTGTCATTCGCCCTGCTGTCCCTCCAGCAGCTCGACCGTTTCCTTCAGCGTCTCCTGCGTGCCGACGTTGCCCGGGAAAATAATATAAGGAATTCCCGGGAAGCGGCTCTCTTCCCCTGTCAACCAGACGGGCACGCCAGGTTTGATCTGCCCCGCGACGACGGCCCGCTTCACGCCGAGCCCCTTCGTGCCGATGTCGCTGGAGGTAATGCCGCCTTTCGCGACGATATAGCGCGGCCGGGTCTTTAGCCGCTGGACGATGCTCGTCACCGCATCGGAAATTTTGACCGACTGCTTCAGCTCTTCCTCCCGCTTGCCTTCGCCCAGATCGAGCCGTTCCCGGCGCGTATAGACGGCGACGGTGCGGCCTTCGCCAAGCGCGCGGTCGGTCTCTGCGATCACGCGGTCCGTCTCGGCTTCGAACGCTGCCGGATCGGCGACCAGATGCACGTCAAATTCGATGAAGCTGATGAAATCGCATGCCTTCAGCCGCTCCAGCTGCTCCGTCGTTTTCTTCACGTGGGAGCCGACCAGGATCAGCCCGCCGCAGCTTGAGCCAGCCCCGTTGCCGCCCTCATCCGGCAGCAGCTCCTCCCTCGTCAGCAGCGGCCGGTCGCTTACGCCGCCGATGATCTTCGTGAACGAAGCGGCGCTGCGGAACAGGAACCGCTTGCCCTGCTTGATCGCCCGCACGAGCGCTGCCGCGAACACTCTGACATCCGCGTCGTCCGCGGCGTTCACGATCACTTTGTTAAAGCCGGTTACCTGCAGCAGTTGCTCCGTAATGCCGTCCACGTCAAGCGCGCGGAGGCGCTCCAGCGAAATGGAGAGGCAGTCGGCCGCCTGATAGACGCCGCCTGATTTTTCCTCGACCCAACGGCGCAGGTCCGACTCGGTATAACCGAACGTGCGGTCTTTGGCAAACTCCGTCTCCCCTGCGGGCACCAGCTCGTCGCCATATTGTACGTAATGCACGTTATCGATCGTGAGCCGTCCGCCTTCCTTAAAAAACGGAACGATGACCTCGCCGTCGAACGATTCGCCGGACATCGCTTCGATTGTGCTGCGGAGCGTCTCCGTCTCCAGCGGGTAATGGCCCCGCAGCGTGGAATCCCCGCGGCTGACGATAATATAAGGCTTGTTCAGCGCCTTCGACGCTTCCTCCGCATGGCGGGCGATTTCGCGGTGCGCCGCTTCTGTCTCGCCAGCTACAAAGGCCCGCGAATTGGTCAAAATAAAAAATATCGGCTGCTCCTCCTGAAAGCCGCGCAGCATCGTCTCCAGCGTCCAATCCGTATAGACGGATACGCAGTGAACGGTCTGCACGCCGGTTGGATCGTCATCGAGCACGATGATTTTCCTGTCAAAGCTGTGCAGTTCTTTCTCCAGCGCGCTGGCTGCCTCGGCGCGGTTCACGGGAGGCAGCTGGGCGAGCAGTTCGCTCGCTTTTTTGGCACCTATGGTCATCGGTCTCCACTCCCTTTATCTATCTATTTTCCGCCCTCTCTGCACAAGGGAAAGGGGAATGTTGCATTTTGTGCAACAATTTAGGCGAAATTGGCTCCAAACCCGGGAACATCGCCCGAAACGTTGCACATTTTACATCATTGAGCCGCAAATAAGGTTGATCCCCCGTTTTTGTTGTACAAAATTACAACATTTGCTGGCTCTCTTGAATATACTCCAGGGCTCGCAGTCCCTTTTCATCTATCTTGAAAATAGCGCCGGGGTGCGCGGCTCATTTTCATCTTCTGATGGTGCCGTGCAAGTGGCATAGGCGTCTATCTTGAAAATAGCGCAAGGCCCGCGCCCCAATTTTCACCATCTGATGGTGCTGCGCAAGCCGCATGGGCGTCTATCTTGAAAATAACGCAAGGCCCGCGGCCCCTCCCAGGGCTACACCGGGCACATGAGACAACAAATCTTGCAAAAAATGCAACATTTACTGTCCTCTTCGCCCCAGAAGAAGGAGAATGTTGTATTTTGTGCAACAATTTAGGAGCGGTCGGCTTCAAATCCGGGAATATCGCCCAAATTGTTGCACTTTTTACAACATTGAGCCGCAAATAGGGGTTATCCCCCCATTTTTGTTGTACAAAATACAACATTTGCTGGCTCTCGTGGAAATAGCCCCGGTCCCGCGGCCCATTTTCATCTTCT
>NZ_KB905628.1 GCF_000380965.1 Paenibacillus ginsengihumi DSM 21568 | reverse complement strand
AGCAAGTATTTGATGATTTCCCATTGGTCGTCGCGTATCTCGTATCGTCTTCTCATAGGATAAGTTTACCAAATATTTGCCTCAGTTGATAGTTTGAAAACACGCCCTAGGGACACTTCCTCTCGTTGGTTATTCGTGGTGGTTTAACCTTTGACAAGAGGCTTGCAGTGTCCTGTTTATTTTGCAAAAAAATTGGCAACTTTTTATGACGAAAATGCCTTGTCACAACGTGAATCTCTCAGATTTTGGCTAGGCTACATTCCGAATTCATGTTGAAATTAACCATGAAACTCGACGCGAATTGATCCATCCCCTGCCAGTCACGCCGCAGCACGCACCGAAACCAGACGAAAGGCCCCGGCCGTTATCGGCCAGAGCCTCTTCGTTACTCCTATCTCTGAACACTTGGCAATATCCCCGAGTACCCATGTCCTATCCAGAACCGCAAACCGCAGGTAAAGACCAGTGACAAAGAACCAACCGTTCGTCAGCGGCGTCTATCTATCGATGCGTAACCTGAGCTACCCCTTAGCCCCCCATGCGCTTCCGTGCCAGAGCCCGGCGCCTCGCCTACTCCTTCAGCTCCTCGAGCGTCACCTCAGCCGAATGCTTCTTCCCTTCGCGATAGAAACCGATCGTCAGCTTCTCGCCGATCTGCTTGCTGCCATAGATATATTTGCGCAGCGCCAGCATCGTTTCGGTCGGCTGGCCGTCCAGCTCCACGATGACGTCGTTCGTCTTCAGGCCAGCCGCTTTCGCCGGGCCGGTCGCCTCCAGCACGATAATCCCCCGCTTGACGTCGGACGGCAGCTTCAGCGATTCCGTGCCGACGTAGCTTTGCAGCTCCTGAGTGACGATGCCGATAAAAGGCCGCTTCACCTTCTTCTCCTTAATCAGCGTATCGATGATCGTCTTCGCCTGATTGACGGGGATGGCGAAGCCGAGCCCCTCGACGCCCATGTCCGACACCTTGAGCGTGTTGATGCCGATGACCTTCCCCTCGAGATTGACCAGCGCGCCGCCGCTGTTGCCCTGATTGATCGCTGCGTCCGTCTGGATGACCTCCATCTCCCAATCGATCGTGCCTCCCCGCCCGAGCGATACCGGGATCGTCCGCTTCGGGTAGCTGATGATCCCCCTCGTCACCGTAGGGGCGTAACCGATGCCGAGCGGATTGCCGAGCGCGATCGCCGTCTCGCCCGTTCTCAGCGCGTCGGAATCGCCGAATTCGGCGATCTGCACGATGCCGTCGCCGTCGATCTCAAGCACGGCCAGATCGCTGATCTGATCCCGGCCGATGAGCTCCGCCTTCCGCCGGTCGCCGGCCGCAGTGACGACATCCAGCTTCGTGAAGCCTTCCACGACGTGATTGTTCGTTACAATTCTCGCCTTGCCTCCGGCTCGTTCAAAAATAACGCCCGAACCGATCCCGACCGCGCCGCTGCGATAATCGTCCGGATCGTTCTCCATCTCCTGCCGCAAGCCGAGAATGCTGACCACCGCCGGCGATACTTTGGCCGCCGCGGCGACGACCGGATCGACGGTGTACGCCGGCAGACCGGCCGCGGTGTCCGCTCCCGGCAGCGGAGCCATCGTCGCTACCGCCGGGGAATCCTGCGGCGCCGCCTCGTCCGACCCGCTCCCGCCAAACAGCAGGAACAGCGCCGCCATCACCGCCGCGCCTCCAGCCGCTGGCATCATCCAGCCGGGCAGACGCCGCCGGCTACTGATCAGCTGCCGCCAGCCAATCCTGCGCGACACCTTGGTGGAATAAAAATCGTCATCAAACAACCCCATCGCCGTTCGCCCCTCTCCCCGCCGATCCTGTCATTTCTTTAACTTTACCCGAAATGAATCCGGTTTGAAACCGCTGCCGACCTACGAACGTATCCGCCCCAACGCGAAATTCTCGTAATCTTATAAATTTCAGGAATGTTTTATCCCCTGCAAGACTAGAATAATAACAAAAGAACGGAATCGCAACCGAAAATACGAGAGGAAGATGCTTCCATGAATACGAACCGGATCTCGGCGCACCTGGATGCCGTAAACCTGATCGGCAAGCTCGCCGACCTGAAGGAAAGCCACTACCAGCAAGGCCTGCTCCTGAACGCCGTCATCGAGCTGCTCATCGACAAAGGGCTGCTGACCGCCAAGGAGCTCGCCGTTCGCGCGGAAACGCTCGATAAGGAAGCCGCCATTTCGCCTTATACGCGCACCTCCTTGCCGGAGCAGTAGCCTTCAAGTTATGTAACGGGCGTTAGCCGTCCGGCTTTACTCCTCGCCGAGATCGTCCCACTCGGTCGCCCGGTCGAAATACGTATCCATCAGTTTGGCGCGATGATCATCCGGCTCCAGCCGGTCCTCTACCATACTATTCACCGTCAGCCTGGCCAAATCCATCAGATTATGGTCGCGGCTGAGATGCGCCAGGTATACCCGCTTCGTCTTGGCCGTCATCACGTCGACCAGTCCGATGCCCGCCGCTTCGTTGGACAAGTGCCCGGTATCGCTCATAATTCTGCGCTTGATATTCCACGGGTACTTGCCCATCCGCAGCATCTCGATGTCGTGGTTGGATTCCAGCACGAGCGCGTCGCTGTCCCGAATCTGCTCCTTCACCCTGGAGCTCATATATCCGAGGTCGGTGGCCAGGCTCAGCTTCTGCTCCCCCTGATAGAAGCAGTAGCCGACCGGCTCCGCCGCATCGTGCGAAATGCCGTAAGACTGCACCTGCAGCGTGCCGAAATCGCGAATTTCTCCGGTGTCCATCACGCAGCGGTTGCTCTCCGCGATCTCACCGACATGGCGCTCCAGCTCGTCCCACGTCTTCTCATTGGCGTAGATCGGCAAATCGTATTTTCTCGATAGCGCGCCCAAGCCTTTTATATGATCGGAGTGCTCGTGCGTAACCAGAATCGCATCCAGCTCCTTTGCATCGACTCCCCGCTCCTTGAGCAGCTGCTCCACCTTCTTCGCGCTTAATCCCGCGTCGATCAAGACCGCGGCGTCTTCGGTCTGCACCACCATGGCGTTGCCCGTCGAGCCGCTGGCCAGTACACTGAAACGAATCCCCATATATTCCTGCTCCTCTTCCTTGGCGAAAGCCCTTAGGACTGTCGCCTCACTGCTACTCCACGGCTCCGTTGAACGCATGCACGAAATACACTTCGCCGCTGCCGAGCGACACTCTCCAGTAAGGCACCATGTACATCGTCTGCGAATTATATTCCTGGCCGTGATATCCGAGCCGGATGCTCGTTACGACAGAGCCTTCCGGCAAGTAATACTCGATCAGGCTCCGCAATGCCACATACGGCGAAATGACCTTCTGCTCCTTCTGCGCCTTCTGCCCGGTCTCCGGCTGCACTTCCGCGTACCTTTGGCGGTAGGCGGTGATTCGGCCGCCTTGCTCCAGCAGCTCGAGCCGCACCTCGAACATCGGCAGATCGCCGTACATCTGATTGAACACGTGCGTCTCCTTCGTCGATACGATCGGATCGTACTCGTACGCGTCCAGCTGCGGAATGGAGGCTCGTGCGACAGCATCGCGCACGGCCCCTTTATGGATCAGCGGATTGAACTTGAAGGACGTTTTCAAGGCCGTCGGCTGCTCCGCGGTTATCGACTCGTCGAAACGAACCACGATGTCCTTCAGCCTCGGAACGTCTTTCGGCAGATCGTCCGGCACCTCGATGTTCTTCGCCTGCAGCAGCCGCTGAATCTCCTCCGCCGCCCCGCCCGCGCTCACCTCCAGATCGAGCAGCTCCGACCGGTTCATGAACAACTGATAGCCGAGCACCAGATTCAATAGCAGAAACGCCAAAATCAATATCGTCTTCGACCGGCCCCAATCCATGCGAACGAGCCCCCCTTCCGGCGCGGTGTCCATCGTATTTCCGGCTTACTCCAAATATTCGTAGGTGCCGTCCCGCAGCTCGACCGTCCATACCGGCACCAGCTCGATCGACTGCTCCATGACCGTTGCCCGGTAGGCGGGAAACACCGCATACACGGAATCCTTCTTCGGATAACGGCTCAGCAGCTCGTCCAGCTCCGCTCCGCCCGGAAGCTGCACCTCCCGGGTCGCCGTGCGCTCGTCCGGAATCATCAGAGACCGCTCGTAGCCGGACACGATGCCTTTTTGCAGCGCGATTTTGATGAATCCGATATTTTCGGACGACTTGTTCATGATCGGCAGCGATTCGTAATACTGCCGGAAAATAAACGCTTGATTCGTCGGCAACAGCCGCTGCTGCGGCACCTTTTGCACCGAGTATGTGCCGTTCCAGCCGCCGTGCTGATTGACGAAGCGCACCGCCGAGATCAGGTTGTCCTCGACATCGATGCGGTCCTCCACCGGCGCCACAGGGTCGGAGTAGGTAAGCCACCGCTGCTCCTTCTTCAGCTGCAGACCGCGCTTGCCATCCGTGTATATTTCCGTGCCGTCGCGCTCCGTCAAGTTCCGGATGACGGCAGGGTCCACGAAGAACGTCCGCTTCAACTGATCGATCGTGTACTGCGTCACCGACAAGGTGTAGCTGCTGAGCGTAATCGGTGCGGTCGGCAAGTAGTAATCGTCCTCGGCATACCGGTAAGGCACGCCCGGCTCCGCCTCCTGCACGAACCGCTCCATGTCCTTGGCCGTAAAATCGGCTTTCATCGCCTCATAAACCGTGCTCGCCGTATCCGTGAACAGGATCGTGCGCGCCTCGTTCGCATCGACCGCGAAAATCCATATTCTCGTGATCAGGTCGTCGTCCGCCGGAAGCTCGCCCTTAAACTGCATCACCCGCTGCAGCACGCTCATCGGCAAACCGTCGCGGAAGCGGATTTCCACCCCCTGCTGCTTGTCCCTCACCTCGTTCCAATCGATGTTCATCAGCGACGGATTCGTCTTGCGGAACGATTCGAACGTCCGCTGCCTCACATTGCCGACAATCCGTTCATACGTCTCTGTCTTCGGGTAAAAGACCGCATGCTGGCCGTCGCCGCGATGCAGCACGAGCTGATCCGGAAACAGCAGATCCTCCAGCACCTCCTGGGAGCCGAGCCTATCCGTCTGCACGTACTCCTCGGGATCGACCGGTTCAAGCTTCGGAAAATTGTAGGCGATCAGATAGCTCTGCAGCAAACTGAGCAGCACCAGAAATACCAGCGTTACGCTTTTCAGCTTCTCGATCATTGGCCGGCCTCCTCCTGCTGGTACGGGAGCGTAAAGGTCACCTTCGTGCCGTGCCCGTATTCGGATTCCAGCTGAATCGTTCCGCCGTGCGCCTTGACTATTTCCCGGGCAATCGACAAGCCAAGTCCCGTGCCGCCCATGCTGCGCGAACGGGCCTTGTCCACCCGGTAGAACCGCTCGAAGATCCGGCCCAAATCCTTCTTCGGAATGCCGATGCCGTTATCCTCAATGGTGATTTCCAGCAAGGCCGGCTCGGTCCGCCGGGCGCCAATCCGGATATGTCCCCCTTCGGGCGTATATTTAATGGCATTGGACACCAGATTGTCGAGCACCTGATCGATCCGGTCGCGATCCAGCTTAATCTCCGGAACGTCCGGCTCCACCTCGATATCGATCTTGATCGCCTGCTGATTAAGCTGGAAGGAGAAACGGTCGGCCACCTCCTCCAGCATATCGCCGACATCCGTCGTCTCCCGGCTGATGATCGCCTGCTTCGAATCGAGCCTCGACAGCTGCAGCAGATCCGTGACGAGCCGAATCATCCGTTCCGTCTCGTTGCGGGCGACGCTCACGAATTTCTGGCCGAGCTCCGGCTCCTCCATCGCGCCGTCTCCGAGCGCTTCAAGATAGCTCTTGATGGTCGTCAGCGGCGTCCGCAGCTCGTGAGACACGTTGGCTACGAACTCCCGCCGCGACTGCTCCAGTTTCTCCTGATCGGTTACGTCCTGCAGCACGACGATCGTCCCCGACGTCCCGCTCTCCTTGCTATGGCTGTGAATCTGGGTGAACGTCGCCCGCACGAAGAACGGCTCGTCCTCCGACGCATGCACGAGCTTCAGCAGCGTCTCGCTCGTATCTTCAGACTCGCTCATCTGGCGGATAACGTCAGGGCTTAAGGCAAGCACCTCCGTCAGCGGCTGGCCCAAGGTCGTATCCTCATTCACCTGCAAAATATGCTTCGCCCTCCGGTTGATGACGATAACGCGTCCCTGCTCGTCGGTCGCGATGAGGCCGTCGTTCATATTGGAGAGGATCGACGCGAGCTTCTCCCGCTCCTCCTCATTGAGCGACAACGCCTCTCGCAGCCGCTCCGTCATGAAGTTGAAGGTCGCGCCGAGCTGGCCGATTTCATCGTTGCCGTGAACCGGCACCTTCTCGTTGAACCGCCCTTCGGCGACCGCCGTCGCCTGCTTCGTAATTTGCTGGATCGGCTTCGTGATCGTGCCGGTCAGGATGACGCCGAGCAGCGCGGTCAGCGCCAGCGCGAACAGCGTGCCGGAGATGAAGATGCCGTTGATCCGGTTCACCGTATCGTAGACGTCCTTCATCGAAGCGACGATGTATACGGCTCCGTATACCTTCACCCCGCTGCCGATCGGCTTGGCCAGCACCAGCTTGCGGACGCCGTCATAGTCGGTGAACATGCGCTGGTTATCCTTGATCCCCTGCAGGGCGCGGCTGACCTCCGTCTGGATGTTCTTCTGCCCGACGACCGACTGGCGGCCCGCCACGGAGGTCGACAGCACGATGCCGTTGGCGTCGATGATCTGAATCTCCGACTGGCTGATCGCGAACAGGCTGACCACCTCGTTCAGATCGGCCGCCAGCTTCTTCGGATCGGCGTCCTTGCTCTCCTGATTGTTGTCGCGCAAATATTTCTCCACCGTCTCGGCCAGCAGCTGCGCCTGCTTCGTCCGGGAATCGATGAAGTCATTCTTGAAGTAATTCTCCAGCGTGAGAATAAAATAAGCGCCGATCAGCTGCATCGCGATCAGAATCATCAAGACATAGATGATGATCAGCTTGTACTGGATCGATTGAAAAAACCGCACGCCCTTCATCCTGCGAATCGCCTCGACCATCGCCTAGAAGCCTGTGCGCGAATTGCGCATCATGTAACCGAGCCCGCGGCGGGTAATAATGTATTCGGGGCGGCTTGGGTCGTCCTCCAGCTTCTCCCGCAGCCTGCGGATCGTGACGTCCACTGTGCGGACATCGCCGAAATATTCGAAGCCCCACACCGCCTGCAAGAGATGCTCCCGGGTCATGACCTTGCCGCTGTTCTTCGCCATATACTGCACGAGCTCGAACTCGCGGTGCGTCAGGTCAAGCGGCTCGCCATCCTTATACACGACATACATATCGTTGTCGATGAACAGGCTCTGAATGCGGATGCCGTTCCGCGCCTCTGCCGTCTCGGCGGCGGCGATGCGCAGCGGCTGCGCCGAGCGGCGCAAATGCGCCTTCACCCTCGCCAGCAGTTCCCGCGTGCCGAACGGCTTCGTCACGTAATCGTCCGCACCGAGTTCCAGACCGAGCACCTTGTCGATCTCGTTATCCTTGGCCGTCAGCATAATGATCGGCGCGTTGATCCGGGACCGCACTTCGCGGCAGACGTCCATGCCGTCCTTTACCGGCAGCATAAGATCAAGCAGAATAAGATCCGGCTCCTCGCTGAAGGCCAGCTCGACCGCCGTGCCCCCGTCGTAGGCGCAAATCACCTCGTAGCCTTCCTTTTCCAGGTTGAATTTCAAAATGTCCGCAATCGGCTGTTCGTCGTCGACGACCAATATTTTGGCCATTGTCCTCACCGCCTGTCAAAGACTTACATCATGTGCACGGTTTCTTGTCTTATTATCTTATCATATCTCTATGCAAAAAGAGACACGAAAGAAGCTCATCCCAGCTTCTTCCATGCCCCCTGTTTTGTCTTGCCTGTTATGCCTTAAGCGTCATTGATTCAAATATTTGAGCGGGTTTTCCGGTTTCTCGTTGCGCTGAATCTCGAAGTGGAGATGTACGCCCGTCGAATTGCCCGTGCTGCCCATGTAACCGATCTTCTCGCCCTTCTCGACGATGTCCCCTTCGGATACGTACAGCTTGCTCATATGGCCGTACAGCGTACGGTACCCGTTCAAGTGATCGAGAATGATCGTATTGCCGTACCCGTCCTTCTTGCCGGCAAAAATCACCTTGCCGTTATCCGAAGCTTTAATCTCCCGGTTCCCCGTCAAGTCGACTCCCTTGTGGAACGCTCCCCAGCGGGTGCCGAACGTGCTTGTAATTTTGTACGAAGAGACAGGCCAAGCGAATTTCCCGGTGCCTTCGCCCAGGACGACCTTCGTGCCTTTCTTGGCGACTTCCTTCACCGGCTGCTGCACGATCTCCTCGCTGAGCACGACCTCTTCCTGCAGCAGTCCGTTCACCTTCGTCAGCTGCAGCGTCAGCCTCTTCTGCCCGTTTCTGCCCGGAGAGATGACCGCAATCTCGCCAAGCCGCATCGTATCGTCCAGCTGGTATTCAACTTCGTATTGAATCTCCTGCGTTTCGACAACCTTCTCCACCGTCTTCACGGCCAGCGTAGGCTTCAGTACGGTCAAATCGAGCTCCTCGCCGACTTTGATCATATCGTTCTCGATCCACGGATTGTTCTGGTAGATGACCTGTTTGGGGATGTCGAACTTCTGAGCGATGCACGACACGCAGTCCCCCTGCTGCACCGTATATTTGATCGGCTGCACATTGCCGGTCTCCAGCTTATTGCGCATATCCTCCGCGTTTAGCACCTGCTTCGGATCGACCTTGGTTTCCTTTGTCTCGACCTTCTGCACGAAATCGATCGACTGCAGCTCGCCCTGCACCGGGGTCGTCTCCTCCGCCACAGCGGACAGCACGCTCACCTTGCCCGGCTCCTTCTTCTTGCCCATGGCCGCCAGAGCGTTGTCCTTGACCTGCTGCAGCACGGTCTTCGCCGTCTCCTCGTCCTTCACGAAGCCGACGCTCTTGCCGTCGACAAACAGCTCCACGCCGACCGGGTACGCCGTAAAATAACCGCCGAGCTTGGCGAGCAGCTGCTCATCGTCGGTTTGGGCATTGAAAGCACTTTCAGCCATAAATTCAACCTTGGGCTCCTCCACAACCATCGTTACGTTGTCCGGCCCCTTCGCCAATAGTTGCTTCTTGCTTTCGCTATATTTCTCCACAATGGCAGGATCCGACACGGTGCCGATCTCCTTGCCGTTGACATAGACATGAAAAATATCGGACATCTGCGCCTGCACATACTGATGCCCGCTCCATACCATCGCACTGATCAATGCACAAGTGGATACGGCTTTGGCCAACGTCCATTTATGGTCAACGATCCCGTTCTTCACGCGGACCCATGTGATCTTCGTTGTTTCTTCGCTTACCGTCTGTTCCCCGTCATTTGCTGCCTGGCGCTTAAACCACGCTGCGAACTTCTGCCTGGATTTGTCCAGCAGCTGCTTCACCCGATCCTTTCCCCACAAACCACTCATCGTCTTCTCCTTTTAAGTCGTTTTTTGCAAGTTCTGCTGATGCGAGAAGCTCCCATGCTCTTCTCCATCGCTATGCTTCTCCGTTAGCCCCTTGGGCTTCATCGCTTTCGAAAGCAGACGGAGGCTTGTCTTGCGGCGCCGGACGGTCGATCCCCAGGATCTTTCCCCTCCGATGCTATAAAAACACCTTAAAATGAACATTTTCTAAACGCGCAAATCCTTTTTTACTTTACCATATAAAGTTTCGCTGTTTCAACTTTTTTGTATGTTTTCCCACATTTTAATACAGACAAACATGGCAGGAGTGTGAAGTCAACGACTGGCAAAAGTCATTTGCTGTAGGTTTGCGACAGAAGTAGACCTGACAAAGGTGTAGTTGCCTCTGCGTATTTTAATGCAATCTTGTCTGTATAACGTAAAATTGTCACCGTTCCTAAATTTTCTTTTATCCAACAAAACGTCTTGCAAGCCCTGAACGTTTAAATGTAGAGAGTAGAGGATACGAAAGGAAGGAAAGCTATGAAGAAAATGGCAATGAGTTTGATATCGGGAGTTTTATTCTCTTTTGCAACTGCTGCGGTTGCTTCCAGTCCTACGATTGAAGCCATTTTGTTTCCAAGCACGGTTCATTTCCATCATGAGGGAAGAATAAATACCCTTGAGGACAACGATAACACGATATTGAATTACAATAACAGTGTGTATGTTCCCCTTCGTTCCTTTGCTGAAAAGATGGGGGCTACTGTGAATTATACTCCGCCCAATTCTGAAACCGGTTCATTGCCGCAAATCGACATCCATTCTGCTCCGATGCAATGGGGATTAGTAGCAGTACAACCACCAGGAAATTTGCCCCTCTCCCCCCTTTCATTAAAACTGGGTAGCGTTAAGGCCGATGCCGGAACAAATAGTGACTTTATTGGAATTTATGCCGAACTGTTCAATACAGGGAAGGAAATAATAGATATCACCAAAACTAAACTAGAAATTAAAATTGAGAAGGTTACGGAAGAGAAACTTGAACTTGTTTGGAGCGGGGAAATCTCTTCGCCAACTTCTCCCGGAGAATTGATGATCCCAAGCAGCAATACAGAAGTTGTTTGGGCAAGAAAATCTCCTATCCTTCACTGGGATAAAAAAGATATGAATGGCAATTTGGTTCCTCCGGGCCAATACCAGATTTCTTTGAGTCAGCCAGCAAATATCGAATACAGTATAGCATTCGCCCCTGCAGGCAGTCCTGCAGGTAAAATCGAATCTCAAACGATCAATCCAGATACATCAAATACGACTGTCGTATACATTCAATAACGATGTCTGTACAAGATAGACGCCTATGACGAACGAATTCTTCGTCATTGGTCGTCGCCTGCGGTATTGAAAAATCAGCTTGTAGATAAAGCTGTTTTTCAAGAGAGTCAGCAAATGTTGTATTTTGTACAACAAAAACAGGGGGTTCACCCCCATTTACGGCTCAATGTTGCATTTTTGTGCAACATTTCAAAGCGATTTTCCCGGGTTTGAAGCCCACCGCCCCCAAATTGTTGCACAAAATGCAACTTTACCCTTATCCTAGTTCAATAGAGGCGGGAAATGTTGCACTTTTTGCAGGATTTTCCGCCTCCACGTGCCTGGGGAGGGGCCGCGGGCCCGGGCTATTTTTACGTTATCAAGCATATATTTCTACCCGCATGCATTCAAGAGCCGAGCCCTATTCCGACTCGATGATCGACAGCAGCTCTTCATAATCTTCCGCCTTCAAATGCTTCTTCAGCAGCTGCTCGATTTCCCTCATCTCCGCAGCAGTAATCCCATCCTCCATCATCGTGGAGATCGCGAGGATATCCGATGCCGGCATGCTGGAAATGACGCTCAGCACCTTATCCTTCTGTTCCCTCGTCAGCTCATTCTTCTTCTTGGTGAATTCCTCGCCTGTCATGACGATCTTCTGGTCCTCCGCCGCAGCCGCCGACCCGCTGGATTGCTGGCTCCAGACGGCGACTGCATCCTCCGGAGGCTTCCGATCCGAACCGGTTCCCTGACCCGGCGTGTCCGTTGTGTCCGTGCCTCCCGTCGGCTCCGACGGAGCGGACGAGCCCGAGCCTGTACTTGTGCGGCCATCCGCTATTCCTTCTCCTGTCTTTTGCGGCGCCGCGGCGGCCGGAACGTCCCCCCCGCCGGGCAGCGAAGCCTTCGTGCCGGAGGCGCCGCCCCACTGCTTGCCCATATAGGCGACGAACTGGCTCCAGCTAATGCCCGCATTCGCCGGTCTCTGAATATGGTATTGATCGAGCAATAAGTTCACGTACGTATTCACCGTGTAAAAGGTCGCCGCAATGCAGATCAGCGATGTGACGATGGCGGTAACGGCTGTTTTGGTCAACCACAGCAGCAATCTCATCTTTTCGCTCACACTCCCGTTTGCCATGCAGCAGGGCAAGGCTGCTTTTCCATCCAGTATTGACCTTTTTGCCTCAAAACAACCGTGTCTGAAAGAAGAAAGGCACAAAAAAGAGAACGCCGCAGCGTTCTCTCGGGATAGTTATCGTAATGAATGATTGTCGATCAATAAATCGGCCGAACCAGGTTCGTCTGCTCCCGGTTGCGTCCTACGGAGAAGATCGCAATCGGGATGCCCGTCAGCTCCGATACGCGCTCGACATAACGGCGCGCATTGGCCGGCAAATCCTCCAGACGGCGCACGCCGCCGAGGTCCTCGCTCCAGCCCGGAAGCTCCTCATACACCGCTTCGCACTCGCTCAGCATCTTCAGGCTCGCCGGGTAATGCTCGATCAGCTCGCCGCGGTACTTGTAGGCGGTGCAGATTTTGACCGTCTCCAGTCCTGCCAGCACGTCCAGCGAGTTCAGGGACAGTCCCGTAATGCCGCTGACGCGGCGGGCATGCCGGACCACGACGCTGTCGAACCAGCCGACGCGGCGCGGACGGCCCGTAACTGTGCCGTATTCGTTGCCGCGCTCGCGGATCCAGTCGCCGGTCTCGTCCAGCAGCTCTGTCGGGAAGGGACCGTCGCCGACACGGGTCGTGTACGACTTGGCCACGCCGATAATTTGCTGAATCTTGCTCGGTCCGACGCCCGAGCCGATACAGACGCCGCCAGCCGACGGGTTGGAAGACGTCACGAACGGATACGTCCCTTGGTCGATATCGAGCATCACGCCCTGCGCGCCTTCGAACAGCACTTTGCGGCCGGCGTCGATCAGGTCGTTCAGCACGACGGACGTATCGGTCACGTACGGACGCAGTTTCTCCGCATACTCGAGATATTCCTTAATGATCGAATCGGCGTCCAGCCCCTTCGAGCCGTATACCTGTTCGATCAGCACATTCTTCTCCTTCACATTATGGCGAACCTTGCGCTCGAACTCCTCCGCATCCATCAGATCGGCCATGCGGATGCCGTTGCGGGCCGCCTTGTCCATATAGCAAGGTCCGATCCCTTTGCGGGTCGTCCCGATCTTGTTCTCACCCTTGCGTTCTTCCTCCAGACCGTCCAGCACCAGGTGGTATGGCATAATGACATGTGCCCGGTCGCTAATCTTCAGATTAGCGGTCGAAAAGCCGTTCTCGTGAACGTATTCGATCTCCTGGATCAATGCGCCCGGATTGACGACCATGCCGTTGCCGATTACGCATACTTTATCGGAATAGAAGATGCCTGACGGCACCATTGTCAGCTTGTACTTTTTACCGTTGATCAGAATCGTGTGCCCCGCATTGTTGCCGCCTTGATAGCGGGCTACGACCTCTGCGGACTCTGCCAAAAAGTCGGTGATCTTCCCTTTCCCTTCGTCTCCCCATTGCGTTCCGACAACTACAACCGTTGACATGCTGCTCATACCCCCGTCAGGTGGTAACCACCTCATAATTAGCCGTCATGGTGCAGCGCACCATGACTAGTTTAGCAGTACGCCGCAGCAAAGTCAATAAAAAGCGAACGATTATGGGCAAGCGCACAACATCGTTCGGAATCGTGCCGGCTAAAGGACGAATCCGCGCCCCGAAATGCCGCCCGACGCAACACTTTACGCTTTACGCTCCCGGCGGCTCCTGCTGATGCGACAGGCTGACGAATTTATTGTAATTTTTCAGGAACGCCAGCTCGACGGTGCCGACCGGACCGTTCCGCTGCTTGGCAATGATGATCTCGATAATATTTTTTTTCTCCGTATCCTGATTATAATAGTCGTCCCGGTACAGGAACGCCACGATATCGGCGTCCTGCTCGATCGAGCCGGACTCCCGGAGGTCGGACATCATCGGCCGCTTGTCTTGCCGCTGCTCGACGCCGCGGCTGAGCTGGGAGAGCGCGATGACCGGGACGTTCAGCTCGCGCGCAATCTGCTTCAGCGTCCGCGAGATTTCCGATACCTCCTGCTGCCGGTTATCGCCGCGGCCGCGGCCTTGGATCAGCTGCAGGTAGTCGATAAGGATCATGCCGAGCCCCTTCTCCTTCTGCAGCCGGCGGCATTTCGCCCGGATATCAGCCACCGTCACCGAAGGGGAATCGTCGATGTAGATATTCGCTTCCGAGAGCGATCCGATGGCCATCGTCAGCTTCTCCCAATCGTCCGGCTCGAGAAAGCCGGTACGAAGCCGCCCCGCATCGACGTTGGCCTCGGCGCAAATCATCCGCTGCACAAGCTGGGCAGCCCCCATCTCCAGGCTGAAGATGGCGACCGTTTCCTTCTCCCGCACGCCGACATTTTGGGCGATATTGAGGGAGAAGGCCGTCTTGCCGACAGACGGACGGGCCGCGACGATAATCAGGTCGGAGCGCTGGAATCCGGACGTCATTTTGTCCAAATCGTGGAATCCCGATTTGATGCCGGTCGAGCTTCCTTTGTTCGTGTACAAAAATTCGACCTTCTCGAACACGTCCATCAGCACGTCGCGGATGGCGACGAAGCCGCTGCCCGACCGGCGCTGCGAAATTTCCTGAATCCGCTGCTCGGCATCGCTTAGCAGCTGACCGACTTCTTCCCCGCCGCTATAGCCGTTCGATACGATCTGCGTCGCCGCGCGAATAAGCCGGCGCAGCATCGATTTCTCCTCGACGATCTGTGCGTAATAGTCGATATTGGCCGCCGTCGGAACGGCGTTGGCCAGCTCCGACAAATAGCTGAGGCCCCCGACGTCCTCCAGCTGCTGCTTGTCCTGCAGCCTTGCCGTGAGCGTAATCAGATCGACCGGCTCGTTCTCCTCCGCAATCTCGATCATCGCTTCGAAAATGAGCTGGTGGGCCGTTCGATAGAAATCGTCGCTGTTGATTCTCTCCATCGCCGTCACCAGCGCGTCGCCGTCCAGCAAGATCGCGCCGAGCACCGCCTGCTCAGCCTCCAGGTTCTGCGGAGGAATGCGATTCTCCAGCAGCATCTGCTCGTTCAATGCTCTCTCCTCCCCCTATGCCGTTTCCACGAAGTCCGGGAAGCCGAGGAAGCCGGCGAATCGATAGAATCCGCCGGCTCCCGGTCAACCTTGCCTTTTATTCTTCAACGACCTGCACCCGGATCCTGCTCGTCACTTCCGGATGCAGCTTGACGGCCACCTCAGTGAAGCCGAGCGTGCGGATCGGCTCATCCATGACCAGCTTCCGCTTGTCGACCTTCAGGCCCGCCTTGTCCAGCGCCTCAGCCACCTGCTTGCTCGATACGGCGCCGAACAGCCTTCCGTCTGCTCCGGATTTCGCCTTGATCGTAACCGTCGTCTCCGCCAGCTTGCGGCCGAGCGCTTCCGCGTCGGCTTTCTCCTGCGCCTTGCGCTTGTCCTCCGCCTTCTTCTGCTGCTCCAGCACCTTCATCGCGCCTTCGCTCGCCGGGGCGGCCATTTTTCTCGGAAACAAAAAGTTATTCGCATAGCCTTCGGAAACGTCCTTGACTTCCCCTTTTTTTCCTTGGCCCTTCACATCCTGCAAAAAAATCACTTTCATTCGAACAGCCCCTCCTCCGCATGAATCTCGTTCAAAATGTGCTTCAGTCTCTGCGTCGCCTCCGACACCGAGCCTTCCAACTGAGTCGCGGCGTTGGTCAAGTGCCCTCCGCCTCCCATCCGCTCCATGACGATCTGCACGTTCATTTGGCCGAGCGAGCGAGCGCTGATGCCGATCAACCCGTCCGGGCGTTCGCTGATAACGAACGAAGCCAAAATATTGGTCATTGATAACAATGTATCAGCAACCTGGGCAATGATCAACTGAGAATATTTGCGTCCTGGCGGTGCGACGGCCAGGGCGATATGATCGTAGATGACGCTGACGTTGCGAATGATCTCCGCCTTCTGCACCGACGCCTCCAGATCCTCCTTCAGCAACTGCTGAATGAGCGATGTATCCGCGCCGCTGCGCCGCAGGAACGAAGCGGCCTCGAACGTTCTCGCGCCGGTTCGCAGGCTGAAGCTCTTCGTGTCGACGACGATCCCGGCAAGCAGCGCCGTCGCCTCCATAACGTCCATCGCCAGACGGTCGTGAAAATATTGCAGCAGCTCCGTCACCAGCTCGCACGTCGAAGAAGCATAAGGCTCCATATAGACGAGCGTAGCGTCCTGAATGAACTCCTCGCTGCGCCGGTGATGGTCGACGATGAATTTGCGCTGGGTGAGCTGCAGCAGCTTCGGTTCCGCCACCATCGAAGCCTTGTGCGTGTCGACCACAACCGACAACGAGCGTGCGCTCGTGATCTGCATCGCCTGCTCCGGAGTGATGAACCAGCGGTTCAGCTTCTCGTCCTCGTAGATAGCGTCCATCAGCTTCTTGATCGACGGATTGATGCCCTCCAGGACAATGTAGCCTTCCTTGCCGCTGATATGCACCATCTTAAGCACGCCGATCGCAGCGCCGATCGCGTCCATATCCGGCACCTTATGGCCCATGATGATGACTTTCTCGCTATCGCGGATCAAATCCCGCAGCGCATGGGAGATGACCCTCGCCCGGACTCTCGTTCGCTTCTCTACCGCATTGCTGCGGCCGCCGTAGAACGTCAGCTTCTCGCCCACCCGCAAGGCCGCCTGGTCGCCGCCGCGGCCCAGCGCCATGTCCAGGCTCGTCTGCGCCCAGTGGCCAAGCTCGTTCAGCGAGGACGAGCCGGAGGCGACCCCGATGCTGAGCGTCAGCGGCAGCTTTTGCTCGATCGTAATGTCGCGCACTTCGTCGAGGATTTCGAACCGCGACTGCTCCAGCGCCTTGAGCGCCGTCTGATTCATCAAGACCAGATAGCGGTCGGAGGCAGTGCGGCGCAGGAACAAATTGTACTTCTGCGCCCATTCGGTAATTTCGCCCGTAACCTTCGCCATCATAATGCTGCGCGTCTGATCGTCCATCCCCTGCGACACTTCGTCCAGGTTATCCATCATGACGATGCCGACGGCCAGCTTCTCTTCCTCGTATTTGCGCGCCAGCGCCGTATAATCGGTAATATCCGTTATATACAAGAGCCGCTCGTCCGGCTGAACCTGCACCTCATACAACCGCTTGCCGATCTCCAGCTCGATCTTCGTCTCTTTGTCCTTGCGCGATTTGAGAGCGGGCAGCAGCTCGTACAGAGGCTCACCGATGACTGAATCCCTATCCAATATTTTGCCGACGAACGGGTTATGCCACTCGACAACCTTCTCCTCGTTATACAGGACGATCCCCAGCGGCAGCTCGTGAATCACCTCGCTGCTCGCCCGTTTGACCCGATGCGACAGCGTGGAGACGTATTCGTTCAAATCTTTGCGGAATGCCTGTTCCGCCGCCAGCGTAAAGTACCCCAATACTCCGGCTAATAGCAGCGCGATCAGCCCTACAGCCCACTGATACCAGAACAAGATGATGATGAGCGCCAGCAGCAATGCAAACGTCCACACATTGTGCATGCCATGCCAACGCTTTAACAGGAACTTCGGCATTTCACTCGCTCCTACACCGTTATGTTATTTGCGGTTCAAACGTTCGCGGATCGGAAACGCCACATCGAATACCCCGAGCAGGCTGAACAAGAAGAAAGCCGGCGGGAAAATCAGCAGCACGATGATGCCTGCCACAGGCAGCGTTTTGTTCCAGCGGTTCGCGTACGCCACATAGAAGAGGAATGAAATGGCCTGCAGCGCAAAAGCGACCGTCAAGATCGGCAGCAAATTCCAAACAATAGAGAAGACGACCGACGTGATGTCTCTGACGAACATATCAAGCAGCAGCGTCACCAGATAGATCCAGACGAACGATCTCGGCAGCTTCCAATCCTTGATCGGCTTGAAGGCCGGAATGGATTCGCCCGAGCGGACGAGCACCTTCCTCGCCAGCCAATGCGACACGACGACATAAAACAGCGAGAAGCCGATCATATATACCGGAAGCATCTTCACCATCATCGATAGCAGCAGTTCCTTGTCGACGGGCAGCATCGCCTGCAGCTCCGGCGGCACCGTGTTCATGCTCTCCAGCATAAACTGCTGGATTCTGGGGACCGGCTGCAAACCGAGCAGCTGGCTGACGACAAGGCTCAGAAGCAGCTCGCCAAGCAGTGTGATCGTCCCGATGGTCAATACCGATCTTGCCGCGGCCCGTTTCTTATATAGATTGCCCATCTGAATGACAGGCGGAAGAAAGAACAGCGATACCGACATCAGCAGCGCGCCGACCCATCCGGCGAACAGCAGCGATGACAGCACATACACTACAGCCAAACTTGCCGCATAATGCAGAAAAAAACGCTTTGTATCGAGCTTGACGTACATTACCGTGACCGGCACCATAATCAGGCTGACTGTAAGCAGGTTGAACGGCGGCAAAAGTACGGACAATAGCAAGAATACATATACTATGCTCCAGCCGAGCATACGCGACCTCTGAGTCGACAAACCGTTCACCTCTTACGCAAATGTTCCTCCAAAGCGGAGATGTCCCCGTACCAGTCCTCGAGCTGATGTCCTTCCTGGCGATGCTTTCTCATCTTATCGAGCACCGCCTCATCCAGGCTGCGCAGCGAAATTCCCAAACGGCGCCCCAGAATGTAGCAGCAGGATATGAGACTGGCCAAACCGTCGATAATCTTATGCTGACTTCCTTCCCATATTCCCTTCAGCAAATGAGCCATTTGGTCGACCAGCTCGGTCTTGAGCCACTCGATAATTTTCGCGCGCTTGGCCAGGTCCATCTCCCTGTCCGTGTTCGCCAAAGCCGCATCTCCTTCCGAAAGTGTAGCTGATATCTGCCCATTTAGTTAATTATACCACAATATCATGCTTTTTGTTCCGACAGCTTCTGCTCCGACTGCCACAGCTTGAAGCAGTACTCGATAATCTCCCTCCGTCTTATAATGCCAATAAATACTTCGTTATCGTCAATCACGGGAACATAATTTTGATTCACCGCCAGCGTAATCAGGTCCTGGACCTGCTGGTCGATGCGTACCGGTTTGATGCACCAATGCTGCGGAACGTCGCTGAGGCGGACTTTGTGAGCGTTCTCGAAACCGATCTCGGGCGAGCGCTTCAGCTTCCACAGCAGATCCCCTTCCGTAATCGTTCCGGCATATCGTCCGTCCTCGTCAATCAGCGGAACCGCGGAAAAACGGTGATACTCCATTCTTTCCAACGCTTGCCGGATCGTATGATTGGGCGATAAATAAATGACTTCCTCTTTAGGCACGAGAAAAAACGCAATATTCAAACCGATCCCTACCTTTCAGCCAAAAACTCCGCCATCCTCATCATATCACGTTCAGGCTATCTTGAAAAATTGGACGGCATCCTCCGGCGAATTTTCAGACACCGCAGGTGACGACCGATGACGACAGGAAGCGCTCGTCATAGGCGTCTATCTTGAAAATTTGGCGGTATACGCCGACAAAATTTCAATACCGCA
>NZ_KB905627.1 GCF_000380965.1 Paenibacillus ginsengihumi DSM 21568 | reverse complement strand
GGTTTGACCGCTGGCTGGGACAAGGGGAACATTTTCAGCATCCGGCAGTAGCCACCTGCATCAAAACGATGCGAAACTGGCGAACGGAGATCGTCAATTATCACTCCTGTCGGTGGACCAATGCGGCGGTTGAAGGAAGAAACAACCGAATGAAAGCCTTTCAACGCCGACATTACTTCACCCGGAACCGGGAACGTTACGTACAAGGACTTCTGGTCGAATGTAACCGTGAACGATTTGGTACATAAAGTCAAGCACTAACTTTGATGTTGAGCCAAATTTCGTAAACAGATTGATTTTCGGCATCATTGC
The DNA here is from genome assembly GCF_000380965.1 of Paenibacillus ginsengihumi DSM 21568. GTDB lineage: Bacteria > Bacillota > Bacilli > Paenibacillales > NBRC-103111 > Paenibacillus_G > Paenibacillus_G ginsengihumi. The sequence goes on along the minus strand of NZ_KB905627.1, from coordinate 19,201 downwards.
CTCCGCGCCTTTGTCTCATAATGTCACTCTCCATCATTGTAGGAGATTTAGGAATCGCTGACAAATGAACATCCAGAGGACATCAAATCCTTGGGGCGGTCTTAACAAGGAAAAATCCGCCGATCGCTCGGCGGATTCATCTTGCGAAAATATCGGATGAAATTGTGCGAATTCGGTGGCTGCCTGCGGCAGCTCTGTGCTCAATCGTTCAATTCGGGTAAGTCTCCTTCAGAACTCGATGACGCTGTTATCGGTTTCTGTCGTTTTTAGTTTATACATAGATCATCGCTCGCTTCGCATGAAATGGGGGGGCAAAAAGCAAGTCTCCCCCCGATATTAACCGAACGAAGGAAAATAGTAAAGCGGACATCCCTCCCCTTCGCTGGGAATGGTTTCCTCACTTTGACGGGGAATTCTCCTATCTTTACGAGGAAATTGGCGAATCAGTCCTGATTTAAAATTACATAAATATAATTATGTTAACTATAGGCAAAAGCATGCTGTAATGTCCGGCGCCGTCTCCTGTTCCATTGCGCGATTATCGCCCAGTCGTAAATGTTTCCTCCAGGCCGGCGAAAATGCTCTCGTCGTAATAATTCGCCTCGTTCTTCTCATGGAGCGGATACCATACCTGGGCAAAAAACGGATTGCGCTTCGCTTCCTCGTCGTAGTTCCAAGGAGCCGGCAGGCAGTGCGGGCACCAGTGTCCGCCAAGCAATACAAGGGTTGGACTGGCCTCGAATTCATGTCCAAAGGCGCACTTCCAGCTCAGCTTTGCCGTCAAATCTCCTTTTCTCATGGACGAGGATCGACACTCCCCTCCTCTGGATTTGGCTGCCTCGATCATATCCGCCAGCTTTCTTCGTCTTCATCAAAGGCTCCCCTCTTTTATTGGATAGATAAGGCGGCCAGCTTCTCATCCAAATCGTCGAGCCTGGCTGCCTCCATCGGATAATAAGCGGACAGATCCCTTAACGAAGCCTCGCCGATCGACGCTTGCAGCGTGTCCGGGTTAAGCTCCATGCCGTGCGGCAGCAGGTTCGCGATAAGTTTTTGGGCCTTTTCGTGATACAGCAGCTCGACCAGCGGCGTATGCGTGCTCAGCTTCTTGATGTAGCTTTTCGTCGGCGTATAGTGGATCACGTAGCTGCCGCTGTCCAGCTCCAGATACGTCTCCTCGCCATGCTGCGCCCATACCGCTCCGCTTGCCTCAAGCAGAGCGCCGTTCAGCGTGACGGCCGCCGCATTGGCATAAGGCAGCCGGACTTGAGCCTCGGCGTTGAACGGAGTCTTAAAGCGGAATGTGAGCTTGACTTCGTTGTCAAACGACCATTCGCTTTGGTACAGCCCCGCAGCGGTATGGACACGGGCTTTGACCCATTGCAGCCGGTAATCCGGCTTCGGAGCCAATACCGCCCGGCGGAAGCCCGGCGATTCTTCGAGTGGATGTTGCTGGTGCAGTCCGATCTTTCGGTCACTGAGATCGCGGGGCTGCTGCAATTTAACGATCAAAGCTACTTCACCAGCATCTTCAAAAAACTGACCGGCGTCACTCCGAAGCAGTATCGGAACCGCCCTGAGTCTGCCGGCTTTCTTCCGGAATAAGAAAAATCCAAACAAAAAGAGCAGCGACTGCTCGCGGCTCTTTTTGTTCCTTAAGCCATTCACGCGGAATCTGGCTTATGTTAATATTCCCCTTTGATGACAAAAAACGAGCCGCGAATCGTTCCGGCCAGCTTGGACTTCTGCCTGGCAAACTTAAACTTCCCTTCCAGCTCCTTCGGCACCTCCATTCCCTCCGAGAGCTTAAAGCCGACGGCCCGCTTCTTGGGATCATCCACCGTATACATGACGTTGACCGCAAGGCCATCCTCGTAAAAGACGAAGGCCCATCGGATATTCTCCACTTGAAAGCGCGACGTCTGCAAAGGCTTGGCCGCAAATTCAATGCCCCGTTCTTCTTTCAAGATCCGGTGCACATAATCGATCGTTTCCCGGCTTTCGCTGGCCGGCACCACCGTAAATTCATGCTTGTATTTGGTCATAAAGTAACGGGCTTCATTCGCCCGGAGACCGGCAAGCGCTTCGGCTACGGGCGAAGACTCCAGACCAACCGCAGATACATTTTTAAAGTCAACAGTATAGGACATGTTCATTCTCCTTTGATCGATTTATTTCCTGACATAACCGCCCTTTTATGCCGGCCATTACAATATTTCGATATAGCCTGCGGTTCCGTGTACGCGAATTCGCTGCCCGTCCTTGATCAGCCTGGCAGCGCCTTCCACCCCGACAACGGCCGGCAAGCCATATTCGCGCGCGATCACGGCTCCATGGGTCATCAGCCCGCCCACCTCGGTGACGAGGCCTTTGATGGATACGAATAGTGGCGTCCAGCTCGGGTCCGTATAGGCGGTGACCAATATATCTCCGGCCTGCAGATCCGCCTCTTCCAGACTCAAGACGACACGCGCCCGCCCCTCAACGACTCCGGAAGAAACGGGGAGACCCGCAATCGCTCCGGCCGGAAGATTGTCCCGTCTGTACCCGCCTGTGATCATTTCGCCCTCCGATGTGATCAAGCGCGGCGGAGTGAGCTTTTATGCCATTGGTGCTCTTCTTTGCGCTTGCTGATCATTTGCTCATCCCATTTCCTGGTACGCACAACTTCGCGAAGCGCTGCAAACGTAAGATAGTAAATATCTTCTATCTCCTGAATCACGCCTGCCCGCACGAGCTGTTCGGCTTCCTTCAGCAAAGCCTGTTTATAGATGAAGTAGCGCTGAATCATCCCGTATTTGGGATATTCCCGGAATCCTATGAAATGGCGCATGAGGTCGATCATCCGTTTCGTTTCCTTCGCCTTGCGGCCGCCATCTGGCAACAGCTTTAACCGCTCCAGCAGCTCCTGCTCCTTGTTCAGCGCTTTCTGCCGCCCTTGCTCGAATTTCCGCTGACTTTCATTTTGCTCATCCGTCAGCGCTTGAGTCATTTGCTGCTCGGAACCGACCTGGCGGGTCTCGGTGCCGCCTTCTTTTCGGGCATAGACCGCCAAGGTTTTGGCTGCGATCCTTTTGCTTGCGATGTTCCCTTCCCGTACGCTGTAATTATCGGCACTTGCCAAGCCGGAGACGCGCGTTCTCCAAGGCCGAAACCGTTTTGCATCCGATAAATGACCGCGCGGTCCGTAAACAAGGAAGCCCAGCATTTGTAGATATGGCGCAAAACGGCGTCGACGCCGACGATGTTTAAATAGCTGTCCTGTTGACCGGCAAAGGAGACATGCGGCAAATCTTCGGCAGTCGCACTCGAACGCACGGCATAAGCATGTTCCTCGCCTAACCGGGAGAGAGAATGAGCAGCGGCTTTGGCAACATCGGAAGGAATGGCTGCTTCCATGATCGTCTGTCTGATCTCTCTGCTGATTTCGCCAATTCGCTCCCGCTCATCCGCATTCCGCACAGTTAGCTGGTCCAACAAAGCGCGATACGCTTCGCTCCGTTCCATCGCTTTTCGAAAGCCCTCAGTAGTAACACAGAATCCTTCCGGCACTTGTATCCCGTCGATTTTGGATAATGCCCCTAATTGTAACCCTTTTCCGCCAACGAGCGGCAGCTGCGTGTTGTCGATTTCCCGGAAGCCGAGCACCAAAGAACTCATTCCATATCTCCCCCATTCGTTCATCACAGTGCGCTTAACCAGTTCAGCGAAAAAAACATTTGACAAGAGATCGCCGGCGTGATACAATGAAAATGTAATATGGATTTGATGTACCTTTATAAAATAATCACAGTCGTGATCTGATTATATCATTTTGTTTGTTTATGCGCAAGCCAATAAGAACCCGGCCAATCTGTCCGGGTTCTTTTTTTGAACGTTACAGAAAGTTTAGCTTTGCTAAAGCGATCAAGCGAAGGGCGACTTACTGTACCTATTGCCGGCGATCATCTGGCCGCGAGCTTCTCCCGCTTGCCCTGCTCACCGGCGTGCCCGCTTGCGGGCGGCGCCTGCATACCGCAAAATTCTCCTGTACATCGTCTTGTCCCGCAGTGCGTTAAAAATGCTTTTATCCGGCTTCGTATTGATCTCAAGCACCCATGGCTTCATCCTGGAATCGATGGCAATATCGACCCCGAAGGCCGGTTTGCTCCGGTAGCATTTTTGCAGCACCTCGCTGGCTCTTTGCCCCAAGGCTTCCAGCTCTTTAATATATTTGGCCCGGTTTTGGTCGCGGAGATACGAGCTGAGCAAAGTTTCGACAGGCAGAGGCTTGCCCCCGCTGTGAAAGTTGGTTACGATTTTTCCCGGCCTGGCCAGCCGTCCGACAATTCCCGTTGCTTTCAGGCGGCCGCGCTTGTCCTTCTGCACCATTACCCGAATATCGAACGGGCGATGATTGTGCTTCAGCAGCCCGATCCCTCTTTGGGCGACATATTTGCCGTTGTGCGGCAGTTTGGGGAAAGAACGACAAAGAGCGCCGAGCGAGGCGAAGCGCCTGGTCACCGTTCCGCTCTTGGACACGTAGCCTCTGCCGCTTTTGGCGATTTTATAGATTCCGTGCCCTCCAGTCCCTTTATCGGGCTTCACGTATAGCGACGAATATTTATTCAGCATATCCTGTATGTTCGATTTCGTAGCCCAGCGGGTTTCCGGCAAATAACCGGCGATTTCGCTATACTTTCTCATAAACTGGTATTTGCCATATTTTCCGTACTTGTATGACACAGATTTCACGCTATCCTCTCCTTCCTCGTCGCTGCAATATAAGCAGGCAGGAGGATGGCCGAAACAGGCGTTCGAGGATTTTGAAAATTTAGCGGCAGCTGGCGGATGCAATATGTCAACAAGCTGATGAAGCCCCCTTTTCGTAAGGGGGGCGTTTCATTGCGGACCGCTCACAATTTTTCCGGAAACGGTTTGACCATGCCTTCTGTCAAAGTATCCGCCAGCCGGATCATATCAATCCATTTTTATACAGCTAAATGACCGATTGGACTTTCACCGATCTTGCGCTTTAAGCGCAGGCTTTATGCCTTCCTCAAGTATTTTCCCGTAATCGACTGCTCCGCATGGATTATCTGCGCAGGGGTGCCCTCGAAAACAACCTGGCCGCCCTTGCTGCCTCCGTCCGGCCCCATGTCGATGATCCAATCCGCCTGGCCGATCACGTCGAGGTTATGCTCGATGACGATCACCGTATTGCCGGCATCCACGAGACGGTTCATGATTCCCAGCAGGTGGCCGATATCCGACATATGCAGCCCGGTCGTCGGCTCGTCCATCACGTAAATGCTGCCCTTCTTATGCAGCTCGCTTGCCAGCTTGATGCGTTGGCATTCCCCGCCAGAGAGCGTGCTGAGCGGTTGGCCGAGCGTAATATAGTTCAGCCCTACATCGCTCATCGCCTTAAGCTTCTTGACAACTTCTTTGAGCTCAAAAAATTCCAACGCCTGCTCCACCGTCAGCTCCAGCACATCGGCAATGGACTTGCCGTTCAGCTTGTACGCGAGCACCTCTTCCTTGAACCGTCTGCCTCCGCAGCTTTCGCATGGCAGCTTTACGCTCTCGAGGAAGGAAAGGTCTGTATACACAACGCCCAGCCCATGGCAGTTCTCGCAAGCCCCTTTGGAGTTGAAGCTGAACAAGCCTTGGCTGACCTTGTTCGCGGCGGCAAACGCCTTGCGCACATCATCCATAATGCCCGTGTAGGTCGCGGGATTCGAGCGTGTCGACACGCCTATCGCCGATTGGTCAATGACGATCGTATCCGGATGCTGGCTGAGGAATACTTCGTTAATGAGCGTGCTCTTGCCCGAGCCGGCGACACCCGTCACCACGGTCAGCACGCCGGTCGGAATATCAACGCTTACGTTCCGCAAATTGTGCAGCGTGGCATCCTTGATGGACAGCTTGCCGGACGGCTGCCGCGGGTCTTCCTTCAGCTGGAGCGGCCGCTTCATATGGGTGCCGGTCAGCGTATCGGCCTTCAGCAAGCCTTCGAAGCTGCCTTCATAGACGATGGTGCCGCCGCGGCTGCCGGCGTAAGGCCCGACGTCGACGATATGATCGGCCACCTTGATCACATCGGGATCATGCTCGACGACAATGACGGTGTTGCCCTTGTCGCGCAGCTTCTGCAGCAATTCATTTAATCGGTGCACATCGCGGGGGTGCAGGCCGACGCTCGGCTCATCGAAAATATAAGTGACATCCACCAGGCTTCCGCTCAGATGCTTCACCATCTTGACCCGCTGCGACTCGCCGCCGGACAACGTATCCGTCTCGCGGTCCAGCGTCAAATAGTCGAGCCCGATATCGATCAAATGCTGCAGCCGCTCTGTCAGAGACCTCAAGATCGGCGCTGCGGCCGGAGCGTCAATCTCCCTAATAACGCGGATGAGCTGTCCGACCTCCATGGACGACATCTCCGCAATGTTGAGCCCGTTGATTCTGCAGCCTAGCGCTGCCTGACTCAGTCTCGCGCCGCCGCAGCTGGGGCAGGGACCTTCGGTGATGAACGGCGCAACCGCTTTTTGCGTACGCTCGGATTTCATCTTCACATCCTGCTTGATGTACTTGTTGGTGAACTTCTCTATGACGCCTTCCACCGTAATATTCGTCGCCTTGCCGGCGAAATCCATCTGCACCTTCCTGGCCTTGGCGTACAGCAGCTGCGCCAGTTCCTCGCTGGAATAATCGCTGAGCTTTTTATCCGGATCAAAGTCCCCTGTCTGCACAATCATGTTCCATTCCCATCCGCCCACCGCATAGTCGGGCAGCATAATGGCTCCTTCATTCAGCGACTTGGACATATCCAGCGCCTTGCGCATGTCTACGCCAAGCTTGCGGCCGATCCCGTTGCATTCGGGACACATGCCCTGCGGATCGTTAAACGAGAACCGGTGAGCTTCACCAACGTAAGGCTGACCTACGCGGGAGAAGAGAAGCCGAAGAATGGGAGAAATATCGGTAATCGTGCCCATCGTGGAATGAGAACCGCCGCCCAGCCGCTTCTGGTCCACAATAACCGCCATGCTCAGGTTCTCGATCGCGTCCGTATCCGGCTGCGGAACGCGGGGGAGGAAATTGCGCACGAACATGCTGAAGTTCTCATTCAGCAGGCGCGTGGATTCTGCGGCGATCGTATCGAAGACGATCGATGACTTGCCGGACCCGGATACTCCGGTGAAAATCGTAATTTTTCGCTTCGGAATGCGCAAGGATACATTTTTGAGATTGTTTTCCCTGGCGCCGCGAATTTCGATATATTCCTGGTAAGGCTTTGTCATAATATCCTCCTTCGCATAGAACTTGAAGCAGCATTGCCGAATGCCATCATTGTCTTCATTATGGCATTGAAACTCAATAGTAGCATACCCGGACGTGCCGCATTTCTTAAAAATTGCGATTTGCCATTTCGGACGGCTCCTCCCAAGCGGCTGCGGGATGCAAATGTCACAAAATGATCCGTTACAGGACACCATTCGGCGTCTTGTTACTTGTTCCTAAACGGTCCGAGTGATGAGGGAGTATTGCGAGCTTGACGTTCTCCTTTGCAGCGGCCGTCTTGTATGGCTGGCGCTTGCTTCGGGAATTCAATATATGTTATTGTCAATCCGGACCACCCTCATAAACAGGCCAATGATTTTTGTTACAGAATCGTGTACATTGCCTGTGTTATACTCTTTGAGCATATCAATCTGAGATAGAGGTGTCGCATTTTGAAAACGATTGTGGTGATCGGTGGCGGAATTACGGGACTGACGGCGATGTATACTTTGCAAAAGGCCATGAAAGAGCAAAACCTGCAGCTTAAGCTGATCCTCGTGGAATCGGACAAAGCGCTGGGCGGCAAAATCAGAACGATCCGCCGCGACGGTTTTATTATGGAGACCGGCGCCGATTCCATAGTGTCCCGCAAAAATGACCCCGAATGGCTGGAGGAGCTGGGACTGACCGGAGACATTGTATACAATGCCACTGGCAGATCGTTTATTTATTCGGACGGCCGTCTGAAAAAGATTCCGGCCGACGCGGTGTTCGGCATCCCGGTCAGCCTGCAGGCGCTGGCAGAGAGCGAGCTCATCTCGGCCGAGGGGAAGGTGGCCGCGCTTAAAGACTATTACACGCCGAACGAAACGTTCACAGAGAATGACTCGCTCGGGAAGTTTCTGGAGCATTTTCTTGGCGAAGAGCTTGTCCGCAAGCAGGTGGCCCCGATCATCTCCGGCGTCTATTCCGGCGAGCTTGACAATTTGACGATCGCTTCGACCTTCCCCTTCTTGCTGGAATACAAAAATAAGTACGGCAGCATCATGAAGGGCCTTGGCGAGAACAAAGACAAGTTCCTGGGCGGCGCAGGCAGCAGGTTTAGCTCGTTCCGGCACGGGGTATCCGAACTGATCGACACGCTGGAAGCGCGGCTTGGCGACGTGGAGATTTTGAAGGGCACCAAAGCTTTGAGCGTAACGAAGCAGGGCGAGCGTTATGCGGTAACCTTGGCGGGCGAGCGGACGCTGGAAGCGGACTTTGTCGTGCTGAGCACGGTACATACCTCGGCCCGTTCGCTGCTGCAGGATGAGGCGCTGAACCCGTATTTCGACAAGCTGAGCAACCGGTCGCTGATCAGCGTGTATCTCGGCTATGATATTCCCGATGATCGGCTGCCGGAGGACGGCACCGGCTTTATTGCCACAGCGGACAGCGGTCTCGTATGCGATGCCAGCACCTGGTCAAGCCGCAAATGGAAGCATACCTCCGCACAGCAGCGGCTGCTGATCCGCATGTTCTACAAGAGCTCCAATCCGCATTACGACAAGCTGCAGCAGATGACGAAGGAAGAGCTGACGAAGGTGGCCATGAGCGATGTGGAGAAAAGCATCGGCATCGCGGAACAGCCCGTGATCTGCGATGTGACGAAATGGCGAAATTCCATCCCGAACTACCATCTCGGGCACCCGGACATCGTGCGCTCGCTGGAAAGCAGGCTGGCCGCAAGCTATCCCGGCGTCATCCTCGCGGGCTGCTCCTATTACGGGGTCGGCATTCCGGACTGCATTGCGAACGGGATACAGACGGGACACAAGATTATAGATGCAGTAGCGGCTGACAAATAGAAACGCGAAGCTCATCAGGTTCTGCCTGCATGCTGCATTTGCACGCCGAAAGGCGGCCTTGACATGAAAGTCCTTGGCCGCCTCTCACTTCTCTCCATCTGGCCGGATGTGCGTCTCATCTTCTCCAGAAAATGAACACCTCCCATCATACCATATATTGGACTCGTTGCAATGCGTTATTCAAATACCCTGAATTCGTTGATTCCCGCCCAGCCGTTCGGGGCGTTGTAGACGCCGGTAACCGTCAGCTTCACGTATCGGGCATCCGTGGCGGAGAAGCTGTCAGCGATGACGGGACCGCCTTCCGTATTCGCCGTCCTGTCGACTGCCAGCGTATAGTTTACTCCATCCGCCGACGTTTCGATTTTGTAGCGATATGCGCGGTTCTGATAAGGGACGATTTCGGTTCTACTAATCGTATACGTTGCTCCCAAATCGATCTGCACCCATTGCGGGTAAGAGGAATCCGAGGCGGCCCAACGCGCCGTCGTACTTCCGTCCACGATTTTCCATGCCTCATTGCCGGGTTGCTGACTGGAGAACGCGACCGGTTTATTCAAGGCCACATTTCCCGGCTGCGTCTGGGCAGTGACCGCGTTGCTGCTTGCGGAAATATTGCCGGAGGCGTCGTAAGCTTTCACGGTATAGCTGTAGCTTGTCGATGCGGACAAGCCGGTATCCTGGTAAGACGTGCCGCTGGAAAATCCTGCAAGGATTCCGTCGCGATAAATCCTGTACCCTGCTACACCGACGTTATCGGCGGATGCCGTCCAGTTGAGATCGATTTGCGACTCGGATACCGGCGTCGCCGCGAGGTTCGCCGGCGCAGTCGGCGGCACGGATTCTGCCCGATCCAAATATCCAAACACCTTCACTTCAGCAAGCTGAGGCGTGTACCAGTTGTTCGGATTGTTATGGAGCACCGCATCGACCAGCTTCACTCTGACATATCTCGCTTCTCCCGCAAGCTTGTCGGAAGTGAACCCGTATCTCGTATTGCCCATTTGATCAAGCGCCAACGTATAATGGATGCCATCCGTGCTCGTTTCAATCTGATACTGATGATAGGCTTCCGACCCGTTATGCAGGTACCAGGAAATTTGAATGTTCGTCAGACGATAGACGAGCCCCAGATCGACCGTCCACCATTTCGGCCAGGCGGAGTCAGCAGATTTCCAGCTTGTATCGTAATTCCCGTCAACGGCATGGATCGGCAGAGATCCGGGAACGGAATCTTGCGCGATAGCCGGCTTGCCCTCGGAGATCAGCATGCCGTCTTGTTCGGGAACCATGATGCCGGTCGACGGGTTATAATGAATTTCCTCAAAGTATTCGTACCATGCATAGCCATCGTTGAACGCCAGCGGCAGCATCAGCATCGGGGCTTCTCCGGGGGATGCTTTCCATCTGTACGGCCTGAGCGCATAGGAGGTTGCCTCCGGGCCGCTCATCATCTGAACCCAGTTCGACTGCGCAGAAAAAGTATTCGCATTGCCGATATTGCGAAGCTCGCTCCACGGACCGGCAAGCGATGTGGCCGACGAATACTGGCCCCTGCTCGGGTACCACCCTGCCGTTCCGGAAGAAAAGAGGTAGTAATACCCATCTTTCTTCATCAGCGCCGGCGCTTCTCTGTGCTTTCCTGTATAAATCTTAGCGACCAACGCTTCGACTGCCGTATAGTCCGGAGTCAGTTGATACAGCATCAGATCCGTATTGTTGTTAGCCGACGAGAGAACATAGCCGACACCGTCTTCGCTGTAGAACCCGATATCTCTCGATTCATTTCCTAGAGGTCTAAAGCTCCCGTGGAACGACATGTCTTCGCCCGGCAGGCCCGATGCCGTCGCGATTCGCGCCAAGGAATAATCCACGTTGTTTTCGTAGTGGGCGATCATGACCACTTTGCCTGTGGATTCGTTATATACGAAGTTGATCCCTTCCAGCTTGCAAGCTGCCAAATCCGGATGCGAATTGCGATCCAGCACCGCTTGCTTCAGCGTGAAGTTCATTCCATCCGGCGATGTGTATACATTGATTTGCAAAAATCCGCCGGCATCCCGCACATATTCGTATTTGTAATAGGTGTCGCCGATTTTTATGCCCGATACGCCGGGAGTCGGAGGCGTTTCTTTATAGTTATAGAACGTGCGCAAGCCGTCAGGAACCGCAAAGGTCTTCGCGCTGATCGCTTCCGACGGCGGCGATTCCGCTTCAGCATCCAGTGCGGTTACTTTATAATAGTAGGTTGCGCCGACAGCGAGCCCGAGATCCTGGTATTCAGGCGCTATACCGTGATAAATGAGCGAATAGGCGCCGCCTGGTTCCGCCGACCGGTACAGCTTATAAGCGGTTGCCCCCAAGCTTGGATTCCATTTCAGGTTGACATTGTTCGCGTCCGGGGAATTTGTCAGCTTAAAAGGCATCGCCGTTAAGCCGGCCGGCGGTTCGAGCGATGCCGCCAATGCCGTTTTGGCAGGAAACGGGTTATCCGATAGCGTAATACAAAGGGCAAGCGCAAAGCACAGCAAAATCTTCATATATGCCTGCATGCTTTGGGGCGCCATTCTCATTGGCATCATGTTCACACCCTCGCTTTTTCTTCTTCATTTCGGCTTCTTGAAATTGAGCGAACACGTTAAGCGCCTCGGCATTTTTCGAAGCCGGAACGAAGCTCCCTTTCTTGGAAGCCTCCATTTGGAATTCATCCGCTGCCAGGTAAGCAGCCACTTGAAAGGCGGCATCCTTATGCTTGGAAATTTGGTACAGGCGAATAAAGTTTTCCAGGCAAGGCTTCCACTTCTCGTTCGTGTAAAACGTGGACTTTAATGTGCGGTATCAACAAGCGGTATCGAATGCTGGTTCAACAAACGTCCCAATCCTTTTTACTGGCAAAGCGATCACTAACCTCCTCCCTTAACCGTTTCATACGATCCCGCTTCCCTGTTCCCGCTGCCGGCATTGCCGCTGAAAGGCCTTTCGTTTAAAAAATACATCTAACCTCCCCGAAGCGGCAATGGAAATATGAATGCAAAAGTTTTCATTTTGCATACTGCATGCCGCGGCCCGTACGCCAGGCATCGACCTTTACCCCCAAAAAAAAGCAGGCATTGGAGCAAAATCGCCCCAAAGCCTGCCCAGCTGTGCAGCGCTATAGATCATCAATCTTAATCAGCTTCCGCGGCGACGGCTCCTGCTTCTTGTCGCCTAACCAGAGCAATACGTCGGCAAATAGATCTAAAATGCGAATGAAAGTCTCCTTGTCCTCTTCGGAAAGGCGATCGGCATAACGAAAAATTTCGTTAAAGCACAGCTCGCGAACGAATTGAGTATATTGCTCATAAACCTCGCGCCCTTTGGCGGAAGGCTTCACATAGATATCTTTCCGGTTTCCGCTCAGGTGATACTTTTCCAATAACCCTTTTTCCGTTAAATGCTTCACGTTTTTGGAAAAGGTGCTGCGGCTAACGCCGAGGCGTGCAGCCATTTCGGACATCTTCTCATCCTTGTCCTCGGCCTCCAAAATATATTCCAAGGTCTGAATTTGCGAGGCGGAGAACATGACGTCGGTTCCGTAGCTTCGCTGCAGCTTATAGGCGTTGGAGTAGGCATTTCCGTACTTGATGATCTTCTCAATCAGTGCGCGATGATTCCCCATCCATTCCAGCTTCATCGATAATCCCTTTCATATTCGAATTCACGTCTATAGACGCCTATGACGAACGACTCCTTCGTCATCGGTCGTCACCTGCGGTGTTGAAATTTTGTCGGAGTATATCGCCAAATTTTCAAGATAAGAAAGGATCACATCATATCGGGGGACGGATTTCACAGCGGCGCTTCAAAATTAGATTCGTTGCTCCATCCACGAAATCGCTTCTTCGATGACCTCATCGCGGCTCGGCTCATTGAAGATTTCATGCATCAGATGGGCGTAAATTTTCAACGTTTTATCGGAAGAAGCGATCTCGCCGTAGAAATCGCGGGAATCCTTCTCGCTCACCAGTCCGTCGTTTGCGCCGTGCATGACCAGGACCGGATCGACAAATTGCTCAGGCCGCCGCTTCAACCACTCTACGCCCTCGCCCAGGCTGTTGAACAGGTCGACCGAGATTTGCTTTTCGACCAGCGGATCATTCGCATAAGCGGCTACAACCTCGGGATCGCTGCATACTCCGGCGCCCAGCTCGTTCGGCAAATACGTGCCTGAAGGAAGCTGAAGCGGCAGCTCCCCTGCTACCTTCGTATGAAAACGGGTAAGCGCGCCTGACAGCACAATGCCTCTCACTTTGCCCGGATATTTGGTGCCGAAAGAAGCGGATGCAAAACCGCCCATGCTGTGGCCGATGACGAACACCGGCAAGCCGGCGCTTTCTTGCAGCGTCTGATCCACAATCACATTCACATCGTCGATGAGTTGATGAAAATCGCTGTAAAAGGTGCGCTTGCCTTCCGACCGGGCATGGCCGCGGTGATCGAAACGGTATACGTGGAAGCCGCGCGCGTTCAGCTTCGCCGTCAAGTAATCGTAGCGCCCGGCATGCTCGCACAAGCCATGGACAATCACCGCAGCCGCCTTGGCGTTGTCAACCATATTTTTGCAAAAATAAAGCTTCGTACCGTCAAAGGATGAGATGCCCGTTTCAATCGTGGTCATAGCAATAATCCTCCCTGGTTAGTATCCAAATGAAATATTATAGTTTCTTGCAGAAACAATATTATCATTTGCGATTCGGTTTGTCCAGAAGGAATTAAAGCGATTACACGGGTCCAATACAATCGCCTTTAAGGCGATGCGTTCACGATCGTGCTGCTCTCTCATCCATTCTCGGTGCATTCAATGCCTTGTCCTTGCCGAACTTCATGGAATAGAACACCAGGATGCCCGCCAGCAAAACCGCCAGAACCAAATAAATATTGCTGAAAACGGCTGCGTCCGGATGGGAGTTTACCGGGTTGAAGGAAAAGCTTGCCCCTTGATCGACCGCTTTGCCGTATACGCCTGCGGCGATGGCGCCGGAAATAAAGTTCAGCATCGATAGCAGCCCCATGCCGACGCCGATTTGTTCCTTCGGAAGCGAACGCGGGAAATCCCATTCGATAATGCAATATACAGCATCGATTGCCCGACATTGCCGAAGATCAGGATGATGGCATGATTAGCGGCGACATGCCCGCGAAGGACGACAATAACACGAAACAAAGGAGCAGCAGCGCCGACGCGGTATAGAAAAGAAACGAATTGCCTTTTTTATCCGCCAGTTTGCCGCCTTTGCGCCCTAACAGCGCCGTCATGACGGCAGCTGGAACTAAAGCGAAGCCCGCCGCGCCCGGTTCCAGCCGGTTGACGTAGGTCAGCAGCTGCGGACTGAGAAAAGGAAGCGAATAGCCGATCCCCATCGCCAGGAAGGCAATCACCAGTCCAAGCGAATATCCTTTGTTAAGAAGCAGGCTCGGTTGGATGAACGGGGCTTTCGCAGAACGAATTCGGATCAGGAACAGGACCAGCAGGAGCAAGCATCCGGCGGCAGGCAACCACGCCTGGTTCGTAATTCCCAGCAGCAGCAAGGCAACGACCCCGGCGAGCAATCCCCCTCCAAGCCAATCGATCCGGCCTACTGCTGCACCTGCGGTATTTTCAAACGGTGGCCCGCAAAGAGCACATGACGAAAGCGGCCCAGGAGCTGCGCATCGCGCAGCCTGCGCTGAGCAAGACGATTGCAAGGCTGGAGGAAGATATCGGGGTTCCGCTATTTGACCGGCAAGGAGGACGCATTCGCCTGAATTCGTTCGGCAAGGCGTTCATGGACAAAGTGGAGAAGGCGCTGGCCCTGTTGGACGAAGGAATAAAGGAAGTAGCCGATATGTCCGGCCTTGAGCAAGGGAGCATCCATCTCGCGACATCGACGCTGGATCGGTTATCGGATGCGCTGGGCGAATTTCTCGCGCTGCATCCGGAAGTCCAATTTAAGATTACGCAGGCTTCGATCGAAGAGATGGCGCATTTGCTGGAGAGCGGCGAGGTCGACATGTGCTTTACGCCGCTGCCGATCGATCGGCCCGATATTAGCGCGAAGATCGTCTTGAAGGAAGAGGTTTATTTGGCGGTTCCCCAAGGACACCGATTTGCCGGGAGAAGGGGCATCCGCTTGAGCGAGCTCGCAGAGGAGCCGTTCATCGGGTATAAGGAGGAACTTCCTTTTCAGAAAATGAACGATTTGTTTTTCCAGGAAGCCGGAATCGCTCCGAGCTTCGTCTGTCGGGTCGACGAGCCTGCCGCCATTGCAAGTCTTGTCCGGGCCGGGCTGGGCGTCGCCCTTGTAAGCAATTGCGGCGGCGCGAACTCCGCGCTTCACTTGCTGCACATTGAGTCCCCCGCTTGCCAGCGCAATTTCCAGGTCGTGTGGCACGAGAAGCGTTACCTGTCCCTCGCTGCGCGCAAATTTCGGGATTTTCTCATCGATTATTTCGCCAATATGGCGAAATAGCGAAGCCAATCGGCAAACAGCCCGCACATCGATCGCGATTTGAGGCTCCGTGGCATGAGATTCATCGCGCCTTCAATCCGCTGTCCTGGACCCGCAATGATGGAAGAAGAAAAAATTTTTTTGCCCTTGTCACAGAATCGCTTCCCTCCCCGTCTTGTTTATAACTTATAATACAAAGGAGTGCAAAGCGATGGACAAATTCGATTCGGTCATCATTGGCGGAGGGATTGCGGGCTTGACCGCTTCCGTATATTTGGCCAAGGCGGGACACAAGGTGGCGGTGCTGGAAAAATCGGGGCGGTTCGGAGGCAGGGCGGACACGGTCACGAAGAACGGCGTCAAGCTGAATCTCGGCGGCCACGCGCTATACCGCGGCGGAGCAGCTTGGGAAATATTGCAGGAGCTTGGCATTACGCTCGAAGGAAGCACTCCTTCCCTCACAACTCACGGGTTATGGAAAAACAAGCCTTTTCTGATGCCCACGGGACTAATGTCCACGATTGCCTGCCCGCTTCTTTCCGTATCAGGCAAAATGGAGTTCGCCCGTCTTATGCTGAAATTGGGCAAAATCGATGTATCCGCCGTTCCGCCCGTCACCTTGCGGGAATGGGCGGAACAGGAGGTGCGCGATCCGATGGTCCGCCATCTGTTCTACGCATTGACCCGAACCGCCACTTACGTCAGCGACCCCGATCTGCTGCGGGCGCCGTCCACTCTAACGCAGTTGAAAAGAGCGCTGACGGAATCCGTTCTGTACCTGGACGGCGGCTGGGAGACGATGGTGGCGAAGCTGCGAAGGCTGGCCGAACAGTACGGCGCGGTTATGCTCTCCGGGAAGAACGTAACCGAAATCGTACACCATGGTGGGCAAGTTCGGCAAGTACGCTGTTCGGACGGGACTTTGCTGGAGGCTGGTGCCGTCATCGTCACCGCTCCCCCCGCCGAGGCCTTCCGCATGGTCAAGGAGGCGGAGCGCACTTCGCTGCGAATATGGAAGGAGCAGGCGCTGCCGATCCAGGCAGCCTGCCTTGATCTCGGCCTGCGGACGCTGCCCCATGCGAATCATCAGTTTGCGATGGGCATCGACGAGCCGCTGCTGTTCTCGAACCAATCGAGAGCGGCCAAAATGAGCGATGACGGCACTTCTGCCGTGCACTTGATCAAATATAACGGAGTGCACCGTGGCGACGCCAAAGCAGATGAAGCGCTGCTGGAAAAGACGCTCGATACGCTGCAGCCCGGATGGCGTCAACACGTCACTGCCCGGCAATATTTGCCGAAAATGACGGTGGTGCACGATTTCGACCATCCGGGCCGGCAAGAGCTGCCGGGCCCGGCAGTGCCGCAAATCGGCGGCCTCTATGTGGCTGGAGATTGGGCTGGCCACGGCGAGTTTCTCGTCGATGCGTCTTTCGCCAGCGCCAGACGCGCAGCCCTTCACATTGTGCAAACTGCTTCGGTATTGCTTTGAGAGCGAGGGACATATCATGGAGACCGACCAGCTGTATCACACTTACAAACCGCTGCTATTTTCACTGGCCTACCGCATGATGGGGAGCGTCATGGATGCGGAAGACATCGTGCAGGAAGCTTTTCTTTCCTTCAGCGAAGCAGCGGCAGCCGAGCCCATTCTCAACAAGAAAGCGTATTTGTGCAAAATCGTCACGAACCGCTGCCTCGATCTGTTGCGGTCAAGCGCCAAAAAGCGGGAGCTGTACGTCGGACCGTGGCTGCCCGAACCGATCGTCGGCGGCAGCGAGCGTATGGGCGATAGCGGCGAGCGAACGATCCTTCCCGATCCTACTTGCGGAAGGAAGCGATGTCGACGGCCTATCTGCTTTTGCTGCATCAGCTGTCGGCCGTCGAACGGGCCGTGTTTTTGCTGCGCGAGGTATTCGAGTACGAATATGACGAAATCGCCGCGATTGTCGGCAAGAGCAGCTCGAACTGCCGGCAAATTTTTCATCGCGCGAAGCGGGGCATCGGTCAACCTCCGGAAGATCATGCGGAGTTGAACGCGAGGAAACAAGTTCAAGTCGAACAATTCGCCGCGTTTCTCGCATCCGGCAACGTCATGAAACTGCTGCAGCTGCTCGCGCCGGATGCGGTCTTATTGCCGGACGGCGGCGGGAAAGTGAAAGCGCCGCTCCGCCCCATCTTCACGGCAGAACGAATTTGCCGTTTCTTTGAGGGCATACGGGAGAAGTCGGCGGCAGGCTTTTCGTATCGGCTGCTCCTCATCAATAACGAGCCGGGGTTGATCGCACAGAGCGGCGGATACCAATCGGCCTGGACGTTTCAATATCAGGGCGACCGTATTTCGCACATTTATTTGCAGATCAATCCGGAAAAACTGGCGCATGTCCCGTTCGATGACATTCGATGACAGCAGAAGGACCGGCTCCCCTTCGATTTGCCGTCCGCACACGGAGATGGCGGAAGCGATGACGCACATCGCTTCCATACCATATCTTGACGTGCACGAGACGGTCATCGCAGGGGGCCGACGACGTCAAGCGCATGCTGTGCGAAACCGTGGACCGATCCTTCTCGCATCCGGCATGGTCGGCTATGCAAGATTGATTGGAGCCGCTTACTGCGCTGCATCCGGACCTCGGCCCCTTGCCCGTGGCTCGACTTAACATTTTCGATGCGGTTTATTTCCCGGTCTGCCACCCAAACGTCTCCATCGCTGCTGACATAGGCGCTGCCGTGCAAATCATTTAACTTGTCCAGGCTGCCCGATGGGTCCACCCGATCAATATGGATTAATGCTTGCCGAGCTTGCGAACCTCATCTACCGGAAGCTCAAGCGTGTCGGCTATTTCTTCGGGTGAATGGCCTTTGTCCAGCAGCTTGCGAATGATGGCCTGCCGTTCTTCTTGTCGGCCTTCTCTCCGGCCTTCTCTCCGGCCTTCTTTCCGGCCCTTTTCCATCCCTTCCCGCAGCCCTTCCTGCAGCCCTTCCTGCAACCCTTCTTCTTTGGCCCACTTTGTCCATGCTGGCATCAGCTCCATGATCGTTTCACCTTCCTCCGGATATTGTTCGCGAAGCTCGCGCAGGATCGCTTCCTCTTCCTCTTTCTCGGGCCGATAGTACAGATCCGCCACGGACATGATGAGCGCAATCTTGGCGTCATCCAGTTTGTTCCTCAGGCGCAACAACATGCGCATGTAGGCAATCCGTACTTGGCGCCTTTCTATTTCATTATAACCCATTTTGGCAAGCAAGGCAGCAGCCACCGGATTGTCCGACTGAATAAATTGCCGCCAGTTTTGATTTCGCAGCTCGACCTTCAAAAACTGAAACCGCAATATTTCATGCCCCGGAATTTCCATCGTTACAGAATCCGGTTCATCCTTCACATCGTCGGCCGTAAAAATGGCGATCGGAATGATCAGCTTATGCTCTTTCCGATGCCGCTCGAACAAGCGTCCAAAATAAATAAACATGCGTTCATGAAAATCCGCATCCCTATAAGACTGCGGCTCAAAGTGAATCAGCACATAGGCATCAAGCTCGGTATACTTCGTTTCAAGCAGGAGATCGAGCTCCCTGGATTCGTGGCCGACAATATCGACGAGCAGTTCCTGCATG
>NZ_KB905626.1 GCF_000380965.1 Paenibacillus ginsengihumi DSM 21568 | reverse complement strand
GTCGAATGTGACCGGTCTCAACTTCTTCATGATCTGCTTGATTCGGCGACGCTCCGCAAGAATTTCAATTCGGCGTTCGCGGCGTGATTTTCGTTCTGGCGCATGGTTCGTTGCTTGTGGTACCATGTTGCTAGGGACACTTCCTCTCGTTGGTTATTCGTGGTGGTTTAACCTTTGACAAGAGGCTTGCAGTGTCCTGTTTATTTTGCAAAAAAATTGGCAACTTTTTATGACGAAAATGCCTTGTCACAACGTGAATCTCTCAGATTTTGGCTAGGCTACATTCCGAATTCATGTTAAAATATCGTAATGCTTGCCGGCGATTTCCCGCCCTCTCCGAAAATAAGATTTCACCTGATCCATTTTGGCGACTTGGCTGAACCCGATCAAAATCGCCTTGCTGGTCGCGTTATTTTCAATGTTGTCGAACAGATGCGTAATCTCCAAAGCCTGGAGCGGTCGGATGTCGCCGAAAAACCCGGACAGATAGCTTTGTTTTTGGATAAAGGTGGTTCGGCTCGGATAAGGAATATAGGCGGGCTCCGCCAATGTGCCTTTTTTCATCAAAAGATCATTGACCTGATTAAGCGTTCGGGTCGTTGCCTCGAGGCAATAAGTGAAGAAGGCGCGAACGTCCGGCCTCACCATTAAGGGAAGAGCAATGCCGTAGACGCTAAGTCCCGCTTTGCTTGCATATTTCAAATAATGCAAATAAAACTCGTCCTCGAATAACCGCGGCGCCTGCACATCTACATCATCCTCCGTGAATCCGATGGGGATCAGGTAATTGTCGCGGGTAAATATATCTTTGATCTGTTTCACGAACTGCTCCGACACATTGAGCGCATCTTCCAGCACTTTCTTGATTTCCTGGTCATCGACATGATGAAGCATATGCTTGAGCACGCATATCGCCATGGAATTTCCCATGTAAGTCGCCCAAAGCTTGCCTTGCTCGGCGGAGTTTAATTTTTTATTGGCTTGATTGCTGCTGCGCTGTTCGGCGTCCATGATCTCCTCCACGATTACTTTATTTTACATCGTTTATGTATGAGATTCTCCTCCTTCTCCGGAAATTATTCATGAACGCTTTCCCCTCTATATCCAAAAGCGGACCGTTATTGGCCAAATCGTCTCAACCCCTTTTAAGAATAGTTAATGGTTATTTTGTTTGGATATAATAAAAATAAATAATATTATTCATTATATTTTTAATAAAGTTAAAATAATATTTGATATTATTAAAAAGGTATGTTAGGATAATAGCGAAAAGGGGAGGGAAACATGGACAGTCATAATGTACCCAACTGGATACTGGCATTGGAAAAAGAAGATTTGGAGTTCATTAAGAACTTTGTTCTTAAGTCGGGTTCTTTGAAGGAAATCGCCAAGTTGTACGAAGTATCGTACCCGACCGTAAGGCTGAAACTGGATCGATTAATCGAGAAAATCAAATTAAACGATGCGGCGGATCGCGAGGAGTTCATTCAATTTATCAAAAGCCTTTCGATTGACGATCGCATCAGCGTGGAGGATGCCAAATTGATCATTGAAAAGTACAAACAAGAGAGGAACGGGAAAGCATGAATGATGTATACAGGCTTTTGCTTATCGTCGCGATCTTGGCCGTTCAATATTTTTTCTCGACCCGAGGCAGCGTTTATTGGGGGGCGTTGATACCGGGAGCTTATATTGTATTTTCAACGTGGATGTTTGCGACCCATCGTATCGAAAGTACGCTTGGCTTTGTTCTTTATTTACTATTAGGGCTGCTTTTCCTGATTGGAGAATGGGGCACCGGGAGAAAGGTTGTCCGCGAGAAAAGGAAGAAAGAGTTGGAAAAAATAAAAACCCGCGATTTGCAATAGATCAGGGATGCGTCATACGAATGTTCTTCATCCGCTGGGGCACGCTACGGGTGGAGGTGTAACTCGCGCATGAAAACGATGCTGGCGCTGATTTTGCTGCTCCCGCTGCTACTGGCTCCCGCGGCGCAGCCCGCCGCAGCCGGCGAGCCGCTCGAGCTGCGCAGCGCAGCCGTGACGGCCGCGCCGGAGGCCGGCGCCGTCGCTGCTTTGCGGCGGGGCGGCTACCGTTCGCCGCGGCGCAGCTACAATCCCGGGGTGCGCAACCCCGGGGCGACGAATCCAGCCAGGCCGGCGAATCCGGCCCGCCCTGCGAATCCCGGGACGACGCCAGCGCCCCGCACTGGCGGCTTCTTCGGCGGCTTGTTCGGAGGGCTGGCGCTCGGCACCATTATCGGCTCGCTGTTCAACCCGTTCGCCGGCTTTTCGCTGGGGCTTCCGCTGCTGTCGCTGCTGAGCTTCGGCCTCTGGATCGCCGCGATTGTTGCGATCGTTCGGCTGCTTCGCCGGATGCCGCGGGGAAGCTAGCGGGAATAAGCTGCGGCTATACGAAGCAGACGAAGGAGGGGCCGGAAGCGGCTCCTTTTTTCGTATGCTTAGAAAGGTTAAAGCCTTTGCAGTCTAAAGCGCGAGAGTGCCTTGTTTCCGGCAGTCGGCGAATGCGGTATATATCTAATCTCTCTGCTCGCTGCCGGGAGCGGGGAGCTTTTTGAACTGATACGGGGTCATCCCGACATGCCGCTTAAACAGCTGGCAAAAATACGAAAAATTGCCGAGACCGACGGCTCTGCCGATCTCCTGGACCGACAGGGGACTCGTCTTCAGCAGCCAGCACGCCTGGCGAATGCGGCGGGCGGTCAAATATTCGGTAATGCTGCTGCCGACGGACTGCCGGAACGCCGCCGACACGTGATTCGGCGACAGATGAACCGCCCCGGCCAGCTTGTCCAGCTCGAACGGCTCCATATAATGCGCCTCGAGCCATTCCATGACCTGCTCGGCGAGCTCGGCCGCCCTGCCGCGGGCAGGCCGCTCGGCCGAAGCGGCGCCGCCCGACCGCTTCAGCCTGTGCACGAGCGAGACGAGAAAGAGCATCTGCTCCTCGAGCCGATTGTCTGGCGCGCCGCTGTCCAGCAGCGCCTCCCCCGAGCGAAGGAACGCATCCCAGTCCCCGCTGCCGTCCAATCCGCGAAACACCTGCACCGCGCCGTGCTCCTTCCACATCGCCCGAAAAAAAGCACTCAGCCCGGCAAAAGGCGCCAGCTTCTCGGCAAGCACCGACGGCTCGAACACGAACAACGAGCGGACGTAAGGCTGGCCTGGCGCGACCTGGATGCGGATGCGGTGCAGCTGAAACGGCTTGAAATAGAAGACGGTGCCTGGCTGTATGTCAAAAATTTGTTGCTCCACAACGACCTTTCCTTGCCCCTTATGCACGCACAAAATTTCCATTCCCTGATGGGCGTGATAGATTTCCTCAAACTCCCTGGACCGGTCTTTATAAAATGAGAAGCGGGCCGGATGCTGGTTCAGGTTCATATAGTTCATGAGCTTCACGGTGCCGCACCTTCCTTTTTCCTGGGGAATCCTCTCGCTTTTCTTGGCCGTAATACAACAACATTTTATCATAAGAGGGCCAAACTTTCGCGGCGTTTTTTTTGCTATCCTTGGGATGGAGAAGCAATCTGATCTGGCCAGACGGATTCGCGTTTATTGCCTAACAAGGAGTGAGACGCATTGATCAAGCAGCGGCTAAGCGGCGGTTGGGAGCATTATACGGGAAGTCTCGGCGGCGTATGGGAAGTATGGCGCGGAGACAAGCTGAGCAATCATTACAATGTGCCGTGGCATACCGTACAGTTGCCGCATTCTTATAACGGGCTCGACGTGATGAACCCGGACGGCAAATATTATCAAGGTCCAGGCTGGTACCGCACCCGCCTGCAGGTCGACAATCCGTATCCGAACGGACGGACGCTGCTTCATTTTGAAGGGGCGGGCCAGCGCAGCGCGGTGTTCGTCTATACACGGCAGGTCGGCGCCCATCTCGGCGGCTACGACGAATTTACGGTCGATATTACCGAGGCGGCGGAGGAGGCGCGGCAGATCGAGCGGTACGGCGGGCTGATTCCGGTGGCGGTGATGACGGATAATTCCCGCGATCTGGAGATGATTCCGTCGGACGCGAGCGATTTTAACCTGTACGGGGGCATCTATCGCTATGTAAACCTGGTGTATGTGCCTGCTATTTCACTAGAACATGCATACATTGAGCCGGATACGTCGGTTTTGCAGCAAGGGGGAGGCAGCTGCCGGGTCAAGGTGAGCGCCTCCTTATACAATCCGCAGCGGCTCGGCGGGCGTCTGCAGCTGACGATCCGGCTGACCGACCGCGATGGGCGGACGGTGGCCGAGACGCAGGTCGCAGCGCAGCCGTGGGCAGGGACGCGGGAGCTTGCTGAGCTGGAGCTGGCGTCGCCGGTGCTGTGGTCGCCAGAACAGCCGTACCTGTACGGGTGCACGGTAACGCTCGCCAGCGAGCATGGCGAGACGTTCATGACGGAGCGGTTCGGCGTCCGCTGGTTCGAGTTCGCGAAGAAGGGGCCTTTTCGGCTGAACGGACAGCGCCTGCTGCTGCGGGGCACGCACCGGCACGAGGATCACGCGGGGGTCGGCCCGGCGATGACCGAGGAGCTGATCCGCGAGGAGATGCGGCTGATCAAGGAGATGGGCGCCAACTTCATTCGGCTCGGCCATTATCAGCAGTCGCGGATCGTGCTTGAGCAGTGCGACGAGCTGGGACTCCTCGTCTGGGAGGAGATTCCGTGGTGCCGCGGCGGTCTCGGCGGTGAGAGCTACCGTCAGCAGTGTCGCGATATGCTGACGGCGATGATCCGGCAGCATTACAACCATCCGTCCATCATTTTGTGGGGGCTCGGCAACGAGAACGATTGGGAATGCGACTTCGAGGTGTTCGATCGGGAAGCGATTCGCGCATTCATGAAGGAACTGCATGAGCTGGCGCATCGGCTCGACCCGGGCCGGCGGACGGCGATTCGCCGCTGCGACTTCTGCAAGGACATCGTCGATGTGTATTCGCCGTCTATTTGGGCGGGCTGGTACCGCGGCGTCTATACCGATTACGAAGCGAGCTCGCGCGCGGGGTTCGCGCAGGTGGACTCCTTTTTCCATATGGAATGGGGGGCGGACAATCTCGCGACGCGCCATGCGGAGAAGCCGTACACCGGCTTCGAGCTCATTCCCCGCGGCGATGGCAGCACCGACGAGCGCGACGGCGACTATTTGCTCACGGGCGGAGAGCCGCGCGTCTCGCGGGACGGCGATTGGTCGGAGACGTATTTCTGCGAGCTGATCGACTGGTACTTGAAAAGCCAGGAGACGATGGATTGGCTGACAGGGGCCGCGCAGTGGGCGTTCAAAGATTTTGCCACGCCGGTCAGGCCCGATTCGCCGATTCCCTATCTGAACATGAAGGGCATTGTAGAGCGCGATTTGACGAAAAAGGAAGCGTACTACGTCTTCCAGTCGTACTGGACGACGAAGCCAATGCTGCGCATCTACGGCCATACGATGCCGGTGCGCTGGGGCGCGGAGGGCGAGACGAAGACGGTCAAGGTGTACTCGAACTGCGCCGAGGTCGAGCTTTTCCTGAACGGCCGCAGCCTGGGCGTCAGGCAGCGCGACCCGCAAAATTTCCCGGCCGCCGGCCTGCGCTGGGAGACGGCGTTCGCGCCGGGGCCAAACCGCTTGCGCGCCGTGGCGGTACAGGACGGAGTTGCAGTGGAGGATGAGCTGTCGTTCGAGTACCAGACGGCGGCATGGGGCGAGCCGGCGGAGCTCAAGCTCAGCGCCGAGCGGCTGGATAACGGCCTCGTGCGAATCGAGGCGCTGGCGGTCGATGCCAACGGCGTGCTGTGCGCCGACGCGGCCCGCTTCGTGCGGTTCGGCCTGACCGGCGACGGGCGGCTCATCGACCGGCTCGGCACGGTGCGCGGCTCGTCGCTCGTCCAGCTGCAGAACGGCCGGGCCCGCATCGACGTCGATCCGCACGGCGGCAAGCGCGCCGCGATTGCGGTGACGAATTTCGTCACCGCCGGGGGGCCGGCCGCCTCGCTCGCGTCCGGCGCGGGGGAGCGGAAGTATCCGCCGGTATCGGTTGTCAGTGCCGCCTGCGAAGGGCTGCCGACGGCGTTTCTGTACGTTACAGAAGTTTAACTTCGCTAAAGGATTGAACAAGGAGGTTTGCGCGATGAGCGGTATCGATAAACCTGCTTTTTTGCAGGCGGCTTCGCTGAGCGAAGCGCTGCCCTCACTGTGGGAGGCGCTGCAGGAGAAGGTCGACCGGATGATCGGCCAGCTGAAGGGCAAGTCGCCTCATGTCGCCAAGGAAGACGGCAAGTACGACGATATGAGGCTGGACTGGTGGACGTCCGGCTTTTGGCCCGGCATCCTGTGGATCATGCACGATATGACCGGCAAGGAGCATTACCAATCGGCCGCCTGGGACTGGGACGAGAGGTTCGAGCGCCGGTCGATCGAGCCAGACAGCAATTTTCACCATGACGTAGGGTTTCAATATTTGCCGACGGCGGTCATCAAGCATAAGCTGACGGGCGACCCGGACGGGCTGCGCCGCGGCCTGCAGGCGGCCAATTTCCTGGCGGGCCGCTTCAATCTGAACGGCCGCTTCATCCGCGCCTGGAACCAGGACAAGATCGGCTGGGCGATCATCGATTCGGCCATGAACCTGTCCCTGCTGTTCTGGGCGTCGGCCTCAAGCGGCGACCCGCGCTTCGAGCAGATCGCCCGCGCGCACGCCGATACCGTCGTCAGCCGCTTCATCCGCGAGGACGGCTCGGTGTGCCATATCCTCAGCTTCGACCCGGCGACGGGCGAATGGATCGAAGCGCTCGGCGGCCAGGGCGCCGGGCCGAATTCGTCGTGGAGCCGCGGCCAGGCGTGGGCGCTGCACGGCATGGCCAACGCGTACCGCTATACCGGCGAGGTCAAATATTTGCGGGCTTCGCAGCGCGTGGCGCATTATTTCCTCGCCTGCCTGCCGGACGACGCGGTAGCGCACTGGGATTTTCGCGCCAGCGAGTCGCTGGAGGGCGAACCGCGCGACACGTCGGCGGCCAGCTGCGCCGCTTCCGGACTGCTGGAGCTGGCGGATGCGCTGCCCGCGCTGGAGGGAAGCCTGTACCGCCGGGCGGCGGAGCGCATTCTGCTCTCGCTGACGCAGCGCTACGGCACCTGGGACCGCCCCGAGCACGAGGCGATTCTTACCCAGGGCACAGGCCACAAGCCGGCGGGGCAAAACGTGAACGTCTCGCTCATCTACGGCGATTACTTTTATGTCGAGGCGCTGGCCAAGCTGCGCGGCTGGCAGCGGCGCATTTTTTGAGCCGGCGCGGCAAGCGATATGACGGGCTAAAATCAAGGCTTCCGAGTCGGCGCTATGCCGCTGCGGGAGCCTTATGCGCGCAGGCGTCCGGCGACGCTTCCTGCGCCCGGACAAACGTCCTGCTTCAATGGGCGAGCGGGCCGTGGCGATTCATCGTCAGCAGGCTGGTGGCGATGCCTCCGGCCGTGATCGTGACGAGCGAAAGCAGCAGCGTTTCGGCCGACAGCAGCAGGCCGCCCAGGCTGACGACGACGCCGTCGATGAGGAAGATCAGAATGCCGGGGTTGATGCGCACAAGCCGGCTCAAGTATTGGGCAAGCAGATCCGTCCCGCCGGTGCTCGTCTCGAAGCGCAGCATAATGCCGATGCCCGTGCCGACGATGCAGCCACCCAGCACGGCGCTGGTGAAGGGGGACAGCTTGGCGTAATAGTCGAAATAATAGCGGTAAGGCTCGAGAAGATCGATCAGCAGCGACGAAATGAGCATCCCCTGCACGCTGTTGTACAGGATGTTGCGGTAATACATCCACGCCAGGACGAAAATCGGCAGACTGCACAAAAAGACGACGAGCCCGACCCGGGCTCCGAACAAGTAGTTGATAATGAGGGCAATGCCGATCACGCCTCCGTCCAGCACCTCGAAGGGCATCAGAAAAAAATTGACTCCGATGCCGATGAGCAGGCTCCCCGCCAGGATGGCGGACAATTTGTGCAGTGACAGCATATATGAATCAGCTCCTTGGAGGGCATGTCTGATATATATGCGGTCAAGCCTGGCGAATTGCTAATAAATTACAAAAAGGAAGCCGCGGCGCGGCCCTTAACGGCCTGAGGCCCCGGCATCGTCCATGGCGACGACGTCCTTCATGCGCTGCTTGAATTCTTTCGGCGAGCATTGGTTATGGCGCTTGAACAGCTTGTAGAACTGCGCCATGTTCGGAATGCCGACCTCGCAGCCGACCTGGGTGACGCTGAGGTTGCGGGTCAGCAGCAGCCGCTCCGCTTTTTTGACGCGCTTGTAGTTGACGTAATCGATAAACGAGAGCCCCATCACCCGTTTGAAGTACTTGATGAAGTAATGGTAGCTCAGGTTGAGCAGCGCGCACGCGTCCTCCACGGATATTTTCTCGCCGAGATGGGCATCGATGTAATCCAGCGCCGGGCGCAGCCGCATCAGTTCGGCGTCGCCGGCTCCATCCAGCACGCCCCGCGTGTCGCTGCGCAGCAGCAGAAGCAGCAGCCGCCTGACCGCCGCACTCACCGCCAGCTCGTACCCGCGGCTTTTGCGCCGGGATTCCTCGAAAATGTCCATGATCAGCGCATAAGCTTCGCCGCGGGCCGCCGGATGCTCCTGAAAAATGTAATTGAGCTCGCCGAGCGGCTGCGTCAGTTCGGAGAAGCTGTGCAGGTACGGCATCGTCGTCTGGTCGAAGTGTTGGGACAGATCGACCTGAAAGACGACATATCTTACCGGCCCCGGCTCCACGGGGCGGGTGCGGTGCAGCTGCGAAGCCCCGAGCAGGAAGACGTCGCCCGGCTTCAGCTCGCGATAATCGCGCTTCGTCTGGATGCCGAGCGAGCCTTCGAGGATGACGAGAAACTCGACTTCCTTGTGATAGTGCCACGGCCATCTTTTCGAAATCAGCGGCTGGACTTCGGGGACCGCAATCTCCCATATTTTCAAAAAAAGCAGCGGGTTCTGGTAAATCACCTGTTCGTTGCGGACTTCATCATGGGACGGCTCGACGGCGGAAGGCATAGGGCGCTTCACCTCGCTGGATAAAATGGAACAATCAGGATATGACACATTTGCATAGCATGCAATCGTAATCAACAAGAGCAGTATAACACGAAATTTCGTTTTAAGGCAGATTTGGATAACGATCCGGCACAATTGAGAATATCTTTTTCCCCGCCTGCGGACTATACTCAAGTTGTGAAGAACAGCGCTAGGCGCGGGGCGGCTCCTTGCAGGAATGCCGCAGCCGGTCTGCCGCCAGTGGACGAGGAGGGCCATAAGATGAGCCAAAAGCTGCGAGTTACCGTATGGAATGAATTCCGCCATGAGAAGGAAAACGAGAAGGTTCGCTCGGTGTATCCAAACGGCATTCATCAGGCGATCGGCGAAGGGCTGGGCGACGAGTTCGCCGTGTCTTACGCGACGCTGGACGAACCGGAGCACGGGCTGACGGAAGAGAAGCTGCAAAATACCGACGTCCTCATCTGGTGGGGGCATAAGGCGCACGGCGCGGTGGAGGATGCGATCGTGGAGCGCGTGCACAAGCGGGTGCTGCAGGGCATGGGGCTGATCGTGCTGCACTCGGGCCATTTTTCGAAAATATTCAAAAAGCTGATGGGCACCTCCTGCGATCTGAAGTGGCGGGAAGCGGACGATAAGGAACGGATCTGGGTCGTCGCTCCGAATCACCCGATCGCGGACGGCATCGGCCAATATATCGAGCTGGAAGCCGAAGAAATGTACGGAGAGCACTTCGATATCCCGGCGCCCGACGAGCTTATTATGGTGAGCTGGTTCGAGGGAGGCGAGGTGTTCCGCAGCGGCTGCACGTTCTCCCGCGGCCAGGGCAAAATCTTCTATTTCCGTCCCGGCCATGAGACGTATCCGACGTATTATAACGAGCAGGTGCGCCGCGTAATCCGTAACGCGGTGAAATGGGCCGCGCCGACAACACGGGAATACCCGACATACGGCAACCACAAGCCGCTGGAGCCGATCAAGGAGAAAGCGAGATAAGGCGGATCAAAGGGATTGTAAGGGCAGTCGGCAGCAGCATCAAGGTAATGAAACGAATGGAACGGCCGAATCGGCCATGAAAAGAGTGAAAGTCCGCCCAGGCTCTTGCGGGAGCCCGGGCGGACTTTCTTGCTTGCCTTGCGCTGCGGGCGCTGTTTGCGCTGCGGGCGCTAATGCCCGCAATTCGGCGTTTACCAGCTGCGGAGATACTGCTGCGGCGGCTGGATGTCGGCTCCGAGCCGCTTGGCGGCAGCGCGCGGCCAATACGGATCGCGCAGCAGCTCGCGGCCGAGGAAGACGAGGTCGGCCCGCTCGTTGCGGACGATCTCCTCGGCCTGCTCGGGCTCGGTAATAAGGCCGACGGCTCCGGTGGCGATGCCCGCTTCGCGGCGGATCGTCTCGGCAAACGGCACCTGGTACCCGGGGTACGCTTCCGGCTTGACCGGCACGACGGCCCCGGAGCTGACGTCGATCAGGTCGACACCTTGCGCTTTCATCCGCTTGGCATAGTCGATATAGTCTTCCGGCTTGCAGCCTTCCGGATGGTAGTCGGTTGCCGAAATGCGCACGAACAGCGGACCGTCCCAGACCCGCTTCACCGCCTCGATCGTCTCCTGCAGGAACCGGTAGCGGCGGTCGCGATCGCCGCCGTAGGCGTCGTCGCGTTGGTTGGCAAGCGGCGACAAAAATTCGTTGATCAAGTAGCCGTGCGCGGCGTGTATTTCGACGACGTCGAAGCCGGCTTCCCTGGCCCGGCGCGCTGCTTCGGCGAACGCCTCGATCGTCTCGGCGATCTGCTTTGACGTCATCGCTTCCGGCGTCTTGGACTTGTCGCTGTACGGAATCGCCGAAGGAGCGACGATCGGGCCGTCGAGCTCCGCCTTGCGGCCGGCGTGGGCAAGCTGAATGCCGATGCGCGAGCCGTGCGCGTGCACGAGCGAGGTCAGCTCCTTGAGCCCGGCGACATGCTCGTCGCTCCAAATGCCAAGATCCAGCGGAGAGATGCGTCCTTGCGGCGTAACGGCGGTCGCTTCGACGATGATCAGGCCGACCTGGCCCACGGCGCGCGCCGGATAGTGCACCTTATGCCAATCCGTCACTTTCCCTTCCTGATTGTCGCAGGAATACATGCACATCGGGGACATGACGATGCGATTTTTCAGCGTAACGTCTTTGATCTTGTACGGGGTGAACAGCATGGTCGATCTCGCTCCTTTTTTTGGTATGATTGATGATGCCAAGGGCCAAGTGGCCGGTAACGGCTGTCAGGGGCTGCTTCTAGCTTACTAAACATTAATGGCTATCTTTTTTTCTATAGTTATGGGTTAGGATACCACTTTTTATCCGATAAGAAAAGATCAGTTTGGATAACATGAACGACCATCAGAAGGTAGCGAAGAAGTCGCTGGCGGCGGTCCGCCATCTGGCCAGGCGGGTCGTGACGGCAGCCGGGTGGGTGAAGCGGGGAATGCCCTAATGCGGGGGATTCGCGGGAAAAAGCGCAAGACCGAAGCACAAGGCAGCTTTTTAGGGAAGAGCTGCCTGTTCTTCGGTCTTGCTTTGTTTTCGCGGATGGGACGCCGCCTGCGGCCGCAAGGCCCTTTCGCGCTTGGCGAAAGCTGTGGCGCTCGTCGCCTGCGCAGGCTGCGGATAGCTGCACGCCCCTCGCGCTTGGCGAATGCGCCAGGCGGCTTGCCCGCGGGCCGGATGCAGGCCCAGGGGCGCTATCTTCTGCCGCGGCGCACCCGGCCGCCGGCGCGGCGTTTGCGGCGCGGACGGCGCCGCGGCACGAAGCCGGCGGATTGATTCGCCTGGCCTGCCGACTTGTTTTTGCCGAACGAGCCGACGATCATCTTGATGAGCGGAGCCATTTGCGAGAGGCTTTGCATCAGCTTTTGCATTTTGCCGACCGTATCGACGATGCCGTCGATGCCGCCCAGCCGATCGATCATTTGCTTCAGCTGCGCCACATTGAAGCCGGAGCCGCCGCCCGGGCCGCTTCCTCCGCCAAGCAGCGAGCCGAGCCCGTTCAAGCCGCCCAGCCCGCTGCTCTGGTTGGCTGCGGGCGCCTGCACGAGCTGGGTTTCTCCCAATCCCGGGTAGCCCCCTCCGCCCATGCCTCCGTCAAAAAAAGGTTGCCCCTGCGCAAAGCTTCTCACCTGCACCGGCTTGGCGTAATGCACCGGTCTTGCCTGCCTCGCCGGCTGCGCGGCCTGCGGCCGATTCGCCGTTCCCCGGTTGCCGATTACCTGCCTTCCCGCGCCTCCCTGATTGCCGATAACCTGCCTGTGATAACTCATTGGAACACTCCATTCCTTGATATGCTGTACAGTTTGCCAACGCCTCTGGCCTGTTTCTTTCCTGACCGATGCCTAGTATACTGTATGTGATGGGCGAATGAATGGATTGGACGGATGCCCCGGATCGCCTAAAAAGGAGGCAAGGGACGGTTTCGTTCGCTACCGCATAAAAATATTAACGTTTTGCAAAATTAAAGGGAGGAATTCATTCCCTTGCAGCGAATTATTTTTAGTATAATGGATTTACGGCACTTCACTTTTCTTGTCCGCAGCAGGACCACCAAGGGGTTGAATGAGGATGCAGTTGAAGAAACTGAACGATAAAGCGATAGACCAGCTGTTCGAGGCGATTTTGACGCTGAAGAGTGTCGAGGAATGCTACATTTTCTTCGACGATCTGTGTACGGTGAACGAGATTCAGTCGCTGTCGCAGCGGCTGGAGGTTGCGCGCATGCTGCGCAAAGGCAACACATACAATCAGATTGAAGCGGAGACCGGCGCCAGCACAGCTACGATCTCCCGGGTCAAGCGATGCCTGAACTACGGGAACGACGGATACAAAATGACGCTGGAACGGCTCGGGCGTTGAAGATACCTCGCGGCCCACAACCGAATCCGTCCGCTCGCGCGCGAGCGGGCTTCTCAGGCGAAATCCTTCCCCAATGCGGCCGGGCGGGATTTTTCGCGTTATCTTGGGCGCTTTCAGGCAGCTGTGCGTACAGACGGAGGGATAGGTATTGGCAAAATATGGCATATTAGTCATAAGTCACGGCTCCCGCAGCGAGGAATGGGTCCGGCTCGTGGACGAGGCGGTCGCTGCGGTGGAGCTGCCTGTGGATGTGCCGATCTGCTCTTCCTTCCTGGAGATCGTCGAAGGGCGCCTTATTCAGGACGGCATCGACATGCTGGAGGCGGACGGGGTGACCGACCTGATCGTCGTCCCGCTGTTCGTCTCCTCCGGCAGCACGCATGTCGATGAGATCCGCTACGCGCTCGGCGTGCAGGCGGCGCCGTCGCTGCCGACGGACCTTGCGCCTTTCCGCGTTCAGGCGAAGGTGCATCTGGCGAGTCCGATCGATGACGACCCGCTGATCGCCGGCATTGTGCTGGAGAAGCTGAAAGGGCTGTCCCGCGATCCGGCCCGCGAGCTCCTCGTGCTGGTCGGACACGGCAGCGCGGAGGAAGGCTTTTACGAGAGATGGCGTCTAGGCTTGGAACGGCTGGCCGAGAGGGTTCGGCAGGCCGGTGGCTTCGCGGCGGCGGATACGGCGCTGCTCTTGCCGAACGAGCTGCCGGAGCTGCTTGCGCGCTGGCGGCGGGAGCGGCCCGAGCTGGAGGCGATTGTGGCGCCGCTGTTTCTGAGCGAGGGATATTTTACGGAGCGGGTCATTCCGGAACGGCTGCAGGGCAGCGTCCACCGCTACGCGGGCAGGGCGCTGCTGCCGCATCCGGATATCTCGCGCTGGATCGAGCGGCAAGTCCGAACGATATTCAGTTATGAACAGGTGAGAGGATATGGCGGCAAAACGAGCAAGGTTAATCTATAATCCGACTTCCGGCAGAGAAGAGATGAAGCGGCGGCTTCCCGACGTGCTGCAGCGGCTGGAGCGCGGCGGCCTCGAGACGAGCACGCACGCGACGGTCGGCGAAGGGGATGCGACGCTGGCGGCGGCGGAAGCGGTCGAGCGCGGCTTCGATATCATCATCGCCGCCGGCGGCGACGGCACGCTGTACGAGGTCATTAACGGCATGGCGGAGAAGGAGAACCGGCCGCCGCTCGGCATAATTCCGCTGGGGACGACGAACGATTTTGCCCGGGCGCTGGGCATTCCCCGTCACTGGGACGCGGCGGTCGATGTCATTCTGCAGCAGTACACGGTCGCCATCGACGTCGGCAAGGTCAATCACCGCTATTTCATCAACATCGCCGGCGGCGGCTCGTTGACGGAGCTGACGTATGAGGTGCCGAGCAAGCTGAAGACGATGATCGGCCAGCTGGCTTATTATATGAAAGGGCTTGAGAAGCTGCCGCGCCTGCGGCCGATCAAGCTGAATATTATGACGGATGCGGGCGAGATGCAGGAGGAAGTGATGCTGTTCCTGATCTCCAACAGCAACTCGGTCGGCGGCTTCGAGCGACTCGCGCCGGACGCTTCGCTGAGCGACGGCTTGTTCGATATGCTCATTCTGCGCAAGTGCACGCTGCCGGAATTTATCCGCGTCGTGACGCTGGCGCTGCGCGGCGAGCATCTGGATGACCCGAATATTATTTATTTGCAGACGAAGTTCGTTCAGGTGACGTCGCCGGATTATGTGCAGATCAATCTGGACGGCGAATTCGGAGGCACGCTGCCCTGCGTGTTCACGAACCTGCCGCGGCATCTGCATATTTTCGTCGACGAGACTGGCCAATCGAGCTATAAGCAGACCGGTCTGCCGCTGCCGCATCTGCCGAATTTGCCCAATCTGCAGCAGTTGAATCTGAAGCTTCCGTGGAAGCACAAAGGCGGTCATGACGAAGATGAGCAGGATAAGCAGGACAAGGAATAAGGCGGGCGCAGCCTCCAGCCCGAGCCGGAAGCGCGCGGGGCGGCGGAACGGCCCCGAGCATCCGCCGGGAAGCCGACCGGCGCAGGGCGGCGGCGGTGCGCTACGGATGCCTGGCGAGAGCTTATCCGGGAGAGCGGGCCACGCAGAGCGTTTGCCGGAATTGAGACAGCCTGGCGGGCGCGGGGGCCGGGGCAGGCGTTCGCTGAAGGATAGGCAGGCCGGCGGCGAGAGGCTGGCCGGCAGCGCAAGGTCGTCTGGCAGCGTAAGGCATGCTGGCAGCGCAAGGTCGTCTGGCAGCGTAAGGCATGCTGGCAGCGAAAGGCAGGCCGACAGCGACAGGCAGGCTGGCAGTGAGAGGCAGGCCGGCAGCGAAAGGCATGTTGGCAGCGTAAGGCATGCTGGCAGTGAAAGGCGGGTTGGCAGCGAAAGGCAAGCCGGTAGCGCAAGGCATGCTGGCAGCGAAAGGCAGGCCGGCAGCGACAGGCTAGCCGGCGGCAACAGTCGGGCCGAGCGTCCGCCGGAAGAACGGCCGGCGCCTGCCGGGGGCGGCCCGTCCGTTCCCGTTAAGCCGAACGGAGAGTACATCGCCGAGGTCGTCGGCCTCGGGCACGAGGGGGAAGGCGTCGGCCGCGTTGACGGGTTCACGCTGTTCATTCCCGGAGCACTGCCGGGCGAGCGCGTCCGGGTGCGGGCGGCGCAGGTGAAGAAGCAGTACGGCCGGGCCGAACTGCTCGAGGTGCTTAAGCCGAGCCCTGACCGGGAGCAGCCGCCGTGCCCGATCTACGCCGCCTGCGGCGGCTGCCAGCTCCAGCACCTGAGCTACGAGGCGCAGCTCAGGTACAAGCGGAAGCTCGTCGCGGACACCCTGGAGCGGATCGGCAAGCTTCGCGTCGCGGCGGATGGGGAAGGCTCAGAGCGCGGCGTCGTCGTGCACCCGACGCTGGGCATGCCCGACCCGTGGCGGTACCGCAACAAGGCGCATGTACCGATCGGCTGGGCGTCCGGGGCGGGCGGCCTCGTCGGCGGCTTCTACGCCCGCGGCAGCCACCGGATCGTCGACACGGACGCCTGCCTCATCCAGCACGAGCGCAACGACGCCGCCGTCGCCGCGGTCAAGCAGATCGCCCGCGAGCTGGGCATCCGCCCGTACGACCCGCAGACGGGGCGGGGGCTATTGCGTCACGTCGTCGTGCGGCACGGCTTCAACACGGGCGAGACGATGGTCGTGCTGATCACGAACGGCGATGCGATCGCCCGCGCAGACGAGCTCACGGCGCTGATCCGCCAGGACGTCCCTGGCATCGCCAGCATCTGCCAGAACGTCAACACGTCCCGCACGAGCCTCGTCTTCGGCGAGCAGACCAAAGTCCTGTGGGGCCGCGATGTCATCTACGATACGATCGGCGACATCCGCTTCGCAATTTCGGCCCGTTCGTTCTTCCAGGTCAACCCGGTGCAGACCGAAGCGTTGTACGCCAAGGCGCTGGAGTATGCTGCTCTGAATGGCAACGAGACGGTCATCGACGCCTACTGCGGCATCGGGACGATCTCGCTGTTTCTCGCCCGCCGCGCGGGACATGTGTACGGGGTCGAGATCGTGCCGGAGGCCATCGATGACGCGCGACGCAACGCTCTGCTGAACGGCATCCGCAACGTCACGTTCGAGACCGGCGCGGCGGAGCAGGTCAT
This sequence comes from Paenibacillus ginsengihumi DSM 21568, assembly GCF_000380965.1. GTDB lineage: Bacteria > Bacillota > Bacilli > Paenibacillales > NBRC-103111 > Paenibacillus_G > Paenibacillus_G ginsengihumi. The sequence goes on along the minus strand of NZ_KB905626.1, from coordinate 2,937 downwards.
CCCGGCCTGGCGCGAACAGGGGATCGTCCCCGACGTCATCGTCGTCGACCCGCCGCGCAAAGGCTGTGACCGCGCCCTGCTGGAGACGATCCTCGCGATGCGCCCGCGGCGCGTCGTCTACGTCTCCTGCGACCCGGCCACACTGGCCCGCGACCTGCGCATTCTCGAGGACGGCGGCTACCGGACGCTGGAGGCCCAGCCGGTGGATATGTTTCCGCAGACGGGGCATGTGGAGTGCGTGGTAGGGATATATCGGAAGGATTTAACCGCAAGCCATGTACGATAACCAATAGAAAGGACGAACGATTTATATGCAAGCTTTACTCGAGTCCATTCGCTATAATGAGGGGAAGTTTCCTCGGAAAGAGCTGCAGCAACTGATTGATAATAAAGAGGAAGCGATCCCGCATCTTCTTGCCATTGTCGAGGAGGTTATTAACCATCCCGACGCCTATCTCGACGAACCATCGCGTATTGATCTCATATATTCCCTCTACTTGTTAGCTCAATTTCGCGAAACACGGTTATATCCGTTGCTCATCCAGTTTTTGAATTTGCCGGAAGCGGATATGGATGCTTTTTTGGGCGATGTGGTTACTGAAGGTGTGGGTCGGATACTTGCTTCCGTATATTCGGATGATATCACCCCTGTCCAAAAAATAATCGAGAACGAGGAACTCGACGAATTTATTCGTGGACAAGGCTTGCATGCACTGTCCATTCTTGTATTGCACGGGCGTTTGGAACGGGAGTGGGTTATTGATTATTTCAGGGGACTGCTTGAAGAGAAATGTTCAGAGGAATATCCGACGTTTAACGCTCAAATTATTAGCAGTTTAGCAGATTTATATGGGCAGGAAGCTTATGACGTGATGAAACGTGCCTACGAAAAGCAACTTGTAGATACGATGATGATCGAGCTGGATGACGTTGAACGAATACTAAAAATGCCTATGGATGTCGTACTTGAGAATCATAGGAAAGATCATCATTTTCAGTTTGTTGAGGATACCATTAAGGAATTGGAATGGTGGGCTTGTTTCGAGCAAGAAAGGAAAAAGCCACCGTTATTATCTAAAGTCTGGACAAATAAGGATAACATTTACCCGAAACCAACGAATCCAGCAATCAAGGTTGAAAAAATCGGTCGCAATGACCCTTGTACTTGCGGTAGCGGCAAGAAATATAAGAAATGCTGCGGAAAGTGATGTTGCTCAAAACTAAAAGTGCGTGGTAAGGATATATCGGGAGGATTAGAGGTGAATTTACAATGGATGAGGAACTCCATCCCAACCTTTTCAAGCCGTTGCTTGACTTCATCCCCTATTTCGAGTCAAACAGAAAGAAGTACAATTGCTCCGAGGAGATGAGCTTTGACCCATATATTTATCATGAACCAGCGAAAAACAACTCTATAATTCGCAATTTATTCTCTCGTTTGATTGGATGAGTTGGCAATCTGAATCTCGAAAATACTTCGATAATCTTCTTCTTATCGATAAAGCTGATTTGGAAACGATTAGAAAGCTTTTCACTACGATCATCAGAGCAGATCGATTTAACGCCGGAACGTATGCTCTGATGATTGATGATGGAGTTATTTTGTGTATGCTGAAGCGATTAAAAGCATTGAGTGATGAAATAGAGGATTAGAAAAAAGGATATCTATGAACCATTACTGGACATGGCAATTTAATAAAGGAATTCATGCCTTTAGAATGGTTGAAACAATCGCCATGGTGGAACGACGAGCCGCATCTCCAAGGGGTTACTGGGAAATTATAGATATATCATATGTTCGGAAAGTTAGGACGTTTGTGGCGAGAGGTGCGAGACTCTAGTCCCGTTCAACAACTCTCGCTACGCGTTTTCCGCAATTTTTGCATTTTCCCCTCAATAACACGCCGTATGGATCATTATAGATGGTACAATCTACGATTGTAACTGTATCAGAACAATTTTCGCAATAAACGTTGTTGATAATACGTTCACGATGTTTCTCTGATAGATCATTCCAAAATTGTAATGTGTCAACTTCACAACTAATATTGTTATCAATAAATGTTAACGATGTATTTTTCACAAGATGAAATTCGGGCTTCAATAAATACTCCAATGGATAAATATCGTCTCTTGCGGATATTAATGCTTTGAACAAAGCGATGGGTCTTCTGTCTTCGCTATCAGTATAGTAGTAACCAAGTTTCTCAGGCTCCTCAAGCTGTACAATTACAAACGCATCTTCATTATCGGTCAATTTATAAATGACATTCTCCGGTTTGAATACCTTCTCTAAGTAGTCGAAAGTTACCAGATGATACTCTCTATTCCGCCACTCTGTTCGGATTACCGTAAAAGCTTGATTTTTGACAAGCTCAATAAATCTTTCATGGTCAAGCGTTAATTCGATCCCAATAATGTACCCTTTCTCGTCCATATCGTTGCCATATTCGGTATCATAGCCTTTCTCATGGTCAGCTTTGAAGGTATTCGCGGCTATGACCATTTGATCAAGATAAGAAGCCACTTGTGCATCTACAACATAAGGAATATTAATTTGGTTAGGGCCTATGTAATTGGTGATTTCGTTTTTGCTCCGCTCATAGTCTGTTACCGCTGAAGCATAACGTCCAATTGTTGATGGGATTGCCTGTCCGGAAGCTGCTGAATATAATGACCGTATCACAGAAAAGGAAAAGGATGCTTCCCTTTTATGTGGGCCTGCAGTAACAGGCTCACGGGATGCATCCCCTACCCAACATGATCATTGTAACAGAGTATGAGCTGGTTGAGAAGACTCCCGGCGTTTTCAGTTCGATGTGCAGAGTTGGTCCCCTCACCTTGTTGTGGAGAAGCGCTTAGTGTGATCGGCAGTCGGCGGCGGAAACTAGTGAGCGAAAGCGGGGATCGTCGCGTGCTCTCCATCCGCCGGTTACG
>NZ_KB905625.1 GCF_000380965.1 Paenibacillus ginsengihumi DSM 21568 | reverse complement strand
CAAAGTAGCTGCCATCTGGTTTGACCGCTGGCTGGGACAAGGGGAACATTTTCAGCATCCGGCAGTAGCCACCTGCATCAAAACGATGCGAAACTGGCGAACGGAGATCGTCAATTATCACTCCTGTCGGTGGACCAATGCGGCGGTTGAAGGAAGAAACAACCGAATGAAAGCCTTTCAACGCCGACATTACTTCACCCGGAACCGGGAACGTTACGTACAAGGACTTCTGGTCGAATGTAACCGTGAACGATTTGGTACATAAAGTCAAGCACTAACTTTGATGTTGAGCCATAATTTTACATTGAAAAACAACCATTTTGAGAACCATGTTGAGAATAATGATGTATATTATTATGATGAAGAACATTCATTTGATTTATTAATGATTGAATATGTTGGTGAGGAAAAATTTGAAGAATGGTTCGAATCTATTGAAGAAAAGGAACGTACAAGGACTGCATTTAAAGAATATTTTAACATATCTGGAGAAAAAATGAATGAAATTTTAGGAACAACTAAATAGGGCTTGCTGAACGCCCCGAAAAGCTGTTAAAAACTGCATAAGCACAAGGGATTCGGGATTTGTATGTCGAAATCATATGCAAAGGAATCTTCAGAAAACAGCCCAAAATCCTTGCAGATGGAGTGACGAAAATGTTCAAGCCGACCGCACACCTCGACAATCAATTGATCCTGCCGGGCGATTTCTTTCTTCCCTTCGGCGGAAAACTGGATGAAAAGAATCGTTGGGTTCAGTTGGCGCAGTTGGTGCCGTGGGCGGCGGCTGAACAGAAATACGGTCGTTTCTTCAAAGACACCTTCCGTGGTCAGCAAACGATCAGCCTGCGGATGGGGCTCGGCGCGCTGATCATTCAGGAGCGCATGCAGTTGACCGATAGAGAAACCCTGGCGTCGATCAGCGAGAATCCCTATATGCAATACTTCATCGGTTTGCCCGGATTTGTCATGAAGCCGCCGTTCCACCATTCGATGATGACACATTTTCGCAAACGTCTGACGGACGTGCTGGCCGAGCTGAATGAGGTCATCGCCACCCAGGGCGCGAAGGAAATGAAAGACGATGACAACGATCCAAGCAACGTGAGCGGCGGCGGGAAAAGAAAGCAGTCGCCGTCTTGCGCCGCTGCAACCGAAACCGAATTCGAACAGCAAGCGCTGTTCGAGGAAACGCAAGTCGAATCGGCAGCGCAAACGCCTGTTGCGGAGCAGACGGTTGAAGCGTCGGCGCCACCGGAAGCGTCCGAACTTGAGACCGATGAGGCCATCGATTCTACCGCGGCGTCGGAAACGCCAGAACAACCGAATTAAGGGACACTGTTGGTGGACGCCACCTGCGCCCCGGCGGATGTGGCGTATCCGACCGATTTGAATTTGCTGAATGAAGCGCGGGAGAAGTTGGAACCGATCATCGATACGCTGCACGAACCGGTCATCGGACAAACGGCAAAACCGCGCACCTATCGTGAAAAGGCGCGCAAGCAGTTTCTGGTGGTGTCCAAACAGCGCAGGCCGGGACCGAAAGTCATCCGCAAAGCCATCCGCCGTCAGCTGGGGTACGTGGAACGGAACCTCGTCATCATTGCCGAGCAAGCAAAGACGCAGCCGCTCACGCTGCTGAGTCGCAAAGCCTATCGTGATCTGCTGGTGATTCATGAACTGTACCGCCAACAGCTCCACATGTACAAGACGCGGTCGCACCAAATCGAAGACCGCATCGTGAGCATCCATCAGCCGCATGTGAGGCCGATCGTGCGTGGGAAAGCGAAGGCGCGAGTGGAGTTCGGCGCAAAGCTCGCCGTCAGCATGACGAAAGGTTACGCATTCCTGGATCGTGCGTCCTGGGATAACTTCAACGAGAGTACAACGCTCATCGAGACGATTGAGAACTACCGTCGTCGCTTCGGCTATTATCCAGCCGTCGTACAGGCGGATCAAATCTATCGCACCCGCGAGAACCGGAACTTCTGCAAGCAGCATGGCATCCGGCTCAGCGGCCCGGCTTTGGGAAGACCACCGAAGGACGGTCCGACTCGTGAACAGCAACATCAGGACAAACGGGATGCCGGTGAACGAAACGCCATCGAAGGCAAATTCGGAGAAGGCAAGCGCAAGTACGGGCTTGGCCGTATTCGAGCGCGTCTCGCGCAGACCAGCCTGTCCGCCATCACGCTGCAACTGCTGGTGATGAACCTGGAGCGCAGGCTCCGCGTTCTTTTTTGCTTTATTTTCGCCTTCCTGTTCCGCCGTCGCCTAGTCCAGAGTTTCGGATAAAAAATCGTTCAGCAAGCCCTAAATAATAGTTCTAATATCAAAAAGATAGTTAATATATTATATATTAACTATCTTTTGGTGTTTAATTATAAAAGTAATATTAGTTTGAATTGCAGGGGGGATGATTTTGAATTATTTATTAATCATAAGTTTAATATCATTTGTGATTTTTCCTAGTATTTATTTTAGTAAAAGTGGAGATATCAACATTAATGAATCATTTAACAAAACTGATAGCCTAAAAAATGAAGATTATTGTGAAAGAAATTATGATGAAGAGCATACATTTGATCAATTAATGATTGATTATGTTGGGAAGGAAAAATTCTATCAGTGGTTTGACTCAATCGAGGAACATGAACGAACACGTACTGCATTCAAAAAATATTTTAATATATCTGATGAGGAATTGAGGACGATATTGGAACGCAAGACTTTTTCTGAAGAATTTGAGCATGATAAGGAACATTCATTTGATTTATTATTGATTGAATATGTAGGAGAAGATAGATTTTACCAATGGTTCGAATCGCTTGAGGAAGATGAACGTACGCTAACCGCCTTTAAAAAATATTTCAATATATCTGACGAGGATTTGGAAAGTATAATAGGACAAAAGAAATAATGCAGGACGATAGACTTTCTTTTCATTTGTAAATTATCTGACATTGTTGATAAATCCAGATTAAACTTCAGCTATGCAGGGGAGAACGCATAGAAAGAATCGAGTATATGGAAGGTAATTGAATGGAATGGAAGAAAGTAACTATAACTTGTTTGTGTACCTTGTTATCGGGAACGAGTTTATCCTATGCGGCCGGAGGCGTGGAAAGCATTCGGGCGTATAATTAATCACGATATGAAGATCACAATTAACAATAAACCTTGGGTACTTGTGAATGAAGATGGCGATGCCATGTCCCCCTGTTATCATTAATGGAATCTCTTATCTTCCAACCAAAGCAGTTGTCGAGATGCTTGGCGGAGAAGTTCGGTGGGACAATACGACAAATACCATATCAATCACTTCTGTAACCGAGTCAAATGGATCTTCTACTGAAAGAGACCGAATGATCCTTAATAAAGTGAATGAACTCAAAGAAAAGCTGAGATTAGGTTTGACTCAAGAGGAGGTCAAGTCATTATTTATGGACGATTACGAGATAGCAAATGATAACGGGGATTTAGAGAATGGAAGCGATTCATATTGGAAATACAGCTTCTTCAAAGAGCCCGGGTATAATCGTGTTGATATTCCCGATCATGTTATTGACCAAGAAGGTCTGAAAAACAATAAAGTTGGAGTCTCTTTATTCATCGGATGGAAAGAAAATAAATTGCACATGTATTCAATCGCTTATGTGGATCCAAAAGATAAGCAAGTTTACTTGTATGTTATGAATCCCGATGGGACAAATTCGGAAAGTCTCATTGACTAAAATGAAGAAAAGCCCTCTTTCGGGGCTTTTCTCATTTTCATCACCAAGATCACCAATCAATGTCCGCCCGTCGAAGCCAGGCCGACCTTCTCGACAATAAGACGGCTCTCCTCATTCAGGCCTGTGATGGAGGCTGTTTTGCCCAACTGCCGGTATTTCGCCACAACCTTCGCGATCGCGGTGACGGCCGAATGATCCCAGACGTGAGACTGGCTGAAGTCGATGAAGATCGCATCGGGGTCGCCGGCATAATCGAATTGCTCGATAAAATGGGACATCGTGCCGAAGAACATTTGGCCTGAGACGACGTAAGTTTTGGCGCCGTTCGCCTGAATCGACGAGGTCATGCGAATGCGGGCCATTTTCCAGGCAAACAGTACGGCGCTGAGCAGCACGCCGGCGAATACGCCTTTGGACAAGTCGTGGGTGGCGACGACAATGGCGACGGTCACGACCATCACCAGGGCGTCGCCGCGCGGCACCTTGGCGATGCCGGTCAGCGATTTCCAATCGAATGTGCCGATCGATACCATGAACATGACGCCGACGAGCGCCGCCATCGGGATGCGGCTGACGATATCCCCGAGCACGAGGATGAGAAAGAGCAGGAACGCGCCTGCCACGAAGGTCGACAGACGGGTGCGGCCTCCGGATTTGACGTTGATCACCGATTGACCGATCATCGCACAGCTGGCCATCCCCCCGAAAAATCCTGTGACCACATTGGCGATGCCTTGGCCCTTCACTTCCCGGTTTTTGTCGCTGCGCGTATCCGTCATCTCGTCGACGATCGTCGCGGTAAGCAGCGATTCCAAAATGCCGACGATCGCCAGCGATAACGAGTAAGGGAAAATAATCCACAATGTTTCCAGGCTTAGCTCGATCTGCGGCACATGAAACACGGGCAAAGCGCTCGTGATGCGGCCCATGTCGCCGACTGTCTTCACCTCAAGGCCCATACTGATCGCCAAAACTGAGACGATGACGATGGCGGCCAAAGCCGACGGTATGGCCCTGGTAAATCGGGGCAAAATATATATAATAAGCAAGGTTAAAGCGACCAGCGCGTACATGACCCAGCCTTCGCCCGCAAAGTGCGGCAGCTGAGCCGCAAAAATCAGAATGGCCAGCGCATTGACGAAACCGGTCATAACCGATTGCGGGACGAACGTGATGAAGCGTCCGAATTTCAACATCCCCATAACGTATTGCAGGATTCCTGCCAGTACGGTGGCGGCGAACAAGTACTCAATGCCGTGATCTCTGACAAGCGTCGCCATCAGCAGCGCCATCGCGCCCGTTGCTGCGGAAATCATGCCTGGCCGTCCTCCCGCAAACGAAATGACAATAGCGATGCAGACAGATGCATACAAACCGACCATCGGGTCGACGCCGGCGATAATCGAGAAGGCGATCGCTTCCGGAATGAGGGCAAGCGCAACCGTCATGCCGGATAGGACGTCACTCCGAACATTGCCGAACCAGGAGCTTTTCAGTTGTTGATTCATTGTGATAGTTCATATCCTCCTATGCTGGATGATGGTGACTTTCCACTCTCAGAAAAGTCGGGGCCGATGTTCGCAGATTTCGATTATACACAAAAACCGCGCGGTTTTCAGCTTGCCAAAACGTCATGTAAGCGCATAAAACGATTCGTTTCTTTGATTTCCGGCATGTTTCAAGCTTATTGAATGGTGTGATCTACATTACATACACAGCGGTGGCAGGCTGATAGCTTTAAAATAAGAGGACGATACCAACAGTTAAGGAGTGAGCGTATGATTTTCAACAAAATATTGATTGCATACGATGGTTCCGAGGCGTCGGAGCGGGCGCTGGACAAGGCGGTGAAGCTGGTGAAGGAAGGCGCGGGAGGCGGTCTGGAGATCGTTCATTCCAGCCATGTTCCCGTAATGGTCGTCGGCGATGCGATCTTTAATGTCTCGCCGGACGTAGAACGCCAGCAGAACGAATACTCCGACAAAGTCGTCGAGCGCGCCCGCCAGGCAGCGGAGGGATTGCCCAACGTTCGGGTCGTTCGGAAGCAAGGGAATGCGGCGCGGGCTATTCTGGAGCACGCGGAAGAGACCGGCTGCGATCTGATCGTGATGGGCAGCCGCGGCTTGGGCGGACTCAGCGAGCTATTTCTGGGGAGCGTCAGCCACCATGTCGTGCATCATGCCACGATTCCGGTCATGATCGTCAAATGACCTAAAACCGAACATTGTTTGTTGAATTCCTATGAATGATTCGGTATTATAAATGTGTAAACGTAAAAAACCTTCGCAACAGTCCGAATCATTCGTATATCCTCAAGATAAGGTTGAGGGTTTCTACGGGAACCGTAAACTCCCAGCTACGAGTGGCTGCTTCGGCGCAGCCCATTCGATGCGGGGAGTTTTTTGCGTCTTCAAAACCACATGAGATCTGGTTGGAGGAAGGACGACATGAGCGACAAGTACGATTTGATCATTGTAGGGGCCGGACCTGCCGGCATTTTTGCTGCGTACGAGATGACGCTGCAAAAACCCGATGCGAAGGTGCTGCTGATCGATAAAGGGCACGACATTCATCGTCGAAGCTGCCCGATTATGGAGGGGAAGATCAAGCTATGTCCGCCTCCGGCGGGGAAGAAAGACTATGCCGGATGCCTGCCGGCCTGCTCCATCACAGCCGGCTTCGGAGGGGCTGGCGCTTACAGCGACGGCAAGTTCAACATTACGACGGAATTCGGCGGCTGGATGACCGATTACTTGCCCGCCTCCAAAGTGCTGGAGCTGATTCATGACGTCGACCGCATCAACCTGAAGCATGGAGCAACCGAGACGATGACGGACCCGACGACCGAGGCTGTCAGGCAGATTGAGCAGCGGGGTTACGCTGCCGGCTTGAAGCTGCTGCGGGCTAAGGTAAGGCATCTCGGGACCGAGCAGAACCTGGAGATTCTCAAATCGATCGCCTCGTATTTGGCCGATCGCATCGATATGCTGTTCAGGGCGGAAGTGGAGGACATCGTAACGGCCCAATCCGGCGGCAAGTATATGGTGCGGGGCGTCGTCCTGAAAAACGGAGAGACCTACGAAAGCGATTACGTATTCATCGCTCCGGGACGGGACGGCTCGGCCTGGCTGAGCGAGGTACTCAGGAAGCGGCGGATCAAAATGTTCAATAACCAGGTCGACGTCGGCGTTCGCGTGGAGACATCGGACATCGTGATGCGCGAAATCAACGAGCATTTGTATGAAGGCAAGTTCATTTACAATACATCCGTAGGCACGAGGGTGCGCACCTTCTGCAGCAATCCGTCCGGGCATGTCGTCGTCGAAAACCACAGCGGCATTATGGCGGCCAACGGGCATTCGTTCAAGGACTCGGCGCTCGGCTCGCACAATACGAACTTTGCGCTGCTCGTATCCCACAAGTTCACCGAGCCGTTCGACAAGCCGAACGAATACGCCCGTGAAATTTGCCGGAGGGCGAACGATTTGTCCGGCGGCGGCGTCATCGTGCAAAAATATGGAGATATCATGAGAGGGCGCCGTTCCACGGCCGAACGCATCCGGGAAGGGTTCCTCGAGCCGACGCTGAAGGAAGCCGTTCCGGGGGACCTCGGGCTGGTGCTGCCGTACAATACGATGAAGTCGCTGATCGAAATGGTGGAGGCGCTGGACAAAGTGACGCCAGGCATCGCTTCCGAGCATACGCTGTTTTATGGAGTCGAGGCGAAGTTTTATTCGGCGCGTCCTAAGCTAAGCGAATCGTTCGAGAGTGAGATCACGGGCCTGTTCTGCGCCGGCGACGGCGCGGGAATTACGCGAGGCTTGGCTCAGGCGGGAGCAGCCGGCTTATGGGTCGCGCGGCAAATTGCCGGGCGGATCGGCTAGGACGGCCATACGAACAAGGAGCCCGCCCGGTATGGGAAAGGCTCCTTTGCTTTTGTTTTTTCAGGCCTGCTCGCTTTGCTTCTTCGGTTTTTCTTTTTCCCATCGGAACACTTTGTTGAGCAGCTGGAATACGGTTTTGGACTCTTTCGTAAGCAGCGGCCCCAGAATCGCCAAGATCAAGACGTACAGGGCGGCGAACGGCTGAATGATCAGATCGAGCCCGCCCGCTTTGCCGAGGTTCGCCATGATGATGGAAAACTCGCCGCGGGATACGATAGTCAGCCCGATGTTGGAGGAAGCTTTGGACGAAAGCCCGGCGCTTCTCCCGGAGATCATGCCCGCGGTAAAGTTGCCGATCAGCGTCAGGATGACCGCTCCGATCGACAGCCAGACGGCGCCGCCCAGGGCTAGCGGATCGATAGAAAGTCCGAAGCTGAAGAAGAACAACGCCCCGAAGAAATCTCTGAACGGAAGAATGAGATGCTCGATTCGCTTCATATGCTCCGTTTCGGCGAGGACAAGGCCGACGAGCAACGCGCCGATCGCCTCCGCAACGTGGATCGTTTCGGAAAAGCCGGCTACCAGGAACAGGAAACCGAAGACGACAAGCAGGAACAATTCGTTGGAACGGATATTGAGCGCTTTGTTAAGCAGCGGGACGACTTTGCGTCCGACAATAAGGAACAGCAGCATAAAGCCGAGTGCGTACAAGGCGGACAGCAGCACGCCTCCGAGCGAGGTGGCGCCGCTGAGAACGAGGCCCGACAAAATGGAGATATAAACGGCGAGGAAGACGTCTTCGAACATAATAATGCCGAGTATCATCTCCGTCTCGGGATTGGCCGTTCGTTTGAGGTCGACCAACACTTTAGCGACGATCGCGCTGGATGAGATCGTAGTGATGCCGGCGATAACCAGCGTTTCCTGAAGCGGGAATCCGGTTAACCAGCCGTAAAGAATGCCTAACGTGAAATTGATGGCGATATAGATGGTGCCGCCGACGGCGATGGAACGGCCGGATTTGATCAGGCGGCCAACGGAAAATTCAAGTCCGAGGTAAAAGAGCAAGAACAAGACGCCGAGGCGGCCGAGAAAATCGATAAACTGAGCGCTCTCGATAAACCGGAAGTCGAACGCGCCGAACTTGGGAGCGTGCGGCCCCACGGCCATCCCGATCAGAATATAGAAGGGGATGACCGAGAACCGCAGCTTTGCCGACAGCAGCCCGACGAGCGCAATAAGAATGACCGCGAGCCCGACTTCTAGCACTAGGTGGTCCATACTCACTCACTCCCATTCTGCAGAATGGCCTTGAGTGCCTTCAGGTGCTGCCGCTCTCCCGCTACGATGAGGGTCGATTCCGCTCGCAGTACATATTCGGGCCCCGGGTTGATCGTCTTATTGGAATTTCCTTTTTCGACAACGGCGATGATGGTTGCGCCCGTTTTCTGTCTGACGTCGAGATCGCCGATCGTTTTGCCGATACAAGGCGAAGCCTGCTCGATTTTGTACCATTCGATGACGAGATCGTTCAGCACGACTTCGATGTTCTCAAGCGCTTTGGGCTTATAGGTCAGACCTCCGATAATGCCCGCTACTTGCCGCGCTTCCTGATCGTCCAGCGTCACCATGGAAATGCTGTCATCCGGATCGTCGTGATCGAAGTGGTAGAACTCGCGCCGCCCGTCGTCGTGGATGATAATGACCATTTTATCGCCGTCGCGCGTATGAATTTGAAATTTTCGGCCGATGCCCGGCAGATCGGATTCTAGAATGTTCATTGTTTAGTCCTCCTGTGGGTGCTTTGCTTCCTGATATACGCCTATGACGAGCGAATCCTTCCGTCATCGGTCGTCACCTGCGGGGTTGAAAATTCGGCCCGTAGATTCCGCCAAATTTTTCAATATAGATATATTGTGGCAATTCACCTAAAGAACCATTCGGAAGCAAAAAATAATCAAATGATGCGCTAATGGATCGCAACGTTATCGGATCGTCAAAGGCTGCGTCATTTCGTGCACGAAATTGGAGGTATATTTGATCGGCATAAGCAAAAGACGCTTCATCCGGACCGGAATGTAGGCGTATAAATGAGCCGGAGCCAGCCAAACGCCCACACAAAGCAGAATAGGCATCATCAGCAGGATGGGCTCGGGCTTGGTTGACAATAGAGCCTTTAAGGGAGCGTTGCTTCGGTAATGGAAGGAATGATGAGAATCGGACATGAGGCCCCATTTGTATGATTCCTCGATATATCCGGTGCTGTTCTCAGCATATATCGGCACGATGGCGGAGAAGATCAGGATCACCAGCATTGCAAGGCGGAATACAGAAGGGTAACCGCCGTTTTTTGGTTGAATCTGGATCATTCTTGCCACCTCCCGCTCCCTTTTTTCCTTATCCGACCGGTAACCGACCAGACAATAATTATACCCTATTTTGGACGCTTTGTCATATTTGGCGTCCTCGCATGCCGGCCGGTGCTGTGCATTCGTCCATACCTTTTTCAGGGCAAATGCATATGGTGTAGCAATAAGGCCCATGGGCAGATGGCGAAAAACAAGACGGAGGGATGCGCGATGTGGAGCACAGGAGATTGGCCTGACCCGCAAAGCAGGAAGCATTGGGACGGGCACCCGTACCGGAGGGCGGCAGGCGGTGCGCAGCCGTTTCGCGGACGGAGCGGATGGCTGTTCCTGAAGGAAATGAATGCGGGCATGGACGATATGCTTGCGCTGGCCGACAAAATCAAACAGCTGTACGGGGCTTACAAAGAGTTCGAGCCGATCATCCGCAATGTCATCACGAAAAGCGTGCAGCAGGAGGAGCCTCTGGAGGAAGAACTTCTCCCGCGCAGAGAGGGAAGCCGCCGCGGGAAGAAAACAAAGAAGCCGATTCGGCGGTTTTGATCGAGGGCAAGACGGAAGCGGCCAGACTGACTGAAAGCACCGGACAGCGAAAGGCCTCGCGGAGCAGCCCGCGGGCGGCTCTGCGAGCGGTTCCTTCCGCTCCTAACGGAGATACATAGAGCAGCGGCTGTCCGGAGCCGGGTATAAAATCTAGTTTCTCCGTCCATTCTATTACTATCAATCTAGCAAGAATGGATAGAGGAGGAACACAATGCATCGGCAAGTGAATCAAGTCGGCTTATTGGCTGCTCTTCTGCTGGCGGTTGTCATGGCAAGTCCCTCTGCGGGACAGGCTTACTTCGAGACGGAGGACCGGTACGGTCCGGGGTACAATCAATTTGCCGTCATTCCCGAGACGGACAATTATGCCCCCTATGCGCTGGAAGCGTTGAATCGGTCGGCGGCAGGCGAAGGAGCCGGGCAGGCCGCGCTGCTGCCGAGTCCGATCAAATATCAGGTGAATAAAGGGGATACGCTGTACCGGATCGCCCGCGCGTTCGATGTATCGGTCTCTTCGCTGATTGCCGCCAACGACATCGAAGACCCCGGCCGGCTGACGGTCGGACAGCAGCTGGAAATTCCCGCGGAAGGCGCGCAGCTGATGCTGCCAAACGGCGAGGAGCGCGTGATCGAGAAGGTGCTGCAATCGACCCTTACGGCCTATACGGCCGGCGCGGAATCGACGGGCAAGCGGCCCTCGCATCCCGCCTACGGCATTACGTCCAGCGGCAGCAAGGCCGAGGAAGGACGCACGATCGCCGTCGATCCTTCCGTGATCCCAATCGGTACTCTCGTCTATATCGACGGAATCGGCTTGCGCAAGGCGGAGGATACGGGCTCGGCCATCAAGGGGGCGCGAGTGGATGTGTTCATGAACGATGTAAAGCAGGCCATCCAATTCGGAGTCAAAAAGAACGTAAAAGTATACGTATTGTCTTCAGATAACGCCTGACCGCAGCGGCGGATGCGGGAAAGCCCGGCGTCCGCCGCATGTTTGGCTTATGTCTGCCAGGCGGTTGAAGCGCTTATTGGAGTAAGGTATGCTTACGATATCAGAAGCAGGGTTGAACAGCGATCAGGGGAAAAGGAGGAGCGAATGATGACGAGCGCTGCCGACCAGGAAGAGCGCGTGCCGATTACGGATACGTTCCTTGAGGATTATGCGGATTACCTGGAAGAGGACCGGTGGAGGCGGGGGGCGCCGGGGACGGATGGCCGGCTTCGGCGAGAGCCTCCGGTTCCTCGCCCAAAACGGCTGTAACGACAGCATAGGCTGACGAAGCGCACCGTTCCTTTTGGGCCAAGGCCGCGAAGAGTCTCGGCAATCTGTTTCCAAGAGCGGTAAAATAACAATGGCAGAAGCCTGCGGATATATCTCCGCAGGCTTCTGCCGTCTGGAACGGGTGCATTAGTAGCAGACAAACGTTGAGATTTGCCGCAAATCCAGTCCGAAATAACCCCAGAAACCGAATGGGGGGAACCCAAACCAGCGATATCCGGCAATCGAATTGCGGCCGACGAAGGTCAAAAACATCCAATATTGCTGCCCGTTCGTCTGCCAGATATATACGTACCTAAACAAACATCTGCGAATGCCGCCCGGATCGACGGCAAACAGCTGCTGCTGCGGTCTGGGCGGCGTGAACGCCGGCGGAGGCGATTGAGGCGGTCCCCCGACCCCGCCCGGGGCGCCGCCAGGGAAGCCACCCGGGGCGCCGCCGGGGAAGCTGCCGGGAGCGCCGCCGGGGAAGCCGCCCGGGGCGCCGCCGGGGAAGCCGCCCGGGGCGCCGCCGGGAAAGCCGCCGGGAGCGCCGCCGGGGAAGCCGCCCGGGGCGCCGCCGGGAAAGCCGCCCGGGGCGCCGCCGGGAAAGCCACCCGGGGCGCCGCCGGGAAAGCCCCCGGGAGCGCCGCCGGGAAAGCCGCCGGGAGCGCCACCGGGGAAGCCGCCCGGGGCACCGCCGGGAAAGCCCCCTGGGGCCCCCGGGATCGTTCCCGGCGTTAGCGACCGGGTCTGATTCCCTTGATTTTCCGCGAATTGTTGTTTGGACATTATGCATCTCTCCTTCTTGCGCGCTATGCGAATGCCTATGTTCAACAACAATGTATGCGGACGTTCGCCTATTGTGCCTGTGCCAATGAAAATGAGGGTCAATTTTTTTTCGGACTTTCCTCAACCTGCATCTTGCGAAGCAAGCTTATGCCGAAGGAGACAATACAAATTTCTCTACGGCGTGCTTGACGCCGTCTTCGTTATTGCTGAGGGTGACGTAATCCGCGATTTCTTTCAAGGCGTCGACCGCGTTACCCATGGCGACACCGAGACCGGCTGCCTGAAGCATTTCCCGGTCGTTCCAGCTGTCGCCAATCGCCATGACCTCTTCGAGCTTCAGGCCGAAATGCTCAGCCAAAAAGCGGATGGCGTCTCCCTTCGTCCCTTCCTTATGAACGACCTCGAGAAAATGAGGCTTGGATTTCGTAATATGAACCTGCTGCCCGATAGCCCCGCGCAATTCAACCGCCACCGAATCCAGCTTGTCCGGCTGGTCGATCATGAGCAGCTTCGTATTCGGCTTGCCGATAAGGGATTCAAAATCAGGCTCGACCGTATAAGGAATTTTCGAAAGACGGGCATATTCCTCCGCTTTATCGTTGCTTTCCCGCACATACAAAATATCATTGTGGTACAACTGCAGATGAAGACCCGATTGCTGGCAATAGTCGTATATGAAGCGCGCGGCTTCCTGCGGCACGTTCCTTTCGTACAGCACCTGCTCGTCGATCGACGTCTTGACGAGCGAGCCTTGATACGTAATCAGCGGCACGTTCAGCGCCAGCTGCGCGGCAAGCTGCCTGGCCGAGGCGTACATCCGCCCGGTCGCCAGCGTAACGATAACGCCCCGCGAGACGGCCTCGGCCAAAGCCTGGCGGGTCCCGGCGGTAATCTGCTTGTGGTCGTTAATCAGTGTATCGTCGATATCGATCGCGATCATTTTATACATGGTCTTCTCACTCCTGCCCGTATGATAAGTCGTCACCATTATACCGCACCGCCCGGGGGGATGTAACCTTAGGGCACGCACTGTTCGCAAGGGAGTAACCTAAGGGCACGCACCGTCCGCAAGGGAGTAACCTTAGGGCATACACCGTCCGCAAGGGAGTAACCTTATGGCCTGCATCGTGCGAGGGAGCCAAAGGGGCGAAGCGGATTGCGCTGTCATTTCGGCCAACGTCACCCGTGCCATCATGAGCGGAATTGAAATGGCGAAGCAAGTGCCGAAAATTTCGGAAGCGGAATGGGCAGTTTGGAATCCGTACTGATAATATATAATTTATATTGTATTATATTAATGGTTAACGATTTCAATGATTGAGGTGGCTTATGAAGGCGTACCTGGAACTGCTACAGGATATATTGGACAATGGCGTGCGAAAGGAAGATCGCACGGGCACCGGCACGATCTCCGTGTTCGGAAGGCAAATGAGAATCGACCTGCAGCAAGGCTTTCCGCTGCTGACTACCAAAAAACTGCATACGAAGTCCATCATTCACGAGCTGCTCTGGTTTTTGAGCGGCAGCACGAACATTCGTTATTTGCAGGACAACGGGGTTACCATATGGGACGAGTGGGCCGACGAGAACGGAGATTTGGGGCGCGTATACGGAGCGCAGTGGCGGACGTGGCTTGGTCCTGACGGCCAGGTCGTCGACCAGATCGCCGGCGTCATTGAGCAAATTCGCCGCAACCCGGATTCGCGCAGACACCTGGTCAGCGCCTGGAACCCGGCGGAGGTGGACGGCATGGCGCTGCCGCCTTGCCACTACGCGTTTCAGTTTTACGTGGCGAACGGGCGGCTGTCGTGCATGTTCCAGATGCGCTCGGTCGATACGTTTCTGGGATTGCCGTTCAACCTGGCGTCGTATGCCCTGCTGACCCATATGGTCGCTGAGCAGTGCGGTCTGGAGCCGGGCGAACTGGTCTGGAACGGGGGCGACGTGCACATTTATTTGAACCATCTGGAGCAAGTGCAGCGGCAGCTCTCCCGGGAGCCGTATCCGCTGCCCAAGCTCGTTATCAAGCGGAAGCCGGACTCGATCTTCGATTATCGGTACGAGGATTTCGAATTCGAGGGATATCAATTCCACCCCGGCATTAAAGCGCCGATCGCCGTATAGCGCCCGAACGTAAAACCTCCTGAGGAGAGATGACAGGTGACGATTTCTTTCATTTTGGCCATGGACGAGCAGAGGGGCATCGGCGTCGATAACCGGCTGCCTTGGCGGCTGCCGGCGGATCTCGCTTTTTTCAAAGCGACGACGATGGGCCATGCCGTGCTCATGGGGCGCAAAACGTACGAGTCGATCGGAAAGCCGCTGCCCGGACGGACCAACATCGTGCTGACCCGCGACCGCGATTATCAGGCGCCGGGCTGCACCGTCGTTCATTCGGTGGAGGAGCTGCTGGCGTTCGCCAAAGCTGCGGACAGGGCAGATAACGGCGAAGAGCATGAAATTTTCGTCATCGGCGGCGCAGAAATATTCCGGCTGTTGATGCCGGTCGCGGACCGCATGTACATCACCGAAATCGCCCATACGTTCCCGGCCGATACGTTCTTCCCGGAATTCGGCAGCGAGTGGCAGGAGGTGCGGAGAGTTCGCGGCGTGAAGGACGGGGCCAATCCGTACGATTACGATTTTGTCGTCTATGAGCGCAAGCAGGACAGCCGCTGAACTGCAAGGGCCCAAGTGTAAAATCAAGGAATGAATCCCGGGCGTTTCGCGCATCTTAAGCATTGTAACGATCGCGATCACCGGGAGGAGATGCACAAGTGACGGAAGTGAACCAGCATCAAATGCCGCTCAGGCATGTGATCGACAATGCCGAGAAGGCGATTCAAATCGCCAGGGACGCGGAGATGGCGGTTCGCCACGCGCAGCTGGAATCGAATCCGCGCGAATTTGCCGGTGCGGCGGCGCAGCTTGAGACAGCGCGGCGTGAGCTCGAGAAGGCGCAGAGTCAGATGGAGGCGAATGACGACGAGCACCATCATCAGGAGATGGCGCAGGTTCAAGATCAGCTGACGCAGGCGATGCAAAGCCTGGAGGCCGTCTCCGCGAATATGGAGCAGCCAAGGCAGATGAGGTAACATCGGTTTGCCGGCAGGCAAAAGGCATGACGATAACCGCTAATGACGCGGCGTTCGTCCATGCCTTTTTTCGCGTCATCAAGAATTTATAAATATTCGGGCTGTAGGACTCAGCCCTTCGGTTAGCGTTCCGCTAGCCGTGGGCTCACGTTTGCCGGGCAGACCTTAAGAAGCTTAAAGCTAGCCACAGAGCTTATTTCACTCGAAACGACCGGTGTGAAATTGTAACGCTAATGAGCCGCCTTATTTGGCATGTTTGGCTACCCAATTCCGCGTTTTTGACAAAATAGCGCTACGTAGTTACGTTACATTTTAAACAGGGTTCGTTTTAGCAAAATAGCGTTTGTCACAAGCGTTAGAGGTGATCATGCGGCCAGCAGGTTCCCTTGCGTCAGCGGTCGTCACCCGTGGTTTGAAAATTCGGTCCAGTGGATACCGCCAAATTTTCAAGATAGATGTCCATGCGGCTTGCACGGCAAAGGGCCTCGGCGGAGCTCAAGGGTTTCGCAGCGAACAAAAAAGATGCGCGAAGCCGCGCACCCCCTTATATGTCTGTGATTTCGTATATGTGGGCTAGCCATGAATGGTCGCCGTTCAACAGAACTGGTAAGCGACAATTAAAACGAAGGTCAGCAGCATGCTTCCAACAGCGTAAGTTAACTGCCTTTGAGTAAGGTTCATCCGTTCTCTCCCTTTCGTCTGTCTCCAAAATGATTTTATGTCAAATTGTATCATGCTTGTGTTAATTTTTTATGAATGCCGTATGAAAAATCGATGTTTTTTTGCAAAAAATGCGCGAGCATCCGCGTCTCCAGGCACCTCTTAAGGCTCCTGAAGCCGCTTCAGCTCGCGCAGCGGGTAGAATGTGCCGCGCCAATAGATGCCTCCCTGGCGGAGCGTCAGCCACACGGAGCGGATGACGATCCAGGTCAAAAGCAGCGCCGATAGAGGCAGCACAGCCAGCTCCGATGCGGGGCGGCCGAGCATGGCGCGGGTGTGCAGCATATAGGCGGCAAGCATCATCAGAGCGCACAGCGCATACGCCACGGCCGGCCATCCCTGTGACGCGAACAGGCCGATCCATGGGTAGATGAATACCAGCAGCTGGCCGGCGACGCCGGCACCCGCCTTCAGCACGCTGTAGCCGAAGCCGGAGAACAAGTTTTTTTCCAATCCGCGGATCGCTTCCTTCATCCCCGGATACCATTCGACGGCGAGATGATCCGGCGCGGTCGCGAGCCGCTGCCTTAGACGGTGCCGCTTGACCAGCATGCCGAGCTGCAGATCGTCGTCCGGACGGCGCGCGATCGCCCGGTGGGTGCCGATCCTCTCATACGCCTGGCGAGTAAGCAAATTGAAGGCGCCGATGCCCATCCCCGTCCGGTCCTGCAAGTCGTCGTTGGCCCGCCAAGGGCGGACGTACAAGCTGAGCGTAAAGAAGAAATAGCGGACGAACGCTTGCAGCCAGAAGCCCTTGGTCACCATCCTCGGCGCCAAGGTGAGATGGTCCGCCTTCGTTTCCTGTAAGTATCGCACCGCCGCGGAGACCGCATCCGGGCTAAAGGTGATGTCGGCGTCCGTAAATAGCAGCAGGGAGCCTCTGGCCTGAAGATAGCCTTGATAGAGCGCGTGATTTTTGCCGAGCCAGCCGTCCGGCAGCCGGGTCACATGGATGACGCGCAGCGGAACGGGCAGCTCCTTGCGGCCTTCGGACCAGCGGCGCAGCTCGTCCAGCTTGCGGCCGGTGGCGTCCTGCGAACGGTCGTTGACGGCGATAATTTCAAGCCGCGGATAGTTCTGGTCAAGCAGATGCTTGACCGTGTCGGTTATTGAGTCTTCCTCTTCCTTGGCGGCCACAATGACGGAGACGAGGGGAGTTTTGCCCGCGTCCTCCGCCCACCGGTTTCCGGCGCCGAAGGGGGCGGCTGCTTGCCGCGGCAGGCGGAGCATCCATTTGCGGGAATGCAGCGTATCCGCGATCGCCCATATCCAGTAAGCTAGTGAAAGCAAAGAGAGCACTACCGGCCAAGTCATTGCGCGTCCTC
This sequence comes from Paenibacillus ginsengihumi DSM 21568, assembly GCF_000380965.1. Classification (GTDB taxonomy): domain Bacteria; phylum Bacillota; class Bacilli; order Paenibacillales; family NBRC-103111; genus Paenibacillus_G; species Paenibacillus_G ginsengihumi. The sequence continues at coordinate 2,062 of NZ_KB905625.1, read as the reverse complement.
CTCGAAGCTCGAAGTTTGTCGTATGCATTATATCATGCCGAGGAAAGCCTGCCCAAATAGGGGAGCGGAACGAGCCGGCTCTGTGCTACAATAGACTTCGTACCTTACAGAAATCGACCGTCGAATGGGGGACAAGTAATGGAGGAGAACGGCGCTCCGCTGTTTCGGAAAAAGCTGCGGGGAGATGAACTGGCGGGATTTTTCCGTACGATCCGGGAGCAGGGACTTGCTGCAGAAGACATCGTATTCTTGTGCATCGGCACCGATCGCTCGACCGGCGATGCGCTGGGCCCATTGGTAGGAACGATGCTGCAGGAGGCGGGGTACCCCCATGTCATCGGCACGCTTCCCCGGCCGTTCGACGCCAGCAATATGCGGGAGCGGATGAGGGAGCTGCCGGCCGGCAAGCGCGTGCTGGCCATCGACGCCTGCCTCGGCCAGCCTTCCTCGCTCGGATGGTACCAGGTTTCGAACCGGCCGATCGAGCCAGGCAAATCGGTAGGCAAGCAGCTGCCGCAGGTCGGGGACTATTCGGTGGCCGCCATCGTCAATATCGATGCCGGCCAGAAGTATGCCGTGCTGCAGAGCACCTCGCTGTTTAGGGTGATGACGATGGCGGGCGAAATCGCCGCGGCGATCCGCGAGGTGTTCCCCGTCCAAGGGATACGGCCGGTCTTTGCCGTTAATCGGCCGCAGCTTATGGAAGAGGAAAATGGCGCATAGCGCCTGATGGGCCCGGCCAGACAGGGCTCCCAGCCGTCCGGCGGAAGCTCCTCAGCCGGCGATCAAATCCCATAGCTGCTTGCCGATGAGCAGGAAGGTCACGAGCAGAAAGAGCGGCTTGACATATTTGGCCCCTCGCCGGATGGCGACCTGCGAGCCGACCAAGGCGCCGACGATCATCGCCGGGCCCATGACCAGGCCGTAGCCGAGATGGACCGAGCCGAGCAGCCCAAAGGTGGCCAAGCTCCCGATGTTGCTGGCGAAGTTGAGCACCTTCGCATTCGCGGAGGCGCCTACGAAGTCGAAGCCGAGCAAGAGAAACAGGAACAGCAGAAACGAGCCTGTTCCCGGGCCGAAGAAGCCGTCGTAGAACCCGAGAGCGAAGGCGGCGGTGCCGGCGATTATTTTGCGGAGGGCCGTCATGGGAGCGGGGATCGGCGAGCCCTGCCAGCTTTTTTTGAGCAGCGTGTACGCCAGCACTACGATCAGCAGAACGACGACCAGCGGCCGCAGGAAAGACGCGGGCAGCAGATACGCAGAATAAGCGCCGAGCACGGAACCGATCAGGGACAGTGGGAACAGAGCGAGAGCGAGACGTCCCTTGATTTTGCCGGAGGTCAGAAAAGACATGGTGCTCGTCAAGGAAGAGAGCGTGCCGCACAGCTTGTTCGTGCCGAGCACCATGCCCGGCGGAAGGCCTGTCATGAGCAGCGCGGGCACGGCGATCAGCCCGCCGCCTCCCACGACGGAGTCGACGAAGGCGGCGGCAAAGCCTGCGGCGACCAGGAAGACAAGCAATTCGGTCGAAGGGAGCTCCATAGTGATCGATACTCCTTGCAGTGTGACGATCGCTTCCTTTCGTCCTCGGTCGTCACCTGCGGTATTGAAATTTTGTCGGCGTATACCGCCAAATTTTCAAGATAGACGTCCATGCCGCCTTGCGCGACACCATCGGAAAACGGCTGGACAGGTCTGGCCTATTATTACCCCCATGCGGCTTGCGCGGCACCATCAGATGGTGAAAATGTGCCGCGGGCCCGGGGCTATTCCACGAGAGCCAGCAAATGTTGTATTTTGTACAACAAAAATGGGGGGATAACCCCTATTTGCGGCTCAATGTTGTAAAAAGTGCAACAATTTGGGCGATATTCCCGGATTTGAAGCCAACCCCCCCTAAATTGTTGCACAAAATACAACATTCTCCTTCTTCTGGGGCGAAGAGGACAGTAAATGTTGCATTTTTTGCAGGATTTGTCGCCTCATGTGACCGGTGTAGCTCTGGGAGGGGCCGCGGGCCCGGGGGGTTATTTTCAAGATAGACGCCCATGCCGCTCGCGCA
>NZ_KB905624.1 GCF_000380965.1 Paenibacillus ginsengihumi DSM 21568 | reverse complement strand
GATTGTATTGTGATTGAACGACGAACCGAACGAGGACGATGACGGCCAAATGCGACAGAACGACGACCAAACGGCGCATATGGCGACCAAACGGCGCATATGGCGACCGAGTGCCGAAGAATGGCGATCGAACAGCAAAATAATGACGACCGAGAGATTGCCAAACGACAATCGAAATGACGACTGAATGAAGGTCGAATGACGAATGACGAAAAAACGACAACCAAACGGCGCAGACGCCGACCGATGACGAAAAAACGACAACCAAACGGCGCAGACGCCGACCGATGACGAAAACGACGACCAAACGGCGCCCAGTAGCGATACTGCGGGTGCATCAACGAAGTCAGACTGCAATCATTCACTGCTGAAATCTAATCTTGGACTCGCTCTCGCAAGGGGGGGTGAGGCGATCAAGAGTAACGGTCAGATTGTATAATAATGCTTACCTTAATCCAAAATTGCTCACCTCAATCCAAAGCAGACGCGAGATAGCCTCTCGAACACTTCGCAGCCTGAACGTACTGCATTCCATCGAAAACAAAACTCGTCCAGATAAGACTGCAGATATTTTCGTTCAAGTCCATGAAACGTGGCGTTCAACCAATTTCTGGTCTCATTGAATAACGAGAGCAGCGATTTGAACCGATGCGAGCTGAAACGCCCGGCAACAATATGAAGATCATGAGCATCGGCCTTCACATGATCGTCCGTAAACGCTTTTGTTCCGGATCGAGTGACCAGTTTGCCGCTCATATGCTTTAAAGAGACAAGCTTCATTTTTACATAGAAGGGCTCGCCTCCAGCGTCTGTCGACGCGCCTACAAGCAGCGGGCTTTCCTGCTGGTGCAGCGAAGTCGTAGGATTGTGGGGCCGGCCGTGAACAGCGGCTTGAACCTGGACGATGCCGGCGAGCGGTTCGCGAGCATCGGAGGCGCTGATGGCCCGGCGTATTTTATGGAGCATAAGCCATGCCGTTTTATAAGTGACGCCAATCTCGCGGCTTAATTGAACGGCGTTCGTCCCCTCTTCCGTCCTGGAAACAAGCAGCAAGGCTCGCAGCCATTTGCGAAGATCGGTACGGCTTCCTTCTAAAATTGTCCCTGCAGTCAGCGAAGTCTGATGTCGGCACGAGCGGCATTCGAACAGCGGAATTCGACGGGAGCAAACGGTATAAGCATGGGGATGGCCGCAGCGCGGACAGCGGAATCCGTCCGGCCATTTCAAGGAAAAGACGAAGTCAAAACAAGCTCTCTCCGAAGGAAACACTTCGTCAAAGTTATCCAGAGTCACATTCCTCAAGGCTCCTCCCCCCTCTGTACGGAACAAATGTTCTTGATTTAATTTTATCGAACATTAGTTCCTCTGTCAAGAAAAATTTCCCTAATGAAATATTCTAATTCCATTTTAAAATAAGCAAACGACATTTCTGAGCAGAGGGGATAATGGCCGTAAGAAGTTGGGTAGACGGTCACAGGGGTCGGCGGATGGGGGGAGAAGATAGACGGTCACAGGGGTCGGCGGATGGGGGGAAAAAGATAGACGGTCACAGGGGTCGGGGGATGTAGGGGGAGAAGATAGACGGTCACAGGGGTCGGCGGATGGGGGGAAAGATAGACGGTCACAGGGGTCGGGGGATGTAGGGGGAGAAGATAGACGGTCACAGGGGTCGGCGGATGTAGGGGGAAAAGATAGATGGTCACAGGGGTCGGCGGATGGGGGGAAAGATAGACGGTCACAGGGGTCGGCGGATGTAGGGGGAAAAGATAGATGGTCACAGGGGTCGGGGGATATAAGGGGATGGATCAGAAGACCACTAGGAAAAAGGTGTCTGAGCGAAGGGGATAATGATGATAAGCGTAGGATATCTTCCCTAGGTTCGTCGTTTCACCGCACTCCCTTTTCGCGGAAATTCGACTATGATGGAGTCATCAGGCAGATGCTAATAGAAGAAATAGGGGAGGCTGCATCGATGAACTTGCGAAAACCGGTGGCGATGGCGCTCAGCGTGGCGCTTGTCGGTACGCTCGCCGCTTGCGGCGGAGAAGAGAATGCTGGAGGCAGTGAAAGCGGTCAAGGGGCAAACGGAAAAACGAAGCTGGTCTATTGGACGGTTGACCGTCACGATGCGGATTACATTAAAGGCGTCGTCGATCAATTCAACAAGACGAACCAGGACAACATCGAAGTTGAAGTGAATGTGATGTCCGAAAACTTCGTGCAGTCCGTCGACCTGGCGTTTGCGAGCGGACAGGCTCCGGACGTTTTTTCCGCGAAAATGGACTTCGTCAATATGGCCCGCAAAGGATATTTCGAACCCCTGGAGCCGTTCATGTCCGACGAGATAAAGAAGCGGTTCGAATCGACGCTGCGCGACAGCGCCAACACGTACGACAATCACATCTATACGCTGCCTAATGGCGGAACGACGATACGCCTGGTCTATAATAAAGATTTGTTCGAAAAAGCGGGCATCGCGAATCCACCGAAATCGCTGGACGAAATGGTGGACGCGGCGAAAAAAATTACCGAGATAGGCAAGAAGGACGGCATTTACGGCTTTGCGCTGAACTTCAAAAACCCGACCAGCGCCATGGAACGCTCCGTCCGGAACATTCTTGAGGTGAGCGGTTACGGCGTCGACGGCTACGATTTCAAGGCCGGCAAGTACGATTTCGCTGGATACAAGGAGGTCGTCGAAGCGCTGAAAAAGATTCGCGACGACGGCAGCATGCTTCCAGGCGTCGAATCGCTCGATATCGATCCGCTGCGCGCGCAGTTTGCGGCAGGCAAAATCGGCATGTACTTGTCGTATTCGGCCGAGATCGGCGTCTATCAGACGCAGTTCCCGACGGAGGTCAAGTGGGCGGCGGCTCCCGTGCCTTCGATCGACGGCACGATCAAGGGCAAAAACGGCATGAACGGGGCCCAATGGCTGGCGATCAGCAGCAAATCCGCCAATAAGGAAGCGGCCTGGAAGTTCGTCGAGTATATGTACGGCGAAGAGAACATGATCAAATACGCCGAGGCGGGACTCGGCATGCCCGTACTGCAGTCGGTCGCGCAAAAAATGAAGGTGCCGGATATTTACGGCTATCAGGATTTCGTCCCGACCGAAAGCGACGTCATCTGGCCCGTGAAGCCGAACGTGGACAGCAATTTGAAAGGGCTGAAATATGCCGACGCGTTCTGGAAGTATATTTTGGAGGGCGGGAATATCGACGCGATCATCCAGGATCTGAATACTCGCTATAACGAGGCGCTGGATAAATCAGTAAAGGCGGGAGATGTGAAAGCGGAGCCCGACCCGGCTTTCGATCCGCTGCAGCTGAAATAATTTTCCGGCCAAGCGATGAGCATGTCCGTACCGGATGGGACCTTCGATGAAGCCGGAGGTCCCATCTTCCATTGATGAACCGCGAAACGGAGGAGGCTATTTATGAATAAAACCAAGCTTAACGCGATCGGCTCCGCCTTCGTCTTCCCGAGTATCTTCCTGACCCTCGTATTCTCCGTCTATCCGATCGGTTGGGCGATTCGATATATGTTTTACGATTACAAGGGCTATGGAGACAAGGTTTTTATCGGGCTGGACAATTTCAAGCAGCTGTTTCAGGACGAGCTGTACTGGGAGTCGGTCGTTAATACGTTTGTTTATGCAGGAGGAAAGCTGATCCTGACGCTGCCGATTTCCCTGCTGCTGGCGGTGATACTGAATCGGGCGATTCGCGGGCGTCAGGTGCTGAGGGCGGTTTATTTTATGCCGACGGTCATCAGCTCGGCCGTCATGGCGGTCGTATTCTTTATTATTTTCAATTCGTACAACGGCATTCTCAACAAGCTGCTGATCAACCTGCACCTGATCGATCAGCCGATCGACTGGCTCGGGCAAAAGTACGCGATGCTGACAGCGATTCTGATCGCCGCCTGGGGCGCCTTCGGCAACTATATGCTGCTGTTCATCGCCGGGCTGCAGAACATTCCGACAGACGTCTATGAGAGCGCATCGCTAGATGGAGCCAACGAAGCGCAAAAATTTTGGTACATTACGATTCCGATGCTCGGTCCGGTGCTGCAAATCATTATTATGTACGCGATCATCAACTCGCTGAAGGGCTATGAGAGCATCATGGTGCTGACTGAGGGGGGACCGATCGGCAAAACGGAAGTTATGTTCCTCTACGTGTATAAGCTGTTCTTCCCGGTATCGACGGGCTCGGGCGTGCAGACGCAGTTCGGCTACGGCAGCGCCGCCGGCTTCGTCACGGCATTGATCGTCGGCCTGATCACACTGCTGTATTTTTATATGTCCAAGCGATTGAACAAAATACACTAAACTAGGGAAGGAGCGTGCACATGATGAATACAGGAGCGTCCGCAAGCGTGCCCGGCAGAAGCGCAGGCGGCGGTTCGCGTGCTTTCAGCCGCTGGTCGGGCAAACTGCTGCTGTGGGCTTTTTTGCTGGCGATGGTGCTGGTTACGCTGCTGCCCGTTGTGCTGGCGATTATCAACTCGTTCAAGACGAATATCGAGATCAATCTCGGCGATACGATTTTTCCGAAGGATTGGCAGTTCGGCAACTATGTGACCGCATGGCAAAAAGGCAATTTCGACCTGTTCACCTGGAACAGCTTTTACATCAGCATCATGACGACGATCGGCACGTTGATCGTCGCCTCGATGGCGGCGTATGCGGTAGATCGGCTGTCGTTTCCGGGCAAGCGGCTGTTCGTCGTGATTCAATCGGCCACGATGTTTATTTCGATCGGCGCGGTCGTGCTTCGTCCGCAGTACGATATTATGATCGCGCTCGGACTGAACAAGTCGCTGTGGGGCGTCATCATCATTCTGATCGCGGGCCATGCCTCCACCTTCTTTATACTGCTCGGCTTCTTCAAGGGCGTGCCGCGCGAGCTGGACGAGGCGGCGATGATCGACGGCTGCGGCTATTTCCGCACGTACTGGCAAATCGTGCTGCCGCTCGTCGCTCCGGGGCTCGGCGTATCGGCGCTGTTCGCTTTCCGCCACGCCTGGAACGAATATATCCTGCCGCTCGTGTTTACGATGAGCACGCCCAAGCTGCAGCCGCTGACCGTCGGTTTGGCGAGCCTGCGCTACGGCACGGGGGATGCGGCCCAGTTGAACCTGATGCTGGCCGGCGCCTGCCTGTCCATCCTGCCGATCCTTGTCGTGTATGTGCTTGCCAACAAGTCGTTCATGCAGATGTCGGCAGGTTCGGTCAAAGGCTGACGCTTGGCAGCGGCGCGGCTCCTGGAGAGCGGTGCTGCGCAGCATGACAGCATCACGGCGACCGGTCGACCCCATATGGTAAAGCTTAATAAACCATAAGACCCGGCGCCTCCTGCTCCGATGCAGGCAAGGCGCCGGGACTTTTTTTTGCTGCGCGGTTATTGCTTGCGGATGCGCAGGCGCCATTCGGCTTCCTGCACCGCTCGCTTCGGCCGGAAAACGACGCGGTGCAGCCGATCGCCCCAGACGCCCCGCAAGCGCGGGTCTTCGATGGCCAGCGGCTCGGCCTCCGCGGTCAGCGCGTTTGCGTCGAATTCGACGCCGAGCGCGGTACCGGCCGCGTTCGTCAGCACGATGCGCCCGCCGGCGGCGTCATCCATCTGCGGCTCCGGCAGCGTCATCAGGCTTAAGCGGATATCCGCTGTCGGGGCGGCCAGCCGGAACCGGTCGACGACGTCGACGGATGGCTCGGCTCCCCGGCGCAGCCCGACGCTGCGGCGCCATTCAGCGATGCCCGCCTCGGCCGGGTAGGCGGGCGCGATGTCCAGCGCCAGCTCCGCGAGCTCGTCGGTCGCGGCATAGCGGACGTCCGCCGCCCGGCGCTCCTCCCCCGGCGCCTGCTGGCAGCCGTTCACGGTCGGCAGATTGTGGTAGGCGGACTGCATCGTCCAGATGTCGTACCGCTGCGGACTGAATGTTTTGGACGTGTAGGTTTCCACGCCGGGATCGATGATCATCGGCTGGCCGTCAGCATATACGATGTAATGGCCGATATCGTTATGATTGTGGCTCTCGCCGTTATGTCCGCCCTTGGCCGCCACGTACAGGCCTTTGGCCGAGCCGGTCTGCTCCCGCGCCGCAAACACCTCGATGCCGGACAGCCAGACGTCTCGCTCCAGTACCGGCGGCCGGTCGTACGCCATCAATTCGCCGTGTACAGCCAGCCCGGGCAAGATGCGCAGCAGTCCGGCGTGCATTTTGTCCTCCTTCCAATGCTGACGGTAAGCTTCCGCGCCGTGCGAGCGCATCGCCTCGTCGCCGATCCGCAGGCCGTACCGGTAAATGACGTCCCCGTATACGGTAAACTTGGCGTCGCCGTCGGCGAAGTTGACGTAATACGGGCCGTCGATATGGACGCGCGTGATGTACCGTCCGATCTCGCGGACAAGCGGCTCCTCGTAAAACGAGATGCGGCCGCTGCTCGCCAGGTACAGCAGCTCCAGCGCGTCGAAGAAGGAAGCTCCGGCGTGTCCCCAATACATGGGGCCTTCATCGCAGCCGCCGTCCTCGCTGTATACCGCCGTGAAGCGCTCTAGGCAGTTCAGCGCTTTAGCCGCCGCCTGCGCCCGGACGTCGCGAGCCTCCACCATCAGCAGAAAGCAGGACAAGATGTTGGAGACAATCCACGGATTCCAATTGTTGACCTTCCTCTCGGTAAAGCCCATCCACCAAAAATCGTCCCGCTCAAGAAAAGGCGCGTGCAGCCGCCGGGAAAGCTCGTGGCGAACCCTGAGCAGCACCATGCGGCTGATCCGGTCCAGCGGGTCGGCCAGCAAATAGGCCGTCCAGGCGAGCAGCGCCCCCGTCTCGGCGGAGAACAGGTCGATGACCGGATCATGGACGTCGGGCAGCCCGTGGCCTGCGCTGCTGCGGGAGAGCGACATATGAGCCGGCACTGTCCACGATGATTCCTCGCAGATGCACCATAAGCCGTTGACGATCTGTTCAATGAACCGGCCCCGCCCTTCCATGCATTCGGCGACGACGAGCGCCGTCAGCGCCTGCCGGCGCTCAAAGTACACAGCTTCGTAGCGGGAGCGGTTGCCGTTCGCCGCGAAGTCCATATAGCGCATGGCCAGCAGCGCCGGCCATGCGAAGTGAAGGCGCGCCTCGCCCTTCGCGATCCATTCGCTTCGGAGCTCGGCGGGCAGCGATTCCCAGTAGGCGCGTTCGCCGTAAACGGCGTACGGGCGAAAGCTTTGCTGGTGCTGGAGCAGGTCGGCAAGCTCGGAAGCGGTATAACGGCTTGGCCTCATCGGTTCATCCATTCTTTCGATCATCCTTTCGATTCATCTTAATGGGTCCAACCTTCTGGCCGCAATTATTCGCACTGATCCTGATCGCGCAGATCGCAGGCGAGCTTATCGGCTTCAGGGATTTGCTGCTTGGCCTCATTGTACTTTATTCCAGCAAAGGAAAAAACCATCATTTCAGATGATTATGCCCTCCCTGCCCGCCGCGCCGATAATCCGTTCAAATGATTATTTCTTTTTAAAGGGCGGGCTTTTACAATAAAACGCACAAGGTCAAGCAAAAGGCGCCGAGGTCCGGTACGCCGGGATCAAGGCTTGGCCGTTGACACAGGGAGGAGGAACGAACGATGAACGATTGGGCGGCGAAAGCGGCCGATGCGGCCGACGGTCCCTTGGTCAGGCGCAAAAAGCGCGGCGGCACCCTTCGCATGGACTGGGATTTGTACCTGCTGCTTTTGCCGGGACTGCTGTTTTTCATCATTTTCAAATATGTCCCGATGTGGGGCGTCGTGATCGCCTTCCAGGAATATTCCCCGTTTAAAGGGATACTGGGCAGCGACTGGGTAGGGCTGCAGCATTTTGCCAAGCTGTTCGCCTACGACAAGTTTTGGGAAATTTTCCGCAACACGCTGCTGATCAGCTTTTATAATTTGATTTTCTTTTTTCCGGCGCCGATCATTCTTGCGCTGCTTTTGAACGAGCTGAGGCATCAGCTGTTCAAGCGGTCGATCCAGACGATCATTTATTTGCCGCATTTTATTTCGTGGGTCGTCGTAGTCGGCATGACGTATTTGCTGCTCGGTACGCAGGGCGGCATCGTGAACGAGATCATCGCCGCGTTCGGCGGAGAAAAGGTTGCTTTTCTGACGACGCCCGAATATTTCCGCACGCTGCTCGTCTCGCAAAGCGTCTGGAAGGAAGCGGGGTGGGGCACGATTATTTTCCTGGCGGCGCTGTCGGGGGTGGACACGCAGCTGTACGAGGCGGCGATCGTGGACGGAGCGGGACGCTGGCGCCAGCTATGGCATATTACGCTGCCGGCGATTCGCAGCACGATCTTCATTCTGCTCATTCTGCGCCTGGGCAATATTCTCGACGTCGGGTTCGAGCATGTGTTCCTGATGCTGAATTCCACCGTCATGAGCGTCGGCGACGTCTTCGAAACCTATGTATACCGGGAAGGACTCATCGGCGGCAAATTCAGCTATACGACCGCGGTCGGCCTGTTCAAATCGCTGGTCGGGCTGGCGCTCGTGCTCGGGGCCAATTGGCTGACCAAAAAATTCGGGGAAGAAGGCGTATTTTAGGAGGGAGCGCAGCATGCATTACAAACCGTCGCTCGGAAGCAGGCTGTTCGACGCGGCCAATGTCGCGATACTGATTGTCTTTTCGCTGGTGACGCTGTTTCCGTTTCTGTACATTCTGGCTACGTCGCTGGCGCCTCTGCAGCAGGTGCTGCGGGGCGGGCTCATCCTGTGGCCCGAGGAGGTGACGTGGGACGCATACCGCACGATATTCAGCAACACCCATTTCGTGCGCTCGCTGATGACGACCGTCTTCGTTACGGTTGTGGGGACGCTGACGAATCTGGTGTTTACGGTATTCATGGCGTATCCGCTGGCCAAAAAACGGCTCAAGGGCAGGCGGACGATGCTGTTTCTGGTCGTCTTTACGATTTTGTTCAGCGGCGGCATGATTCCGACGTATATGGTCGTCAAATCCGTCGGCCTGATGAACACGGTCTGGTCGTTGATCCTGCCTGGCGCGATCAGCGCGTTCAACCTGATTATTATGAAAAACTTTTTTCAAGGCATTCCCGAAGAGCTGGAGGAGGCCGCCAGGATCGACGGCTGTAAAAATCTCGGCGTGCTGTTCCGCATCGTGCTGCCGCTCTCGATGCCGGCGCTGGCGACGTTTACGCTGTTTTACGCGGTCGGCCACTGGAATCAGTTTTTCGCGGCGGTGATGTACATTACGAAATCGAATCTTTGGCCGATCCAGGTCGTGCTCAGGCAGATGATCATCGAAGGCTCGACCCAAGATTTCGAGGTCGCGATGGGGGAACTGAACATTATCCCGGCCACGATCAAGATGGCCGCCATCATCGTGGCGACCGTGCCGATTCTGCTCGTCTATCCTTTCCTGCAAAAGCATTTCGCCAAAGGCGTGCTGCTCGGCTCTGTCAAAGGTTGAAACCGCTTTTATTATATAAAGTTGAGGGAGGTCTTTCACGGATGATGAACACCCATTACGCGAAAAAAACGGCGGCAGCCGGGCTGACTGCAGCGCTGGCGGCTGCGACCATCGCTGGATGCTCGGGCGACGCGGGCGGCAGCGGGGCGGCCGGGGGAGACGGCGGGGAGAAGCGGCTGAAAATCAGCATGATGTACCCGCTGTACAACGAGCCGCCGCAGAAGAACGAGGTCTGGAAATATATCGAGGACAAGTTCAACATCGAATTCGAGCCGATGGCGGTGCCGAACAACAGCTACGAAGACAAGCTGAAGGTGACGCTTGCCTCGGGCGATTTGCCCGACTTGATTCTGTGGACGAAATATCCCGATCCCGAGCTGAATAAATATGTGGCGCAGGGCGCTTTCCTCCCGCTGGACGAACTCGTTCAGGCGTCGCCGAATATTATGAAGACCCCGCAGAGCATCTTCGATAACGTGAAGATCGAGGGCAAGCTGTACGGCGTGCCGCGAACGCGGGCGCTGAACCGGTCGGCGGTAATGATCCGCAAGGACTGGCTCGACAACCTGGGCCTGCCGGTTCCCCAGACAACCGACGAGCTGTACGAGACGGCGGTCCGGTTCACGAAGGACGATCCGGACAAGAATGGCAAGGATGATACGTTCGGCATCGCGTTCGGCGAAAATATTTCGCATATGGACCCGCTTTGGATGGCTTTTGATATGGGCGCAGGCTGGAGGGTGATGGAGGACGGGACGCTGATGAGCGACTCGATAACCCCCGGCCGCAAGCAGGCGCTGGAATGGCTGCGCAATCTGTATCAGGACGGCGGTCTCGACAAGGATTTTGCCGTGCTGAAAAACTCCCAGGTATGGGAAAAGCTCGAAGGCGGCAAAGCCGGCATTCTGATCGGCGGACAGACGAGCGACTACGCGCGCTACGTCGAAAATTTGGCCAAGGTCGATCCGAAGGCGAACCTGATCATGATCCGCCCGCCGAAGGGGCCGACCGGAGTGTCGGGCTTCAGCGAGACGTCCGGCTTTTTCGGCCAATGGGTCATCCCGGCGAAGACGGACGACGAGAAAGCGCAGCGCATCATGAGGCTGCTCGACTGGATGGCCGGCGACGAGGCTTATCAGATGAAGCGCTACGGCATCGAAGGCGTGCATCATACGAAAAGCGCGGACGGCAAAATCACGGTCAATGTGGAAAAATACAAGGCCGACGGCGTCGATGCGGTCATCCCGCACAATCCGTACGATCCGTACAGCTACGTCGTGATGACGGCGCCGGAGAGCGTGCAGAAGACGCAGCGGGAAAATCTCGATATGGTGAGAGATCTCGGCATCAAAAATCCCGCGCTGTCGTTCGTGGCTCCGTCGGCCATCGACAAGCAGGCCGATCTGACCAAGCTGCGCGACGAGACGTTCGTCAAGATCGTCATGGGCAAGGTGCCGCTCGAGGAATTCGACCGATTCGTGCAGCAGTGGCTGGAGCAGGGCGGCGCCCAGATTACGAAGGAAACGAACGAATGGTATCAGGCTCAGCCAAAGTGACGGCTTCTTAAATAGCCGAAATGTAATGCCAAAGCGGCAAGCGGCAGAGCTCTTCCCGGGGGCGGGGGAGGGCTTGCTGCCGTGTCGGGAGCCGGGCTTAACCCGCGAAAGGAGTGAAGCCATTGCTGCTGCGCATGTTGACCGAGATGTGGTCGCACGGACCGATGAAGCTGAAGGTGATTATCGCCGCCTCCTTGCTGGCCGTCGTGCCGGTCGTCATCCTGGGTGCGGTCACATATGCCGCCGCGAGCCATTCGCTGTTCGCGGAAGTGGGCAAGGCGAACCGGCAGGCGGTCCGGCAAATTCAGGAGCGGATCGACGAGAAGCTGATTCAGCTGGACAAAATCGTGCTCCAGCACGCCTTCAATCCGGCGTTCAAGCGCTTCCTGTCGAGCGCGAATCCGTACGAGGATGCCGAGACGTTCAGCCAGGTCATGACGGCGATGATGTCGATGGAAGGGCTGATCGACGACGTCAACGCGGTGTATTTGTATATGGCCGACCGCCGCCTGACCGTCAACCCGAGCCAGGGCATTGCCGGCGAGGACCGGCTCGACCCGCAACTGCTGCAGGAGCTTCGCACGAATGACAGCCCGTTCTTCTGGACGGACCGCAAGTCCGATTCGCAGCTGCCGCGGGGCGGCTCGCACATGGTGACGCTTGTCCGGCAGCTGCCGATCGCGGCAGACAAGCCGCTTGGCTATCTCATTATCGAAATGAACGACAGGGCGTTCTTCAAAGTGTTCACGAGCATGGAGGTTGGACAGACCGGAGAGATGCTGATCGTGACGCCTTCGGGCAACGTTTTCTCGGATTGGAACAAAAGCTTGCTGGGCGACGACTTCGATTCCCCCGTTATCCATCGTCTGCTGGCGTCGGACAAGGAGGAGGAGGTGTTCTCCGACGAAATCGACGGTCAAAGGATGCTGTTCAACTACAACAGGTCACCGTACAACGGCTGGAAATACATTTCTGTGCTACCCGTGGACGAACTCACGACGCACGTCGGCTGGATCAAGCGCTCGACCGCGGCGCTTACGCTGCTGCTGATGCTGATCAGCCTGACGGCAGCCGTGCTTCTGGCGCGAAGCCTGATGAGCCTGCTGAGCGGCGTCGTGGACGCGGTGAAGAAGGCGGGGCGGCATCTGCCGCAGCCGCAGCGCGTCCGCAACGAGTTCGGCATCATCCGCCATTATGTGGAGTCGCTTCATTCCGCGAATGACAAGTTGGAGCAGCAGATCCAGGAATCGATGCCGACGCTGCGCAGCGGATTTTTGCAGCGGCTCCTGAGCGAGCCGATGACTGAAAAGGAGGCCCGCGACAAGCTGGTGTATTACCGGCTGGAGATGCCCGCGCCTTATTTTACCGTGCTATGTATCGAGCTCGACGACATGCGGGGCCAAACGGAGCAGGATATCAATCTGTTCATGTACGCGGCGATCAATATTTCTAGGGAAATCGTCGCGCACCGCGCGGGCGGCGCCGCTTTCCGGGGGCAGGGAGACCATATCGCCGTGCTGATCAACCACGGGAAAGACGGGCATAGCCAGCACGAGCTGCAGGCGGCGGTGTTTGAGATGGCGGAAGAGCTGCACGAGGTCATCGAGCGGCTGCTGCAGGTGACGGTTACGATCGGCATCGGAAAGAGCTATTTCGGGCTGGAGGGCGTGCCCCGTTCGTACCGCGAGGCGAAGGAAGCGCTTCAATTCCAGCTCGTGCAAGGCAGCGGCAAGGTGATCTTCATCGAGTCGGTCATGCCGCAGCAGTCCGTTTTCGTCTACCCGATCGAACAGGAGCAGACGGTGGTCACGGGGCTCAAGCTGGGCAATTTGCTCCAGGCTTGCCGCGGGGTCGACGAGTTTGCGTCCAGGCTGAAGGACGGCGGGCAGTACACCTCCGGGGATCATCTGCAGCAGTCGTTCGTGCAGCTGATTGCCGCTTCCCTCAAGACGCTGTACGAGCTGGACCCGGAGCACGGCCCTAAAATTTTCGAATACAACCTGTATCAGCGGCTGACGCAGCTCAAATCATGCGATAAGATCGTCGCCTGGCTGAAAAAGGAGATCTATCCCGCTGTCATCGGCCATATCGTATCGAGCCGCAGCCGGCGGCAGCAGGATACGATCGGCAAGGTGCTGGAGCATATCCACAGGCATTACGACAGCGACCTGTCGCAGCCGATGCTGGCCGATCTCGTCTCGATGCCGAGCTCCCAGTTCAGCTCGATGTTCAAGGAGACGACGGGGATGACGCCGAGCGATTACATCATCGCGTACCGCATCGACCGGGCCAGGGAGCTGCTCACCTCAACCGATCTGAAGGTGGCCGATATTGCCGAGCGGCTGCGCTACAACAACGCGCAAAACTTCATCCGGGTGTTCAAGCGGATGTGCGGGATGACGCCGGGGGAATATCGGCTCAAATATGCGGGGGCGGACGATCCGGCGAAGAAAGGAAAGTAGCCGGACCGTGAGCAGGCCGGCTAGAAATTATGAGTGTATCCTCATTGTATATGTTTGTATATGGCGGTGATGGGCATTCGTGGCGATAAGACCGGCATCAGCGCGAGCGAGGGCAGTCCATGCCGATTGCCGATAGTCAATAGTCAAGGTCAATGCCGATAGTCAGTAGTCCTGCTTGCTGCTCAGCTGTGCGCAGGCGTTCGCCCACTGCCTGTGCATATCGACGAGCCGATCCTCCAGCCGCTCCTTGTCCGGGTCGGGCAGATGGCCTTCGCGCTCGTACCAGTCCAGCATCATCCGCAGCCCGTCATGCAGCGAGATCTCCACTTGAAATTCGGGGATATCCCTTTTGATTTTCGCGTTGTCGAACAGGCCGGGGTAGCTTTTCTCATAGTACAGATGCGAGAACAGCGCAGGGTCGGCCTTCATGAGCAGCTCGCTGGGCAGGTGAACGATATGCGGCTTAATGCCGAGGATACGGCCGAATTCCAGGTAGAGATCGTCCCAAATGCGGACTTCCTCGCTGGTGGCGTGATAAGCCTGGCCGTACGTCTTCGGGTTGCCGACGGCGCCGACGAACGCCTTGGCCAAATCGGGAGCGAAGGTGAAGCTCCACGGCGTGCGGCCGTCGCCGAACATGACCAGCGGCTTGCCGGCGCGGATGCGGTGCGCGATGTTGACGTTTTGCCGCAGCACGCCGAGATTCGCCCCGCCTTCGCCGTACGTGAGCGAAGGCCGGATAATCGTCACCGGAAGCTCGGCGCATGAGGCCTGCCGAAGATAGCGCTCGGCCTCGGCTTTATGATAGGCGTAAGGAAATACGGGATCGTCCGTCAGCTCCTCCAGGTCCTCGCGGACCGGCACGGATCGGAACGGGCGCTTGTAGGCCGCCGACGATGAGCAGACGATGAGCTGCCCGGCCGCGCCGCGGAACGTCTCGAACGAGACGCGGGCGTCGCTTTCATCGAAGCAGATCATATCGATCACCGCGTCGAACCGTCGCCCGCGCATAAGCTGGCGAAACGCCTGCTCGTCCGACTTGTCGCCGGTCAGCGTCTCGACTTCCCCGGCAAACGGCAGCTGCTTGCTTCCCCGATGAAAGACGGAGACGCGATGTCCCCCCGTAAGCAGCCGGTTTACGATTTGCCGGCTGATCACTCCGGTTCCTCCCAAGATCAGTACGTCCATCGATTCGCCCTCTTTCTATATCAGTCTTTCCCCAGCATATCATGATATGGAGAATATGCAAGAGGGCCGGTTCTCTTGAACTTGCTTGCCACTTGATCGGAAGCAAGCTATAGTATTATACAAGCGGACGTATGCCCACCGGCAACTCGCTGGCTGAAACCGCGGAATTTTCACCTTAAAATAAATCGCTGCTGCGAATATATATATCATTGCAAGATGGCTGTCTTCATCTGCTGACAGAAGGGGGAATACCGATGGAGGCAACGATTGGGGAACGTTATGTGCTGAAAGAGCGCGTCATGACGGGGAAGCGGCATTCGGTATACAGGGCGAGAGATTTGGCCTTGAACCGGGACGTCTTTTTATACATTGCGGCGAATGAGAATGCCGGGGAAGCTGGCTCGTATCTGCAAAGACTGGGCCGCGTATCCGGGTTCGATCATGAGCAGTTTATTCATATTTTCGATGCGGGTCTGCACGAAGACCATCCGTATATGGTATTGAAGGCTTACGACGGCGAGCCGCTGCTGTCCGCGATCGAACGGCGGAATATCGAGGCCGGGCGTATATTGGCATCCGTCACGGAGCTCGGCAAATCGCTGCTGGAAGCGCTGGAGGCGGGCATTCAAGGCTTCTCCGTGACGGCCGACAACGTATGGGTTCGGCCGGACGGCTGCTGGATGATCGTCAATTATTGGGAGGAAGCGGATAAAAGGCGGCAAGGCGCCGCAGGTTTGGCGGCGCTGCTCGTTCAATGCTTTACCGCCGCTGCGGAGCTGCCGCCTGACGCGGAAACGCTGGAATTCGCCCTGCGCCGACACATGCCCCGGCACGGAGCGACGCCGGCGCAGACGGAGCGGCTGATCGAGCTGCTGCAGCGCGTTCTGCAGGGCGGCGAGTCGCTGAGCTCTTTTCTGTTTGCGCTGCGGGAAATCGGCGCTTCCAAGGAGGCGGCGGCCGTCGAGGAGCGGTCGAGTTTTTCTTCGGGAGCGGCTTTTGCGCCGCCGCGGCAGGAGCCTGTCCGCAGCGCGCCGCCGGAATACCCGGCGCATCGCGATGCGGTCGCCTACACCAAGGATGCTGAAGACGCAGCGTACGACGAGGATGAGGCGGACGAGGAAGACGATGGCGACCGCGCCGGCGGCAGGCCCCGCTGGCGCCTCCGCCGGGTGGCGGCGGTCAGCGTCTCCGTCCTGTGCGTGCTCGTGGTCGCCGCCATCTGGATTCGGCAGTCGTTTCAGCCGATCGAGCGCGAGTCGGCCGCGCCGCCTCCGCCGGCGGAGGTCGGCGGGGGCGGTTCCGCAGGAGCAGGCGGACCATCCGGGGGTGGTGGTTCCGCAGAAGCGGGCGCCGACCGCGAAGCCGATGCTGGCCGCGAGGCGAATGCCGGCCGCAACGGCAAGCCGTCCGAGCCCGATCCGATGGTGCTTCCGGAGAAGCCGGAGACCGACGGCGATACCGTGCACGTTCCTCCGCTGGTCGGCTTGACGCGGGAAACGGCGGAGAAAGAAGCGCTCGCTCTGCAGCTCAAGTACGATTATTTTATCGAGCCGAGCGATCAAGAGCAGGGAGTGGTCTTCAAGCAGGTGCCTGAGCCGGGTACAGAGGTTCCCAAAGGAACCCGAATTACGTTCTATGTGAGCAGAGGAGCGCCTTAATGTCAATGCTCCAAGTTTACCTGGGGAAAAGCGAGGGCCAAAGCCGTATCTGCTTGCCCCCTGACCCCATAGCCGGGGCGAGAAGCGGCGATTTAGGTGTGGATGATAAATATTTTCTCCAAATTGCTGATGCAATTGCGGGAACTGTTACTTGGCTACGGACATAAACTGTTATAATAAATTTTTTATCCCCGATTTCCTCATTGAGAAATCGGGGATTTTAGTCTTAGTTGTCGAGATCGAATTGCTTGAGCTTGCATTTGGTATGAAACATATGCTCCGGATAGACGTTCACGTCGATCATGTCGAACTGCGCCTTGATCTCGCCCGGAATGTCGTTTGGATCGAGCTGATGTCGTGATCGATAAACAGCTTTTTGCCGCTGATGTCCCGGGTGAAGCCGCGCACGCGGTAATCGATCATCATAATGTCCGTGTCGAAGGAACGGATCAAATAATTCAAGGCTTTGAGCGGCGAAATTTCTCCGCAGGTCGAGATGTCGATGTCGGCGCGGAACGTGCTGATCTCTTCCGTCGGATGATACTCGTAACTTCCATCGTCATGCTCCTTTCGATTTTTCCGTTACCCCTTATTTTGCCCATTATTCCTCGCCTTCATAGCGAACGGGAAAAAATGTGCCAGGGCTGCAAGCGAACCTACGCTTCCGCTCCCGCTCCGGCTGCCAGCCGTTTTCTGGCCATAACGGCAAAAATGAGCGCGGATACGGCGACGGACATCGCGCAGACGACGAACAGCACGGCATGCTCCGCATGCTGGGACACCAGGCCGAGGGAAATCGAGCCGAGGCCGATGCCGAGATCGAACGCGGTCATGAACGCAGCGTTGGCGACTCCTTTCTTGTCCGGCGGAGCGAGCCGCAGATTGGCTGCCTGCAGGGCAGGCTGCGCCGAGCCGAAGCCGATGCCGTACAGCACGGCGGAAGCAATGATGCCTCCCAGGCCGCTGGCGAAGCTTAGCACCAGCAGCGACAATGCTGTGATGACCAGGGCCGGCAGGATGACGTACCCTTCGCCGAACCGGTCGGACAGCTTGCCGGCCACAGGTCTTGTCAGCGTTAGCGCTATGGCGTATACGAGGAAAAAGGTGCCCGAATTGACCTTGATCGCATCCGCAAACAGCGGCAAGAACGTTGTGACGCCGCCGTAAGCGACGGTGAGAAAGAACAGCGACGTCGTGACGGGGAGCACCGATTTCTCGAAAATTTGGATTTTCCTCGCCGCTCCTGCTGGCTGGAAAGGAATGCGAATCGTAAGCACGAGCAGCAGAGCGGCGGCTGAAAGGCCGGTCGCCAGCAGGAACAAGTGGTGGAATGAGCCGTTCTGCAGCACCCACACCCCGAGCATCGGGCCGATCGCCATCGCGATCGTCATCGCCATGCCGAACCAGCCCATGCCCTCGCCCCGGCGCGATATCGGGATAATGTCCGTGACCGACGTGCTGACGGCCGTTGTAGAGAAAGCCCAGCTGGCGCCGTGCAGCACGCGCAGCGCGATCAGCATCGCAATGCCGCCGACCCAATCGTAAAGATACATCGACAAAATAAAAAAGACGAGTCCCCCAATCATAAACGGTCTTCTGCCGAACCGGTCCAGCAGTCCGCCGACGAGCGGGCGAAATACGACGGCAGCCAGCGTGAACACCCCTACCGCGAGGCCGACCTGCGATTCGGTGCCGCCCAGCTCTTTGATGAAAAGCGGCATTGTCGGCAGCAGCAAATAAAACCCGGTGAATAAGATCAGCATGCCAAGCGTCATTTGAATAAACGGCTTGGTCCACAGTTTCTCCATGGTCATCCTCCAACGATTGATTAATCTTCTTCCGCTTCAATCCGCGCCAGCTCTTCCCGGACCCAGCGCAGCTTCACCTCTCCAGTCCGCTTGTGAAGATCGAATACCCGCAGCAGCTGAACGCGCTGCTTTTCGGGCTCGGGCTTGTGCGTGAGAAGGTACGATTCGGAGTCCAGGACGTGTCTTTGGCTTTTCTCGAGCAACTGCAAATACTGCTTTAGGCAGGAGATGCGCACCTCTTTGTCTACATACTGGAAGTACACCATTTTATAGCGGACGATGGTTTCCGTCTCGGCGAGGGCGTCCATATTCGGATCGAGCGGCTCCTTCATCAGCTGCTGGAATTGCTCGCGCCCGGCGTCCGTGATCGCGTAGATTTTCTTCGTGCGTCCTCCTTTCGTTTCCTCCTCCATCCGCAGTCGAATCCATCCGGTCTCCATCATGCGCAACAAGAGCGGGTACAGCGTTCCTGAGCTGATTTTTCTCCCGAGCCCGACCGAGTTTTTGAGAATATCCTGCAGCACGTAGCCATGCTTCTCGCCCGTCATCAGTTCCGCCAGCACAAACAGTTCGTACAATCCAGCTTCACCCATTTCAAATATGTCGTATCGACATATATTGTATATCGGATCGATATATATATCTAGTCGTTTCAGAAAAAAAGATTGCGCATGATGGGAAAACCGCTGCCGCTTGCCGGGCTAGAGGAGCGGATGCGCTTGCTTGCTGGCGACTGGCAGGCCGATCGAATCGCCGGTTATGCTGATGCATCATGAGAAATTTGACAAGGGCCCCTTGTCTCTCTAATGTAAGAGATACAGTTTTCTCGTTGTCAATTGTTTTTTTGTTGTTCTACCAAGGGGAAATGGTTCGCTTTAGCTTACCCTTGCAGTCCCCTCGCGGATAAAGCGGGTTAATTGCTTGTTACCAATAATAAATTCGATGAATTTAAGCGGAGGGTCTTTATGCGCGGCAAGAAGAAAAATAAGCGAAAAAATTTCAAAGAGGATACGACGAGGCTGTTCGACCAAGACGAGAATTTTTATTTTATTGCAGGATATACGGATGGCGGCTTCCCTTATGGAATTACATGGGGGGAATATGAGGCGGAGCAAAGCAGGGAAGCAATGATGAAAGAGAAGGCCGGGGGAGGCCATGTACGGGAGTTGAAATGCACCAGGCAGCAGTTTCAGGAGAGCGTGAATGCCTACCATAAATTTGTTGACGGGATCGACGTTTTCCTGAATATCGAAACAGGGGATGTTGTCAAACTGCGAACGCTTGACCGGGATGAAGAGGATGAGGCGTTAAGCGAGATTATTGAAGAAGGACTCAATGAGGTGTATTTTCAAATACCGCATCGGTGGCCGGGTGAACGGTACTCGGACATGATGGATTTTAGCGCAACGCTTGAAGATAAAAAGCTCCAATCCACCTTGATGCACATCATGACAAGAGGCGGCAAAAAAATGGCCCGCAGGTTTAAGCACGCGTTATCTTCCGATAATCAACTGTTAGAGCGGTATCACGATTTTATTGAAGAGCGGGATCGCATGCGTGTCATGGATTGGCTGGAATCGATCGGTGTGAAAGCAACGATGGAGTAAGTTATTTTGACCTGTGAAGAAGGATGAGTCAAGCATTGCGAACCCTATTTAAGAGCGCAATGCTTTTTATTTTCTTACATTTGCAAACAACGATCTCCTGCCGTGAACCTGTTGACTGATTATTCACCGGCTGCTGCAGGGCTAAGATATATTTCCCTGGGCCAGGCACGTATAGGCCATTGCCCACATACAATGAACTATCCTGATAGTTCGACGAAGTCCGTCGGCGAAGTTTCAGTTCTGCAAGGGACGACGGGTGGCGAAGAAATCGCTTGTCACAGGCGTCGCTCCTGAAAATTCAGCGTCATCCGCATGTTGAATTTTCAGCACCGCAGGTGACGGCCGCTGACGAAG
>NZ_KB905623.1 GCF_000380965.1 Paenibacillus ginsengihumi DSM 21568 | reverse complement strand
TAGCCCAAAATGCCGAAGTAAGGCTGCTCACTTGCGTTAGAATGTCAAATCGATCGTTTCGAGCGAAATAAGCTCTCTGGCTAGCGTTAGCCCGGCAAAACAGCACCCCAGACTAGTGAGCATGAAGAGACGCTCCACGTCAGCGTTCGAGCTCCGCATTAGCGCGGCCCCTCCCCGGGCACACCTAGGCGCGTGAGGCGACAAATCCTGCAAAAAATGCAACTTTTTCTGCCCCCTTCGCACAAAAGGAAGGGAAATGTTGCATTTTGTGCAACAATTTTTGGGGGGATTGGCTCAAAAACCGGAAACATCGTCCAAAATGTTGTACAAAGTACAACATTGAGCCACAAATAGGGTGGATTATCCCGTTTTTGTTGTACAAAATACAACATTTGCTCACTATCTTGAAAAAAGCGCCGGGGTGCGCGGCCTATTTTCATCATCTGATAATGCCGCGGGAAAATAGCGCCGGGGTGCGCTGCCCATTTTCATCCTTCTGATGGTGCTGCGCCAGCGGCATGGGCGTCTATCTTGAAAATTCGGCGGTAATCCGCCGCTCAAAATTTCAATATCCCGCAGGTGACGACCGATGACGAAGGAGCGGAAGCGCTCGTCATAGCCGTCTATCGGGCAAGAAGCATTATACCCCGCCGTATTTGAACAGCGAGCTGACGCTGCCCCCGGTGATGACGATGCGAATCGTATCGGACAGCAGGTTGGCGACCGACAGCACCTTGAACCTTGCGGGATGCTCGGCCGGCAGCGCAATGGAGTCGGTCACGACGACCTCCTTGATGCTCGGATGGTCGAGACGGCTGACCGCCGGACCGGAAAATACCGGATGGGTAGCG
The DNA here is from genome assembly GCF_000380965.1 of Paenibacillus ginsengihumi DSM 21568. GTDB lineage: Bacteria > Bacillota > Bacilli > Paenibacillales > NBRC-103111 > Paenibacillus_G > Paenibacillus_G ginsengihumi. The sequence continues at coordinate 19,361 of NZ_KB905623.1, read as the reverse complement.
CAGACGTAAGCGTCATGGGCGCCGCGCTCCTTCAAGCTTTCGACAACGTTGACGATCGTCGTCCCCGTATCGATCAAGTCCTCAATGATGATCGGCGTGCGTCCTTCCACCTCGCCGATGACATGCGTAATCACGGACTCATTATGCTCCGGCCGCTTCTTGATCATAATCGCAAAGGGCGCATTCAGAATATTGGCCATCTTCTCCGCAGTCGTCGCGCGGCCCGCATCCGGGGAGACGACGATCGGGTTCGGAATATTTTTTTTCTTGATATAATCGGAAATAACGTCGAGGCCCGTCAGATGATCCACCGGGATATTGAAAAAGCCTTGAATGGCGGGGGCGTGCAGATCAATCGTGATGACCCGGTCCGCTCCGGCGGTCGTCAGCAAATCGGCGACCAGCTTGGCCGAGATCGGCTCGCGCGGCGCGGCTTTCCGTTCTTGGCGGGAATAACCATAGTAAGGAACGACAAGGTTGATCGTCCTGGCTGACGCGCGTTTGGCGGCGTCCATCATAACCAGCAGCTCCATGAAGTGATCGTTGATGGGATGTGAGAACGTCTGCACGAGAAATACGTCGCAGTTCCGGATGCTTTCTTCATAGAGACAATAAATCTCCCCGCTCTTGAAACGGGAAAGCTTGATGTTGCCAAGGGGAACGCCCAACTCGGTACAGATGCGTTTGGCCAGTCCGGGGTTGGATGAACCCGAGAAAATTTTCAATCTGTCGCTTTGCATGGTTACCTCCGCTTTCATTTGCCATATTGTTGTGGGATTCGGCACGCTTCACCACAGGTTTACATGGACTTTGCAACTTGTACGGCATCATTATACATCAAATCGATCCGGAGCCATAGGCACCATGATCCTTTTTCGCGCCTTAAATGTGGCTAATTCGTTAACACCGACATTTTTCAACATGCGCACTGCCTGATCCAAATATTGCCCCAGCCGCTCCGGCTGATGGGCGTCTGATCCAAGCGTTACCGGGATGCCCAATTGATGGGCATATTCCAGCATTCTCCGGCCGGGGAACATCTCCTCGCACGGCATCCGCAGCCCCGAAGCGTTCAGCTCGATGGCCAGGCCCGCTTCCTTCACCGCGTCCAAAGCTGCCCGTTCCAGCGGCTCGACGCTGCGCTCGGGCTTGTAGCCGAACCGCTTGATCACGTCGATATGGCCGATGTAATCGTACAGCCCGCTTCTCGCCGCCTTAATAACCGCGTCATAATACTGTTCGTACACCTCGTACGGATCGCGCCCGTTCCAACCGTCCGTCTGGCGGTAATCGGTAATGTCCCATCGCCCCAGAAAATGAACGGAGCCGATCACATAGTCCCACGGATAGCCTTTGACAATGCTGGCGATTTCATCCTCGTACCCCTCGATGTAATCGCCTTCCAGGCCGACACGGATATCGATTTGCCCCTTGTACTTCTGCTGCAGCCGGAACGCCTCCTCGGCGTAGCGCGGCAGCTCGTCCATCGCCATCGCCATGCCGGGCAAATAATCGGCCGGATCGACATGGATCAAGGGCATGTGATCGGACAGCCCCAATTGGTCCAGTCCGATCTCGATGCCCTTGAGGACGTATTCCTCCAGCTCTCCCGAAGCGTGGCCGCAGCGCACATGATGCGTATGATAGTCAATGCGCATTGGGTCGCTCCTTTACTGCTTTTTATTATGGCGCCGATCCAGCTCGCTCATGACCGCGTCCAGCGGCAGCCCCTGTTCCCGCAGCAGCACCATCAGATGGAAGATCAGGTCGCTGGCTTCGTAGCGAAGCTCGTCCGGGTCGCGGTTTTTGGCCGCGATAATGACCTCGGCCGTCTCTTCGCCGACCTTCTTCAAAATTTTGTCGACGCCCTTCTCGAACAGATACGTCGTATACGCGCCTTCGGGCCGCTCCGCGTGACGCTGCGCGATGACCGACTCGAGCGTCGCCAGCATGGCGAACCGGTCCGATGAAGCCGGCAGCGGCTGCGCCGCGTTCGCCAGCGCGCCCAGCTTCACGTCGTTATAGAAGCAGCTGTAGCTTCCCGTATGGCAGGCGGGACCTTGCTGCGCCACCTGTACGAGCAGCGTATCGCCGTCGCAGTCGTAGCGCAGCGCCCGTACCTTCTGGATATGGCCGCTCGTCGCTCCCTTATGCCACAGCTCCTGGCGGGAACGGCTCCAGAACCACGTCTCGCCGGATTCCAGCGTCAGCTTCAGCGATTCCAGGTTCATGTACGCCATCATCAGCACGTCCTTGCTGACGGCATCCTGCACGATCGCCGGCACCAGGCCGTTCGCATCCCATTTGATCGCCTTGGCAAGCTCATCCAGGCTTTGCACGGCGTCAGTTTGTTGTTCGCTCACCGGACCTCCACTCCTTTGCCCCTGAGGTCGTCCTTAACCTCTTGTATCGTCATTTCCTTGTAATGGAAAATGGTCGCCGCCAGACCCGCGTCGGCTTTCCCCTCGGAGAACACTTCGTAGAAGTGCTCCTTCTTCCCCGCTCCGCCCGAGGCGATGACAGGAATCGATGTTCGTTCCGAGACGGCCCGGGTCAGCTTCAGATCGAAGCCGTCCTTCGTTCCGTCGGCGTCCATGCTCGTCAGCAGTATTTCGCCGGCTCCCCGCCGCTCGATCTCCTGGACCCAGTCGAGCGCCTTGATGCCGGTGCCGTTGCGGCCGCCGTGCGTATACACTTCCCATTCCCCCCAGGCGGGGTTGAAACGGGCATCGACGGCGACGACGATGCACTGCGAGCCGAAGCGGCGGGCGCCGTCTGTGATCAGCTGCGGATTTTTGACGGCAGCCGTATTGATGCCGATCTTGTCGGCTCCGGCCCGCAGCAGCCGCTTCATATCGTCAACGCTCGATATGCCGCCCCCGACCGTGAACGGGATCGTGATCTCGCCGGCCGTCTTCTTGACGACCTCGACCATCGTCGCCCGGCCTTCGTAGGATGCGGAAATATCGAGAAACACCAGCTCGTCCGCCCCTTCGCGGTCATAGATGGCGGCCAGCTCCACCGGATCGCCGGCGTCGCGCAAATTGACAAAATTGACTCCTTTGACGACGCGGCCGTCCTTTACGTCCAGACAAGGGATAATTCGTTTGGCCAGCATTGGCAAGGCTCCTCTCAAACCAGCTTATGTGCATCCTCCAGCTTGATGCTGCCTGTGTACAGCGCTTTGCCGACAATCGCCCCGCCGACGCCTTCGGAAGCGTACTGCGACAGCCGTTGCAAATCCTCCACCTTGGAGACGCCGCCCGAAGCAATGACCGTCTGCCCGGACACTTTGGCCAGATGCACGATCGCCTCCACGTTCGGCCCGCCCATCATGCCGTCGCGGGAAATATCGGTGAAGATGAACGTCCTCGCGCCCTCCCTGGCAAGATCCGCGGCAAGCTCGTCGGCCCGCACCTCGGACGTCTCCAGCCAGCCGCGGGTCGCCACGTACCCGTCGCGGGCGTCGATGCCGATCGCCACCTTGTCCCCGTGCCGGGACAGCACGGTGCGGACGAAATCGCGGTCCTCGATCGCGGCCGTGCCGAGAATGACCCTCGATACGCCGAGGGACAGCAGCCGTTCGACATCCTGCTCCGTCCGCAGGCCGCCGCCGACCTGTACAGGCACCTTCACCGCCTGGGCGATCTGGCCGATCAGCCCGTCATTCACCGGACGGCCCGCCTTGGCGCCATCGAGATCGACCAGGTGAATCCACTGCGCCCCCTGGGCTTCCCACGCCTTGGCCACTTCCAGCGGATTGTCGTTATATACGGTTTCCTGATTGTAATCGCCCTGCACCAGCCGAACGCATTTGCCTCCGCGGATATCGATAGCCGGATAAATAATAAATGAAGACATGGATTGGTCACGCTCCTATCGTTGAATCGATCTCACACCGACTGCACCGGCTTGCCGCACAGGGCAAGAAAATTGCCCAGCAGCTGCATGCCGACGCTGCCGCTCTTCTCCGGGTGGAACTGCATGCCGTACACGTTGCCCCGGCCGACAATCGCCGTCACCGGCTGATAATAGTCGGTCGTCGCCAGAAGGTCCTCCTCGCGCCCGGGCAGCACGTGGAACGAGTGCACGAAGTAGACATGCCCCTCCTGCAGCCCGGCGAAGAGCGGACTGTCGGTCCGGAACGCCAGGCGGTTCCAGCCCATATGAGGCACCTTGTAGCTGCCCTGGAAGCGGACCACCTTGCCCGGCAGCAGACCGAGGCCGGCATGCTCGCCGTGCTCCTCGCTCGAGCTGAAGAGCAGCTGCATACCGAGGCAGATGCCGAGCAGCGGCTTGCCTGAAGCGGCGTAGCGCTTGACCGCCTCGTCGAGACCCGCCTTGCTGAGCTCGGCCATGGCGTCCCCGAAGGCGCCGACGCCCGGCAGGATCGCTCCGTCCGCCTTCATCAGCTCGCTCTCGTCGGAGGTTACAGTCACCGCATAGCCGAGCCGTTCAACGGCCGCCTTGACGCTGTGCAAATTCCCCATGCCGTAATCGATCACCGCGATCATGGACTATAAGACCCCTTTCGTCGAAGGCACGCCCTTAACCCGCGGATCGATGGACGTCGCCTCGTCCAGCGCCCGGCCGAGCGCCTTGAACACCGCCTCGACCATGTGGTGCGTATTGCGGCCGTAGTGAACGATAACGTGCAGCGTGATGCGCGCTTCCAGCGCCAGCTTCCACAGAAACTCGTGCACGAGCTCCGTCGTGAAGCTGCCGATCGTCGGCGACGGGAATTCGCCGCGGAACTCGAAATGCGGCCGGTTGCTGATATCGATCACGACCTGCGCCAGCGCCTCGTCCATCGGCACGAACACGTTGGCATAGCGCTTGATGCCCTTCTTGTCGCCGAGCGCCTGCTTCAGAGCCATTCCGAGGCAGATGCCGATATCCTCCGTCGTATGATGATCGTCGACCTCCACATCCCCGTTCGCTTCCACCTTCAAATCGAACTGGCCGTGCTTCGCGAACAAATCCAGCATATGATTGAGAAAAGGCACATCGGTTTCCAGCTCCGCCGCGCCGCTGCCGTCCACATTGAATGCCAGCTTGATGTCCGTTTCGTTCGTTTTCCGCTCGATGCTTGCTTGTCTTGCCGATGCCGGCGCTTGGTTTTCAGCCACGAGATTCCCCTTCTTTCTCCAACCGTATTTGAATCGCTCGCGCGTGAGCTTCGAGTCCTTCCTCGCGGGCGAAGCTCATGATTTTGGCGCCGTCGCGCCGCAGCGCTTCCTTGCTGTAATAAATGACGCTCGATTTCTTGAGAAAATCGTCCACGTTCAGCGGCGAGGAGAACCGCGCCGTGCCGTTCGTCGGCAGCACATGGTTCGGCCCGGCGAAATAATCGCCGACCGGCTCGGAGCTGTACGGCCCGAGGAAGATCGCCCCGGCCGTTTCGATTCCGGCCAGCAGCCGGAACGGGTCGTGCACCAAAATTTCCAGGTGCTCGGGCGCCAGCCGGTTGACCGTCTCCACGCCTTCCTCGAGGCTGCCTACGAGCAGAATCGCCCCGTAATCGCGAATGGATGCCGCGGCAATCTCCCGCCTCGGCAGCGCCTCCAGCTGGCGCTGCACCTCAGCCTGAACGGCGGCCGCGAGCTCCCGGGACGGCGTCACCAGAATCGCCGAGGCCATCTCGTCATGCTCGGCCTGGGACAGCAGATCCGCCGCGACGTATGCGGGATCGGCCGAATCGTCGGCCAGCACGGCGATCTCGCTCGGCCCGGCGATGCTGTCGATATCGACGGCGCCGAACACGAGCCGCTTGGCGATCGCGACGTAGATGTTGCCCGGCCCGACGATCTTGTCGACGGCAGCGATCGATTCCGTGCCGTAAGCCAGCGCCGCGACCGCCTGAGCCCCGCCGACGCGGTAGATTTCCCGCACGCCGGCAATATCCGCCGCCACAAGGATGTGCGGGTTGATGCCCTCGGTGCCCGCGGTCGCCGGCGGGGTCACCATCACAATCTCGGGCACGCCCGCCACCTGGGCCGGGATGGCGTTCATCAGCACGGACGACGGGTAAGCCGCCTTGCCTCCGGGCACATACAGGCCGACTCGCTTCAGCGGGCGAATCGTCTGGCCGAGTATCGTTCCGTCCGGCTGCAGATCCATCCACGAAGTGCGCATCTGCTTCTCGTGGAAGGAACGTATGTTCGCTGCAGCCTCCCGGACAATTTGTACGAATGCTTCGTCCACCTGATCGTAGGCCGCCTTCACCTCATCCTCCGGAACCCGGAATGCCCCAACCTCCGTCCGGTCAAATTCGCGGGTATAGCGCCGCAGCGCCTCGTCGCCGTTCTTTCTCACGTCGTCGATAATGCGGCGGACCGTCTCGCTTTGCTCCGCGCTGCCGTACTCTACTTCCCGCTTCAGCTGAAAATCCGCTGCCGACACGATCTTCACAACGTTTCCCTCCCATGTTTCTCATTCATCGCTCGAGGCTTGGCAAGCTTCGGCAACCGGCCCCGGGCAGCCGCGGCATGCGCCCCTATCGGTTCCCCGCCGCCGCGCCGATCATCGGCTGAAGCCTGTCGCACAGCGATTGGATCGCATCGTTTTTCATCCGGTAGCTGACTCGGTTCGCAATCAAACGGCTGGTAATATGGAAAATAATTTCCTGCTCCTCCAGCCCGTTCTCGCGGATCGTCGTGCCGGTCTCCACCATGTCGACAATGCGGTCGGCGAGCCCGATCAGCGGCGCCAGCTCGATGGAGCCGTTCAGCTTAATCACCTCGACCTGCTGTCCCTGCTCGCGAAAATATTGCGAGGCGACCCGCGGGTACTTCGTAGCGACGCGCGGATGAATGGCAGGCCGTCCCCCAGGCAGCCCGATCACCGACATGCGGCAACGGGCGATGCCCAGATCGAGCAGCTCATAGACGTCGCGGTTCTCCTCCATCAGCACGTCCTTGCCGACGACGCCGATATCGGCAACTCCGTATTCGACATAGGTCGGCACATCGACCGGCTTGGCCATGATGAATTCCATGCCGGCTTTCGGCACGGGAATGATCAGCTTGCGGGAGTCGTCCGCGTCTTCCGGTATCGCCAGTCCCGCATCGCGAAACAGCTTGGACGCTTGTTTATAAATGCGGCCTTTCGGCATCGCCACTTTTAACATTTCCTGCATGCGTAGAGCCGCTCCTTTACTCAGCAATAGTCAATAATTTCCTTATAAGAAGCTCCGCCCGTCCTGTACATGCCGTCCGGCCCACGCTCCACGTTCATCCCGGCCAAGCCGTCCGGCATAAGCCGCGTGACGACCGCCCCGCCCTTCCCGCTTCGCAGCTCGGCGGCCCGCCTGAACGCTTCTTCGCGCCGTGACGCGGTATAGACGATAAGGACAGGCAACGGCGCGGCTTCCTCCTCGTCGGCCACCTCGAGAATGCGGCTCGTCTTGAGCGCGAAGCCTGTCGCCGGCGCCGGGCGGCCGAACTGCTTCAGCAGATTGTCGTAACGGCCCCCGTTGCAGACAGGGAAGCCGAGATCGGCCGAATAGCCTTCGAACGTCATGCCCGTATAATAGGAGAAATCGCCGATCATCGTCAAATCGATCAGCACCCGGTCGCTCACCCCGTAAGCCTGCAGCACGTTCCATACTTCGCACAGATGCGAGATGGAAGCGAGCGCCTCGGGATCACCGGTCGCCTGCTCCGCCTGCCGGCATACTTCCTCGCCGCCGCGCAGCTGGAGAATGCTTGCCAGCTTGCGCTCAACGGGCTCCGTTAGCCCCAGCTGCCTAATCGCCTCGCGATATCCTACGTGATCGCGATTCAGCAGACATTCCTTCAGCAACGTCTGCGCTTCCGGACGATCCCCCAGCAAATCGCGCAGCAGGCCGTTCAAGAAGCCGACATGGCCGATGGCCATCTTGAATTCCTTGACGCCGGCCGCCTGCAGGCAAGCCACTGCCAGCGCCACGACCTCCGCATCGGCTTCCGCCGACGCATCGCCGACCAGCTCTCCGCCGGTCTGGAAAAACTCCGCATCGCGCCCCGCCTCCGCTTCGAAAGCGCGGAAGACGTTGCCGCGGTACGACAGGCGCAGCGGAAACGGCTGCTCCTTGAGCAGCGAAGCGACGACCCGGGCGATCGGCGAGGTCATATCCGAGCGCATAACGAGCGTCGTTCCGTTGCGGTCGAGCAGCTTGAACAGCTTCCGGTCTTCCGTGGAGCTCGCCACGCCGACCGTATCGTAATACTCGAGCGTCGGAGTAATGATTTCCCGGTAGCCCCAGCGCTCCATGCACTGCAGCACGCTCGTTTCGATCCGGCGCAGCTTCGCCACCGCCTCCGGCAAATAATCTTTAACCCCTACCGGTTTCTCAAACACCTTCGGTTTAGACATCCCACGATCACCGCCTAAATATCTGTGAACGCGAACGGATACGAAAATCACATGAAGGATAACCTGAACCCATCGTTCGCTTTAGTTCGCTAATATGCTACCAAATTAAAGAATGTAATCGTAAGTTTATCACGGAATGTCAGCTTCGTCAATCGGTTGTCCGGGACTTCCATAAGCATCATTTTCGTCCATTTTTCTCCCCCAAAAAGACGGGGTTTAGGCTTTGCTCTCAAGCTCCGCAAGGCCGTTACCCCATCTCATCCTTGTCCGGGACGTCTGCCGTCTCTTTCCGCACATCCTCGCGAATCACCCGCAGCGGATTGCCCGCTACGAAGCTGTACGGGGCCACATCCTTATGCACGACCGATCCGGCCCCGACCACCGCATGGTCGCCGATCGTCACGCCGGGCAGAATCGTCGTGTTCGCTCCGATCATCACATGGGAGCCGATGACGACCGGGCCGAGCCGGTATTCCTTGATCAGGTACTCATGCGTCAAAATCGTCGAATTGTAACCGATAATCGTGTTGCTGCCGACCTCGATTTTCTCCGGAAAAAATACGTCCACCATCACCATCAGCGCAAAAGAGGCATGCTCGCCCACCTTCATGCCGAGCACGCGCCGGTAAATCCAGCGTTTGAGCGGAAGGTAGGGAACATACCTGGACAGTTGGATGAAGACGAAGTTGCGGACCGCTTTCCAGGGGCTGATCGTCCTGTACATTTGCCAGAGCGAATTCGGCCCTTCCACCGGAAACTTATCGGTTCGTCTCACGTGCCATCCCCTCGGGCGCCAACAATCGGCAATAATTCCCGTATATCGTCGATCAGATACGTCGGTTCGAACCGCTGCAAATAGTCGACGCCCTTCATCGACCAGGCGACGGCGGCCGAAGCGATTCCCGCATTCCGCGCAGCCTCGATATCGTAATGGCTGTCGCCGACCATCAGCGCTGAAGCCTCATCCCCGCCGAGCGCCCGCAGCGCCTTGCGGATGCCTTCCGGATCGGGCTTGGGCCTTGAGACGTCCTCGACCGTCACAATCGCGCCGAAGTAATCGTAAAGACCGCAAAGCCGAAGCCCCATTTCGGTCGTGCGGCGCACCTTGCTGGTGACGACGCCCAACCGGATACCGGCTTCATGCAGCTTGCCCAGCGTCTCCCGGACATATGGGAACTCCTTAACCAGCCTGTCGTGATGGGCAATATTGAAGCTGCGGTATTTTTCGACCAGGTCGTCCACCGTCTCTCTTCCGGAAAATTGCTTCATCTGCTCCACAAGCGGCCGGCCCATGTTCGGAATAATATGCTCCCGCGTCAGCGGTTTCTCGCTACCCTCAAACGTATGCAGAAACGACTGGATGATCAGCTCGTTCGTATCGACGATCGTGCCGTCCAGATCGAATAATACGGTATGAATCATACTCATGGCTCCTTTGTCGTGCTGTCTCCGTTCGTGCCGCTTTGCTCTTCTTCGCGGCGGTCTTGTCCCGTACCCGGCGCTAGTCCGCCCGCATCGGCTCCAAGACGTACGATCGGGTCGGAATAAAAGGCGGCAGCGGCGCCGGTTTTGCGCCGTATGCCTATGAGCACAAGCGCCGCAATCACGATCAGCACGGCAAGCAGCTGAGAGATGCGCACATTGCCGCCATACGTCATCACGCCTTGCTCAAAGCCGAGCAGCCGCATCGGCGACCACAGACCGTTCAACAGGGCGGCGAGCCAGGACGGGCCCGTGAAGTCCAGACTGTCCGTACGCAACGCTTCCACGAAGAAGCGCCCGATCGAATACCAGATGAAATAGCTGAAAAACAGCTCCCCTTCTTTCAGGAACGGACGGCGGCGAAGCCACAGGAGCAGCAGCAGGCCGGCCACATTCCATAACGATTCGTACAGGAACGTCGGGTGGTAATATTGGCCCTCGATCAGCATCTGCTGCACGATCCAGTTCGGCAGATGCAGCGTCTCGCGCAGGAAAGCTTCCGTGACCGGGCCGCCATGCGCTTCCTGGTTCATGAAATTGCCCCAGCGGCCGATCGCTTGTCCGACGATGAGCGAGGGAGCGCAAATATCGGCAATGCGCCAAAATCCGTACCCTTTTCTGCGCACATAGATGACAGCGGCGATAATCGCGCCGATCAGCGCTCCGTAGATGGCGATGCCGCCTTGCCATATTTTAATAACATCCAGCAGATTGTCCTTGTAGTCTTCCCATTTGAAAGCGACATAATATATTCTCGCTCCGACAATGGCCGAAGGAACGCCGATCAACAGCAGGTCCATGAAAAAATCGGGAACGATGCCGAAGCGTTTGCCTTCGCGAACAGCCAGCAGCAGGCCGACGAGCGCAGCCGTTCCCAATATGATGCCGTACCAACGCACAGTCAAAGGTCCGATGGCAAAAGCGATCGGATCGATTGCTAGCTGCATGTTGAGCTCCTCATTTCGACTAAAAATTTATTCGATGTCGTCCATCTCTTCCGAGAGCGACTCGGTCAGCTTGTTCGTAAACTGAAGCGCGGCGTTGTAGCCCATCCGCTTCATGCGGAAGTTCATCGCGGCGACTTCAATAATGACGGCCAGGTTACGGCCGGGACGAACGGGGATGGTCACAAGCGGAATGTCCGTATCGATAATCCGGGTCATTTCCTCATCCAGGCCCAGGCGGTCGTATTGCTTATCCTGCTGCCAAGTCTCCAGCTTGCAGACAAGGGAGATTTTCTTTACATTCCGTATGGCGCCGGCGCCGAACAGCGTCATGACGTTGATAATGCCGATACCGCGAATTTCCAGCAAATGACGGATCAGTTCCGGCGCCGAACCGATCAGCGTATGATCGGCCGTCTGGCGTATTTCCACGGCGTCGTCGGCGATCAGGCGATGCCCCCGCTTTACAAGCTCCAGCGCGGTTTCGCTCTTGCCGATGCCGCTGTTGCCCGAAATCAGCATGCCGATGCCGTACACGTCCACCAGCACGCCGTGAATCGTCGTCGACGGCGCAAGCCGGTTCTCCAGAAATCCGGTCAGCTGGCTGGCCAAAATCGTCGTCGATACGTTCGTCCTGAGCACCGGGATATTGTTCTCGTTCGCCGCGGCCAATAGCTCGATTGGAGCGTCCATTCCTCTGCTCAATATAATGCAGGGCGTCTCCTTAGGAGCGCACAGCCTGGCCATCCGGTCGGTCCGCTCCTCGGAGGACAAGCCTTCGAAGAAGGTCAGTTCCGTCTTGCCGAGAATTTGCACGCGTTCTTTCGGGTGGAACTCAAAGTACCCCGCCATTTCCAAACCAGGCCGGTACAAGTCAGCTACAGTAATCGGCCGTTTCAAGCCGGCATCGCCGCAGACGACCTCCAAATGGAACTCCGTCACCAAATCCGATACTTTCACTTTTTTCGGCATTGTGTCCGTCTCCTTTTGTATCCCAATATTCTCATCCTAAAGGAATTGCCCGGATAAATCAACCGATTCACACGTTTATGAAGCGCAAAAAGGCCAGCCTTTCGGCTGACCTTCATTGTAGACGGTAATGAGCTTACGCGTTCACAAGAATCGATTCGGTCGTTTCTTTATCGAAGAAATGCACTTTATTCATATCGACGGCGAGCTTGACGTTCGTGCCTTCCTTCATGCCGGCGCGGCCGTCGACGCGGGCAACGACGCTTTGGTTGCCGATGCCGTTCAGGTACAGGAACATTTCGTGACCGAGGTTCTCGGCAACTTCGATGTGCGCGTTGACGATCGTGTTCGGGGATGCTTCCAGGAAGATTGCTTCCTCGTGGAAATCTTCCGGCCGAACGCCGAGCACAACTTCTTTGTTCGCATAGCCTTTGTCGCGCAAAATTTTCGCCTTGCCTTCCGGCACTTCGACGCTGATTCCCGTCGTTTGGAAGTACAGGGAACCGCCTTTATCCACGAAGCCGCCGTTAATGAAGTTCATGGACGGAGATCCGATGAAGCCGGCGACGAACATGTTCACCGGATGGTTGTAGATCTCTTCCGGCGTAGCCGCTTGTTGAATGATGCCTTTATCCATAACGACGATCCGGTCGCCCATCGTCATCGCTTCCGTCTGGTCGTGCGTTACGTAAATAACGGTCGTCTCCAGACGCTTGTGCAGCTTGCTGATCTCCGCACGCATCTGTACGCGCAGCTTGGCGTCCAGGTTGGAGAGCGGTTCGTCCATCAGGAACACTTGCGGTTCGCGGACGATCGCGCGGCCGAGCGCAACGCGCTGACGCTGACCGCCGGAGAGAGCCTTCGGCTTGCGGTCGAGCAGGTGCTCGATATCGAGAATGCGAGCCGCTTCACGCACGCGGGCATCGATGTCGGCTTTCTTGAATTTGCGGAGCTTCAGACCGAAAGCCATGTTTTGATACACGTTCATATGCGGATACAACGCGTAGGACTGGAACACCATCGCGATGTCGCGGTCTTTCGGCGCTACATCGTTCACAAGACGGTCGCCGATGTACAGTTCGCCTTCGGAGATTTCTTCAAGACCCGCAATCATACGGAGCGTCGTGGACTTGCCGCAGCCGGAAGCGCCGACGAGCACGAGAAACTCTTTATCTTTAATTTCCAGATGGAAGTCTTTAACCGTTGCTTCTTCGTTGCCCGGATATTTCTTAACGACGTGGTTCAAACGTACGCCTGCCATGGTTCCATTCCCCCTACGAGTTCATTGTCGGAATTTTTATATGTCCATCTTACCGTAAGCGGATGCACATTGACTATGCACAATCTTCACAAAAAAATCACTTTCTTTTCGTTACTTTATACAATAGCATCGATATCTTGACCAGAACGGCATCGTTGAAGGTGCGCACGTCGAGGCCGGTCTCCTGCTTGAACTTGTCCAGCCGATACAGCAGCGTGTTGCGGTGAATGTACAGCTTCTTGGCCGTCTCGCTGACGTTGCAGTCCAGCTGAAAAAATTGCTCCAGCGTCGTCATCGTCTCCAGATCGAGGGCGACGTCGAACCGTTTGAGCACCCGCTCGAGGAATTCCGTTTTTTCCTGCTCGGGAATGCCGTGAATCAGCTTCTCCAGCTGCAGCGTCCAGGGCAAATGCATATTGCTGCCGATATGATACGTGCGCCCGAGCATGATCGTCTCGCGAAGCTGCAGCACCGTCTCATACAGCTCCTTGGCCGGGATGATCGGGTAATGAATCGCCAGGTGGGACTCGCCGACCCATTCGGTCTCCAGCATTTCGTGCAGTCCGTAGCCGATGGCGCTGAGCTTGTCCTCCACCCGCTCCTCGTCGTCCGATTCCTTGTCGTCGCTGGCGTCCATCGCCAGCATTTTCTCCGGACCGAGAATAAGCCATTCTTTATCGTTCAAGGGAATGAGCGTAATTTCGGCGTCGAAGAACGACTCCAGCAATTTCTTGAGCTCGGAATAATGCACCTTGCGCGCCGGTGAATAATCGCCGTACAGCAACAGCGGAATTTTTTTGGAATACAGCGACAGGGAAGAGAGCAGCGCATCGGGCGTCTCGGCCGTCCGGTAGCCGAGATCCTGCTGCTGCCGAATCCAGTCCCGCAAAGCCATCGCCTTGCGCTCCTCCTCCGAGCCGCTGCCCGGCGATTTTTTCTCCTGCCCCCGCCGCACCTCGATCATCAGCTCGACCAGCCGGCGCTCCGCTTCGGTAAGCGCATCCGACGGCAGGCGAAACGTGATAGCCTCCTGTCCGTCTTTGGCCAGCAGAAATAGCCGCTCGCCGTTACGAAGCACGCTGCGCACCTTGGCTGCGCTCTGCCCCGGTCCCTTCTCCGCCAGTGCCTGCTCGGCTTGCCGCTGCCAGTCTGCCCACGGGAGCTTCTCCCGCTTGACCGGCGTCCCCACGATTTGCTCCAGTTGCTGCCTGACCCGTTCCCAGTCCATCTCCCAGGCTCCCACCCTTATGGTCTGAATTTTCTTTATTTATGTATTGTACCACATTCGCGGAAAAAGCAAGACGCTGCTTTTCGGCCAGCGAGCTGGGCAGGAGGCGCATTCCGCAGGGATGGATAAATAATATGTCGCTGGAAACAATGGAAGTGTCTTGGTCTAACACCACTCTCTTTTACTCATTGGGGCCCCAGGCGCCGCCTGACGAACAGCTCTTTCGCCATCGTTCGTCGCCCAAGGCCTATTGCCATGCAGCCGGACGCCATCAGCGCCATATTTTCAGGATATGAAGGAGAAAATATGACAACCTATTCTCTGCCCTACGGGAAAGGATCGATTCCGTTTCGCTGGCCTGCCGGCAGAAAGCTTGCAGCCATCATGTACGATTCGCCCGAATGCGGCCTGAGCCGCGACCGGTCGCTGCGCCTGATCCGGGAAGCGCTGAACCGGCCTGTTGGCACGCCCCGGTTAAGCCAGCTCGCTTCCGGGCATGACCGGGCGGTCATTCTGATCAGCGACGGCACCCGCCTGTGCCCGAGCGACCTGTTGCTGCCGCCTCTGCTGGAGGAGCTGCGCGCCGGCGGCATCGCGGCCGAAGCGGTCGATATCGTGATCGCGCTCGGCCTGCACCGCAAGCATACGGCAGACGAGATTCGCGCCTTGGTCGGAGACGAGGTGTTCGGCCGCGTGCGCGTGCACAATCATTCGGCAGAGCCGGAAGATTGCTTGGCGCTGGGGACGACCACCCGGGGCACGCCGGTGGAGATCAACCGCCTGGTGGCGGAATGTCCGCTCCGCATCGCCACCGGCGGCATCGAGCCTCATGCGCTCGTCGGCGTATCCGGGGGCGTGAAGGCGCTGATTCCCGGCGCCGCCTCGCGGCGTTCGATCGAGCATAATCACCGGTTGTCGGTTCAGCACCGGGCGTCGCCTGGTGATCCGGACAATCCGGTGCATCAGGATCTGGAGGAGGCGTTGCGCTTCGTTCCGATTCATTTTCTGCTCAATGTCGTCGTCAATCACGAGCGCCATGTGCTGCAGGCGGCCTGCGGCGATGTGATCGCGGCGCATCGCGAAGGCGTTCGCCTTGCGGCGAGCCGCTTCACTGTTCCCGTCCATGCGCAGTATGACCGGGTGATCGTCTCTCCGGGAGGCCATCCGAAGGATATGCAAATATACCAGGCGCTGAAAGCGCTGCGGAACGCTGCGGCGTTCACCAGGCCGGGCGGGGCTATTTTGCTTGTGGCCCGGTGCGAGGAGCATATCGGCAACGGATTGCTGCAATATTGGCTGGAGACGATGAAGGACCGGCAGCAAATGGTCGCCAAGCTGAAGGAGCGGTTCGAGGTCGGCCCGCACAAAATGCTTCATCTGGCAGAGGTGCTTGCCCGCCACCCCGTCCATCTGCATTCGGCGCTGCCGCGGCATTGGACCGAGCTGCTCGGCTTCAAGGCGGAAGACGATGTGCAGGCTGTCGTGGACGCCTGGGCGGCGGACGAATCGTTAACTGTCGCTTATATGCCGCATGGTTCGCTTACTTTTCCGCGTTTCCCTTCAACTAGCAAAGATGCACGATCTCAAAAAAACGACAAGGAGACATGACAATGGTTTGGTCAGGTTGGCCGTTGGAACGGGTTTTGTTTCTGTTTGTCGGCATCGCTTTTTTCGCTGTCGGCTTCCAGGTCGCTTTGTCGCACTATCGCCAAAATTTTCACCATAAGGCCATGTGGGCGCCCGTCATCTCCGCTCCGATCTTCGGATTGTGCGGCATCGCGCTAACGGTGACGCGGGCAGACTGGCTGATGTACACCTTTATGGCTCTCATGTGGCTCGGGGTGGTGATCGGCTTGACGGGCTCCTACTTGCATCTGCACGGCGTCGGCATTCGCGTAGGCGGATATACGATGCGGAACTTCCTTGTCGGCCCTCCGGTCGCCCTGCCGGCGCTGTTCACCGCGATGAGCATCCTGGGGCTTATCGCCGTTTATTGGAGGGGCTGACCATGGTGAGGAAAACCCGCTATCCGTCCTACGACGTCATGGAGCAAAAATTCGAATGGGACGGGCATACCCGGCACATTGTCGAATCCAGGCTTCATACGTCGGGAAAACACGCCTTCCTGTCGCCTGTCGAAGCCGAGACGCTGCGCGCGTTATGCGCCCTGCTTGTCGATGACGAGCGCCCCGACGTGCTGCAGTACATCATCGACCATATCGACCACACCCTGCACACCGGCACGGAAAGCGAAAGAAAGGACGGCAGCCCGCCGATTGCCGACTTGATGCGCAAAGGGCTCGAAACGCTGGATGAAGCGTGCCAGCATGTGCATACAGACCGCTTCTTTCATCTTGAACTGGAGAAGCGGAAGCAGTGGATTCGCGACATCCAGCAGGAAGAAGCGCCGCCGGCGCCGCTATGGCAGAACGTGCCTCAAAAAGCTTTTTTCAACAAGCTGCTCAGTCTAACGGTGGAAGCATATGCCTCTCATCCGGCAGTGTGGTCCGATATCGGCTATGCGGGGCCGGCTTACCCGCGAGGGTACATCCGGATGCATCCCGGCCAACTGGATTCTTGGGAACCGAGGGAGGAGCACACGCAATGATTCGAAAATACGGCAACGAATGCGTCGACGCCGTCATCGTAGGCGCGGGAGCGGCGGGAGGCGTGCTGGCCAAGGAATTGAGCGAAGCGGGGATGAAGGTGGTCGTGCTGGACGCCGGTCCGATGCGCGATCCCCAGCACGATTTTGCCAGCGACGAGCTGTCGATGAAGCGGCTGGGCTGGCAGGATACGCGAATTACGGACGGAGCCGATCCGCTGCAGATGGGCCATAACAATTCGGGACGGGGGATCGGCGGGGGGACGGTCCATTTTACCGGCGTGTTTTTGCGGTTTCAGGACAGCGATTTCCAGGCGAGAACGATCGATGGGGTCGGGGACGATTGGCCGATCGGCTACGATGACCTGGAGCCTTATTATACGAAGGTAGAGAAGGAGATTGCTGTATCCGGTCCGAAAATGTTCCCCTGGGGCCGGTTTCGCGGGCCTTACCCGTATCCGGAAAGAGATCCGCTCAGTCCCAACGCTCATATGTTTATCCGCGGCTGCGAGGAGCTCGGCATTGCTTGGTCGGTCGCCCCGCTCGCGATTTTATCCGCCCCGTTCGAGGATCGGCCTCCGTGCATCAACCGGGGGTTCTGCAACCAAGGCTGCATGCCGAATTCCAAATTCAGCACGTTGATCGTGCACATTCCCAAAGCGATGCGCGCCGGTGCGGAAGTGCTGGCAGACTGTATGGTCACCCGGATTCTGATGGACAAAAACGGCAAAGCCTCCGGCGTCGAGTTCGTTCATGACGGAAAAACTTACAAGCAAAAGGCTCGCATCGTGATCGTCTCCGCCTATGTCGTGGAAACGCCGCGGCTGCTGCTGAATTCAGCGAATGGGCAGTTCCCCGACGGGCTGGCTAACCGCAGCGGATGGGTCGGGAAGGGCTTCATGACGCATAGCAGCCATGACGTCTACGCCCGCTTTCCGGAAGAGGTCCGGCTGTACAAGGGAACGCCTGTGCTGGCGACGACGCAGGATTTTTATACGACGCGGCCGGGGCAAGATTTTGTTCGCGGCTATACGCTGCATGCGCACGGGGTGCGCCCTGTCGCGTTCGCCCAAGGCATTGCCAAGGCCGAAGGCGGGCCGTATTGGGGCGAGAAGCTGCGGCAGACAATGCTTGACTACAACTACTATGCCCGCGTGACGATGGTCGGCGAGGTGCTGTCTCATCCGGACAATCGAATTACCCTCAGTGACGAGAAGGATGAGTTCGGGCTGCCCCGAGCGAAAGTGACGTTCAGCTACGGCGAGAACGATCGGCGGTTAATCCGCCACGCGATCGCCACGATGGGCTCGATCCTGGAGGCCGCCGGCGGCAAGGTGGAGTATGTCGTTCCGGATACGGCCCATCTGATGGGAGGCTGCCGAATGGGGAACGATCCCGACAGCTCGGTCGTCAACTCCTTCGGCCGGTCGCATGACATTCCGAATCTGTTCATCTGCGATGCCAGCATCTTCGTCACCTCTGGCGCAGGGAACCCGACCAACACCGTCATGGCTCTTGCCTCCAGAACGGCCGATTACATTAAGGAGCAAGCATCGCACGGCGAATTGTAATGTAACCGCAGAGAGCTTCCGGCCCTTATTGGGGTTGACGGAAGCTCTCGTTCATGCTGCTCGCAATACCGCAGGCGACGACCGGCGACGAAGGATTCGATCGTCATAAGCGTCACTATGGTATAATGATGATGATCCGAATAAAAAGAAAGGAATGCGTTAAGCATGGCTATTGCGGAAGTGACGATCATTCCGATCGGTACCGAATCGACCAGCTTGAGCAGTTATGTCGCCGATATTCAAAAGGTGCTGCAGCAAAGTCCCGAATCCATCCGTTATGAAATGACCGCCATGAGCACGATTATTGAAGGCGAGCTGGACCATATACTGCAAGTTATTCGCCGCCTCCATGAGACACCTTTTGAGGCTGGTGCCAAGCGCGTCTCGACGTCCATTAAAATTGACGATCGCCGCGATAAGCAAGGTTCGATCGAACAAAAGCTCGAATCGGTACGAAGCCAGCTGAATCGGGACCGATGAAGGAAACAGAAAAAGAGACCGCGCTTGACGGTCTCTTCATCATGGACAACATGGTGAGCCATGTAGGACTCGAACCTACGACACCCTGATTAAAAGTCAGGTGCTCTACCAACTGAGCTAATGGCTCTTGCTTAAATGGTGGAGGCTGATGGATTCGAACCACCGAACTCGTAAGAGAACAGATTTACAGTCTGCTGCGTTTGGCCACTTCGCTAAGCCTCCATGAAATGGTGGCTCGGGACGGAATCGAACCGCCGACACGAGGATTTTCAGTCCTCTGCTCTACCAACTGAGCTACCGAGCCATGTTATGAAGTTGTCTGAATTAACGAATCTTATGCTCCGACGAACCCACCCGGGTTCTCATCCCTACAAAGAAGCTAACTCATGGCGGAGCCGACGGGATACTCTCCGTGCGGTTACTTCGTTAACCGCTGACTGCGAGACTGCGAAGTATCGCTATCGCA
>NZ_KB905622.1 GCF_000380965.1 Paenibacillus ginsengihumi DSM 21568 | reverse complement strand
ACAGGCTTACGTTAGAGGGTTGGGCCCGGAGGCAAAGGATAGGGATAAGAAGGAAAGATCCGCGTTTTCGATCTTGCACAGGGAAACAATTTTCCCCTACGTGCGAAATAAGTTTACGGGTAGTTCCTTTTGACGAATAGGTTACCTTGTGGTTTCAACCCACGGATAGCAGTGTGCCGACCGTCGCTCACATTTTGCCTCCGTGCCGAGCTCCTTTAGCGCACGTAAATTTTAAAAATGAAAATCCAGGTCTCACCTATGCTCAAAATGTGGAGCTTGACATTTACGTTCATAGCAGTTCGAATAAAAGAGACTGTCGATTCATTGTGGACAATTCCCCTCTCGGTACAGCGCCATTGCCAGGTAGCCACAATCGAAGTCCCTTTTGGTTACGCGCGTTCGTTACAAAGCGTTAGAGCAAATGTCCGTGACTAATGTTTTGGTGTAACAGAATCTCGTTTAAGCCTACTACCGTCTGTTGGATCGACAAATGGAAGAGCGTATCATCGGCGACTTGTTCATCAAACGCTTCCTCGGCTTCTCCGTCGATTTCTTTGGTTTTTGACACAGCGAAGAATATGTACGATAAAGAGCCACGCCGGGGGGCGGGGCTCTTCTTATTCTACCGGCTTGGACATGAACCCGGTAGGCCAAGCATATATATGGTACAAGATGTTGGGTGGATGCCGGAGTGCTCGTCCAGACAATCCGGCGACTATCGTCATGGGAGGGTGCCGATGAGAAGGGGTTGCTTGCTGTTATTGATCTGTTCGCTGCTCATGATGCATCCGGCGGGTTCCGGCAAGGTCCATGCCGCTCCGGCCGTCTCGGTGCATGCGGAAGCCGCCGCGCTGATCGATGTGAAGTCGGGCCGCATTTTATTCAGCCGGCAAGGAGACAAGCCGATGCGCATCGCCAGCTTGACCAAGATTATGACAGCGATCGTCGCGATCGAGCATGGCGATCTGTCCGACCAAGTCCAGGTGAGCAGAAACGCCTTCGGCAAGGAAGGCTCGTCGATTTATTTGAAGCTGGGTGAGGAGATGAGCCTGCAGCACCTGCTCTACGGCCTGATGCTCCGGTCAGGCAACGATGCCGCGACGGCGATTGCGGAGCATGTGGGGCAGACGCAGGAAGGCTTCGTTCATTTGATGAACGAGAAAGCGAAGATGCTCGGCATGACCGGCACCAGCTTTAAAAATCCTAGCGGGCTGGACGAAGAGGGGCATTACTCCACGGCCCACGATTTGGCCAAGCTGACGGCTTATGCGCTGAAAAATCCGGTTTTTCAGGAAATCGTTCGCACGAAGGTGAAGAAGGTGCCGAACCCGAACGAACCGTGGGATTATTCCTGGACGAACAAGAACAAAATGCTGAGCCTTTACGAGGGAGCAGACGGAGTGAAAACAGGATATACGAAGCTGGCCAAGCGCTGCCTCGTGTCATCCGCCACCCGGGGCGGCCAGCAGCTTGCCGTCGTGACGCTGAACGATCCCGACGATTGGCTCGACCATACGCGGCTGCTCGATTACGGCTTCGCGCATTACCCGCTGCTGCCGCTGGCGGAGAAAGGCAAGCCGCTGGGCAAGGAAGGCTTCGTCGCCGGGGCCGGGTTCGAGTATCCGGCGGAGCAGAGCGAGCGGGAGCAGTTTACGGTCGAAACGTCGCTGAACGATCAGCGCTCGGTCCATTACCGTCTCGGGGAGGTCGGCCGCGCTACCTTCAAACTGGCCGGTCAAACGATTGGCTCTGTGCCGCTCGTTGCTGAGGGCAGCCCGAGACTGCAGCTGAAGGAGCGATCCGCCTTCTCGTTCAGTGAGTCGCAGCGCGATTCCGGATGGGGGCAGCAATGGCTCGATGCAGTGCGGCGGCTGGCCAAGCTGCTGTTTGCGGGCTCCTTGTGACGGAGTGGACGGCATGACGGGCGCAGCGCGGAAGGGAGAGATCACTGATGGTGAATGTTATTTGGCTGTTTTTTCTCGTTGCCGGATTTATTGCCGCAGCGGCCCAAGGGAATATTGAGCTGGTCACGGAGGCGGTCTTCGACGGCGCCAAGAGCGGCGTTACCGTCTGCTTCGGCCTCATCAGTATTATGGTGTTTTGGCTGGGCATCATGCGTATCGCCGAGGATGCGGGCCTCCTGGACAAAATATCGGCCGCCTTGCGTCCGGCCATTCGCTTTCTGTTTCCAAGCGTTCCCAAGGACCACCCCGCTCTCGGCTACATCATGTCCAACATGAGCGCCAATGTGCTGGGGCTCGGCAACGCTGCGACGCCGATGGGCATCAAAGCGATGCAGGAGCTGCAGAAGCTCAACCCGCACAAGGATCAGGCGAGCCCGGCGATGTGCACGCTGCTCGCTTTGAATACGGCCAGCATTACGCTCATTCCGACGACGCTCATCGCCATTCGGATGAACTTTCAATCGGCGAATCCCGCCGACATCGTCGGGACGACGCTGCTGGCGACCTTCATCTCGACGGCGGCGGCCATACTCGTCGACAGATGGTACCGAAGGCGCAGCCATCCGATCGGGCCGGGGAAAGGATGATCGCGCTTGCTGGATTTCGTCAACCTGATTTCGGCGTGGGCCATCCCCGTCATCGTCGTCTTCATTCCGTTATACGCGGCTTACCGCAAGGTGCCGGTCTACGAGTCGTTTGTCGAGGGGGCGAAGGACGGCTTCGATACGGCGATACGCATCATTCCGACTCTGGTAGGGATGATGGTGGCCATCAGCGTGTTTCGCGCGTCGGGGGCGATGGATTTCGTGATCGGCTGGCTGAAGCCGCTCTGCGCCGCGCTCGGCATCCCGAGCGAGGTGCTGCCGCTTGCGCTGCTGCGGCCGATTACCGGCGCAGGCTCGCTGGCCTACACGACCGATCTGATTCAGCAGTTCGGTCCGGACTCCATGATCGGCCGCATCGCCTCGACGATCCAGGGGAGCACCGATACGACGCTGTACGTCATTACGGTGTATTTCGGCGCCGTCGGCATCCGCAAGGCTGCCTACGCCTTGAAAGTCGGACTGATTTCCGATGCGGTCGGCTTTATCGCCTCGATCGTCATCTGTTATTTGGTTTTCGGATAACTGGCGGGAGTGCATTCGTGCATTTCCGCTTTTTACAATGTGGAAGCACCTTTGCTCGCTTCCGGATCGCTGCCAAGGGGAGCGCTTGCTTGACGTTCTCGGCAAACGAGCGCCCCTCTGCAAGCGAACGTCTCTTTGCAAGCGAACGTTTCTCTGCAATTGATCGTCGCCGGCACTTGCGATCTTCGGGCCCGAGCTGCCGGGAATCGGTTGCTCGCTTCGCTAGCCCTTCGAATAGCGCTTCGCTGGCCGTGGGCTCACGTTTGGCCGGGCAGACCTAGTGCAAACCTTAAGCTAACGCAAGCCACAGAGCTTATTTCCCTCAAAACGCTCGATTTGAAATTGTAACGCAAGTGAGCAGCCTTATTTCGCATTTTGGGCTACCCGATTCAGTGTTTTTGGCAAAATAGCGCTTCCCAGTTGCGCTACATTTTAAACAGGGTACGATTCAGCAAAATAGCGTTTGTCACTTGCGTTAGAGATGAGATTGTGATTACCGCCGAATTTTCAAGATAGTCTTCTATGCGGCTTGCGCAGCACCATCAGATGGTGAAAACGGGCCGCCCGCCCTGGGGGCTATTTTCAAGATAGACGCCCATGCCGCTAGCGCAGCACCATCAGAAGATGAAAATGTGCCGCGGCGCACCAAGCGCTATTTTCAAGATAGACGCCTATGACGAGCGATTCCTGTCGTCATCGGTCGTCACCTGCGGTATTGAAATTTTGTCGGCGTATACCGCCAAATTTTCAAGATAGTGAGCAAATGTTGTATTTTGTACAACAAAAACGGGGGGATAAACCGCCATAGCGGCTCAATGTTGCAGAAAGTGCAACATTTCGGGCGATGCTCCTGGCTTTGGGGCCAACTACGCCCAAATTGTTGCACAAAATACAACATTACCCTTCCAATTGCACAAAGAATGCGAAAAATGTTGCATTTTTTGCAGGATTCGCTGCCTTCTGTGCCCGGGTGTGCTCGTGGAGAGGTCCGACGATACGGCGCAAACCAGCCGGCTCAGCCATGCGCCCGGGGAGGAGCAGCGCCATGCGGGATGCGCCCGCCAACGCGGGATGCGCTCGCCGACGCGGGATGCGCCCGCCAACGCGGGATGCGCCCGCTGGCTCGGGATGCGTCCGCCGGCGCGGAATGCGCTCGCCCGACGCGATGTTCGTGCGCGGCCGGCCGCGAAACGATATTCGATGCGGCGGCTTCACCATCGGCGAACAAGGCACATATACTGCATGAAAAACCGTACGAAGAGGTGGTTCCCATGCAGTATTACGGCATCGTTGTTCACCATTCGGCCTGCCCGTCCATCAACGGCAAAGGCTACGATTTTTTTATCGGCAAGGATGGAACCATCGTGCCGGCTTCGGAGCAGACCGACCCTTTGTACATTCATGTTTGCCTCGAAGGGGACTTTTCGCGGCGCCGCGAAGCTTATTCGGCGGAAGAGAAAGAGCAGCTTTTTGTGCTGAGCAAGCTGATCATGAAGCTGTCGGCGACGTTTCGTTTCGAGCAGGACGACATTTTTCCGCATACGATAACGTGCCCGGGCTCGTCGTTCCCGTGGTCCGAGCTTGTGATTTCCCCCGAGGATCGTTATCATTAGCTTGAGGTGAAAATTGATCATGCTGGAACGACTGCAAAAAGTGCTGGCCGAAGCGGGGGTAGCCTCCCGGCGCAAAAGCGAAGAGATGATCCGCGCCGGAAGGGTCGAAGTGAACGGGCAGATCGTAAGGGATATGGGGGTTAAGGTCGATCCGAAGCAGGATGCGATCAAGGTGGACGGCCGCCCGATCCGACAGGAGAAGAAAGTATACGTTCTTTTTAACAAGCCGAAAGGCGTCATTACAAGCGCCTCGGACCCGGAAGGACGCAAGACGGTCGCTTCGTTCTTTACGAACATCCGGGAGCGCATTTACCCTGTCGGGCGGCTCGACTATGATACGGAAGGACTGCTGCTGCTGACCAACGACGGGGAATTCGCCCACCTGCTGACGCATCCGAAACACCATGTGCCGCGTACATACCTGGCGACGGTGAAAGGGGTGCCGCATGGCACGAAGCTGGACAAGCTGCGCAGCGGCATCGAGCTGGAGGACGGCATGACGTCGCCCGCCGAAGCCGAATATTACGATATCGATCTGGACAAGAACGAGGCGGTCATACAAGTCACGATTTACGAAGGCCGCAACCGTCAGGTGCGCAGAATGTTCGAGGCGATCGGCCATCCCGTGCAAAAGCTGAAGCGGATCAAGTTCGGTCCGATTTTGCTCGCCGGCTTGCCTAGAGGCAAATACCGCCACTTGACGGCCGAGGAGATCAAGGAGCTTCGCGCCGCGGCGCTGGAGGCGGGGAAGCGTCCGAATAGCGGCTCATAACCGGTGCTCGCGACTTTTAGCGGCCGCCGGGCGGCGGTCAAGGAGACACACAATATTCAAAAACCGCTCGATCTGCATTGGCAAACTTCGCTATAATGATGGTAGGCTCAACATCCAATCGTTTGAAGGTGTGAAAAGATGGGAAACAATAGAAAATGGGTCCAAATCGCCATCTTCGCCATCATCGTCGCCGTCGGGGCGCTGACGATCGCCAGCAATTTGTTCGCAAACAACGAGAAGCCGTCCGTTGGCGGCAAGGCCCCCCATTTTACGCTCAAGGGCATGGACGGAGCGACCTACGAATTGTCCGATTTGAAGGGCAAGGCGGTTGTGGTCAATTTCTGGGGAACGTTCTGTGAGCCATGCCGCTACGAAATGCCGGCCATTCAGCGGCAGTTCGACAAATGGGACAAGAATAAGGTCGCCTTTCTCGGGGTGAATTTGGGCGAAAGCAAGGTGACGGTCGCCAATTTCATCGAACAATACAAGGTCAGCTTCCCGATTCTGCTCGACGATAATGAGGAGATTCGCAAAAGGTACGGCGTGACGCAGTATCCGACGACGTTCTTCATCGGTCCGGACGGCATAATTTCAGACATTCACAAGGGCGTTATGGACGATGCGATCATCGAGCAAAGGCTCGCGGCGATCACCCAATAACAGCAGCCCGGCAAGTGGTATGCGGGAGGCCGGCAAGCTTCCAGGCCATCTGCCGGGCAATCGCGATAAAGAAGGCTGAAGCAGATATGATTCATAATACGAAATGCGAGTGCGGCCATCAAAATCATACGGGGACGATCCTTTGCGAATCGTGCGGCAAGCCGCTTGCCGACGACAGCGGCACGGCTCCGCTGGAGATGCGCTACGACGGGGTTGCCCGCCGTTCGCAGAAGGAAAATCCGGGATGGCTGGACCGCATCTGGAATTTTTTCTCCTCTGTGCGCAACGCGATCTACATGATCGTCATTACGCTGATCGCCTCTGCGCTCGGCACGATTTATCCGCAGGAAAATACGTTTCTGAACATCGACCCTTCGGTCTATTATAAGGAAACGTACGGCATCTTGGGTCACATCTATTATTTGCTCGGATTGTCGCACACGTTCGAGTCGTGGTGGTTCATTACGTTGCTGTTCATGATCGGGACTTCGCTTGTCATCTGCAGTCTCGACCGGGTGCTGCCGCTGTACCGGGCGCTGTCCAAGCAGCAGATCCGCAAGCACTTCCATTTCATCCTGCGGCAAAAGGTGTCCTTCCAAGAGGCTCTTCCCGCAGGGAAAGCGGGCGCTCCCGCTCCTTCCGAGGAAGCCTGGATCGAGCAGGCCGCTGCCGCGCTGAAGGCCCGGCGCTATCGTGTCCACCGGGAGGGGACGGCCCTGCTCGCCGAGAAGCATCGGTTCAGCCGCTGGGGACCGTACGTCAATCATATCGGTCTCATCATTTTTCTGGCTGCCGTCCTGATGCGCAACATTCCCGGCTGGCACATGGACCAGCACCTGGCTTTTCCCGAGGGGCAGCCGGTGAAAATACCGGAGACGAACTATTATCTGAAGAACGAGAAGTTTACGATCGAATTCTACGAGGAAAGCGAAATGTCCGAGGAGTTCCGCGACCGCGGGCAGCAGGTTCCGAAGCGGTTCGAGACGAAGGCGGTGCTGTACCGCTGCACGGCCGACTGCGACGATCCAGGCAAGCCACCCGTGCTGGAGGAGGTGCACCGGGACGATATTATCGTGAACGAGCCGATGGAGTACAACGGGCTGCTTGCTTACCAGTTCGACTTCGAACAGAACCCGATGCTGCTCTCCGTAAGGCCGAGCCTGAAAGATAAGCGGACCGGCGAAGTGTACGGCAGCTTCGAGCTGTCGATGAGCCGTCCGGCCGAAAGCTATAAGGTGGGCGATTATACGCTGCAGCTCAAAGCCTATTTCCCGGAATTCGGACTCGATGCCTCGGGCACGCCGATCACCTTGTCCAATCAGCCGAAGGCGCCCGCATTTGTCTTCTCGATCACGGGTCCCGGACTGGACCCGACAGGGGAACCGTACATTTATTTTCCGCGTCAGATCGATAAGCAGACGTTCCGCCAAGATACGCTGAACGGCGCGCTGGCAGAGAAGCTGGAGCTGTCCGTAGGCTCGATGGACGATGTCGGCATCTCCGAGTTCGTCAGCTATTTGAACATCCGCGTCGACCGGGCTTTGCCGTACATATGGGTCGGATCGGCGATCTTTATGATCGGCGTGATCATGGGCTTCTACTGGCATCACCGGAGAATATGGCTGCGCATTGACGACGGCGTGCTGTCGCTCGGGGCGCATACGAACAAGAACTGGTTCGGGCTTCGCAAGGAGGTCGCTGAAGTGCTGAACAAAACGGGTTATTCCATCGAACCGAAGCAATTGGACCGGGAGGGAGAACGCAAGTGAGCAGCAGCTCTTTTTTGCTGACAGCGTTTATCATTTACAATATCGCTTTTCTCGGATTCGTCATTTCCGTGGCGGGGCGCAAATTCGCCGTGGACGATCCGGCAGCTTACTCGCGGCGCTGGGGGAATATCAGTCTTGGGCTGACCGTTGCCGGATTCCTGGCGCATGTCGTTTTTTTCATCACCCGATGGGCCGAAGCGGGACATATTCCGACGAGCAACATGTACGAATTCATGACCTTCCTCGGCATGATGACTACGCTGGCGTTCATCGTCTTGTATCTGATTTATCGCGCGGCGGTGTTGGGCATCTTCGCGCTTCCGATCAGCGTCATCATCATCGCCTACGCTTCCGTGTTCCCGCGGGAGGTGCAGCCGCTCATACCGGCGCTGCAGAGCTACTGGCTGAAAATTCACGTCACGACCGCCGCCCTCGGCGAAGCGTTCTTCGCCGTCGGCTTCGCTGCCGGCATCCTGTATCTGCTGCAGGCCGTCGATTTTTCGGCCAAGGACAAGGCCAGCCGCAGGGAACAGCGCGGAGTCGAGTTTACCTTGTTTACGCTGCTTACGGTAATCTCCTTCGTCGTCGCGGTGTTCGGCTTCAATGCGGCCGGATATCATGCCAGCTTCTCGAACGAGGTCACTTATGTGGACAGCAACAAGGTCGAGCAGACGGTGACGCAAACGGTCGAATACGTGCTTCCGCCGATTTTCAAGCCGCATGAGGGGCAGCTGATCGAGATGAAGCCGTTCTTCGGCATGACCGATGCTCCGTTCGAAGCGCCGTCATGGATGGAAGGGTCCAATGCGGGACGCAAGCTGAATACCGTCGTCTGGTCCCTGCTGCTCGGAACGCTGCTGTACGCGCTGCTGCGGCTCGTGCTCCGCAAGTCGCTGGGCGCGGCGCTCCAGCCGCTCACCAAAGGGATGGACAACGAGGATGTCGACGAGATCGGCTACCGCTCGATCGCCATCGGCTATCCGATCTTCACCCTGGGCGCGCTTATTTTTGCCATGATCTGGGCCCATGAAGCATGGGGGCGCTTCTGGGGATGGGACCCCAAGGAAGTATGGGCGCTCATCGTCTGGCTGTTTTACGCCGCCTACCTGCATCTGCGGCTTTCCCGCGGCTGGCAGGGCAAAAAGTCGGCCTGGCTGTCCGTCATTGGCTTTCTCATTGTGATGTTCACGCTGATCGGCGTGAATCTGATCATCGCGGGCTTGCATTCGTACGCGGGCGTCTGATCCGCTCATGCGAGGCGGCCCGCCCGCTTAAGCTCATTACAAAGAAAGAAGGTGCGCTTGTGAGCGATCATCAAATGACTATTCTCGTCGTTGACGATGAAGAACGTATCCGCCGTTTGCTCCGCATGTATTTGGAGAAGGAAAATTATATTATCGACGAAGCAGAGGACGGGGAGACGGCGCTAAAGAAGGCGCTGGACTTCGACTACGATCTTATTTTGCTTGATATTATGCTGCCGGGTATGGACGGCAATGAAGTATGCTCCCGTCTGCGCCAAGTGAAGGCGACGCCCGTCATTATGCTGACGGCGAAGGGCGAGGAATCGAACCGCGTGCAAGGCTTCGAATCGGGGGCCGACGATTATGTCGTCAAGCCGTTCAGCCCGCGCGAAGTGATTTACCGGGTTAAAGCCATTTTGCGCCGCTCGTCCGTTACCGCTTATTTGTCCAAGGAAGCGGCGACAAGCAACAAAATCGTCTTTCCGCATCTGGTCATCGAGCACGACGCTCACCGCGTGACCGCCGGCGGTCAAGAGGTCGCCCTGACGCCGAAGGAATACGAGCTGCTGCATTATTTGGCGATTTCGCCGGACAAAGTGTTCTCCCGCGAGGAGCTGCTGAAGGACGTGTGGAATTACGAATTTTTCGGCGACCTGCGGACCGTAGACACGCATGTGAAGAGACTGAGAGAGAAGCTGAACAAGGTATCCGCCGAGGCCGCTTCCATGATCACGACCGTTTGGGGCGTAGGCTACAAGCTTGAGGTGCCGAAATAACGTGTTTATATTCAAAAGCATCGTAGGAAAGCTATGGATGACGATTATCGGGCTGGTGGCAGTAGTGCTGCTGACACTCGGCCTGTTTTTGTTTCAATATATCGAAACATCGTTCCCGAAATCGCAGGATCAGACGGAAAACATGCGGAAGCTGGCGGCGAAGGTGGCTATCGATTATTCGCTGCATCGGGATATCCCCTCGTACATTCAGCTTGTCAACGAGCTGCTGAGCGCCCAGGAAGCATCCGTAATCGCGATCTCCACCGATTTCAAGCCGCTCGACGTGCCGCTGCCTGTGCCCGAAGGGGTGAGCCCCGAGACCGGCGCGGCGTTCCGCTACAACGACTTTTTTACCGAGCAGGAGCTTGGCGCGGTCTTCGCTGGAGCCTCGATCGACAATCAGACCGGCACGGCCGGAAGGCCCAGGTATGGCGTCAACGGCCAATACACTGCAGTAGCGGTGCCGATCGCAAATGAATCGCAAACGAACATTATCGGCGCCCTTGTGCTGTATCAAGTGACGCAATCGTTTGCCGAAATGCAAAATTATGTGAAAAATTTATTCGTCGTCGTAGGGATCATCGGCTTTTCGATGACGACGTTTTTTGCCTTTTTCTTATCTACGAAAATAACCCAGCCGATCCGGCAGCTGAACAAAGCTGCCGACCTCATGTCCAAAGGGCAGTTCGGCACCCGGGTGCCGACGAACTTCCCGGACGAGATCGGGGAGCTCGGCAAGACGTTCAATCATATGGGCGCCGAGCTGGCCGAGACGATCAAGGCGCTGAACCATGAGAAGGAGCACCTGGCCAGCGTGCTGCGCAGCATGGCCGATGCGGTCATGACGATCGATGCGGATGGCGTCGTTATTTTAACGAATCCGGAAGGAGAGAAGGTGATTCGCGAATGGAATCACCTCGGCTGGGAGCATGACTGGCCGGACGCCGTCGACGGTTCGCTGCCGGAAGCGGGAGAGCAGGAGCAAGAGCCGCCGCTGCCTAAGGTGCCCGGGCCGATGCGGCCGCTGTTCGAAACCGTCATGGCCGATCCGCGGGAGCTGACGTCCAAGCTGAACGTCAAAAGCGAGGTATGGTCGATCGTCATGGCTCCGCTGTATTCGCGCGACGGGGTGCGCGGCGTCGTCGCCGTGCTGCGCAATGTGACGGAAGAGCACCGGCTGGATAAGCTGCGCAAAGACTTCCTGGCCAACGTATCGCACGAGCTCAGAACGCCGCTTTCGATGCTGCAGGGCTACAGCGAAGCGCTGATCGACGATATCGCCGCCTCGCCCGAGGAACGCAAGGAGCTGGCGCAGGTTATTCACGACGAATCGCTGCGCATGGGCAGACTTGTGCGCGATTTGCTCGATCTGGCGAAGATGGAATCGGGCACGATGGAGCTTCATCTGCGGCCGATGGATGTCGGCGTGCTCATTCGCCGCGTGCACCGCAAATTCGCGGCGCTCGCCAAGGAGCACAGCTTGACGCTTGTGTGCGATCTACTTGGCAGCGAGCATTATATGTGCAATGCGGATGAAGACCGGATGGAGCAGGTGCTGACCAATCTGCTGGACAACGCCATACGCCATACGCCGCCGGGCAAGTCGATCACCATGCGCGCGGAGAGTGAGCTGCGCAGCGGCCGGCGCATGGTTCGCATCGATGTCAGCGATCAGGGGCAGGGCATTCCGGCGGAGGACGTGCCTTACATTTTCGAGCGCTTCTACAAGGCCGACAAGGCGCGTACGCGCGGCGTATCCGGCGGCACGGGACTCGGGCTGTCGATCGCTAAAAACATCATCGAGGCCCATCAGGGCGACGCGCAAGTCAAAAGCCAGGTAGGGCAAGGCACGACGTTCAGCATCTTCCTGCCGCAGCTGGACGAAAATGCGTGAAGATATGACAAATCGCGCCTTCTCCAAACAAGAAGAGCTTCCGATTCGACCTCGGCGGTCGAACGGAAGCTCTTGTTTTTGTTGAAAAAACGAGGATAATCTTGTTGTTCGTGAAACAATTACAGCGTAAGCTCCTGCACTTGAATCAGCTCGGGCAGTTTCGCCAGCTCTGCGATCACTTCTTTCGGCGTCGATTTGTCCGTCGTCAGCACCATGATCGCGGAACCGCCGACGACCTTGCGGCCAACCTGCATCGTGGCGATGTTCACGTCGTTTGTGCCGAGCAGCGTGCCGACTTTGCCGATAATGCCCGGGCGGTCGTTATGCGAGATCAGGAGCAGATGCCCTTCCGGCGAAATGTCGACAGGATATTGGTCGATCTGCACGACGCGCTCGCCGTAGCCCGAAAGCAGCGTGCCGGAGAGCTTGCGCTCTGTGTTCTTCGTCTTGAGCGTAACCGACAGCAGGTTCGTGAACGTTTGGCTGGCCGCCGATTTTTGCACGACGACGTTGACGCCGCGGGACTTCGCCACATGGATGGCATTGACGATGTTCACGCCTTCCAGCTGCTTGCTCAGCACGCCTTGAACGATATAGCGGGTGAGCGGGGACGTATCCACATCGATCAGTTCTCCGGAATACGAGACGATAATTTCGCTGACGGCCTCGTCGACGATTTGGCCGGCGAACGAACCGAGCTTCGCTCCGAGATGGAAATAAGGCTGCAGCTTGTTCATGACGTCAGCCGGTACAGGCGGCATATTGACGGCATTTTTGAACGGTTCATTGCGCAGGATGTGCAGCACTTCCTCCGACACGTCGATGGCCACGTTCTCCTGCGCCTCCACTGTGGATGCGCCGAGGTGCGGAGTGACGACGATTTTCGGGTTGTTCAGGAAAGGATGCTCCGGACGCGGCGGTTCCTCCTCGAAGACGTCGAAGGCCGCTCCGGCGACGATGCCCTTATCGATCGCTTCCACGAGCGCCTGCTCGTCGATAATGCCGCCGCGGGCGCAGTTGATAATGCGCACGCCCTTCTTCATGATCTCGAACTGCGGACGGGAGATCATGTGCCGCGTTTCGCTTGTCAGCGGGGTATGCACTGTAATGAAATCGGCCACCCGGCAAATCTCGTCAACCGTGCCCATCTTGACGCCGAGCTTCTCCGCTCTTTCTTCCGTCAGGAACGGGTCGAAGCCGTATACGTCCATGCCGAACGCTTTGGCCCGCTTGGCTACCTCGCTGCCGATCCGGCCCATGCCGAGCACCCCGAGCACCTTGTTGCGCAGCTCGACGCCGACGAACGACTTGCGGTCCCATTCGCCGCCGGTCGTCTTCTTGTACGCCTGGGGAATGGAACGGGCTGTCGACATCATCATGGCGAAGGTCAGCTCGCAGGTAGCGATCGTATTGCCGTCAGGCGCATTGATGACGATGATGCCGCGCTTGGTCGCCGCATCCAGATCGATGTTGTCAACGCCGACGCCGGCGCGGCCGACGACCTTCAGCTTAGGGGCGGCTTCCATCACGCGCGCCGTCACTTTTGTCGCGCTGCGCACAAGCAGCGCGTCATACTGGTCGATGATGGCGATGAGCTCATCCTCGGACAAGCCTTGTTTTTTCTCCACCGTCACATCCGGGGCGTCGTAAAGCAGCTGAATCCCCTGATCGCTGATTCCGTCCATGACCAATACCTTGAACATGTTTGCAGTACCTCCCAATTTTATGCCTTGCGTATTTGTGTATGGCGGCAACAAAAAAACTCCTCATCTCCCCATACGTCAGCCGTATGCAAGGGACGAAGAGCTCGCTTCGTGGTGCCACCCTAATTCACCGCCCGTTCGCACGGACGGCCTCGCTTGGTCCGCTGCGAGCGGACCGGGACTTGTAACGGTATCCAACCGGCTGCATCTAATGCCTTGTGCAGGGTTCAACGCAGCGACTCCGGAGTGCTCCGCATATCTTTACTTGCGACCGGTTCGCACCAACCACCGGCTCTCTGGCGCTTTCAAACGAAATGCTTGTCTCCGTCATCGTCTTGTAACGAATGAAAATTTTTCATAAGCGTACCATGTCCGTTTCCCCGTTGTCAATAGATGCCGCCGGGAATTGCGTTTATGAAATTTTTGTGAAACCATCTCGAGCGGGGAAAGCCTTCGCGAGCCCGGGATCGCCTTGCCGGAAGGCGGGAAATCCGGTATGCTGTTGGCGTGCAATGCCTTAGGGTCGGAAAGGGGGAATTTACTCATGGAAACGTTCGATTCGATGAAGCCGGCGGATTTTTTGCGCATGCTGGAAGAAGAAGGGCTGGGAGAAGCGCTGTTCATCGATGTGCGGGAGCCGTGGGAATGGGAATACTACCGGCTGGACGAAGCGCAGCTCATGCCGATGAATACAATCCCTGCCCGTCTTAACGAGCTGCCCAGAGACCGGACCATTTATGTCGTCTGCGCACACGGCGTCCGCAGCGAGCATGTCTGCAGCTATCTTCACCGCCAAGGCTTCGCGAGCCTGGTCAATGTGGAAGGCGGCATGGCCGCGCTGGCGCAGCTGCGAGGGTTTGCCTACGACTAGGCCCTTTGACCGGCGCTGCGGCAATAGAAAAGAGCCGTTTCCGAAGGAGACAAATTGGCCTTCGGAAGCGGCCCGTTTGCACAAGTTCAAACAGCTATTCCCGGACACGGTCCGGCTTACTCTGTATAAAAAGGCAACTGCGGCAGCGTTTCGCCTGCATACCGGCTCTTGTAGCGCATGAAATCGCCGGGACGGACCGCATCGGTCGCAATCAGCAGCTCAAGCACTTGACCTACCTCCGTGAGGTTCATCCTGGACGCCTGCCCGGAGGCGATCAATTCGTCGGCGCGGCTGACCGCGTCGTGCGGCGTAAAAGGGTGGAACGCTTTCTGTCTGACGAGCCATTGGGCGACGTAATCGGCTTTCATATTGAACCCGAGCCCGTTCCAGTCCTGGAAAGCGAGCGGCTGCTCCGGAGCCGGGGCGCTCGGCAGGGCGGCCTGCGATTCGTTCCATTTGACAATGGCGGCGTAAAATCGCTCTTCCGCCTTGAGCGCAAGCGACTTGGCTTCCGTCAAATGCGGATCGGCCGTCAACAGCCCGACCAGCGCGGAGGCCGGCGCCGCGTCTGCCTTCGAATAGGCCCCGTCAAGCCCCTCGGCGAACAGCTTGAGACTTCGTCGGTAGTCGGCCAGCGCATCGGCAAGCAGCGGGGACGACGCGGGCATCGATTTTTTGCCAAGCTCGTCGTATTTGTCTGCGGCCAGCTTCGACAATTGTTTCAAAATCCGCGAAGCGTCGGCTTCAGGAGCGGCTGCAAGCTCGCTCATGCTGTCGAACCAACGCTGATGAAATTCCCTGTAAGGCTGATAAATGGTATGATAGAAGGAAACCAGATACTGCTGCTGATAGGCGTTCAGCGTATCGTCCTGCGCGCCCAGCTTCGCAAGTAGGACTTCGTACCTGGCAGAAGCTTTCTCGTTGCCCAGCTTCAAGCCGAAAAAGAAGGCGCCCAAGGCGGCGACCAGCATGAAAATGAACAGAAGAACGAATAAATAGTCGGATTGTGTCAGACGTTTTTCCATTGCCTAGAGCTCCTTGTCGCGGTTATTTCTGCCTTAATGGATAGTATAGGCTATAATTTCTTGTTCGCATAGGACTAATTGCTTATAAAAAGGAATAATTTTATGAAAAAAATTGATTTTAGTCGTTTCAGGCTAAAAAAGGCCGACATCCACGAGCTGGATGACCGCATGCTTTTGCTCAATTTATACATGACTCAATTGGTTGTTCTGCTGATCGCGGGCATTATTTTTCTGTTTCAAAAGCCGGATTTCAAAGCGATGCTCAGCTTGCGGCCTGGCGCGCAAATTCTCATATGGGGCCTCGGGTTTGCATGGATCGTTCTTGCTGTCGAGCTGCTGATTTTCCGCTGGGTGCCCGAAGAGGTGGCGGATGACGGAGGGATTAACGAAAAGCTGTTTGCCCGCCGTCCGCTGTGGCATATCGTCTGGATTTGCCTGTTCGTATCGATCTGCGAGGAGTTGCTGTTCCGCGGCGCCATTCAGGCGGCCTGGGGCCCGTATTGGACGAGCATATTGTTCGCCGCCATTCACGTGCGGTATCTGCGGCACTGGTTGATGACGGGGCTCGTTTTTTCGATCAGCTACGGGCTCGGCTGGATTTACTTGCGGACCGGCTCTTTATGGACGCCGATCGCGGCCCATTTTGCAATTGATTTGGTCATGGGGTGCATACTGCGCTACAGGCGCGAATGACGGGCGTATGCTTCGTCACCCGGCCGTCCCCTTTCAGTTGCGATAGACGCCTATGACGAGCGCTTCCTGTCGTCATCGGTCGTCACCTGCGGTGTTGAGAATTCAGCTTGCAGGCTAAGCTGATTTTTCAAGATAGGAGAGAAGACAAGCTATGGCATCTGGAAAGAAAGCCTTCGACAACCAACTTGAGCCTCCTGTTCATGCAGCGGGTTCCGGAACGGGTCCGGAACTTGACGAGCACTTCCTGCCTCCGCGCAGCACGGTGCACCCGCCGGAAAGCGAGAAATGGGTGCGGTTTTTTTACCGCCCGCTTGTATGGCTGCTTGTTATTCTGGTGGCTGGTCTGGTCGTATGGGGCTGGCAGATAATGGGCGCCTAGAGACCGCCGAACGCCGGATTCCTGATTTTATAATGCATGCACCTATGGAAGATCGCCGACAATATAAACGGAACTCATCAAATTCGATGGAGGAATGGACATGAGAATAGGTGCATTTCTGCTTGGCGGATTGGCCGGCGCTGCGGCGGTTATGTATTTCTCCGGAAGAAAACCGGCCATGCTGTCGGCTCTCATGGGCAAATACAAAGCCGGCAACAAGCAGGCGGACGCGACGGACAAGGCGGCTCCCGCGCCGGCTCCATCCGGCGGCCAGCAGGCAAGCACGGGGTCCAATCTCGGCAAAATTCAATCGATAATTAACCAGGACCCCGGCCTCAAGGTGCAGATCGGAGAAATTTTATCGCAAAAAAACAAAGAGGAATTGAAGCCGATCCAGTAATCCAAGCTGCGATGGCGTAATCGACGCAAACCCCGTTCGCGCGGCGTTTGCGTCTTTTTGCTAGAACGGGCCAAAAACCGTTCTTTTCTTGTTTACTTGTGATATAATAGTCGTATAATCGGATACAAGCCGTTTGAAGGTGGCTCACCAATATTAGCCTATCTTCATAAGCTGTTAGTACAGTCGGTAAGGGAGGAATCCAGTATGAAGATGGAGCGTTTGAGTCAGGACAAGATACGGATTTTCCTCACATTCGATGACTTGACGGAGCGAGGCATCCACAAGGACGACATGTGGAGAGAAATTCCGAAAGTCCATGAGCTGTTCAGCGAGATGATGGACCAAGCCTATACGGAGCTCGGGTTTGACGCTACGGGGCCGCTGGCCGTGGAAGTGCTGACGATGCCTGCGCAGGGGATGGTCGTCATCGTGACGCGGAGCAAGATGGATTTCAACCATGCCGACGATCTTGACGAGGAGCTGGAAGAGGTCTACGAGCTTGAAGTCACCATGGATGAGACAGATGAAATCACGTATGCTTTTCACGACTTTGAAGAACTGCTGCGGGCGGCGAAGACGGTCAATCCGCTGCTCGTCGACGGCGGCACGCTTTATTCATATAAAAACCAATGGATTTTGAAGCTCGGCGCGGAAGGGATGGATGAGAAGCGGCTTCATGCCGTCGTGGCGGTGCTGTCCGAATTCGGCGAGGCGACCTCGCTCACCGCTGCGGTATTGGAGGAATACGGCAAGCTCATTATCGAATCCGATGCTGTCAAGGTGCTTTGCGACAAATTTTAAGCTCCGCTCGCTCGAAGGTTTAGGCGCACGCGATCAAGCATTCCGAGAAAAACGCGAGTTTTTGTGGAATGCTTTTTTTGCGGTAGGAGGCGGACGCTGCGAAACGAGCGGGAAGTGACGAATGGCAGCGGTGCAGGAGTGCAAGAATACAATCGATTGCTACTTGAGCAAAGGGTGGTTTTCATGGCGGAGAACTTGAACGTGCTGCAATCGACTCAATACATTATCGAGCAAGCCCTTACCCGGCTCGGATATTCCGACGGGATGGTTCAATTGTTGAAGGAGCCGATGCGCGTGCTCACGGTGCGCATCCCGGTGCGGATGGACGACGATTCGGTGCAGGTGTTCACCGGCTACCGAGCGCAGCATAACGATGCGGTCGGCCCGACCAAAGGCGGCGTCCGCTTTCACCCCGATGTGACAGAGGACGAGGTGAAGGCGCTGTCGATCTGGATGAGCTTGAAATGCGGCATTGTCGACCTTCCGTACGGCGGAGGCAAAGGCGGAATCGTATGCGATCCGAGACAGATGTCCTTTCGCGAGCTGGAGCGTCTCAGCCGCGGCTACGTCCGGGCGATCAGCCAGATCGTCGGCCCGACCAAGGATATTCCGGCACCGGACGTCATGACGAACTCGCAAATCATGGCCTGGATGATGGATGAATACAGCCGCATCCGGGAATTCGACGCCCCCGGCTTCATTACGGGGAAACCGCTTGTGCTCGGCGGCTCGCACGGCAGGGAGACGGCCACGGCCAGAGGCGTGACGATCATGATCAACGAGGCGCTGAAGAAGAAAGGAATTCATCTGAAAGACGCGCGGGTGATCATTCAAGGCTTCGGCAACGCCGGCAGCTATTTGGCCAAATTCATGCACGACGCGGGAGCGAAGGTCGTCGGCATTTCCGACGTTTACGGCGGCCTGTACGACAAGGATGGGCTCGATATCGAATATTTGCTGGATCGGCGCGATTCGTTCGGCACGGTGACGAAGCTGTTCAAGAATACGCTGTCGAACCGGGAGTTTTTGGAGCAGGAATGCGATATTTTGGTGCCCGCGGCGATCGAGAACCAGATTACGGCAGACAATGCAGACCGCATTCGGGCGTCCATTGTCGTAGAAGCGGCCAACGGTCCGACGACGCTGGAGGCGACGCGCATCTTGACCGAACGGGGCGTGCTGATCGTTCCGGATGTGCTGGCCAGCGCCGGGGGCGTTGTCGTTTCGTATTTCGAATGGGTTCAGAACAATCAAGGATATTATTGGACAGAAGCCGAAGTACTTTCCAGATTGCAAGAAGTGATGGAAAAAGCCTTTGAAAATGTCTATAATGTTCATATAACGAGAAATGTCGATATGCGTCTGGCCGCCTATATGGTCGGCGTTCGGAAGATGGCCGAGGCCGCAAGGTTCCGCGGTTGGGTGTAGGCTGCAGCTTTGGAGCGCGTACGGTTCGGCGCATCGTAATCCGGCACCGCCCGACTACATAAGCTGCCGCGGATATATCGAAGGACGCCTATGACGGGCGATAACCTTCGTCGTCGGCTGTCACCTGCGGTATTGAAAATTGAGCGTTTGGATACCGCAGAAATTTTCAAGATAGACACCTATGACGAGCGATTCCTTTCGTCATCGGTCGTCACCTTCGGTGTTGAAAAATTCGCAGGAGGGTTCCGTCCAATTTTTCAAGATAGACGCCTATGCCGCTGGCGCAGCACCATCAGAAGATGAAAATGAGCTGCGGGCCCTGGGCTATTTTCAAGATAGACGCCTATGACGAGCGTTTCCTATTGTCATCGGTCGTCACCTGCGGTATTGAAATTTTGTCGGCGTATACCGCCAAATTTTCAAGATAGGAGGGGACACATGAGCGTCTTGTCTGTCCTGATGGCGGCAATTGCGCCCGGTGTCGCACTGCTGTCTTATTTTTATTTGAAGGACCGTTACGATACCGAACCGATCTCCCTCGTGCTTCGCGTATTCTTGTTCGGCGTGCTGCTCGTATTCCCTGTCATGGTGCTGCAGCGGGCGTTCGTGCAAGGGCTGGGCGACAATCCTTTCGTCTTTTCGTTCGTGATCTCCGCTGGTCTGGAAGAGTTTTTGAAATGGTTTATCATCTATTTTACGATTTACAAGCATACGTCGTTTGACGAGCCTTACGACGGCATCGTGTATGCGGTGGCGGTGTCGCTGGGCTTCGCAACGCTGGAAAACATATTCTACGCTTTTCTGCATTCGGCCAACTTTTCCTCCTTAATGATTCGGGCGCTGCTGCCGGTATCGGGGCATGCCATGTTCGGCGTTTTGATGGGCTACCATCTCGGAAGAGCGAAGCTCGCGCCCGAAACGACGGCCAGACGGCATTTGCTGCTTTCCTTGATGCAGCCGATCTTCTGGCACGGCGTCTTTGACTATATTCTCATGACGACCAGCACGTACTGGATCTGGTTCATGGTGCCGCTGATGGTATATTTATGGCTGCGCAGCCTGTGGAAGGTGAACCGGGCCAATGCCAAGTCGCCGCTTCGCATCGCCTCCCGTGACGACCGGGTTAAAATTTGATTCGTTTGTCCATACTGGGATTATCAATCCTGTCTGATGATAATGGAAATGACCAGTCCGAAGGCGACGATCGATGGCGAAGGATACGTTCGTCATAGGCTCGTCAATTTCGCGCGACAAATGGAGGGAAGCTATGACGGTCGTACCAGAGCGGGTGAAGGTGACGATTCGGTGCAAATCGTGCGGCGAGCGGTTTATTTTGAAAGGCCGCAGAGAGAAAGGCAGAATCGATACCGGCTTCAAGCAATGCATATGCAATAACGATACGGATTTCGAGATCGAACCGAATGAGCTGTAACCGGATCTCTATCAGGCTGTCCCGTCCCATGGCGGGGCGGTTTTTTATCTTTACAAAGGCGCTGGCGAGCCGAATTTGCGGCCTCCCATTCGCTGGATCGAACAGGCCGCCAAAAGCATCCTGCCGAGTAACGAGAAGGGTGCCGAAGGGAGAGGCGCCTATGACGAGCGATTCCTTACGCCACCCGTCGTCACCTGCGGCAACTGAACATTTGGTCGGCGGACTACCGCTGAGTTTCCAAGAGTGCCAACAAATGCTGTATTTTGTACAACAAAAACGGAGGGATAACCCGCATCAGCGCCTCAAAGTTGTAAAGAATGCAACATTTCGGGCGATATTCCCCGGTTTGAAGCCCGCAGCGCCCAAATTGTTGCACATAATACAACGCGCGCCTAGCCAAGCTAGGCATAACTAACCGGTGCAAGTCCGGTCGGGGTAAAGGCCAAGCTGCCCCGTAGCTAGCAGGCAGGCGTCGGAGAAATCCGGCGTCTGAAGCCCTGTGAAAAGCTCCGCAAAAGGCGGAAGGAAGCAAACTTGCAGGCCGTAACATCAAGTGAATCCTGCCGCATCGTGAAAATATCAACCCGAAAGGGACAAGAGGAAGCCGAGCCGCGGTTGTATCGGCGAAGGCCATGGAACGCGTGAAGAACTTGGATGAGCA